>DATHRD010000001.1:0-68501 GCA_035482045.1 Thermoanaerobaculia bacterium
CCTTCGACAGCAAGACCGCGTCACGCCCGAACAGGAGTCGCGGCTCGCACCGGGGCAGCCATTCACCCCGGACCTTCGCCGGCAAGCTCACTACGTACCGTCGGACCTGAAGCACCGGCTGCCGCCCCCGCCGCCCCATCATACGTACGTAGCCGTGGGCGGACACGTCGCTCTCGTCGACGCGGTCCATCACGTAGTGCGCGACGTGATCCATCTTCACGACCAACACTGACTGCGGACTCGGCCGCCGGGCTTCGCCTGGAAAGCACGGCCTTGGCGATGAATCACGAACCGCCGCCTTGCCAGTCAATGCCGGGGCCATATCCCTGCCGAAGGTGACGGCGCCAGGGCTTACGCGCGTCGGGCGGGCTTGCTCCCGACGCGACGGGAGACTATTGTCCGTACCTATGTTGAAAACGTCCGGCGAGGCTCCCGGCGTGCATGGGAGCCAGTCGCCTAGGGTTCTTGTCGTTGATGATGACAAAGCGATCAGAACACTGGTCACGACGGTCCTGACCCGGAACGGCGACTCGGTTGAGACCGCGCAGAACGGCGAAGAGGCGATAGGAGCGATCGCAGGCAAGAAGTTCGGAGCGATCGTCCTCGACCTGATGATGCCCAAGCTCGACGGCTTCGAAGTCATCGAGCACTTGGCGCGGACATCCACCGGAGCAACTCAGACGCAGCGTCATCGTTCTGACCGCCGTAGCGAGCAAGGATCTCAGCAGGCTGGAAGATCATCGTATCTTCCGCGTCATCCGAAAACCCTTCGATCTGAACGAACTCGTTTCGGCAGTGACCGAATGCATCGATGACAACGGCGCGTAATGAGATCACCACGCGAGAAACATCGCGACCACTTTCCGGAACACTTCAACAACTGACCGACCGAGGATGTAACCGACAGCGACAGCGGACATCACTGACCACCACGTAATGCTTGCCTCTCTCACCGGGAGCGACCATTTTATGAGGTTCTATCGGAAGAGCTCATGTTTGGCTTACGTGCGCGTGTTTCCGCCGTGGCCGCTACTCTTGAAACCATGGCCGGCCTTCTGGAGAATCGTCCCTCGGCTTAAGTTCACCATGATCCGTCGAAAGCTGACTGTGCTCGCGCTGCTCCTCTCACCGGTTGCGAGTAGCCTTGCGGCGGACGCGCCAGCGCTTCGCGGCACGTTGTGTGTAACGAAGGAAGGCGCTCTTCTCCGTGCCGCGAGCAGTTGCAAGCCTGTCGAAGGCGTCGTGGTGTCCATCGAGCCTGCGGAGGTAGACCGGCAATTTCTGTGGGTCCGCGACGACAAGCACCAGATCGTGGTCGGTGCGATCCCAAAAGACGCGACGGCAATTGACCTCGGCCCGAAAGAACGTGGCACAGTCGTACTCGCACTGTCCGGAGAAAAAACGCGTGGGTGGCCTGCGGATGTGGAGCTGCATTTCCGTGCGGACGGCAAGCATGGCTATGACGTCGCGCTGCAAGATACGGACGTTGCACGTCTCACGAGTGTGGGGATCAAGCCCGGTTCGTACGAAATGTCGGTCACGGCCAGGCACCACCTTCGATTGCGCCGCGACACCATCGTTGTCAAGCAGGGCGTTCCAGCCACTCTCGGTGCGCTGCGGCTGCTCGCTGCACCCCGACTCTCGGCAACGGTGATGAACGCAAGGGGTGACCCGCTGCCAAGCGCAGTCATGACAAACCCACAGGGCCACGTGCTCGCTTCCGCAAACGTCGAGGGAACGCTTGCTGCAGAACTTCCAGCCGATCTGCCGCCGTACGTGGAGGTCATCGCCGATGGTTTCGCGCCGCACCGCGTGCCGCTCGATCGCGAGGCAGCAGACATCGACCTTGGCCACGTCGTGCTTCGGAGAGGCGCCACGCTGACGGTCACGCTCGATCGGTCGCGCATCGCCGCCGTTCCTCTTCGCGTCTCTGTCCTCACGCGCGGCCCCGACCAGCGATTCCGAGAAACAGCGGGTCAAGCTTTGAAACTCACGGAGACCGGCGCCACGTTCCCACCCATCGAAGCGGGTGACTACTTCCTTGGCATCGAGGGGCCGACGCCGCTCGCCCGATACTTCGAAGCCCTTCGCTTGCCTGACGACGGCATCGTGGAGAAACGCGTGTCGATCGATCCCATTGAAATCACCGGCGAAGTGCTCGTTGGTGATCGCCATGCGACGGGCGGACAGCTTAACTTGCAACCCGTGGGCGGGGGATGGGAAGTGGCCGTAGGCGTGGATGAAAACGGCTCCTTCCAGGCGGAGAGTTGGGAGAAGGGCACATTCGCCGCGTACTACATCTCAGATCCGGCACGCGATGGAACGTTCGTTCACCAGCCGCTCGATGCCACGTCGAGCCCGACGCACTGGCACATTGTTATCTCAGACCGCACCCTATCCGGCCGCATCTATGACAAGGAGACGCGCGAACCAGTCCCTGAAGTTGGGCTCATGAAGGATTACCACACCGACGCCGGCGGCGGCGGACTGGGCATCGTGCCTGTGAAACAGGACGGGTCGTTCTCGCTCGACGCGGTCGAACCCGGAGACTACACGTTCAAGGCGACGGCACAGAGCTACATGCCGGTGGCCGTTCATGCTCACGTGAGCGCTACGGACTCCCCGCAAACGGTCGATATCCCGTTGGAGCGTGGAATCGCTGTGGTGGTCAGCATCGTCACGTCTTTCGGCGATCCTATCGCGCGCGCGACGGTGATTGACGGTGTCGGCGATGGCCTGAACCCGGATCACATCTACGCCTCGGACGGCGCCGGACAGCTCACACTTAGCCTTCGCCCCGACGAGGCTCGAACGCTCTATGTCTTACCGGAGGAAGGGTCCTTCGCAATCGTCGATGTCCGTGCCGCGAACTCGGCTGACGGTGTACGTGTCGTTGTTCCACCAGCGGTGGGGTCCCTCCGAATCAGCGCGTCAGCGGCGGGCAAACCTCTCGCCGGGATAATCCCGCTCTTCCGCTGGAACGGGCGCCTCGTTCCGCCGCCCGTCCCGCGGTTCTTTCCCTTCGCAGATCCTCACAAGATTGGCATTTGGACCGACGAGAGCGGCCGCGCCGAGTTGCAGGCGATGCCGGAAGGCGTCTACGAATTCTTCCCGGTGCGCACCCAGGAGGAGGAAGCGGCCGTGGTACACGGAACATCGACCATTACACCCGTCCGCGTCGGCTTTGCCGGCGGATCGATGGAGGTGGTGTTCGACCTGGATGCACCATGAGGGTTGGCTGCGCAAGCAATCTGCGATCGGCATTGGTCAAATCGCTTCGCCGCTGAGAATCATCGTTCTACGTCGACATCCTCGAGGGGCCGGAGTGGCGCGTTGTTAGTTTGTTAGGCCGTCACCCGGTGCGAACCGAACGTCCTCCCCGCCCGCCCGCGCCGTGAGATAGCTCCGCAGATAATCGACGAGCGTCGGCGTTGCCCGCAGCGCGGCGGCGGCCTCTTGGAAATAGGCGAATGCGTTGGCGGCGTCGATTGCCACGTTCTCCTGTCGAAATCGCGCGGAGAGGAGCGCTGCAAGCCGTGCTGATTCCTCGTACTTGCCCTCGTCGAGGAGGAACCGCAGTGTATCGAGACTGACATCCGCTGCGATGCCAAGCATTCCCAAGCCTTCAAACCGAGCCGCAGTGTCGCGGAGCTGGTCCACCGCGCGGTCTCTGTCGATGTCCGTTGCCAGCGCCTCCGCGAGGCTCCAGAACAAGCGCAGGGCTTCGGTGTCCATCCCGAGCCTCGCGAACATTGCTGCGGCGCGCGCACCGTAGGCGCGTCCGGTGGCGACGTTGCCGAGGCGAACGTCACAAGTGCAGAGATTCGCGAAAAGCCGCGCGAGCGTTTCTTCGTCCTCGAACTGTTCGACGGCCGGGCGGGCTGCTTCAAAAACCGTTCGAGCGCCGGCAACGTCCCCCTCGTCGAACCGAATCCCGCCTTCGAGGAGTTGTACTTGCGCGGCGTGCACATCGTCGTGGTATTCGCGAAACGTCTCCTCCGCCCGCGATGCGAGCGCCCGCGCATCGTCGAACCGTTTCATCGCCCAATACACGGTCGCACGCGCCCACAGAACGAATGCCCGGTCGAACTCGGCCACGGGAACGTGCCCGTACGCGCTTTCTGCCTTGTCGAGCGCGCGGAGGGCCTCGGGATAGCGGCCGAGGTGTCGGAGCGTGTTCCCCCGCTCTTTCCAGAGTTCGCCTTCGAGATAAAGTGCGCGCGGCACGAGGGCTTCCGCGATCTCCAAGGCGATGTCGAGGATTGTCATCGCATCCAAGGGGGTGCGTGCATAACGGGAGCGCGCCGCACGCACGAGGCATCGTGCTAACCCGGCGGTGCGGTGCTCACGCGCGGCACATGCAGTCTTCCATGTTCCGACCCGATCGGCGGGAAGCGTCAGAACGAAGCGGTCGGCATCCTCGTCCTCTCGTTCGGCGCGTGCGCCGAGCTCACTGATCTGAAAAGGTCCGACGTCGTCCGTCCGGAGCGGCATGAGCGCCCAAAGCTTCCGGCTCGAAAGCAACGTTTGCCATCGCTCCAAGTCTTCGAACTGCGCGCGACAGCCCTCGCAGATCCTGAGGTGATCGCGCACCTCGCTGAGGACTACGATGTCGCCGTTGTCGTCCAGAAAGGCGAGGAGCTCATCTCTACTGAAGTGCATGGTTTTCAGTTACGCGTACGGCGTTCTTCGAACATCGCGCGCGCGTACGCCTTGCAGCGATGGACGATTTGGCGCGCATTCGCTACGCTCGTGGCTAGGGACTTCGCGAGCTCTTCCGGCGAGCGACCCTCCACGACACGAAGCCAGAGTGCCTGCCGACAGCGCTCCGGCAGGCGGGCAAGCACATGGACGAGATCGAGCCGCTCGGTGATTCCATCGATCGTCACGTTATCCACGCCCGCCATGTCGGCGAAACCCTGGCGCCGACCGTGGTGATACCAGTATTCGCGCGAGGCATTACAGATCGCAGCCACGAGCCACGCGCGTTCATCGCGGACATTCGCGTGATGCCGGAGGTATGAGACGAACACGTCGTTTACGAGCGGGCCGGCATCGTCGGCGGGCACGTTGAATTTCTGCTCGGCGATCACGCGCAGGAGTTCCCGGTGGACCTCGTACGCGACAGCGACGGGGTGTCCCTCGGTCGCGTGACGTCTGTCGGATAAGTCGGACATTACGACTCGAACGGCGGCTAGGCGGCTGCTGTACCGAAGTATAGCGATACGCAATCGGCCCGTCGCTCTCGACTGCTTGTCACAAACCCTCGCGAACTCCGACTCCTCTCTCTGAAAGGCGCCTTCCGCATCCACATCAGCCGGCTCGACCGCGCCGGAAAGGAGGACGTCTATCGTGCTCGATCTTCTGCTTGATCTCATCACGCTTTCCAGCAAAATCTCCGTCCCCGACCCATAGCGCCCCTGTCGCCGTGAGCGCCCGCGTGTCCGCACGAACCCGTGGCGCTCACGGCGACACCGTTCCATTGGCGCTAAAGACCGCAGCCGAGTTGTGCTTCAGGTCCTTCAGATAGCTGCGCACGGAGGCCACGAGCCCCGCCGTCGCCGAGTGGGCAGCCGCCGCCTCCTGCAAATAGGCCAGCGCCTTCGCGGCACTCTTCGAAACGGTTCCCCGCTGAAACGCGGCGAGAGCCACACCGCAGATCTCCGCCGCTTCCCTGGCGCAGCTCGGGTCCAGCAGCAATACCTCGGCGAGATCCAACGCAACGAAGCCCGCTTCGAGCGGCATCTTGAGTCGTACGTAGGAGCGTTGTGCTTCATGGAGAAGAGCGGCACCGCGCGCTTGCGAACCATGCATCCCGAGCACGTAGCCGAGCGTCCACGCGGCGCGTGCCTCTTCCGAGGCAATGCCGAGACGCCGGAACGCGTCGGCAGCTTTCTTGATCCAGACCTTCGCCTCGACGGTGTTCCCAAGCTGGCCCTCCGCGGCCCCAAGATTGAGCCACGCCGACGCCAGCGCGCTACGGTCGGCAGCTTCTTTGAGCGACTCTTTGGCTCGGAAAAACAAGGCCTTTGCTCCCGCGGCGTCGCCGCGCTCGAAGAGGATGCCGCCCTCGAGGAGGTGTGCACGGGCCAGACGGCGATGATCGCCGAGCAGCGAAAAGACCATCGCTGATCGACGTTCCTCTGCGAGCGCCGCATCAAAGTCGCCCCTCTTCCAGAGCACGATGGCGCGCGCATACCACACTTGCGAAAGTTCGTTGGCGGAGGTGACGTGACGCGAGAGCGGCGACTCCGCGCCATCGAGCACCCTTAGCGCCTCCGCGTACCGGCCAAGGTGCCGAAGCGCGTTGCCGTGCGCCAGCAACGCGCACCCGTGGATATGCGCGATGAACGGGTCGCTTTTGGGCTCAAGTTCGGCGGTGATGAGCGCGGCAGTCTCAGCGAGCGCCTCGGCCCCGGTCGGATCTTTAGGAACCGTGCGTCTTGATTCGAGCACCAGCACGCACGCGAGGCTCTCGGTTTTCATCTCCGGCGTTCGGGCGAGGATGGCAGGCCAGCTCACGGGAGGCGCACTACGCAGGCGGGTCCGCACGAACGCTGCCGCGGCATCGCGCGCCTCGCCTCGGCGATCAAGCATGCTGCCGCGGTTTTTCCGCCAGACGCCGGATTCTTCGACCGTAAGCTCGAAGACATCGTCCGCCTCGATCGGTTCCAGGGTGAGGCGGCGCAGGGCCGACACCAGCGCCGCGATGACGTGGCGGCGAGGCTGCGTGAGGCCGAGACGGACCCGGCTCACGTGCTGGCGGCTGAGATTCGCTTCGGCCGCGATGTCGATCGTTTTGAGGCGCCGCTTCTTCCGCAAACGTTCGAATCGCGTCGTCGTCATCGCGATGCTCCACGGAAGAGACCCCGCGCACCCTCGGGGACGAGTTCGCCGCTCATGCGTCGGGCGTCGCGTTTGGCATAGAACTCCGCATTCGCACGGTAGCCGGCGACGAAGCTCGCGATGTCCATGTTCGTATCCCCAAGCCATGTCGCGATCATGAGGTAGTCACAAACGACGGGTGGAACGCCGCTCGTGCGCGATGACGGAATGCCTGCCATGTTTGAGGAGTGTCTGGAGCGACGCAAACCCTACCCCACCGCTCAAAATGGAACCTGCTTGTTCCATCTGGCGAAAACATTTCAGCGCAGTTGTGTCGAAGCCGGCCTCAATCCAACTCTCAGGTGGTATAGACATGTCACCGTCGCCTCAACAGAGGACTGCTCGGAAAGAACGCTCATGCGCCGCTCCAACTCTTTGCCGATGCCGTACCGTCGCCTGCTCGCGCGTGCGGCCGCCGAACGCCGCGCCCGCCGCGCCGCGGCTTCAGCCGTACAGGCACCGAGTGATGTGGCATTAGCGTTTGATGACGAAGCGCTGACTATATTTGCAAATCTCCCGCTTCGCGTGCGCCTTGCGAACCAATTTACGGATGCCATGTTCGCGATCGAGGAGGCGCTCAGCATGTGCGAGATAGAGCGGGAGGAAAGTCGGGATGCATCGTGGATCGAACCGCAAATCCGGACAACCTACGAGCAGGTAAACGCACTCATGGAAGCCGTGAGCGATTGAACTTCTTTCCGAGACATGACGTCGGTTCTGGCGGCTCGCGGCGAAAGAAACGGAAATGCGTGAACTATCGCGGAGTCGCCAAGACGAGGCTGGAGCGCTTCATGCGCTCTCGGGGACTGTTCGTCTCTGAGGTGGTCAAGGCCTCCCATGTTTGCCGTCAGCGACTCCGGTTGTGGCGCAGCGGTGAATCGTCGCCAACGCTCTCGAGCATCCGCAAACTCGTGCAAGCGATGCGCGAGGTGACCAACAACCCAAAGGTGAAAGCAAACGACCTTTTCCCGCTAGACGACGATGAATAGGCTTCCGCCACGAACACATGGGGACACGCGCCTGGATCGCTTCCTGACAGCGAGGGGGATCGAGCAGTTGAGCTTTGCCAAAGCGACCGGGTACAGCAGACAACACGTGCAACGGGTACGTTTCGGCGATGCGGAGCCTACCGCCGAGGCCATTCCACGGTACGTAAAGGCTGCGCGTCTGCTGGCGAAAGATCGCTCGATCAAAGCCAACGACTTGTTCCCCCTCGACGACGATGACAGCCCGCGATCAACAACCGTCAACGCTCCTGATCCACGAGCAACACCCGGAGAATCTTGATGCCTGAATCATCGAAGGATGATGCCCGCCACTCGAACATCACCGTAGTTCTCTTGCAGAGACATATCGCGGCACTGGATCACTTGACGGTGAGCATCAGGTTGCGGACGGGTGTCCGGCTCACTCGCGCCGGCATCATCGAGGCTTTCATTGAGGCCTCGCGGAGTAAGCCGCGCGCTGTCGTCGGAGCAACGCTCCAGCAGCGAGTACCCGTGAATAAATACAGAAAGCGTGGACCTCGCGGCGAATGAAAACACGGCGAGACGCCAACCTGATGGAGAACTGATCCGCGTGCTTCCCGCAGGGCTAAAGAAGAAAGAAGTGACGCGCCTGATCGACGATTACCTCGATCGGTGTTACCGGAGCCGGTCAGTGCCGAGAGCATCCGAGTTCGCGGCATCGCTGCAAGGGGACACGAAGACTCTTCGCAGGTTCATCAGACGCATTTACGGCGTCCCGCTGGGAACGCTGCTTCGCCGGAAGAGGCTCGCAAAGGCTGCCTTCCTGCTGCGGACCACGAATCACTCCGTCGAAGAAATCATTCGCAGCACAGCGTCGGGTGACCGCGGCTCGTTCTTCAGGGCGTTTCGCGCCGCATTCCATGCAAGCCCGCTCGCATACCGCCTCGCGTCCAGAACGGTACGTCCAAGGTGAACCGACACCCTACGGGGCTTCGAGCGGAGTCAACTCGGCGCTGACCGCGTGCCCGTGCAGGAAATAACCGAAAACATCCGGTCGACAGAGTTGAGAGGACCAGGTAGTGAGCTTGGGCAGAAATGCCACTAGACATCTCTCGGCGCTCACTATATCGTGACGGCATTCGGGACGATACCAATGACAGAAGGACGTCTCGGGACGTACTAACGGCATCGATCGCAAGGACAAAACTGTTATGGCGGCTGGCGGCCGAACCTCATCTCGAAAAGGCACAATTGCATCTACCTCGTGCCACTCACCCAGACGCGGAATGATGGACCGGACAATCTCTCTCTGCATCCCGCCGCCAGCCGCCGCCCTTGGCGGCTCTCACAACCTTGGAGAACGGAGCCGATGCATCTGATTGTTGGGACGAGTGGTGGCCTACCAATTCGACACCGCCTTTGATCGCTGGATGCGGGCGAATGGCGTTCGCCCGCTAAGGCTTTCGAAGAAGGCAAACCTGAGCAGGCCGACCATCCTCCGGGTGCGGAAGGGCAGCCTCGGTTCAGCGAGGACGAGGGCCAAGCTCCTCGCCGCATGCTCCGCGTTCAGCCGGCGACGACTCACGGATTCGGAGCTCTTCGGAATTGGAAGCGAATGACCGGGCGGTGGGATTTTGGCGGTTGCGGCACTCAAACAGTAGATGGCCCCAAGGAATGAGTGGCAGCGACGCGAGACCAGCTTCAGTCTACGAGCCGCGGAGTAAACGAGATCTTGATCCCTCTTTTGGATTGCACCTGTCAGGCTGTGCCCTCGTGCAAGAGGCAACCGCAAATCCGCTCGAGAGGACCATGTTAACGAGCGTGGGCAAAAATGCCACTAGACATCTCTTGGCGCTCACTATATCGTGACGGCATTCGGGAGTGATGCCCTCGACTTATACAAGTCTTCAATTTGAGGTGTCCAGGTGATTCGAAGATGGCTGTCGAAAGAAACAATAGCAACCGTCGCGATGCTCGCGATCTCGTTCGCGGTGTTGGGTTACGGCGTGCATCGCGCCGCAGTCCGGAACTCGGTCGTGAAACATACGATCTTTGACCTCTCTGGCGATGCAGTGCCGGACGGGCGCGGGAAATGGCGCGCAATTCTCGTCGGAAGCCTCGACAACGACAGCGCACTCATTCATGCACTCGAAGTTGGCACGGCTCGCCGCGACCAGCAAGCGAGCCCGCGTCTGGACGCGATTGTCCTGGCGTCGGACGAGCCGCGGGAGATTCGCGCCTATGCGACACGCATGCGTGCGAAGACTACTCTCGCATCTTTCGCGCAGAATATGCCGGTCGCCCACGCGCTGCTCAACCTGGATACGGCCCAGACGCAGTTTTTTCTGTTTGATCCGGCGGGTCAACTGGTGTTTCGCGGCGGCCGGCCACGACCATCCGACATTGGCCTCCTCCTCCAGCGGTACCTACCAACGACGGACACCGGCCGACCGATTCAGGTGGGTGACGCACTCTCGATCGAGAGGCTCATCGACCTCAAGACCCTCCGCCCGACGTCGGCACCGCGGTCGCCTGTGCTCGCGATCGTTTTCACAGGACGGTGCACCGCCTGCGCGCTTGAGAACTACCTGACCTCAACGCGCGCTGTAGAGTCCGCGCTGCTGCGTCACTCGGCCGGCCGCCATCTCTCACCCGCCCTCGTCTTCACCTCGTTTTTCAACGCCGCCAAAGTGCACACCCGGTTATCACAACTCGGGTTCACGATGCCGGCGTATCAGGCTGCGTCCGACCTACCGGGCGTCGACTACGTCGGTGAGCACAACAGTGTTGATGTTCTCGTGGTAGAGACCGATGAGAGCGGGCACGTCATTCGGCTCGCGCCACTCAACTCATTCGTCCAGAACCTGATGGAGGCGAGCCCAAGGTCATGAGACGCTCTTACATTACGACGCTCGCAATCCTCTGCATGCTTCCGCTCCAGGGCCTGGCGCAATCGATGGCCGTTCCCGTGTCCATCACGCGCGCACAGCTTTCCGTTCAAACGGGCGTACTTCGCAAGATCGTGGCTCGCGGCGAGCGGGTGTATCTCCTCGACGCCGAGCATCACCGCATTGCTGTCGTCTCGGGCTCGTCTACGGTCTTTGTGGGACAGATCGGGAACGGAGCGGGCGATTTATATCAGCCGTTCGACTTGGACGTCGACGGCAAAGGTCGCGTGTACGTACAGGATAACGGCAACGCTCGCATCGCCATTTTCGACGCGAACGGTCGGTCGCTCGGCGGCTTTGCGGACAGCCCGAAGAGCATGGGGATAGCGGTGAACGAGGCCGGCGACGTATACCTTGGTCGTCCGCAGTTGGGCAGCCTCGTCGCCGTCTACGACCGCTCCGGGAGAAAACTGCGCAGTTTCGGGACGGTCGTCCGGCCGTCGTCGATCCTTGGCCGCGAGTTTAGCCGGTACGACTCCAGAGCCGCGGTCTTCAATCGGGTCCATCTGGCGATCGATGACGGCGGGAACGTCTGGGTTGCGTTCGCGTTCATGCCGCTGCTGTACAAGTTCAGTCCTGATGGTCGTCTTCTGCTTGAAAAGCGTCTCACGTATCCTGAGCTCAAGCCTGTGGTTGCAGCAATCGGCCAGGTGCCCGGTCCGCCGGATTACGCGGAAATGAACTTTGATGGTCTGCAACTTCCGCTCGTCACGCGCGACGTAGCGTGGGATGCGCACGCGAAACGAGTCCTACTCCTTCTCGGCAACGAACGGACCGTCGTACTCGACACGAATGCTCGTGAACTTGCTGGCTTCTTTCCTGATCGCGACAGCGGAAATCTGCAAAACGTCTCCGTTCGAAGCAATGGGGAAGTGCTGGCAAGCATCTTTGGCTCGTCACACCCCTACCGACTCGGTGCGAAGTCGGAACAACCACATGATGGAAAGGAGGTGAAATAGAACATGCAAAGAATCCTTAGGATGATCTCTGCCGCGGTGCTCGTGATCGGTTGCCTCACGATCGTCGGAACAACGTTGAACGCAGCGGTGGTCTCGTGCTGCTCGGGGAGTTCATGCTGCACCGCCCAGAAGGGAACGTGCTGCAGTGCGGATTCGACGGGCTGCTGGACGTGGGCGTGCGCAAACTAGAATGCCTTGAGACCTATAGGAGGACACTGTGAGAACACTTCTTCGAATCATGTCGGTGGTGACGGTCGTTGCGGGCCTCGCGCTCGCGGGTACGCCCGCCTTGCAGGCGAATGGCTGTTGCTCGAGCTCCGGCGCATGTTGCGTCACGAGCCCCGGCACCTGCTGCAGCGCCGATTCCGCCGGGTGCTCGACGTTCAAGTGCGTACAGGCAGTTTGAGCCGGTAGCGCGTCGACGCGCATGCAGCGCACAGCATGCGCGTCGCGCGGTACACATCAGCGATTTAGCAACGACACATCAACGGTTTTGTAGCTACTTAGTAAAGGAGGCGTTCGTGAAGAAGATCATCCGATTCCTGTCGATCACGATGTTCTTAACGGGTGCGACGATGGCGTCACTCTCCGGTCACGCGAAGGCTGACACGTGTTGGTCGGGCAACAGCATATCGTGTGGCAAAGACGGAATGTGCTGCTCCGCAACGGCGTCGAGCTGCACGGTCTACAAGTGCATTCAGGCGGTCTGATGCCCGAGAGTTCGCGTCGTGCCTTCGGTGGATTCATGGCACACGTGCACGTGAGGAGGCGTCATGAGCCTCCTCACGTGCGACTCTACTGCAGGAGTCGCTCGCGGAGGAAATTGTCCAGTCCATCTCGCTTTGTAAGCTACTCATGACCATCGCTCCCCTCATTGCCGTGGTTACTCGTCACTTTGCAACTGCATCTGCGGAGCGCCACGTGGTGGCGTAGGTGTCGCCGCCCGTGCGGCGCACAGCATGCGCGTCGTGCGCATGGGCTTCAGCGTTTCACACACGACGCATTAACGGTTACTCAATAAAAGGAGGCGTTTGTGAAGAAAGTGCTCCGATTCCTGTCAATCACGATGCTCTTGACCGGTGC
Source organism: Thermoanaerobaculia bacterium (assembly GCA_035482045.1). Taxonomy (GTDB): domain Bacteria; phylum Acidobacteriota; class Thermoanaerobaculia; order Gp7-AA8; family Gp7-AA8; genus JADGNZ01. The sequence continues at coordinate 12,844 of DATHRD010000001.1, forward strand.
GACGATGGCGTCATTCTCCGGTCACGCTCAGGCTGACGTGTGCACGTCGGCTGACGGCCGCCTATCATGTGGTGGAGACGGCATGTGCTGCTCCCTAGGGGGGACGACATGCATGGCCTACAGGTGCCCTCAGGACATCTGACGCCCGCGGGCTCGTGACGCGCCACCGGGTCGATTCCTGGCACGCACGCACTGTGAGGAGGCGTGGCGATCTTTTTCACGTACATTTCTATCGCTGGAGCCGCTCACGGAGGGAATTGTCCATAAGTCCATCGCGCTTTGTAAGCCATACATGACCATCGCTCCCCTCATCGCCGTGGTTACTCGTCGCTTGCAACTGCAGTTGCGGAGCGTCACGTGGTGGGGTGCTTCGGTCCTGATGTTTGCGGTCTTTGCGGCGGCGGCATACCGATCCGTACCATTGTTCGACATGGACCGCGCGACGTTCGAATCGGACCAGGCCCGGCACGCAGACGAAGCAAGCGGCTTGCCACAGACGTACAGTCGATTGAGTCTCTCGATTGATCGCGAACCGGCACCGCTCAGGCTCCTGCTCCGTGGCAGCGAAGACGCCTTCGCGGCGAGCGTCACCACATACGGCCGGTTTCGTCCGACGGCATTCCGAGGCCGCGACACCCGGTCGTCCTACGAAAGCAGCTTGTTCCTGGTCGATCCCGCAATGGTGTTAGGGCTTCTCGGCTCACTCCTCGCGATCGTGCTGGCGAGCTCCACGGTGGTGCGGGAGCGTGAGGAAGGTACGCTTCAGCTAACGCTCACGTACCCGTGCCGTCGCTCGACCATTCTGTTTGGTGAGCACCTCGCGACGTTGCTCATCGTCGCCACACCGATGCTCGGCTGCACGCTTGTTTTCCTAGCGTTCGCGGCGGTGTCAGAGCGGCTAAGGCTCGACGGCCCAGTGTTGCTTCAGGTCGCGCAGTTTCTCGGGCTCTGTATCCTGCTCGCATCGGCATTTTCGGGACTCGGGCTCCTTGTCGCGACCACTGTCCGGCGGCCGACGACCGCAATAACGATCGCCTTTGCGCTGTGGGTATTTCTGGTGTTCGCGTACCCTATCGTGCTCCCTTCGATCGCGGCATTGGTCCGTCCCGTCGAGCCTTCGGCGTCGAGCCTTGCCGCCGCGGATACGCTCGCAGAATACGACCTCGTTCGGCGCGCCAACGATGTGTCCACTTCGGCGGCCGAGCAGGACGAACTGCGGGGTCACTTAGCGCAAGCGGACCTGCACGATTCGCTGGCTCTCGTGTCGCCCTATTCGGTGTTCATCATCGGCGTCGAGACCGCAACCGGGACCGGCACGGCCGCGTGTCGTGCATTTCTGCAGACGGTCCAAACTGCCGCGTCGCAATTCCGTCGCTGGCAAGACGGCATGTTGTCGCGATACCCCGATCGCGCCACATGGTACGACCCCGCGAACCCGCCGCTCGACCTGACCGGACTTCCACCGAATCAAACCGAGCGGAGCGGTCTTTCAGGCCGTTCGGCGCCCGCTGCGCTCATTCTGCTCGTCTGGAATGCGCTGTTCATCGTAGTCACGCAAGTGCAGTTTGCAAGGTACGATGCCCGCCCCTGAGCATACGCCCATCGCCGCCATCACGCGCCGGGTCATGATCGAACAACTGCGCGATTACAGACTCCTTGTGCTCGGCATCGGTACCGCTTTTCTTCTTGTTCTCGGCACGTACGTGAGCCTTCTGGACTACGCCCAGCGCGTGAAGACATTTGCACTGCTGCGCTCTTCGCGCTTCGAGCGAAGTCCGCTCGAAGCGGTGCTGTTGGTTCGCACCCCGCCTCGTCTTTTATTCATCAGCGAAGGTGGCGAGAGCACCATACCGAGCACGCTCGTGGCGATTCCAGGGTTCATCGACGCTCCGCAGGATCAGATAACGAGCCGCAGCTTGTTGCCGTCAGGCGCCGGGCTCGACTGGTCGTTCACGTTTGCCTACATCTTTAGTCTGGCCGCTCTGATGTGCACCGCCGATCTAGTCATACGGCAACGAGCAGTCGGTGTACTTCGGGTGGTGATGTCCTACCCGGTCAGGAGGGCAGGGCTGCTCGCCGGCGAGTACCTGGGAGCGTTTGCCGCTCTCCTGCCGTTTGTCGTTGTCGCACTTGCCGCTGGGCACGCGCTCGTCCTCGGAAGTCGTGCGATCGAATGGGGAGCAACGGATTGGATCCGTTCGGCCGCGTTCGCGATGCTGACGCTCGCGTTTCTCTCGCTTCTGTGCGTGCTTGGTCTCGCCATATCGACCGTGTGCCGCGACCGTACAACGTGTCTTCTCACCGCGATCACCGTCTGGGTCTTCGGAGCGATCGTTGTGCCAGCCCTCGCCGGTCCGGTGGCGCATGCGATCGTCCAGACGCCAACGGAACGGGAACATCATGACCGTCTTCAGGAAACCCAACGCCACTTCGACCCACAGATTTTTGTGTCGTCGGAGATGTTGATGCCGCTCACACGCGCAGGGCTGTCAGACGCAGAGCGCGCGGCCTTGGCCCGCAGCGCTCAAGCCGATCTGGTTGCCCGTCACGAAGCAAAGCTAAGCGAGTACAAACAGCAGCTCCTGGCGATTCGCCGCGACTACCTCGTCCGAACGACTGCGGAAGCACGCCTCGCTGCAAAGGTGTCGCTACTTTCGCCGTTCTCGGCATACACCCGCTTAGCAGCCGATCTCGCGGGCGCCGGCGTGAAGAACCAGGACGCCTTCTACAGCGCAAGCGAGCGTTTTCTCCTGTCCTACACCGAGGCGGCGCTCGAGCTTCGCCGCCGTCTCCGGCCACTGGCGCACGTCATGGGTCCGACCGTGGAAGTTGACGGCATCAAGCTACAGGGCGTGGCCTCGATATCGTATGCAGACGTGACCGTTGATCGTGGCGCTATTCCGACCTTCTCCGGGTACGAAGTACCCCTTCGCGATTCGCTTACCGCCGCACTCGCGGGTGTGTTGATGTTTCTCGCGGCCGACGTCGTGGTGTTCAGTCTCCTCGTATACAGGTTCAATCGATATGTCTTCGACTAAGCGGATCGTCATAGCCCTCATGTTGTGCCTGTGTGTGTCCGCACGGGGGAATACCGGTGACGAGCGGATCGCTCTGCTCACGCAGGTGGAGCGTTCGCGGCTGGCACTGGAACACGCGAAGGCGGAATTCGAGCGAGCACAAGCGGGCAGGAACTCCGGAATCCTTTCGGACGCGGCCTTTCGTGCACAGGAGACCGCGTACCGCCAAGCCGAACTGGATTTTGACCAGGCTGTCCTCCTCGCGACTGGCGCGGAGCAGCGTGTCTCCGTCGACTCCGCCGTCAAGAGCCGAGATGCGGATGGTCGGACGTATGTCTCCGTGAAACTGTCTTACCGTTTGCGCGACCACCTCGCCGCAGAGAATGGCCTCCACGCCGCGCTCGCGCGAATCGACAGTCTGACTATCTCGCTCCTCTCGGAGAATGGTGTCGTGATTTCCGTTCCGTACGAGACGCGGTTGTATGACTTCCGTGACGGCCAAGCGCGCGTTGCACGCTTCGAGCTCCTCAAGGATGTCGACGTGGCTCAAATCGTTCTGCGGTACAACGGTCAGGAGCAACGCGCTTCGGTGTACCTGCTACGCGACGCACGTGGCGAAGAGGTTGCTCTCTCCGCTGCGCAGCCATCTCTCGACGTCGAGGCGGGAGCGACGGCCACCTTCAACCTGACGGCGCAGCGCCTTAGCGCGCGCAGCGCAGCATTTCGATTACAAGTCACCGGTCTTCCGCCGGACGTCACTTACGACTTTACGTCAGACGGGGGAGCGCACGTCAGCCAGGTCGGCTTTACTGATACGGTCGCGGCCGAGAAACTGCAGCTAAACGTCCACATGCCACGCGATCTCCCGGAGCCGTGGATCGATCGGCCTCTGCAGCTCACCGTCACCTGCGTGCCGACCCACGGCGAGGACCGTCGGACGGTTGCAGGCACGCTGGCCCTGGAGCTCGTTCCGCGCGGCACCGGGAAGCTGAAGCTCCAGCTCTCGAATCTCTTTCAAGAGGTGCGTGTTGGGCAATCCGTGGTTGTGCGCGCGAAGATTTACAACAACGGCACCCGTCCTGTTCGCGCGGTAACCGTGGCGGCTGACGTTCCGCTGGAGTGGAAAGCGCAGTCGCAGCCCGCGGTCATACCGTTCCTGCGCGAGGGGGCTGATGCCCTGGTTCAGATCACTGTGACGGCCCCAGCCGATGCGGCTGTCGGCGAATACGAAGCGCGTCTGCGCCCGAATGCCGGCGCAGAGAATCATGGAGTCCAATCTGACGAACAGGTGCTTCGGATACACCTCGCGCCGCAGTCGCAGGGTGTGACAATCACCGCGTTATTGGCTTTGGTCGTGGTACTGCTCGTGGGCGTGAGCTACCTCGGCATTCGTCTTTCGAAGACATAGGAGATGCGATTTGCTCGAAGCTCGGAATCTGTCAAAGACTTATCCGAACGGCGTTCGGGCGCTCGACAGCCTCGACCTCGTCGTTCCTGATGGTCACCTGTGCTGCTTGATGGGACCGAACGGCGCAGGCAAATCGACAACGATCAACCTGTTTCTCGACTACATCGAGCCAACGGCGGGCGTTGCCCTAGTTGATGGAATCAATGCGCACTCAGACCCACTCGAGAGTCGGCGTCGAGTCGCGTACATCCCCGAACAGGTCTCGCTGTATGGCACGCTCAGCGCTCGACAGAACATAGCCTTCTTCGCCGGCCTAACGGGACAGCGCGGCGTGGATTATGTCGCATGCCTGAGGCCTGTCGGATTGGAGGAAGCAGTTTTATCGCGCCGCGTCGAGACGTTCTCGAAAGGAATGCGCCAGCGCCTCGCACTCGCGATCGCACTCTTAAAGGGGTCTCGCAATCTGCTCCTGGATGAGCCGACCAGCGGTCTCGATCCGCAGGGGGCCTCCATCTTTGTGGATCTTCTATCGCGGCTGCGGGAGGAGGGATACGCAATCCTCGTCTCGTCACATGATCTCTATCGCATCACGGAAATCTCAGATACGGTCGCAATCATGACTAACGGTCGCTTGTGTGAATCTCTGCGTGGCGCTGAGATTCACAAGGGTACCGTAAACCATACGATCCTCAATATTCTCGAACGGCACACTAGGTCCGTGGCATAGAAGGCTTCGTTGACATTTGGCTGAAGTCAAGGGAATGGTTAAGTCACCGGTGAAACGTGGAGCTGGACGCCGAGCGCCCCCTTCACCTTCGAGTATACTCCGACCGGCCAGTACAGCCGGATGACCTTTCCGAAAGTACATGCGGGTCACGACACACTGGGCACGCAATGATCCGAGTCCACGTTCAATGCGACTGCCCAAGTTCGGAGACTTCCTGGGACGATCAACAGACCAAGGACGACTCATACGAATTCTTTCTGCGGGGCGCCGAGACAACGTCGTCATGGATGATGGGCGCACAGATGAAACCATGCCCACAGCCATAGGCTTCCGGACAAGTCCGACAATTCTGGTGGTCGCGGGCGCCGTGCTCGTCGCGTGCTTTCCTTCCCACGAGATTGCAAAGCGTTCGCGGGCTGCGATAGTCGTCGCCGGAGCAAGAAACGTAGGGTACAGTTTGCTGGGGCAAGAAGAGAGCATCGCGTACGACGTTGTACCGCCGCCTACGATCGAGGCAACCCGCCAAGTGATCGATCGCGAGCTCGGCGCAGATGGTTGGAGTGCCGACGCGCCTGAGAAGCCGCATTCCGTTGTCGACGTGCAAAAGGGCATCCGCGAACCCGTCGAGCAATGGCATGGAACGTGGCGGCGCGGTGAAAAGGTAGCCGAGTACATTCTCGAACGGCGTCCGGACCGTCTGCACGTTTGGGGAAGGGTCGGCCCACCCGAGTCTGATGGTGGCGCCACGCGAGTAGTGACGAACACGGCTGCCATTCCCGAACCCGATGCCGGTAGCATCGAAGTCGGACCAAATGATGCGATCGTGTTTTGTGGCCCCTCGGGTGCAGCCGCTATCACCCTGACGAATGTGACCCAGCAGTCGGCTACGGCGAACTGGCGGTTCCTGGACTCTGGTGGCCGCGAATCGTTCGCACAAACGGTTGTTAGCGAGCGTCCGGGTTCGAAGCCAAAGGAGATCGATGCGAGCGGAGCTCACTTTCAGCAGCGAGTTCCGTGAACAAGTACAGAAGGCCGCCTCGCGATGAAGGAAGAAACAGCAAGGAACCGGCTTGATGGAGAACTCCCGGCCCGCGGGACTGAAGAAGGAAGAACCACCCGCTCGATCGAGGAACACCCGGAACGGTGCTACCGGACTGGGTCACGGGATCGGTGACGCGCCGATACGTCGTTCGAACACACATTCCAATTTCAAGGTCTTGACAAAACGTGCATCCATGCTCATCATTCGCGCGTCCGTAGCTCAGCCAACACCACCACAACTTCTCTACTTCCTGCCGCTGCGACGCCAGTTTGGTCGTCGACTCGGCCTTGGAACCGAGGATCCGGCAAACTCGCTCAGTTGCGAGTTGTTGCCGTTCGAGATGACGATGATCAATAGCACACGCCTACACGTTGCGCCGCCAGCAACGATTTTGATGATGGCGCTCGGCGTTTCGTTACCGAACCCCATTACGTACGAGTTCGCAGCCATCCCAACCCAGATTGTGAGATCGATCGGCGTCGCGCCCTTCTACTTCCGTTGCATCAGTACCGCTTCAGGTTGACGCCGAAGAGTTCTCGACGGTGACCGCAGACACGTTCGATCGATAAGAGGAGCAGTCATGTCCAGCAGAACAGCGCGCTCAATTCCTATCTTTGCTGCCGCCCTCGCGGTCGCTACGCTTGCCATATCGGTTCCCATGCTCGCGGGCCCACTCGGCCTGACGTTTGGCGACCGGTCCGTGACCGTAAACGGATCAACGCCCGGCGGAGACGTTGTTCTATTCGCCATCGCGAAGGAGCCGAGCAACTCCAGCGTTCCTATCCCGATGAAAATCGCACACGCGGTCGTGCTGCACGACGATCAACGCAACGGGAGCGTCGTTTTCGAACGACAGCGAGCAATTCCGCTGATCGCTGTCTGGGTGGCTGTGGATCTTGCGAGCGGGCAGTGGGCGGCAAGCGGATCGCCCGGCTTCGAGCCGCAGACGATCCCATCGGAGCCGTTTGCGAAACAGGACGACGCCGGTAAGTTGCGCAAACTGTCAGCGCTGGTTCCAGAGATGGACGTGCTCCTCGTTCGCCCTGGAGTTGGCGCGTGGCGGGTGTACGCGGCAAAGACGAGCAGGATTGATGAGAACGGGCGCGCCTCGCGCCCGCTGCAGATCGATGTGGGCGAGATGATTCCGCTCTCCGGCTCTCTCCCACAACTCGATTCGATTCACCAGGGCGACATTCTTGCGCTGATCGAGCCGCAATCCATGCACTTCGCGGTGGTTGAGGTGGGCAAGTGAAACGTTTCGTATTCAGCCTCGCGATTCTCTGCTCCCTTTTCCTTGCCGGCTCACTTCGCGCCCAGCAGCAATTTCCGACGCTGGAGCGCGGCCTTCAACCCGAAAAGCTGTACCACTTTGCCGGTATCGACAATGTGAATGTCTTCAACGGCAATCTCACGATCGTGTTGCCCATCGGTCAGTCCTATCCGGTCAATGGCGGCCTCTCGTATCAGCTCACGCTGAGCTACAACAGCAACCTGTGGGATTGGGAGACGTTCGCGACAATTAGCGGCTCTGGAGAGCAAAAGGCGGCGACTCCGGCGCGACACTCGAACGCGGGAGTCGGCTGGATCCTCGGATATGGAAGCTTCCTTCCGAAGAGCGACCCGGACAACAATTCTTTCGCGGACGTCTTCGTCGCGCCCGACGGCGGTGATCATCGCTTCGACAAGTCGACAGGCAGCGAGCCGAACGTGAAATACACCACCGATGGCTCCAACCTGAGGCTTCGAACGCTCCTTCTGGCACCCACTCTCGCGTGGATCGACTTTCCGGATGGCACTGTCCAGCACTGGGAACAGAACGCGGACAAACATTGGGATTTGCTGGATATCGACGCGCCCCACGGAAACGCAAAAGTCACCTTCACGAAGCCGACGTCGCGGCCAAGCCAGTGCGGCGTGGACACCACCTCATGGCTGAGCGTAACCGACGGCACGCGCACCCATTACATCTGCTTTAAGGATCAAAACGTCGATTTTGTGAACAAGCCGATGGTGGACGCGGTCGTTCTTGACGGGCCACAGAACCAGGCAACGGTTTATCGTTTCACATATGACACGTTTGATGTGCTTTTGCCGCGGGGAGAACCCTATCCCCAACCAGGTGGGGTCGGGCGAACGTCTCATAGGGTCACGGTGCTCAAATCGATCATCCTTCCAGACCAATCCTCGTACCGGTTTGAGCACGATCCCGATCGATTCACACCAGTGGTCGGACTCTATTCCGATCCGAACCTGCTGTCGGTTGCTTTGCCGACGGGAGGGCGAATCGAATACACGTACTGGGAGCAATACAACGTTCCACCGATCGCTTTCTGCGTAAACGGGATCCCAACCACGGTATCGGGGGAAACCGATTTTGGTACTCCGCCGAGCGTCGTAACCAGTCGCACAGTCCGTCCCGCTCCAGTTGCGGGCGCAGTTTCCGAGGGCCCTGCCACCTGGAGCTACGTTTGGGGGACCAACTCCGGCCAGGCGGGAGCAAGGTGCTTGGGAGTGGCCGGACCCAATCCGCTCCCTAATCCCATCGCGGATGAGCTCATCGCCGTGGTAACCGACCCTGATGGCGGCCATGTAGACGCTCATTTCAGCGTTTGGCCCGGCGACATGATCGACGATTCCGTCAACGGGTTCAAAGCTCTTTATTACGGTTTCCCGTACGGCAAATACGACCCCGCGCAGGATCGTTACCTCTCCACGGAGCAATTCACGTGTGTGCAATGTACTCCTCTGAGGTCCACATACGTTCGTCACGATGTCGAATTGCGAGATAACCCGTTTCCCGCTTTCCCCGACGTAGCCATGCCCATTCATCGCCTGGCGTCGCAACGCGTTTTCTACCGTGACGATCCGGCGACCTGTGTCACGACCGCGACCACAAATCAGTGTCGTTCCATCACTGCCGAGTTTACGGATTGGGACGGATTTGCCCACTACCGCACGGGAACATCGAGCCATGATTTCGACTCTGGTGGCACCCGCACCGAGACGACTGATTGGAACGAGGTCGGCGGCATTCCCCGAGTCATTACGTCAAGCGATCCGTGGACGCTCGACGAGTTCGAGAATCGCACGACCGTGGAGAATGGCGTCACGATCCGCGAGCAGGCCTGCTTCGCGCCAGTACCCGGTACCACATCGCAGCGGTTCCTGCGCGCCACGCGCGCGCTCAAGACCGCTCTCAGCCCTGGCCCCGCTGACCTGATTACACTTCTTTCGCTGAATAGCGACGGGAATCCCAACAGCGAAGGCTACTTCGGCGGCGAAAGCACCCCTCTGCCGGGCGGGGCTGCAACCGCATCGAGCCTTTGTGCGGCGATCAGTTCGCTTGGCTCTCCTTCATACGAGATTACTCATTCCTGGCAGAACGGCGTATTGGCCTCTTCGCAGTACACAGGCGCTTCCTTCTTGTCCACCGACCTGACGATCGACCGCTCCGGACTCGTAACGGAATCGCGTGATTCGGCGCGTGTGCTTACTACGTACTCGTACGACGCCAGCGGACGCATCCTACGGATCGTGCCCACCGGCGTCTCCGCGATTGCCTATTCTTACTCACCCGCGCAGATCGGTGGCAACGGATCGCTCATCCGGCCTGCCGAGGCCACCCAGAAGCGCGAGTCCTCCTCCGATCCGACGGAAAGCGATTTCTTCTTCGATTCGCTCGGGCGTGTCTGGCGCGAAGCTACGGCGATGCCGAATGGCAAATCGCGCCTCCGGGAGAGCCTGTTCGATACTCTCGCTCGGCGAAAAAGCGTATCGGAATGGGCGGACCTGCCGGCGGGCGCGGACCCTCTGACACAGGCGCTTCCAGGCTACGCTACGACCTTCGCTGGCTATGACCCGTTCGGTCGCGTCGGCAGCGTGACATCGGCCGATGGCTCGCTCATGTCCTTCGAGTACACCGGCGACCGGGTCAAGAAGAAAACCTCATCCATCGCGACGTCACTGACGGGCCCGTCCAGTGTGTCGACCACGGAACATTACGACGGATTCGGCCGACTGACGAGTGTGACCGAACCTTCCGGATCAACCTCTCCCTCAAATGCAGTGGGCGCGGACATCACAACGGCGTACACCTACGATCCGACGGGACATCTCGCCACCGTAAAGATGACCGATGAAACCGGAGCCCACCAGGATCGTTCGTTCCAATACGACGGCCGCGGGTTTCTAGCCAAGGAGACGCATCCCGAGAGCGGTGACACCACCTACGATCAATACGATGCCCGCGGCCACGTAGTCACGCGCCTCAACGCCGGCACGACCCTCACCTTCGCGTATGACGCGGCCGAGCGTCTGCACACGGTCACCGACCAGGCCGGAAAAACGATCAAACAGTTCGAGTACGGGACAGACAATAGCGGCAGTGACCTGCGCAACGGCAAGGTCGTGAGCGCGGTGCGCCGGAACGACTTGACGTCAGCCGGAAGGATCGATGTCACCGAAAGCTACCAATACGGCGAGATCGCCGGTCAGATGTCGATTCGGACGACGTCCGTCGAGCACGTCAGCCCTGACGGCGCAACGCGCGCGCCGATCCAGCAGTTTGCGTACGGCCTCTCGAGCTACGACGATCTCCTGCTGCCCCAGACCATCACTATGCCGACATGCTCGCTGTTCGGCTGCACGGCGCAAACCACGCAGCAAGGACTTGGAAGCGTTACCAATACCCGAAACGCCGGCTTTCTCAGCTCAGTCAATGGGTTCGCGTCACTGACCTATCAGCCTTCAGGCATGGTCGAGAACGTCGTGCACGCGACGCCGCAACTAGCGACGGACAAGTACGCGGCGCGGTTCGGGCAGGCGCGGCCGAGCAAGATCACATTCGCCTCCTGCGGCAATACCGCCCCGGTCTTCCTCCCCGGCACCACGGTCGTCAAACCCATCACCACAGGCAGCACATGCGGCATCCAGGTCACCTGGCCGCCAGCGGTGCTGTGTGGAGGGTCGAACGACATCCGCTACCGAGTCCTCCGTGACGGTGTCGACATTACAGGTCAGAACTGCCTGACTGACCCGAAATTCGTCGACCAGAACGTCTCCCCGAGCACCACATACGCCTACACGGTCGTCGCGGAAGGACCGGCGGTCGCGGGTCTTCCGAACCCTGGGCGTTGTGAGGGTGGGCAGACGACGCAATTGCCGGCCGTGAGCGGGGAGATTAATACCTGCAATGCCACGACGATTCTCACCGTGAGCCCGGTCATCGCTTCGGTCGGGCTCCCGGCCACATTCCGCGCGAACCTCAGCTCGGCGAACGGTCCCGCCGTGGGCGAAGAGCTGATTTTCAGTCTCAATAATGAAGAGATCGGCCGCCCGCACACGGGCGCCGATGGCACGGCCATCCTCTCGCACGTGGTCGATCTGGACCCGAACACCTATCCGGATGCGATCGCCGTAACCTATGCCGGCGGCATTCTCCCCGCGACGACGACGCCCATCACAGCTACTCTCACAGCCTTCTGCGACGTTCCGTCGTACACGATCAAACCGCTCGCTCTCAACGTGCTGGCCGCCGGTGGCCCGTTATTCGACGTCTTTGTCAACACATCGTCGCACTGCCAATGGAACCCGATTGCGAACGCGGCGTCTGGCGATAACCCGTTCCTCGAGGTCAACCCGACCTCGACGCGCACGGGCAAAGGAACCTTCAATATCAGCATTCCCGCGAACGCTCAGCCCGACGCTCGCTCTTCGCATGTATCGGTTGCCCAGCAGCTCGTGAGCGTGGACCAGGGCGGGACGGCATCGGGTTGCACGTATCGCTTCGTTCCGGAGATCGCCTTCGTACAGACGGACATCGCCTTCGTCGACACCATCATGCCCGTCACGGCCACCGCCGGTTGTCAGTGGACCGCCTCGGCAGATCCGTCAACGCCGTGGATTCATTTCAATCCCCAGGATCCGACGGCCTGGAGCGGCACCGGAAACGGCCAAATCCACTTCAGCGTCGATCCCAATCCCGGCACACAGAAGCGTGAAGCGACCGTCCTCTTGAGCGACGGGACGACGACCGTTGCCAAGGGGTTCGTCAATCAGCTCGCGCCGCTTCCTGCCGTTTGCCCGATCACGTTCGTTGAAGATCTGAGCGGCGGCACTGTGGAGAAGAGTCAGAACATTCCATTGCGTGTGCACACGACTGGTACCCAGCTGCAGTACCAGTGGTTCATCAACGACCGGCCGATCTCGGGTGACACAAACAGCCCATCGCTGACGCTGGGATTCTGGGATCCGAATTATCCGGCCCCAGGGCAATCAATCAGTGTCCAGGTGCGCGTCTATAACAGTTGCGGCGAGGCGTTCTCGAACAGGGTCACTTGGCAGAATAACGCCACCCCTGGACAGTGCCAGGCGCCGTTCATTCAGGATTCGATCTTCACGCCCAATCGAGCACCCTACGATGGTCTTTCGCCGTTTCCCGGCGCGCTCGTAAGCCTCTTCGTAGTCGGACTTCATTCCAATCCCAATGACACCTCGCCGATCACTTACACGTGGTACCGAGGCCTGCCAGGCGACCGGAGCTCGAGAATCGCGACCAATCCTGATGATGGGACACAGGACAACATAACGGTCAGTCCATTCCAGACCTCGTTCTATTGGGTCGAGCTGACCGACTCCTGCGGAACCCAGCAAAGCCGCTCGGCAGCTATCTTCACGACCATCCCGCCGTCGAAGCGGCGCGCAGTGAGCCATGACTTCACCGGCGATGGCAGGTCGGACCTCGCCTGGCACAACACCGCTACCGGACAAAACGAAATCTGGCAGATGAACGGCACGATCCACGCCAGCACCATTGCCCTTCCTGCGAACCAGGACAGCAACGCGCAGCTTCAGAGCACCGGGGACTTCGCTGCCGACGGCAACACCGATATCGTGTGGCGCGATCCGCAGACCGGGAACAACGAAGTCTGGCTCATGAACCGCACGCAGGTTTCCCAAGTTCAACCCCTTCAGTCGCGTACTGATCCGAATTGGACCATTGGCGCCGTTGCCGACTACGACAACGACAACAATGACGACATCGTCTGGCACAACAGCTCGACCGGCGAGAACGAGATCTGGTTCATGTCGGGAACTGACCATGGCGGAACATGGGCGCTCCCCTCGAACCCCGACGGACAGTGGGGCCTCTATGGCACCGGCGACTTCAACAATGACGAGAAGCCGGATCTCTTCTTCCACAATCGCAGTACCGGCGAGAACCAGGTCTGGATGATGGATGACGCCATGCTGGCCACCATCACCTCCAACCGTGGCGCCATCGCGTCGAAAGCAGTGGGCGGCAGCAGCCTGCGTCGCTTGAAAGTCACGACGAAGTCCCTGCCCACGATGGCCGATACCAACTGGGTACCGGCGCTCGTGGCCGACATGGATGGAGACGGCAAGCCCGATATCGTGTGGCGCAACACCGTCACGGGCGAGAACACCGTCTGGATCATGTCCGGAACGCAAGTGACGCAGACTGTCGCCATCGAGTCGCGCCCCGACCTCAACTGGCAGATCGGCGGCGGCGGAAGCAGCACCGACGGATCGAGTGGTAGCGGAACGCCGCCATCGCACGGTTCGACTTCGCTGCGCGTCACGGTCGATCCGGCCGCAGCCGGTGATCCGACTGCCGTCACCGCCGCGCTCACCGCGTCCGGAGCACCGGTCGCTCAGCGCCAGCTCGTATTTACGCTGAGCGGCACCGAAATCTCCCGCCTTCTCACGGACGCCACAGGCAGTGCGACCGCGATCATTCCTACCGGCACCCTGCCGGCCGGCACGTATCCCAACGCTGTTTCTGTCCGCTTCGACGGCGACGCTTCCTTCGATGCGTCGTCCCAGAGCGCGGATCTCGTCATCACGTCTGCCGAAGCCAGCGTCACATGGAAGAACCCCAGCGCCATCGTCTATGGCACGCCGCTATCGGGGGCGCAGCTCAATGCCACGGCCAGCGTTCCCGGAACGTTCGTCTATTCGCCGGCCGCCGGCGCCATTCTCAATGCCGGATTCCAGACGCTCAACGTCACGTTCACACCCGGCGACCCGACGATTGCGTCCATCACGCGCTCGGCCGTGGTGCTCGTGAGCAAAGCGCCGTCGTCCGTCTCATGGACGGTGCCGGACTCGATCACCTATGGCACGCCACTAAGCGACCTGCAGCTCAATGCCGCTTCGAACCTCACCGGTACCTTTACGTACGATCCCGGACCGGGAACGACGCTTTCAGTCGGCAACGGCCACGCTCTGAAAGTGACCTTCGCTCCCGACAGCCCGAACTTCGACCTTTCCAACGCCACAACCACGATCGACGTCAGCAAAGGCAATCAGCTCATCCTCTGGGATGACCCGGCGCCGATTACCGTCCTCCAGCCGCTCGGCGCAGCCCAACTCGGTGCGACGATCATCGCCTCCGGCAGCGCACCCCCAGGTCCGGTGACGTACGATCCACCGTTCGGAACGACTCTCACGCCCGGCGTACACGCGCTGCTCGTTAGCGTGGGCGCGACCGACTCCTACGAAGCGGCCTCCGCTTCGGTCGATCTCATCGTCGTTCGTGTCACACCGAACGTGCAATGGGCACAACCCGCGAACTTCGTTTACGGTACGGCGTTGTCGAACACACAGCTCAATGCGACAGCCGACGTGCCAGGGATCTTCACTTATACCCCGCCCGCGGGCACGATCCTCGACGCTGGAACACAACAGCTATCGGTCGTCTTTACGCCCGCAGATAACCGCTACGACACGGTGACGACACCCGTCACCATTCAGGTCTTGAGGGCCACACAGGTGATCACTTGGAGCAGCCCCGCTCCGATCGTCTACGGCACGCTTCTTTCGGCGACACAACTAAACGCGCAGGTGACGGTCGGCGGTCCGTCGCCTGCCGGACGCCTCGCCTACACCGTGCCACTCGGATCGGTGCTTCCGGCCGGCCCGGCCCAAACACTGACGGTCATTGCCGTGGCGACGCAGAACTACGACTCCGTGGCCGCCTCGGTCACTATCGATGTCCTCAAGGCCACGCCCATCATTACGTGGTCGCCACCGGCACCGATCGTCTACGGCACGCCGCTCTCCGCAACGCAGCTCGACGCTGCGGCGAATGTGCCCGGGACGTTCGCTTACACACCCGCCTCAGGAACGATCCTCAATGCCGGCGCAGGCCAGACACTGCAGATGGCTTTCACTCCCACCGACGCTCAGGATTACACGACGGCATCGCTTGGCGTTCCACTCACGGTGACGAAGGCGAATCAGACCATCACCTGGCCAAACCCCGCCGATATTGTGTACGGGACGCTGCTCTCGCCGGCACAGCTCGATGCGGCGGTTTCCGTCGTCGGACCAGCCTCCTCCGGAGCGCTGACGTATACGCCACCCGCGGGGACGCTCCTGCAGGCCGGTCCTGGCCAAACGCTCATGGTCGCCGCGGCGGAGACCACGAACTACAACTCTGCCACGGCCACTGCCCTGCTCACCGTTCAGAAGGCGAAGCCGGTTCTCACCTGGGCAAACCCGTCCGGCATCGTCTATGGCACGGCGCTGTCGAGCACGCAGCTCGACGCGACCGCCGACGTCCCCGGCTCACTTGTTTATACGCCGCCTGCCGGCACGATCCTCAACGGAGGGTCCGCACAGACGCTCTCCGTCTCTTTCACGCCGACCGACACGCACAATTACGAGAACGGCACCGCCACAGCCGCCATCGACGTGGCTAAGGCGAAGCAGACGCTCTCGTGGTCGGCGCCGGCCACGATCGTTTACGGCACACGTCTCGGCGCAACCCAGCTCAATGCCACCGTGACCGTTGTCGGTCCGGCTGCCGCCGGCACTCTCATCTATACGCCTCCCGCCGGCGCACCCCTCGATGCCGGCACTGGACAGACCCTGACCGTGACCGCGCAGGAGACACAGAATTACCTGCCGTCAACGATGTCCGTCACGATCGACGTGAATCGGGCGCCCCTCACGCTTCGCGTCGACAACCAATCGAAGCTCTACGGCGCGCCGCTTCCGACTTTCACCGGCACTCTTACCGGCGTTGTGAACGGCGATCCGATCACGCCGCAGTACTCGACGACCGCCACCGTGGCCAGCGTCGTCGGGGCATACCCCACTACCGGCCAACTCGCCGATCCGAACGGTCGTCTGCGCAATTACGACGTCACGATCGTGCCGGCGACGTTGACGGTCGGCAAGACGCCGCTCGTCGTGACCGCCGACGATACTTCGAAGCAGTACAGCGATCCGCTGCCGCAGCTCAGTGCCTCCTTCCGGGGATTGGTGCTCGGGGAGACGCCGTCGGTTCTTGGCGGGACGCTGCTGCTGCAGACGAACGTCACGAAGGACACCGGCCCGGGAGCGTATCCGATCGCGGTCGGCGGCCTGACGTCGCCGAACTACGACATCACTTTTGTCTCCGGAACGCTGACCGTTACGCAGGAAGATGCAACCGTGACGTTTATCGCGCCACTGACCGTTTCGGCCTCACCCGTTACCGGTACCGCTACGGTCACGCTCGCCTCCCTCGTCAAGGACGTTCCTGACTCCGGCGACGGAAGCGGCCCGAACGCGCTCGGCGACATTCGCAAGGCAACCCTGACGTTCATCAACCGCGCCACCGGCCAGACCCTCTGCACTGCGCCGATCGGCCTGGTGACCGCCTCCGATACCAGCACGGGCGTTGCCACGTGTTCATTCACCGCCACGACGGCCACGTATACGATCGAGAGCCGCGTTGGTGGCTGGTATGCGCGTGATTCGGCAGCCGACGACGTCACGCTGTCCGTGCTCAGGCCGAATGACGATTTCGTGACCGGTGGCGGCTATGCGCAACTGACAACCTCGGCGGGCAGCTACGCGGCGGACGCCAACAGCCGTGCCGATTTCACTCTCAATCCTCAATACGATGACAAACTTGGCACCGTCAAGGGTTCGGTGACGCTGACGTTCAACCGCACCGAAAACGGCTCGGTCCACATCTATCAAATCAGCGCCTCGTCTATCGCCTCGTTGGCCATCGTGCGAACCACGGCAGGTGGCATCGCCTGGATCACCGGGCCGGCGAGCTTGACCGACATCACCGCTGCAAAGTCGCCGGTCGTCATCGATGACAGTGCGACCATCTTCGCCTCGTTCGTCGATAACGGCCAGCCGGCGACAAGCGACACGCTGGCCGTCACTCTGGTGGCGAAGAACGGAGGGCTGTCGTTCTCGTCGAAGTGGAACGGCAGCCATACGATCGATCAGATGATCGACGGAGGTAATATCAATGTCCATCTGCAGAAATAGCGCCCTTCGAACAGGAAGAACGCCGATGCCTCGACTCGTAACGTCCCGCATGATGGTGCTGCTGATCGGCAGCGCGCTTTGTGTGCAGCCGCTTCTCTTTGCTGGAGTTCCGTCCGATCAGCAGGCTTTCGTCGTGACCGTTCGTCCGGAGGCTTCGGTGGACGGAATACCGGTGATCGCCAGGCAGATGGCCGCCTCATACGGTGGAACGGTCGTAGCGGGACCAGGAGGCGGCGAAGACGCTTTTGTCCTCCGCGTGGCGCAGTCCCACGCTCGCGTGCTCGCAGCCGATCCCCGCGTGAAGTCGGTCGTACCGATGCACCTCGCTCCGGCACCTCAAGCCGTCGTCGAGACCGTCGGCTGGAGCAGCGGGGTTGCCTACAGCTACGATGGATCCGGCAACATCAGCCAAATCGGTAGCGACGCCTTCGGCTACGATGGAGTCAGCCGTCTGGTGCAGGCGAACGTGAACAGCGTGAACCGAACATATCAATATGATGCCTATGGCAACCGCACGGCGTGCACGCAGTTCGGACCGAACGATTGCCAGGGGTTCTTGATCAATACCGCCGAGAACAAGAATCGCATCACCGAAGCCGGGTACGACGCTGCTGGCAACCTCACTAGTCTATCGGGTCACATCTATTCGTACGACACGATGAATATGATGACGCGCGATACCTTCGGCCAACTGGCCCGTGAATTTGTCTACACGGCCGAAGATGAGCGGATCGCGACGTACGCGGTCGGCGCCTCCTCTTGGAGTTGGACGATCCGAGGGAGCGATGGGAAGGTTCTTCGTGAATTCACGAGTGTCGACGGGGCGGCCGGTCCCGGTACGAGTGGGTGGCAATGGTCGAAGGATCACGTCTGGCGTAACAGCCTTCTCCTGGCATCACGGCAGCCTGACGGCGCGAATACGACGACGTATCACTACCACCTCGACCACCTCGGGACGCCCCGACGTGTCACCGACCAGAACGATCGCATCGTTGGCGTCCACGACTATCTCGCCTTCGGACCGGAGCTATCTGGCGCAACGGCAGAGCCGTCCGCGACGACGCTGAAGTACACCGGTCACGAGCGCGATAGCTGGACGAGCGGGTCATCCGACACTCTTGACTATATGCATGCGCGGTATTACTCACCCTGGTTGGGCCGCTTCTTTTCGGTCGATCGGCATCCCGCAACGCCGACGCGCCCCCAATCCTGGAATCGTTATGTGTATGCCAGCAATAACCCGATTGCATTCCTCGATCCCGACGGGAATGCGGAACTCTATTTTCACATCTACGCCAATCCTGCCCGATACGACTACACCGCCAGCAGGTTCGCAGCACGCTTGACGTACGATGATAAAGACGGCACCCGCTACTTACTGCAAGGCCATCATCCGACTGCATATACGAACGGCTCGACGGCCAGGGCAGACCTTGCACATTCCCTCGGGACCAAAGGAGCACTAGTTTTGTACTTCGGCCATACGGCGCCGCACAAACAAGGCGTTCCACCGCCGGGCTTCGATACGGGCGGGACAGGTAAGGCTGGCATTACCAACGCAGCGATGACAGCCATGCTGAACAAGTCGTCGGCTGCGGTAGCAGTAATCGCCGGCTGTTCATCGGCGGACTGCATTGGAAAAGTGACGAGTGGCGTGACCGTGGTTGGCGTGTCCTCGGGTAAAAGCGGAGTGACGAGCACAAACTTCGGCGCGCAAGCTCTGGAGGCATTCGTGAATGTCCTAGTCGGGACAGCGATCGACAGTGATTCCAGCGTTTCGCAAAATGGAGCTGGCAATGTGGGCGATGCAATCGACGCAGCAAATCAAGTGTTCGAGAAAGCCGGGATCGACGACCGCTTTGTGTTGATTCATGGTAGTCGCGACACGACTTTGAACTAATGAACGTCAACAAATATCTCGTACTGACTGCTGTCATCGGCACGCTGACAACGACGTGCAAATCGCATGTTCACGAACCCGCGACGACGCAGATAACTCGTGATGGCCGCGAGCAAGGCTTCTATCGCTTCGTGAGGAGTCTTCTCCCGCCGGCGACGCCGGGGACTCGTCGAGAGATCCGACTTGAAACGCCATTCGATTCATCCAATGGAACAGTCAATGACTACTCATGGTCTGTGGCCGCGGGACAGGACGAGACAACACCTCCAACCGCTACCGAACTTGGCGGCTATGTCCGTTTCCGGGCAGACGGCTATATCGATATTTTTACAGTGACGCGAGGGTCGGCCGTCCCTAATGCAGAGATGGACATACTACGAAAGGAGATCGCGCGAACAGGTTCCGCCGATCTCTCGCATCTATCCGCGGTATTTCCACCAAACCGCGAACAGGCATTGACTGCGCACTTACAAGTTATGCGGCCTCGTGTGGAAGCGATTGTCGGCTATCCTCTCGGTACTCCATTACTAACCTTTCGACCCTGCGAGCGCGGCCGGGCTCCAGGGATATGCGAACCACTGGGCACATGGGAAGCCGATTACGCCGCACGCCAGAAGAACAAAAGTTCGAGGCATGTGCTTTTGGAGCTGGAACCGATTCACGGACTGCTGGTGTCGATATCTGTGCAGTAGAGTGTAGTCAGATTATGAAAAACACCGTACTTGGTGTGATCGTCGCGCGCACCCACGTCCATCTGAGTTCAATAATGGCGGAAAGCGCCACTGGTTGCCCATGGTACCGTCGAACCCCAAACTGGGAAGATGACAGTACTCAATCCAAGAAGTTCCTGCGAGTTCAGCCATGACCAAGAGACTCTGCGCCATCGGCCTTCCGGTGCTCTTCGTAGCAGCGTGCGTTAGTGGAGCGCCTGGCCCTTGGTCTGGTGAGGTGAAGAACTCATTAGCGGGGCTCAACGAACGGCAGCAGGCTTTCTGTCGGGCCAGGATTTCGTTGCTCAACAAGTGTATTGGCCCAATAGCGCTGGCCGCCAAATCGTTGGCGTTGCTATTGGACACGGCGCCCGTTGATGTAAGCGAAGCGCGAACGACTTCATCCAAACTCGCCGAAGCCTTGCATTCACTGCTGCAGTCAGATGCGCAGATGCGGAGAATTACGTTTATGAGTGGCGAATACTTGCATCCAGTGGCAGTCGAACGTGGCAATTCAGGCTTTCAAACGCGCTTGGACTTTGACGCAAAAGCCGAGGGTCTGCGCGATCAGATTGGATTCTTCCCGGAAGGCCCACGCTCGCCTATCGAGGACTTGCCTGGGTACCCACAGCCACAGTATGCCGTTGCGACGCGTGGCACAAGCGAAATCCTCATTCGAGTACCTGTGATCTCGGCTGGACACTACCTTGGCGACATAACAGCCGAATACCTACGCTAGAGATCTTGATCCGGAGACGCAATCAAAAACCCCCGCATTTCTGCGGGGGTGGCCACGATGGGCCGAATGGGTTTGGGACTTCCGAGCGGTCGTGTTCTCCTTTCGGCTACCCAGGCGCTTCTGCGCCCGGGAGCATACAAAACTTCGTGCAGCGGCATTTGTAGTGTTCCTTGCACCTTCCCTTTGCATGCGCCTTCCATCCGTGTCCACACCGGCAAAGCGATTCGGCCGTGAAAGAGCTGCAGGTGCATTGCTGACATGGACCGGAAGGGCGAGACTTCGTGCACCAATGGTCGCGTTTCCCGTGGCCACATGCGCACATGAAGGGGGGACGCCTGTCGGCGAACATGGCTAGTTCCACTTCTCGAGGAAGCCTGCGAGCTTCGCGGTGAGGGGAATCGCCTTCATCGGTTCGAGCTCCTTGAGCGAGGACGTGAAGGCGTTCTGCAGACTCCACATCGTCCGCTCTTCGAACTCCGGATAGCTCGGATCGAAATAGTGCCGATGAACCACCTTCGCGAGATGCTTCGGGATCGGCAGACCGTCCTCGATGAAGGCGGCGTAAATGATGTTTTTCGCCGTCGAGTCGGGGAGCGAATGGCCTTTCCAGGCGTCGATCCTTCGGCCCATCGGTTCAAATCCGCGCTGCATCTTCTCGACTGCCACGGCCACGGTGTCGCCGAGCTCGAAGTTCTTGGTATGCTTCTTTGCAACGACTGCGGTGAAATCACCGGAGAACATGAGATTGGAACAGACGATCACCCGAAAGCCGACGGTGATGGCCAGAGAGAAACTCTTGTCATTCGAGTTCCGGAGTCCCATGGCGAGCTTGACGCCGCTCTGCTGCATGTCGAGGGTCATCACGCCGAACATCCTCATGGCGTCCTTCGATAGCGCGTATTCGTCACGCTCCACTTCGATGTTCCTGAAGGCCAGGGACTGGATGATGGATTCGACGATCGCTGCGTGAGGGATCGGAACATGGGTACGGGTTGCCTCTGGGATCGGCAGGCCGATGAGGTCTTGCCGTCCGACGAGCCTGTCCTGCTCCCAGGCCCGGATGACATGCGGTCGGACTACTTCGGGGACATGCACTTCTGCTGTCATGGTGCTTCTCCTTTTGAAGGTTGGGGGTTCACATCAACCCGCAGGCTTTGAACGAGAGGTGGCCGTTCGCGGCGACGATCAGGTGATCGAGGACCTTGATGTTCAGGAGTTCGCCGGACTGGACGAGCCTCCTCGTAAATGTGAGGTCATCGGCTGAGGGAGTTGGGTTCCCTGACGGATGGTTGTGGAAACAAATGAGTCCCGCCGCGTTTTCTTCGAGCGCGCCCTTCAGGATGTCGCGCGTCGAGACCGTCGCGTAGCTGAGGGTGCCTATGTGGATCTCGCGTTCCCTGATGATCACGTTGCGCGAGTCGAGGTAAACCGCGCCTAGACGTTCCTGGGTGAAGTGGGAGTACCGAGCTTGGAGAGAGCGAGCCAGGTGAGCGGCTTCTCGGACCGGTTCTTTCCGGTCCGCCAGTCGCCCGCCGAGTCTGCGGTGAAGCTCGAAAGCGGCTTTAACCCTGGGCGGAGCCTTCTCGCTTCTTTCAAGGTTCGGCAGCCCGTCTCTCAGAAGATCGCGGGCAGGATCGAGCCGCTGGGCTCCTAAAAGGACGGATAGGAGCTCTGCGTCGGAGAGACTCTGCGCACCGTGACGCCGGAGGCGACAGAGCGGACGTTCGTCTTCCGGCAGGTCGCGGATGAACATCGGTGCTCCTTTCTACTTGTGGATCAAAGCCCCAGCAGGAAGCTGAGGCTAGAGAATCACTGTTCGGCGGGATGGTCGAAAGGCGGAGAGTTCAGCGCCTTGCCACTTTTGAACTTCGCCGGCCGGTCGGGCCGCTTTTCGGCGGAAGCTGCTCCCCTTGACCATGTGATTCGGTCAGCGGATCAGTCTTCCTATCGAGAAAGATGACCTCGGAGGCGTGGACCTCCATCTTCCATCTCTTCTGGCCCGATTCCTTGTCGTCCCATTCCGACGTGCGTAAGGAGCCTTCGATGAGCACGTGGGAACCCTTCTTGAGATACTTCCCGGCGTTCTCGCCTTTCCCGTTCCAGACCACGACGAGAATCCAGTTCGTTCGCTCTTGCCGTTCGCCCTGGTCATCCTTCCATCGGTCGGTTACTGCGAGGGAGAACTTCGTGGCCGTCGTTTGAGCTGCGGGAACAGTTTCGGGGTCCTTACCAAGGTATCCGGAGATGATGACGCGATTGAGATTAAACAAAGTGCTGCTCCTTTCTTGATGCGACAGGTTTGACGCGAGCGCGTCGGTGGATGGAGGTGTCTGGATCTGAGCGGAGGTTGGCGGCTGCGCAGTTCGCGAGGTGTCGCTCTACATGACAAGTTCCTCCGGTTTGGCATGCTCAACGACGTCGACCATCTGCCGTCCAATCTCCTCGAGATCGCTAGACGTCAAGAGAATCCGACTGATCGTCTTGCACTGGTAACAGACCGTTTCGAGCTTGATGCGATTGTTCTCTGATACCGAGATCTCGAACTTGGTGAGCTCTTTCAAGCACGATTGACAGGCAAATGCGAGCACCATTGGGCACACCTCTCCTTTCCTTAGTGGTTGTGAATGTGCTCAGCGAGATAGTTCGCTGACCGCTGGAGCTGCGAACTGGTCGGCAGTTCTGCTCCAGACCGTCAGAGAGCTAGGCAGTCTCGCTCAAATGTGTTCGCTGGCCAGACTAGGCCAAAAGCAATCGAGCAAGTCCGCAGGCTTCACTTCAGAATAGTCGGCGTACAGGATCCGTCAAGAGCGCACTAGATCGACGCCGCGTCGCCGATCGCAACGCGGCCGAACGAGAGTGCGCGCCTGTCCGCGGCCGTTCTGCACGGCACGCCCGCGGACACGTCGACGAGGGAGCTGGAGAATCCGACAAGGCCAGGCCCTGTCTCCTGCGCGTGATGAGATCTGCACGCGTTCGCGCCTGTGCTGAAAGATGCGAGTCCGCGGAGGGAACTGGCCGTGACGATCCCTTTGATACCGCAGGCGCCGCGCATCCACCGGTGATCGGAATTATTTCGGGATAACCGGTTCTAGGCGTACAATTGCGCATCCTCTGGAGAGTACCCTATGAAAAGCCAACCCGGTAGGCTGATCGTCCTCGTTTGCGGTACGCTGCTTTCTTACTATCCAGCCCTCGCGCAGTTCTCGCAGCAGGGGCCCAAGTTAGTTGGGACAGGCGCCTTCTTGAACGCCAGACAAGGAAATTCCGTGTCCCTCTCCGCCGACGGCAACACTGCGCTCGTCGGAGGCGACCTCGACACCTTGCAGGTTGGGGCCGCGTGGGTATGGACTAGGAGCGGAGGAGTCTGGACCCAGCAGGGAAACAAGCTGGTCGGCTCGGGCGCCGCGGGCAACGCCGGCCAAGGCGGCTCCGTGTCCCTCTCCGCCGACGGCAACACGGCCATCATCGGAGGGCCCAACGACAACGGTAACGCTGGGGCTGTGTGGGTATGGACCAGGAGCGGAGGAGTCTGGACGCAGCAGGGAAACAAGCTGGTTGGCTCGGGCGCCCTGGGCAACGCTGCGCAAGGTGACTCCGTGTCACTCTCCGCAGATGGCAACACGGCCATCGTCGGAGGGCTCTTCGACAACAATGCACTCGGGGCTGCGTGGGTATGGACCAGGAGCGGAGGAGTCTGGACTCAGCAGGGAAGCAAGCTAGTCGGCTCCGGCGCCATGCCTGTCAGTTCTAATCTGGGGTCGACTTTGCAAGGCCAGTCCGTCTCCATCTCCAAGGACGGCAACACGGCCATCGTCGGGGGACCCAACGACAACGGTAACGTTGGGGCTGCGTGGGTATGGACCAGGAGCGGAGGAGTCTGGACCCAGCAGGGAACCAAGTTGGTAGGCACGGGCGCTGTGTCGGGGACCGCAGGTCAAGGCGGGTCGGTATCCCTCTCCGCCGACGGCAACACGGCCGTGGTCGGTGGGGACGGAGACGGCCTCACTGGCGCCGCGTGGGTTTGGACCCGGAACGGAGGAGTTTGGACCCAGCAAGGAAACAAGCTGGTCGGCTCGGGCGCCGTTGGCCCCGTGGGCCAATCGGAGTACCAAGGCCATTCCGTGTCAGTCTCCGACGACGGCAACAAGGCCATCATTGGAGGGTTTTACGACAACGGTCAAGTCGGGGCCGCGTGGGTTTGGACGAGAAGCGGAGGGGTCTGGACCCAGCAGGGAAACAAACTGGTCGGCTCGGGCGCCCTGGGAAACGCTCAGCAAGGTGCATCCGTGTCTCTCTCCGGCGATGGCAGCACGGCCATCCTCGGAGGGAACCAAGACGACAGCGGAACTGGAGCCGCGTGGGTCTTCGCCGAGCCGCAGCCCGGGAGCTGTGCGACGATGACACAGTCGAACGTCTTCATCAGCTTCTACGGTGCATCGAGTGGCTGTTCCACCGGGAAGGTGTGCGCGGCAAATGAACCGATCACGTTCTCCGCGAGCAGCCTCGGATACGACTTCGGCTGCGCAACTCACACGTTCTCGTGGCGTTTCGGTGACGGCTCCGGTGCGCTCACCCAGCAGCAAGTTAGCCATAGTTTCCCGATCGCTGGCTCCTACACCGTAACACTCACCGTGACAAATGCTCAGGCATCAATCGATCTGACCACCACGATTACTGTGTCAGCGGCGCCAGGAGCCAAGCGGCGGGCGGTCGCCCCGCCCCGAAGCTCAGCGAACGCATCACCCACGCTTGTCTCTCTAAGCAGCACCTCAGTTGTCCCCCTCCAACAACTGACCCTGACTGGATCGGGATTCGATCCGGCCGCTATAACGTCCGTCAACTTTTCAGATGCAAATGGGTATTCCGTGACGGCACTTGCTGTAGTGCAAAGCCCGAGCATCGTCGTTGTGTCCGTGCCACCTTATCTAAACCCTGTAACTCATTCGAACGGCGCCGGCACAGTCAATGTGGCTCTTGTTGTGCAGACAGCCGGTGGAGCCATTTTCACTTCGAATGTCTTGACTGGCCTGATGATAGGCTCACTACCCTCCCTGACCCTACCACCAGGCACCGTCGCTGCCAATTTCCTGACGTTCTTGCGACTAAGCCTGGGACAAGTACAGGGTGATCTGCTGGACGCAGAGGCCAACTCCAACGGTCAACTATCGTTTTCCAGTTATCGCGCAGACCTCGACTCAGCTATCGCCCAACTTTCCTCTCTGGAAACGACGATACGAACCACAATTAGCACACTGGCCGTCTCGCCACACTCTAGTCTGAATGCTGGCGGTGATCAGATTCGTGTCCAGTCCGACCAGGGTATTACTTTCGATCAACAAAGCTTGACAGCAATGGACCAACTTTTCGTGGGGATATCTCAATCCGACAATACCGTGTCTGGCACGGAGCTATCCAAGGGCGGGATAGAATGCTACGCCCTACTCAAGGATGGCTTAAAGACTGTCGTGACCCAGGCCGGTAATCCGCAAGCCACGATTGAGCAGCAATTCAACACAGCGAAGTCACTTGGCGGGTGCGCGCAAGCTGAGATAGACTCAGCCAAGCAATTTGGCGCGGCGACAAGCCTTGCGCTTCTCGCGCTGGGACCGGCGATGAAGACAGCGATCGCATCGCAACCCGAATTAGCTCTCGCCCCGGGCTTGTTAGGATGGGCGACCGTCGGCATCGAGTCGTATATGCTGATCGATGCTAGAGACATCGCGTGCGCGGCCGACTATCTTTACCCTGATGCCGCAGAAGTTCGGCAGCTGTGCATCACCGCGAATGAGGAAATAGCAAAAGCGGGCATCGAACCAGTACTCGGGAATCTAATTGAATTGATTCGGGGCGGAAAGTACGTCGTGAGTGTCTCCGAGGCACTAGATTCCGGCTATGAGTTGATCCCCAAGAGTAAGACGACTGTTGATCTGCTGAAAGCAACAGACCTCTGGCCCAGCATCCTTAGTATAAGTTGCAGTCCTACTACCATTTCGATGGGGGACAGTAGCACTTGCACTGTCACAATCAGTTTTGCGCCGCTCACGGGCACGCTCGTGACGTTGACCAACAACAATCCAGGAGTCCTGACCGCACCGCCCAGTGTGACGCTCGACAAGAACGCTTCCACCGGCACATTCACCGTTACCGGGATGGCGCAAGGCACAGCTACCATTACAGCAGGCGGGGGCCAAACGAGTAGCACGGCACCTACCACCGTAACAGTCAACGCACTATCCACCGCAGTAGGTTGTACCTACGGCTACTCCGACTGGTCACCATGTCAGTCGGGCAATACTCAGACGAGAACCGTCGCATCAAGGAGCCCCTCGGGATGTATCGACATTCCCCCTCCGGTATTGTCTCAAGCATGCACATTTACAAATAATGCTTGCTACACGTCATGGTTCGATTCCTCTTGTACGGCCTTTGGACCGGGCGGATGCTGGAGGTGTCACAATGCAACGTATTCCGGCGGCGAATGTCCTTCGCCGTTTCCTCATCCTTACCTAAGCGGTCCTGGTGTTTGTGATTGCGTTGATGCAAATCTTTATACGATCTGTCAATAGATGTTTTATCGCTTGGGTTGGTGAGATGTTTAATCTTATTTAACCCAACTACAATGCAGCGGCAATGTGACCGGCGACGCCGTTGCGGCTTCTAGCCGATCACATCGATGCTTGCTTTGGCGTCGTACAGTTTGTGGATGGGAATGCGACGCTAATCAGTCGGTCGTGGTGGATTTGCCATGCATTCAACCGTCGTCCGATCAACTCTCCACAACAGTAGCCAACTTCTCATGCCGCTAAGTTCGCGACCGCCTGCCGCAGCAAGCGCTCACGATAAAGGCGTCTCGTCCAGCCACCCGCTTGTGCCGCGGGCGGTTTTGCGGGGCAAAGTGGGTCCGGGTGGGGAGACGGCCGGCCCAAGCGACCCGCGGATTCTGGTGTTCGCCCACAGGCAACGGCTTTCGGAGAGTGTCCCTCAGCGTGTGCCTGGGTGAGTCGGCGTGCGAGTGTTGGTTGACGAACAAATGCCGAAAACCACCAACTGGTTGCCCCTCTTGCTCGGGTTTTCCCTTGGGCTTCGCGCGAATGGAGCCGTAAACTGCGTCCTTCGGAGAGCCTCCGAGGGATGACCCGATCTCCATCCTTCGCTCTCAACGCTGGGCGGCATGAGTCACAAAACAGTGATTTGGTGAGCAACGGGGGCCGGTCCAACGCCTAACGGTTCCTCGTGTTCTCGGTGGCCTTGTCGGTCGGAGATAAGCGCTCACCGCCAGTTTTCCCTCTGCTTGCCGCTGAGCGCTTCCGGCTACCGGGGCTCGGTGTAGGGATGCACCGAGAGAACGATTCGTGGAAACCGCGCTTGCAGGTGGGCCGCGATGTCGTTCGCGCAGGCGTCGCACACATCGACACAGAACGCGAAACCGCGAGAGTTCGATATCGATAGGCAGCCGCCTACTTCGATTCGGGAAGAAAAGAACACGGAACATACGTCACACGGAAACTCCGCTGGTACGAGGTTCATTGGATTCGATCGATTGCTCTGACGACCTTTGAGTTAATGAGTTGAGTGACGGAGGACAGGCAGGGACGCTTTCAGATTAGCAAGCCGATTGAACGTGTCAATAACTACCTGGCGGCAACTAGACGGGTTCTACGCCTGCGCATGTAATCGCGCGCATAGCGGCGAAGCCGGCGTCGGCGGGTCATTCGGTAGGCTCTGTACCACGCGTTGCGCTCCTCTTTGCTCTGGAATGAGCTGAGATTCGGCATAACTAAACCATAGCATTCCGACAAGCCAAATCAAGGCCGCGCCAGCTCGCTATTGCGCTTTTCGGATGATGTTCTAGGGTTAAAGGAGTTCATTGAAAAGGAGGACTCACTCATGCCCAAGGCTTGGGTCGATTTCAAAGCGATCAAGTCGAGCGTTTCCATGATAAAGGTGTTGTCCAGGTACGGTGTCGAGTTGCGGACAGTGAACCGCGCGTATCTACGCGGCAACTGCTGCCTGCCTTCGCATCAGTCTGATACCAAGAACTCTTTCGGCGTGAACACGGACAAGAACATCTGGTCGTGTCAGTCCGACTCCTGCGCGGAGAGCCGGAAAGGAGAAAAGGGCGGGAATGTTCTGGACTTCGTCGCGTGGAAGGAAGGCGTCACGATTCGAGAAGCAGCTGTCCTGCTATCGGAGTGGTTCGGCCGGCCTACATCCACTTCTGACGTACCTCCGCCCAAGCTCGGCGAGCAGACAACGAACCGGCCGCTGGCGTTCGAGCTGAAGGGCGTGCAGTATCACGAGTATCTGGCGTCCCGCGGCTTCGACGAAGAAGAGTGCCAGTACCTGGGCGTCGGGTTTTTTCCGGGGAAGGGGACGATGCAGAATCGCATCGTGTTCCCGATCCACAACACCGAAGGGCAATTGGTCGCGTACGCTGGGCGTACTGTCCTCGAGGCCGAGCCGCGCTGGATGTTCCCAAACGGCTTCCACAAAGGTCAGGTGCTGTACAACCTCGACCGGGTCGAAGGAAGCTCCGTGATCGTCGTGGAGTCGTTTTGGGGAGTGCTGGCCTGTGCCCGGGCGGGGATTCTGAACTGCGTGGCGCTCATGGGTTCCACGGCGACGGAAGAACAGGTGAGCCTACTCTCCCGTTTCGAGACGATCACCCTCATGCTCGATGGCGACCAGGCCGGGCGCAAGGGAACAACCGAGCTGCTCACGAAGCTCGCCAAGCGCAACATCCCCGCTGTGGAGATTGTGCTGCTCAAAGGCCAGCCGGATGATTTGACGCCCGATGAGCTGCACGAGACGCTTGGTGTCCCGATCCACGAACTGGCGTACTCGCTCACCCCGCTTGGCATCTCCCAGCTTGAAGTCCTCAAATCGGCATAAACGATAGGCCCCCTCATATCATCGAGGGGGCCTTCTTGTTCTCCGGGGGGAAGGAGCCTGCCTTCTAGGCCTTTGGTCTTCGTTACGGTTTTTTCGGCGGGGTGCCCTTCTTCCCGTCATTCTTGTGCCGGCGCGCGTCGTGGCCTTTCTCGCCGCAAACGGGGCAGCTCTTGTTAGGGTCGGTCTGCCGCTGCTTCTGCTGCGGGGGCTGTGACCCACCGTGCCCGAGAGCCCTCAACTGGTCGTCGATGCCCTTCGTTGGTCGAGCAGCTCCTGAATCGCGACCTGCTTTGCGTCCTCGTATTGCTTTTGAAGTTCGAGCACCTTCTGAATCGCAGTTGCCATGCGATAACTCATTGAATCATCATGATCGGTGGAAGAAGAGGCGTTGCCAGTGGCTTGGGCACGTTAGCGGCTCTTCTGATGTCCGGTCGTACGCCTGCGCCTGATTTTATAGCTGTATTCGAATTTTGTTTTGCTCGGTCCGATCGTATGATACCCGTGTCTCTTGAGGGTGCGGTTCTTAACTAAGAACTTTTTCTAACAGTCGCCACGATGGTAATGGCGCCGACCAATGGGCTCACTTGGTTAAATCAGATGTGAGGTCTGCGAAAGCCGCACGCAATTGGTCCAATGTGGGTGGCTTGCTTAGCAGCCAGTCTACGTGCAAATGAACCTCCCCTTCGGCCGCGAAGCGCTGCCCCCAGCCCGTAAGCAGGATCACCGGTGTGGAAGGCGAGGTCTCTTTGATGGCGCGCGCCACGTCACGCCCGCCGACGTAGGGCATACCAAGATCCGTGATGACAATGGAGAACATCTCACTCCGGGGCCGGGCGGCCCGGAAAATGTTGATACCGATCTGCCCTCCGTTGGCCGTTGTGACGATGTGTCCATCAGCTTCGAGTGCGTCGCGAAGGGCTTTGAGTACGAGCGGATCGTCATCAATGAGAAGAATCCGCTGAGGCGGCGGCTTTGGCTGCTCCTTTGGTAAGCCCTGTGCGTCGGGTACGGCTGCGGCTGGTACCGTGAAGATCAATCGGACAGTCGTTCCCTGGCTCCGGACGCTATCAATCTCGACCGTCGCGTTCAGTCGTTTCGCGATCCCGTACACCATCGCGAGGCCGAGGCCGGTGCCACGCTCTCCTTTAGTTGTAAAAAACGGTTCCAGACACTGCCGTCGAGTGTCTTCATCCATACCGATGCCGGTGTCGGCCACCTCGATTCCGAGGTCGCGATGCGCCGCGTACTCCGCGAGAGTGCCGGCGGCAATGACGATGACGAGCTCGATGATGATGATGTTCGCAGCTTTGGTGAGCCTTCCTTTCGAGCGCCGGCGGATGAGCAGCGCGCTCCCGCTCAAGCAATGCAGAGCGCGGTGTTGAACTTCATCGTGACGAATATCGGGACGATGTGTTTGAGGACGGGGATGTTCGCGATCCAACCTATGAGCACGATCGCGCCGATTCCGGTCGCTGCGACGGCTGTCCAGTGGGCGAGCCGCGTCGAGAGCGTGATGAGAATCGGATCCGGTGGCGAGGGCGGGCTGTTCATGGCGCACGCAGCTGACGCTGTCTTTTTGACGCGCCTCTCGGCGGGAAGACCATGGGTGATCACTATTTATAAAGTGACAGATGAATAGTAATTCCCACCTCCCCGAGACACTGTGCGTCAGCGATGCCGCAGAGTCCAAGTGTCCTGGTTTCGGACGGATGTCCAGTTATAGCACTAGCCATTACTTCGATCCAAGTCGCTAACCCATTTGGTATCAGTGATTTCACTCTCCACGTGCCGTGGCACTCGCTTTGATTCTATCGAGCGCGGGTATTGGGTCGCCTCTCCCAACGGAAGCCGGCCCTCCCACTTCGTCGCATCGAGGCGACCGCGTCTATCCCGGCAAACTCTTATCGAACCAAAGGACATATTCGTCATGAGCTTCAGAAAGTCGATCCTCGCAGGTCTCCTCGTTCTCCTCTCCGCTGCTATCACGAAAGCTTCTCCACCGGATAAGGCGCTTCTTCTTCCCTACTTTGAAACCGGCGGCGATTTCTCCACGAAAAGCACGTTGTTCTCTGTCACCAATCCATCCAATGTTCCGACCGATGTCAGCGTGACCGTGTACACCAACTGGGCCATTCCCGTGCTCACTGTGCCGTTTCGGCTGAGCGGCCATGCCACGCAAACGGTGAACCTCCGCGACTGGTTCGTCTA
Source organism: Thermoanaerobaculia bacterium (assembly GCA_035482045.1). GTDB lineage: Bacteria > Acidobacteriota > Thermoanaerobaculia > Gp7-AA8 > Gp7-AA8 > JADGNZ01. The sequence continues at coordinate 44,785 of DATHRD010000001.1, forward strand.
TGGCGCGCTCACGGCCGACAAGCGGTTCTGTGCGGACGGATCTGCGCAGTGTCCGCAATTGACGGCTCTGAAGGCCCAACTCGCGGGCGCCCAATCGCCTACCGATCAGCTTTACTACGCGAGCCCGGCCGGGGGCGCCTTGACCGGATTTGCGATTCTGCAATCGACCTCGCCGGTCCATGGCACCTACATCTTCGTCGACATGAATCAGGGCAAAGGCGAAGGACAGCGACTGATTCCGTATCATCCGCAGGTCGACGCAGACTGCAGCGGCATCTGCCGCGAACAGTCGATTCGATTTGTCGAGAATCACGAAGCGACCGCAACGGGGCTCATCCTCTGGAACTGGAGTGGAATCGAAGGGCGGCCGTCCATCTCCCCCGTTGCCATCAGCCAGAGTTCGGTCAGGATCGCCGCCTTCGACGAGAGCGGCAACACGGCCGGCAGCATGACCATGCAAACGCCCGCTTCCTCGCGCGTCTCCATTTCGGAGCTGAAGCTGGGCTCGGACACTGGGTCGCTGCGGATCACGTCGGACACTCCGACCGTGGCACTCGTCGGATATGCGTCGAAGGGGCCGAAATACGTCATGCACGTGCTCACGGAATCATCGTGCGACCCGTGTCCGGCTCCGACTGTGAGTGCAAGCGTCACGGTCGGCACCGTTGGCGTGGCATTCGTCTCTACGATCACCGCGCCGATCGGTGCGACCATCAGCGCCGCGAACCTCCCGGCGGGACTCGCGCTCGTAGGCAACGTTGTCTCGGGTACCCCGACCGCCGCCGGGACCGGCACGATCACCGTGCTCACCGCCTGCGGCTCGACTGCAACGGCCGACATCACCGTTGCGTCGTGCATGACACCGACCCTCACGGCCAGCTCTCTTTCGGGAATTGCGGGACTGCCGTTCACCACGACGCTGACGCCCTCGGTCGGAGCAACTATCGCCCTCCAGTCGACCCTTCCCGCGGGCCTCGCGCTCGTAGGCAACGTCATCTCCGGTACGCCCCTCACGACCGGCAGCATCACGGTCGTCGCCCAGAGCTCCTGCGGAACGAGTGCCCCGCTGACCATCGTCGTGGATCCCTGCACCAACCCTTTGATCAGCGCGTCGTTGACCACCGGCATGGCCGGTCTCCCGTTCCTCTCCACCATCACCGCGACACCAGGTACAACCATCAGCGCCACCGGCCTTCCGGCTGGTCTCTCACTCGCCGGGAATGTCATCTCCGGCACCCCGTCAGCAGCGGGAACCGTCCATGTCACCGCAGCCGCGGCATGCGGTGCCACCTCCTCGGTCGACCTCGTGATCGCCGCGTGCGCGGTTCCTACGGTGTCTGCGAGCGCGCTCGCCGGCACAGTCGGCCTGCCATTCGCCTCCATTCTGACCGTTCCGCCGGGCGCGGCGCTCTCGGTGACCGGCCTTCCCGCCGGCCTCTCCCTCGTCGGCAACGTCATCTCCGGTACGCCCTCGGCGACCGGAACCATCCACGCCCTGATCACCGCCGCCTGCGGTTCGACAGCCTCGATCGACATTCCCATCAATGCCTGCCCGGTGCCGACCATCTCGGCCGATCTGGTCACCGGCACGGTTGGCATTCCGTTCCTGGCCACACTTGTGCCCTCGCTCGGCGCGACCGTGACCGTCGATCAACTTCCGGCGGGTCTCTCCGTGAATGGCAACATCATCTCGGGCACGCCGACCGCTGCCGGAACGGCGACGATCACGGTCACCTCGCCCTGCGGCGCACAGGCGACGCTGTCGGTCACGATCGCGACCTGCACCGCACCGGCGATCCTGGCCGATACCCTGATGGGAACCGTCGGCCTGCCGTTCGTCTCGACAATCACAGCGACTCCTGGCGCAACGATCTCTGCGACTAACCTGCCGGCTGGCCTGACGCTCGTCGGCAACGTCATCTCCGGTACGCCCGCCGCCTCCGGCACCGCCACCGTCACTGCAACGCTGGCATGCGGTGCGACCGCTACGACGACGATTACGATTCAGCCGTGCCCAGTGCCGACGCTCAGCGTGACAGCCGCATCCGGCACACTTGGACTGCCATTCCTCGCTACGATCACTGCGTCCCCCGATGCGATCGTCTGCGTTCAGGGATTGCCTGCCGGCCTCACCGTCACGGGCGGCGTCATTTCGGGAACTCCGACCGGTACGGCGACCATCCACATCATCGCCACCGCTCCCTGCGGCGCTGTGGCGACCTTTGACATCCCCATTCATTAGGTATTGCCATCATTGACAACTCGATGGCGCGAGGTTGCAAGAACCTCGCGCCATCACGTCGACAACCGGACTTCGCTAGCGCCGTTCGCGAAAAATTACATTCCGCGCCCGCCGGTGACGCACTCGACAGCTTCTCGACGCCGGTACTCCGATGTTTCCCGTTTCGAAGTGCACTCTCCGGCGTACTCGCTCACCCCGCTCGGCATCTCCCAACTTGAAGTCCTCATCGGCATAAACGATAGGCCCCCTCACATCATCGAGGGGGCCTTCTTGTTCTCCGGGGGAAGGAGCCTGCCCTCTAGGTCTAGGCCTTTGGTCTTCTGCTACGGTTTCTTCGGCGGGGTGCCCTTCTTCCCGTCATTCTTGTGCCGGCGCGCGTCGTGGCCTTTCTCGCCGCAGATGGGGCAGCTCTTGTTCGGGTCGGTCTGCCGCTGCTTCTGCTGCGGGGGCTGCGACGCACCGTGCCCGAGAGCCCTCAACTGGTCGTCGATGCCCTTCCGTTGGTCGAGCAGCTCCCGAATCGCGAGCTGCTTGGCTTCCTCGTATTGCTTTTGAAGTTCGAGCACCTTTTGAATCGCGGTGGCCATGGTTACCTCCTTGAATCATCATAACCGGCGCAAGAACTTCTGCAGCTTGGCTTCGATCTGCTGCCTGGGTTGGCCGTAATTTGAACGGCTTCGGCGTATCAAAGTGGATCGCCAGGCTTCATCGCCAAACTTCTTGATGGGTCCATCTGCCTCGAAAAGAATCGGGTCTGATGTGGTTCTGCCGTACCAATAGTGTGGAGAGAGCCGTTGAAGAGTGAGCGGTTCCGGAATTCCGAGCTCCGCGGCTAGGCGGCGGGCGTCGGTAGCGCCTACCTTCCCCACGATGAGATTCGAGACGTTCCCGAAGATTCCCGCTTCCGCGCCCTCGGGCAACTGCTCGATTGTCTGGTCTGCCATCGTCAGAGATATCCTGTACTTCCTGGTCTCGGATAGCAGATGCTCATGAGCCACGCCTCGGGTAAGGTTGTGGAACTCGTCGATGACTACTCCAAAAGTTGGGGTGTCTTTGGTTACCTCTCTTTCGAGCGCGGCGAAGAGTATCCCTGCGGTCACCAGAGCTCCCAGGACGGCGGCAACCTCGCCGCCGATCTGACCCTTGGCGAAGCGGCAGATGAGAATCTTCCGGCCGGCCATGATCTCTCCAAAGTTGATGCCCCTCGGCTGACCTACGATATCCCGAAGAACCGGCTTGTTCAGGATGTCGAACTTGTTGAGTGGTGAGGCGGCGGCTTCCTCTCTCTGCCGCTTGTCCCAAGTCTCGTCGTACTTTTTGAAAAACTGAAGGTTGAATTCGTCGGTCACTCGGGCGGAGAGGGAATGGCGGTAGTCGTCGTCCACGAAGGCTCTCGTGATGTGGATAACGGTTACGTTGGGAACCGTCCGCATGACGGCCATGCCGAGGTTGCGTGAGACGTAGTCCGCCCGGCCGAGCCAGGACGTCGAGCCATAGAAATTTGCGAGGATCGAGAGGAGCTGATCGAGACGGAGGTCGGGGTTCTGGCCTTCTAAAAGGTTGAGTCCTAGCACCTTCTCGGGGTCGGCGGGATCGAACCAAATCACGTCGTTTTGACGCCACCGAGGGATCTTCCCGGCGATGCCGTCCGCCAGCGAGCCGTGGGGGTCGATGATGCACATCGGCAACCCCATGCGGATGGCTCGAACACACAACCCTTCAAGGACGGTGGACTTTCCGGTTCCGGTCTTCCCGATGAAAAACCCGTGGTGGTCCAGGTCCACTTCAAAGGGAGAATCCCAGCCGTAGTAGATTCGTTTTCGGCCGATGGGAATGTTCATGAAAAGTGAGGACCCCAGCCCCTCCCCCATCCGGAGCGGGCTACGCTGGTACGAGAGGGAGGGATTGGCGGCGCGATACCTTGCCCCATCGGGGCTTCGTACCGTTAAGGGCGACCTTCAGATTACCAGTTCTAGACATTTAGCAAAGAGTGTGACGTGGTTGCATAATCTCTTGGTGTCAACCAGATTTCAGCGGTAATGTCCCTGGCCCACTCGGCTTCGGTGGTCACCCAGATCCAAGTGTAGGGCAACTCTTTCGCGAGCCTCACGAGGAAGTTGCTGCGAAGCTCTTCGGTGGGGACAGAAAGTAGGACGCGGAAATCGCGAAACAGCTTCCAGTCCTGTTTGCACTGATCCGACTTGCGATAGCTGTCGTACCTCTGGAGCCGCTTGATTAGCCCCTTGAAGTCGGTCCGGGACAAGTCCTGGCGGTGCTTCACAGTCTCCCAGAAGAAGTAGAACCAGCTATCTTTCTTCTGCAACCCGAAGGCCTTGTCTGGGTTGATCGTCCGCTTCAGCTCGCCCGGAAGAAAGTAAACCTTGTCCGGCCACTTCGTTTTCAACTCCACCATGGCGCGCTCGGTAGTCTCGTCATGCTCGACGGAGCTAGAAGACTGTTCCCTCTTCGCCCTCACGTGAACCACGTCGGCGCCGTGTTTTGAAAGGCGGTAGACGTAATGCCAGTGAGGTGTAGTCTCGCTGATCTCGTCCGGATTCCAGACTCTCTGGCGGAGCGTATACCCGGCCTCGAAGGTCTGCTTCATCATCCGGCGCACCGCACGTTCCTGGGTCTCGTTCTTCGCGCCGAGGAGACGGTAGATGTCGGAGATGGAGAGGACAGTATGGTTCCTGAAGTGCCCGAGGAACTCTTTTCGCTTCCGGGTGAGGTACCGCATGTGCTGCGGAGGTCGAGTGGTCACTGCGGGATGATGAATGGAGTGAGTATTGGGGCGGTAGCCAAGGGGATGGTTCAGCGTATTTCGAGACTAATTTTCGAAAGGCGTGACAAACTAACCCTAGCGGTCCGGTAGGTACCCGTCAACCCAAGGTTGCGGGCTAGGCCGCGTGTTGGTTATCGCAGTAGACGTTGTCGCCCGGCGCGATCCAGAGACGATGGCCGCAGGTATCGCACTTCCTCTCGTCTTTGTTCTCTGCTTTATCCCAACCTGTAGCCGTGCGGATGTAGATGATCATATGTTTAGTTGTCGTTGATGATATTCAATACCGCCGCTTCAATCATGCCTTGCAAGTCCCCGCGAGATACTTCTGCCACGGCGTCTACGATTCCCAACAATCGGTCGATGTATTCGGCTACCTTCTTCATCCGTTCGGAGCTAGTCATCGAGTGTGTGGTTGGTTAATTTAAGGACTCTTTCAGTATAGTACCCAGGTGGTACCTGTCAATAGCCTGGAACCACAGCTATTCCGGGCTTAACCCGGGCTCCACAGAGTCATCGTCATCTTTAACGCCTCGTGGTTTAGCCGGCGGAAAGCGCTTTGTGACCGCCATAGATGCGTAGGTCTTGCGGACGTGCTCGATGATCTCGTTCCTGAATCCTAAGGGAGGGCGCGGGGGAGCTTTGACCGCGAACAGCTTACTATCAGAAGGTCTACCCGGCCGGATAATCGCAGTTCGGTCGCTCAGGTTCATGAGGGATTCTTGACCGTATGCCCCGATAGACTTGCCGAACTTCCTTGCATCATCTGCTACGAGGCGGAAGAAGATCACGGTCTCGCAGGCGTCGGCTGTTCCCCTGGTAGCTTGGTCCAGGTCGTCTAGCTTCTGGTTTGCCAAAGTGAGGCAGAGCTTGAACTTCCGTGATTCGATGATTATTTCGTTGAACGCGGACGTCTTGAAGTTATGGAACTCGTCGATATAGAGGTAGCAGGGAACCCGTCTGTTTGGCGGAAGAGAGGCCTGACGGAACCCGGCAAGCTGGTACTGCGAGACGAGCAAGGTGCCGAGGATGGGAGAAGTATCAAGCCCAATTGCACCCTTCGAGATGTTCGCAATGAAAATCTTCTTTTTTGCAATGAGTTCAGAAAAATTCAAAGAGGAGAGTGTCGATGTGATGACCCGGAGAGACTTATTGGAATCGAATTCGGATAGCCGTGTAACCAGTGGTTCTTCCGTGACCGGATGTGGGTACTTCGGCCAAACCGTTTTCCAGAAGACTCTCAACCCTTCATCGCTGACAGATTCTACGAGCTGGTGAAGGAAGTAGTTGTCGGTGAACATCCGGTAGAGATCGTGGAAGGTCGAGCCTGGAACTTCAAGTAGCAACTGGATCGCCCGTTTCAAAATGGCGTCCATCCGCACCCCTCCCCCACCTGTCAACCTCTGAAAAACGAGGAACAAGTCTCCGGCGATCAGGAGCTTCTCGGCCTCGGTCTGAGCGGTGAAGAAGTTGATACCGATGGGAGTAACGACCGGGTTGAAGTAAACGGTATCTTCGATCCGACTCTTGGGGATGTAGCGGAGGACGGACTCAGCAAGATCACCATGGGGGTCGATCAAGGCAACGCCTTTGCCCTTCAGGATATCCTGCCGTATCATCGAGAGCATCAAAGTGCTCTTGCCGGTTCCCTGTTTCCCGAGGATGTAGACGTGCTTATCTCTCATTCTAGTAAGGGATCTTCACGTCGTCGCCGAGAGAAATGCTCCCCTCATCCGGGGTTCCGAGACCCTCAGAGTAGATGACGATGATGCCCCACTTCTCCGCGTACCGGTCCAGGTCCGCGTCGGGATTCAGAGTAAAGACCTCGGCCATGAGTTTCTCAACTCCGGAATCTATCTCGGTGGGAAGGAACGCCTCTAGTTTTTGGGGATTTGGTCGCCATTCGATCGCGAACCGCTTTTTGAACTTGAGCGGAGATTGAGAATCGAAGATTCGGCAATTTCCGGATTGATCGATCGCGAACTGAGAAACTTTCTCTTTTAGTTCGACGAGTTTGTATTCGAAAGGAATCTGGTTCTGGCCAGGAACGTAAACGGTTTTGCCGTCCCAAGCGGCAAAACCAGGTTGGATGTAGACGTTCAGTTTGTTTTGATACCGGACGATCATGACGACCGTCCAGACAACAACGAGGAGTATGAAGACGGAAAACACCTAGTACCTCTCCTCCAGTGCTTCCATTCCAGTTACGCCAACCGTCCTGAAGCGGTCAGCGGAAGTGAGAGGCGGTCAGCCTCGAACCGAGCGTAGCGGAGGGCAACTGCGTCGGTTACGATAGGAATGAGGAACGATAGTGACGAAAGACGTAGTTGCCCTCCGCTAGGAGCGGGACGGTTGGCGAACCAGTTTCTGGCGGTAGCCATCAGACGCTAATCCTTTCGTTGCAATAGCTTACAAGGTCGGATACGCCGAGTGGCCGACGTATCCGAGGAGTACCCGCCGGAGTACCAGCGGGGGACAACCATTAGGTACTTACTACAGTCATCCGATTCTGGATTCGAATAGCTACTTTGCCTGGTACTCGGAACGTACGGTAGGTGCGGCGTCCGGTACTTTGCATCTGAAAGATCAAAGTTCCCGGCTCGTCCTCAACTAGCCGAGTTACTGAATCGTTCGAGAGGTTCCAGACATGACGTAGCTCCTTAATCGTGTAACAATAGTTCGGATCGAGCGATAGTAAATGTTCCATCTCTAACTCCCTTGTTCGGGGAGTTAGTTGTCCCGCGTGACCCGATCCGGCGCGGTTAGCCCAGCCACTTAGGCGCGGCGATGATACCATTTCTGCGTGGAACGAAAACTGAGAGTAGACCCGACAAAGTGGGCAGTTGTCTGGGTCGTGGGTATCGGGGTGTGCGGGGTTCTGACCCTCTTTCTGATGAGGATCGTCACGTATCACTTTGCCCAGGAAGCCGTGAGCCCTCCCCCTCCGGCTGCGGTGTATGTTGCGCCTCCGGAACCTCTTCGCCCGGAAGCCCCGAATCGTCGGAAGAAGCATCGCCAGACTCAGGCTGAGCCAGACAGACCCGTCCAGGCGCGAGTTGTCGCGGCTGCTCCGCCGTATCAGGCTCCTCCATCTGTTCCTGCCCCATCTCCCGTTCCTTCTCCAGTTCCCTCTCCAGTTCCCTCATCGTCTTCGCTCGGAAGGGTTGATGTGAAGCCGCCGCCCGAAGCCCAGGACGGCGTCTACCAGGTGAAGGTGGTGAAGTGCGAGATCGAGATGCCGAGAAAGGGCGGGCATTGGTCGGACTCCGGGACGCTGTGCATGGACACGGGGGGGTCGGTGATGTCTTCCTACTACCCGAGCGGAACGCTGGCGACCGCTGCCGATGGGCGGAGGTGGTCGCTGGATCAGTTGGACGTGGGTGATGTTGTCCGGGTCTACATCGAAGGCGGCAAGATCAAAAAAGCGGATCTGATTCGGAACGTCCGCGAGTAGGCCGCGTGTGTCCTGCGTGTGTGGTTGGGGGCATTTTGGCGGTTTTTGCGTGTTTAGCGTACAGTGTTTTCAGTAACTTACAGACCTGCCGAGCCATGTCTGAGTACGAATCCCGTTGGGGACGCCACCTTAAAGGTCAACAACTTACGCCCGGTTTCGATATCTCTCAATTCCGGGTTGGCGTCACCTACGCGCCACCGTTTATCGGCTTTCTCTCACTCCTAAGGGATGGGTGTCAAGAATGCCGGCCGCCGAGTTTGTCCGGCACGGGGAATGCACTCACGAGGAACCCCGAGGAGGCTCCCCTAATGAAGACACGCTTTTGGTATGCAGCAACGTTCGCCGTCGCGCTGCTCGTTACGACCGGCGCATGGGCTCAAGACCACGACCAGTTCAGCGATCATGACCGGCAGGTCGCGCGCGAGTGGGCCGACCAGCACCGCGACACCCGCGGGCTGCGCGAAGCGGACCGCAACTGGTTCCGCCCGGAGCACGAGCAGCGGCTCCTACCCGGGCGCCCGTTCGACCGCGAGTTTCGGCGCCATGCCTACTACCCGCCCGAGGATTTCCGTCAACGCCTGCCGCCCCCACCGCGCGGGCATGTCTATGTGGTGATCGGGGGGCATGTCGTTCTGGTGGACCAGGCCCATCACGTCGTGCGCGCGGTGATCCATCTTCACGACTAGTCGAGCCGAGGATGGTTCTTTGACCACACAATCGCAGGCCTCAGGGGACGTTCCGCGAGGCAGGGCCGTAGTACCAAACTGAGGCGTTGCTGACGAGCGGCTGAGGAAGCTCCGGAAAGCGTTCGCTTCACGCGGCAGCGGAACCTCCGCCCAAGAGCGGCGGGTGGCGGCTCGCTCCTGGCGAAGTATTCGTTCCGGGCTGTCGCTCTTTCGAAGACGCAGGCCGCGTCGGCCGTCCCGATCGGAACGACCGCTCCAGTGACCCCCGCCGCCCAAAGCGTGCTCGGCCACTCAACGCCGCATCAGTCGCCCAACCACCGGCCAGCGTCGCATCGCGCTCGGTCGTATCAAGACGCCACCGCCGCCGGCACCAGTTCCCTTCGCAGCCAAGAAACAGGCCCTCGCAGCGAACCCAGGCCATCCACTCGATCACGCCGCCGAGCAGCGATTGCGCCGCAGCAGTGCGGCTACGGCTTCGAGCGTCCAATCGCCCAAAGCTCCAGGAAAAGAGACCACAGCACCAACCAAGCTTGCGCCCAAGCCGGCGACAGCGCCATCGCCGAAGCCGAAGCCGAAGCCGAAGGTTCCGAAAAAACCGAAGAAAGAGTAGAGGGCGCTTGTAGCGTGTAACCTCGGAAGCGGGCTGCCGGTGGAACGAGTCGCCCGAGCATGCGGATCGTCGGACGCTCGCACTGACCGGCACGAACTGCTTCTCAAGGCTCACGCGTAACACAACCCCTTTCAGGCTCATGGTGGGTGACGATCGCGTCAATCGTCCGGCGATCCGGTCGATCCGTTCCCTTGTGTCGAGAGCTTCATCTCCGACCTGACCTGCTGTGAGCCTGGCTTCCTCTTCGCTTCGGTGGGGTCGAGTGTCTCGAGGCGCGTCACCTGCAGCGTTCCGCTCGAGGTGAGCGCCGAGGCGATGGCGGCGGCGCGGGCACGTCCGAGGGCCTGAAGCTCGTCGGAGCTGATGGTCTGCGCGGCAACGAGCTGGTTCCGGATCTCGTCGTAGAAAGCCTCTCCGTTGAAGCTCGGGGCCGCGGCCACAGCCGCTGGCGGCGGCGGGGCAACGTTACGCTCACGTTTGCTCGTCGCCGGCTCAGGCTGTGGTGGCGCGGGCGCCGAGGTGAATTTCGCACGCTCCTGGGCGAGCCGCTCGGGAGGGAACGTTTCGGAGTAAAGCATCTCGAGAATCGTGTCCAGTACGGGAGGCTCGGTCGTTCCCGCCTTCGAAGCATCACGGCGCGCTTCGATCAACGACTCGAGCTTGGCCTTCCTCATTTCTTCGGCGTCGAGCTCTGGATCGAAGCGCCCTTCGATCTGGAGCGTGAGCTCCGGACGCACCGCCAGCTCGCCCGCGATCTTTCTCAGCTTCTCCGCCTCGGGCGGAATGAACGTGATCATGCCGGGATCGAACGACACGAGTTCGAGGTTCTCGCCGTCGACTCCCATGGATCGGCCAAGGGCGCGGAACGGCGATCTTGCGACGCCGCCCAGGATCGTCTTCAGCGCTTGCCAGAAGACGGCCCGGTAGTTGAACTCAGGCGAGTCGACGTTGCCCTCGATGGGAACCTGTAGAGCGATCAGACCGTTGCGATCCTTGAGCAGGGCCACGGCCAGCCTCACCGCGAATCCGGCCTTCGTTCCGCCGATTTTCTTTCCGAGAGTCAAATCCGTGGCCACTACACGGTGATCCCCGGCCAGCTTGCGATCCACGATCCGGTAATGAAGATCGAGGTCGAGTGCGCCGTGGTCGATCTCATATCCTGCAAACTCGGCGAAGTACGGCGTCAGCTTCGGCATGGGAATGCTCTTGAATCGCATCGAAAGATCGGTGTCCGCGAACGGATCGGCCGCGTGCATCGTCCCTTCCGCCTTCATCGACCCGTGGTCCGCGACATCGCCGTCGAGGCGGATCGTCGAGGCGGCGGTGCTGGTGGTGGAGAAATCGCTGATCTTTCCGTTCGCGGAGCTGATCGCCGTTGCGAACGGCAGCACGAGGCTGTCATCCCGATAGTCGATCGTGCCGTTGCGGATGTTGATCAGGCCGATGTCGAACGATCCCCTTTTCGCGTCGTTTGGTTCTGAGGAGCCGATGGCGGAAAGATTGAGATTCTTCTGCTTGTCGATGGCGACGTTCGCGTACATTCCGTCGGCATCGACGGCTCCGATTCGAAATCGCGACGACGATCCGTCGAGACGGAGCTGGTGAAGGGTGGCTGTTCTGCAGGCCAGGAGCCGCTGGTTGTTGGCGTCGAGAAACTCGAGGCCGCTCAACACGCCGTTCCCTTCGATCAGGTACGGCTGCTGCGGCGAGAAACGCATGCTCCCGTCGAAACCGAGGTTGCCCCCAGCCAGCGTGAGGCCGCGGATGGAATCGACGTACGGGCGAAAGGGGGTGAGCTCGATCATGGCCAGAGAGCTCTCAAAGTCGAGAGAGAAGGGCGAAGGAACGAGCGTCCCACGGAGCGAAATGCGGCCATGGCCGTTCGCATTCGCCACGGCAGAAAGGACAATCGGCGCACTGGCGTCGTTCGAGATACCGGTGGCCTCGATGGTCATTCCGTCGAGATCAAGGCGTGTGGGAGTGGCCGTCTGCTGATTCTCGATGTGAAGCGCGCCGCGCTCGATCGTGGTCTTGTCCAGCCTCACGCTCCAATGCGCAGCGACCGATGAGGTCATAGGGGAAGGTTGCTGGACCTGAGGCGCAGCGCTCTGGCTCCAGTCGAGTCGTCCCTGAGGATCCCAGCCCATCGAACCGCGCGGCTCGATGATGCGAACCGATCCGATCTCAACGCGCCGCGCCGGGAAGGCGATTCGGGCGTCATGAACTTCGAGCCGCGGGATCACGAACTGGTCTGTACTCTGGCTCTGGCCGCTCGGGCTCTGGCCACGCGGAGAAAGTGCGAGGCCGGTGGCCGTCAATTCGCATCGCGTGGCCTCGAGCTGAAGTCCGCCGGCCTTGCGGTGCCGCAGGGCGTAGTCGAGGCTGACGTCGGCCTGTCCGCGACGCAGCAGAATCGGCCCGCCAGAGGCAAGCCGATCCGCCAGGTGCGCGAGGGCGATGTTGCGCGCCTCGATCCGTCCGGAGAGGCCGAACGGCGAGATGGTCTGCTGCCCGATCATCCGGATCGAACTTTTCGTGTTTTCCCCGGCGAAGGCGATCGAAAGCGAGTGTTGGCCCCGCTGTTCAGGAAGGGTGACCAGATCGCGCACTTCAGCGTTCACCGGAGTCAACCTGACGGCGACTGGCGGATTCACTGAGTCATCGATGAAATCGAGCTTCCCGTCGCGAATCGCGAGCTGGTCGATGATCAGGCGGGGCAAGGTGGCGGAGTCGTTGTCGGCTGTCAGAAGGTCAGCGATACTGAGTTTGCCGTCACGAAGAATGCGCAGTTCGACGTACGGCCTGTCGATTCGAAGCTCGCCCAGCCGCCATGCCCGCTTGAAGACTCCGGAGAGCGCGAGATTGAGGTGGAGACGATCGAGAGAGAACAGCGGCTGGCGGTCACGGTCGCGGATGCGCAGTCCGTTCAGGTTGAGATCGAACGTAAACGGATTGAACCGGACCTCGCCAACAGTTACCTCTCGGTGAAGTGCGGCTCGTCCTCTCTCCTGGATCGCCCAGCGTGCCAGCCGCGGCACGAGCAGAAAACCGGTGAGCGCATAGACGGACAAAACAACACCCGCTGCCGCGGCGAGACGCAGCAGTCTGCGTCTACCGGGGCGCTCGACGCTTCGATCTGTGGTGGAGGCTTCTTCGACCACAACAGAATCCAGGTTGATACACGGTAGATGCCAGCAAACAGTATCTGCTGACGTTCGTCAGCGAGTCGGAGGACCTTTCGGATCCGCGGCTCTGGAGTTCTCCGCGCGAGATCGCCGGCTCCTGGGCCGCATTCGACACCAGCGGCGGATGCTCCGACTACCGTCACTACCAGCAATCCTGCGCCTCGAGCCATCGCCAACCCGGCACGAGAATTTGTGGCTGGGGCGCATCCGAGATCGCGCGGTGCGATTGGGGATTCCGTTCCTGCTTTCCGCCGCGTTTCTGGCGCCATTGGCCTACTACCCGACCTATCTCGCCTCGAGCTCAGCGACCGGCACGTTCTGGAAGCAGTGGCTTCGCCTCGGTGCCTGGCCGGCTGGACCAGCATGGTTTCTCTGGGTGCTCCTGGTCTTCGGCTGTCTCGCCGCTGCGATCTTCGCGATCGATGCGCGATTCGGCGACGTGCTCGGCAGGATCACGGGGCGACTCTCGACGCGGCCCGTGATCTATTTCATCGTGCTCGTGGCTATGTCTGCGCTCGCCTATCTTCCGATGGCTGCGAAGTTCGACCCGTTGCACTGGAGCAGATTCGGCCCCTTCTTTGTGCAAACCAGCAGGATCCTGCAGTACGCGCTCTACTTCTTCGCTGGTATCGGCGCCGGCGTTCATGGACTCGGCCGCGGACTGCTCGCTACTGATGGGAGACTCGCGCGGCGCTGGCCTCTCTGGGTCATCACGTCTTTCGTTGCCTTCGCGACGCTCATCGCCTCGGTCATCGCCATCATGTCGTTGTTTTCGAAAGGCGCAACGCCACCGGTGGCGCTCCTCACCTTTGCAAACTTCGCCTTCGTGGTCGCGTGTGCGTCGCTCTCGCTGGCCGCGCTCGGGATCTTCAGCCGCTTCGCCCGAAATGGCAATGCCATCGGCGACAGCCTGAGTGCCAACGCCTATGGGATCTACCTGTTTCACTATGCCTTTGTGACCTGGTTTCAGTTTGCGTTGCGCAACGCTCTCCGCGTTCGTGAAATTCAGCACAGTCGTAATCGGCGCGATCGCGGCAAGTTGGCTTCTTACCGCGGCTCTCCGGCGCACGCTCGCGGCCCGAGTGCTGGGCAGCGAAACGCGCGGCAACACTTCACACAGGGAGGAGCTCCCGCGATCAGTATTGCCTGCCCTGACAGACCACGTTTGACCGTGGAAACCTTGTGGCTCGTTTGGCAGGAGTCTCATCAAGGCGTTTGCACTCCCGCATGCGGGCGGGGTGCAGCCGCGGCCGCTGGCCGAGCGCAGGCTCAGATCGAATTCTCACTGGGCTGACGCACACGCGAATGCCAGATCCGACCCCCAACTTCAGCCTCGTCTCCCGCGACTTACGCTGCCGTCCTCACCTTCACCGCAACCCCGGCTTTGGCACAGAGTCCGACGAGGTAATCGAGCGACAGCCTGTCCACTTTATTTCGCGAGATTTCGGAGATGCGCGGTTGCGCCACGCCCAGACGCTCGGCAGCCTGGGCTTGTGTGATCCCTTCTCGATCGATCCATTTGCGCAGAGCCTCCGCCAGTTCGCATCGCAGAAGCATGACGGCCGCTTGGTGAGGCTGAAAACCGAGATCGATGAAGATGTTGCCGCTGCTTTCCGTGGGGGACTTACGCGTCATTTTCTTCATGACTTGACTCCGATCAACCGGTACCGCCGCCGCGCCACTTCGATATCGAGGCGGGACGCCTTTGCCGTCTTCTTCTGGAAGGCGTGCAGGACATAGACCGCCTCGTCGAATCTGGCCACGTAGATCACCCTAAATGTTCCTGCCCGGTCGCGCACGCGAATCTCGTGCACGCCCGGACCGATGTCCGGCATCGGCTTGAAATCCGATGGTTCCCGTCCAACCTGCACCATGAACAACTCGTAACCGGCAGCCCGCCGAGCCGGCTCGGGAAAAGCAGCGAGATCTTCTCGAGCACTCCCGGCGAAACGCACGGGCTTCATCGTGTGATTATACGACTATTCGTATTGGCAACGATTCATCGCACCTCTGCCGTCGCGCCCTCGATCTTTGTCCAGGGCTCGGCCCGGCCGCCGAGGTGACTGGCCAGAAACTCCTCCACACGGCCGTAGAAGTCCAGGTTGTTCTCCGGTCTTTCGAATCCGTGCCCCTCGTCGGGATAGACGATATAGACCACGTCCCGTTTGGCGTCGCGTAGCGCTTTCACCATGGAGTCGGTGTTCGCGATCGTCACGCGGGGATCATTCTGCCCCTGGCCGATCAGCAGCGGAGCGCGAATCGACTCCACGTGGTACAACGGTGAGATGAGACGGTTCAGTTCCGGGTCATGCTCGACATCGCCGACACGCCGCCGCCAGCGCAGGAGAATGCCGCTCCAATAGTTCGGAAACGAACGGAAGAGAGTGACGACGTCCGCCGGCCCCACTCCGTCGACGCCGCAGGTGAAGAGGTCCGGCCGCTGCTCCAGGGCGTGCAGGGTCCCAAAGCCGCCGCCGGACCACCCCATCGCCGCGATCCGTTTCGGATCGGCGATTCCCTGGTCGATAGCCCACTGCACGGCGTCGTAGAGATCCTGCTGCGTGCCCCGTCCCCACTGATTTGTACCGGCAGTGAGGAATCCGATGCCGTATCCGGTCGAGCCGCGATAGTTCACCTGGAGCACGGCATAGCCCCGATTGGCGAGCAACTGAGCCTCGGCGTCGAAGTCGTCGCTCCAGCGGAACCACGGGCCGCCGTGGATGTCGAGCACCAGCGGCAGTCCTTTCGCCTCCACTCCGGGAGGAACGATGAGGTAGCTGACGAGCGGCAGGCCGTCGCGGGCCTTGATCACGACAGCCTTCTTCGGGGCGAGCGTGTAGCGTTGAAGGTCGGGGTTGTCGCTGAAGAGCGGCGTTAGCTTCTTCGCCACGCGGTCCCAGGCTACGTACGACGTCGCCGCGTCGCTGCGCGAGGCCGAGAGGAGCCACGTCTTGTCGGCACGATCGCGGCTGACGATCCGAAGAAACCCCGGCACCTGGCGGCCGATGCGTTCGAAATCGGCGCCGGTGGCTGCATCGAGAAACATCCAATGCGGCGAGGTATAGTCGAACCTCACCGCTTCGATCTCCTGCGTAACCGGATTCACCATGACGGCAGGGCTCAGACCCTCATCATCGACATCTGACTGCGGGTCCTGCGCGACGATACCCAGCTCCTTGCCGCTCATCACATCCACGCGCATCAGTCGTCCCTTGTCGGAATGAAGGGCAGAGTGGACGATGACGCTCTTGCCGTCCGGAGAGAAGCCGGCGATGAGCGAGCCTCCGATCACCTGCCCGTCGAAGAGCGCCCGTTCGAACGGCATGACGATGAGATCACGCCACGGCTGCGCGGAACCGTCGCGCACGCGGATGATGGTCTCTCCGGTCGTACCGTTGAAGGCCGTTGCGCCGCGGATGGCGAAGTTGGCATCGGTGCTCCAGGTGAGAACGTCGCCGGGATTCTTCGCCTCGAGAGTCACCGCGCCGGACTCGAGGTCGACGCGGTACATGTCGAAGACCTTTCGGTCGCGAAGGTTGAGGCCGAGGAGCACGGCACTCGGCTGCCGGGGGCTGGTCAGAATATTCTGGGCGCGCACCCCTCGGAACGGAGTCAG
This sequence comes from Thermoanaerobaculia bacterium, assembly GCA_035482045.1. Taxonomy (GTDB): domain Bacteria; phylum Acidobacteriota; class Thermoanaerobaculia; order Gp7-AA8; family Gp7-AA8; genus JADGNZ01. Next base: position 61,357 of record DATHRD010000001.1, read on the forward strand.
GTCGCGAATGTTTCCGCTCTCCAGATCGGCGGAAAAGAGATGGTCGATCTCGTCGCCGGCGTTGTCCTGCAGATAGAGGATGTGTTTCCCATCCTCTCCCCACGCGTACCAATAGATGGGATGCGTGGCCTCGTTCGTGATGAGACGCGGCGTGTCCGACGCGATCGGCCGCGCCCACACGTTCAACACACCGTTCTTGTCGGGAGCAAGCCATGCGATCTGCGTACCGTCCGGCGAGAGCCGCGGCGCGGTCCGCTCCGGGTTTCCGAAAAGAAGCTTGCGGGGGATGAGGGGTGGCTGTTCTGCGAACACCGGCGAGAAGCAAGCCAGCAGAGCAATGAACGGCAAAAGACCATGACGCATCGTCGAGCCCCCGAGGTTCGGAGGATACGCCCGCCGTCGAGCCCGCAGGCAGGCCTTCACATATCGTTTTCGCGATCGTTCCAAAACGGACGGACCGGGTGTCCGGCTCCGGCGATGTGTCCTCCCAGTTCGCCACTGACTTCGATGAATCGGCGAGCACTCAATAATCAAGGCTCCTCCACTACGAGATGGACAATGTCGGCGCACTCGTACGCGGCGACGAAAGCCTGGATGTCGCCATAGCCGGCGCAACTCCGCGAGCTGGTGGCTTCTCGCCACTCACGTACAGTGTGATCATCTCAAGGCCAGCGGATTCCGAGAGCGATCGGTCGATCGGTTGATGCGTCTAAGCGGATGCCGGCTCTTGCCAGGCCACTCACTTGAAATCGCGCAGCAGCCAGGCGAGCTCGACCCAAGCGGCAGGGCAGCTGAGGTGCGGTCTAAGTCGAAAGTAGAAGTGACTGTACTTTCAACTTTAGACCCAGCCCGAGGACTCATCCAGGCGCAGCCCCGGATTCCAAGATTGGGCGGTGGGAAACTCGTCAGCTGAAGCACTCCCTTAGAAAGGCACGCTCATGTACGTTCGATATGCCAGGGCTCGTGCGCTCGCAATCGCGTCGTCACTCGAACGACAGTGGCATGTCAGCACGCCATTCTCATACGGGTGCGAGGCTGCGAGGCACAAATGAGGCATACCATGCGCAAAATCGTCTGTGTATTCATCTTTCTAACTATCGGCGGTGCACCACATCTGCACTCACAGGTTTCTCTACCGACTAGTTTGCCGGGATTGAACCTTGATGGCATCTCCGCGTTCTACCGAATGAGTAGACTCTCCGGGGCAAGCGGATGGCGGGCATCACCGACTGGACCGTGTCCTCAGGGATCGACCGGTCTCCCGATGTGCGGCTGGGGGGGTTGAGTTGGTCTACGAACTTACGGGAAGCGAGAAACAACCGACGCCGGGACAATCGAACGGGAATGTCAACGCCTCGTCAGCCGGCGTCGCGACATCCGCTCCGTCGCCCGTTACCTCCGTAGTCACGCAGGAGGAGAAGTCGTGGTTGGACGCCGAGCTCGCGGTCGGGTATGACTTTCTGAACATCCACGCCAAAACGTCCAACGGTGCGAACTTCGAAATGCTCGGTTCGATTCAGACCTTGCCGAGCATTTCGCTCTACCTCAGCCATCAGTTCTCAGGTCGAGCAGAAGGCTATTTCGGCGTTGGCACTGGCTTCGTAGTCTTAAGGAACGTCAGGGCTTACGATCGAAGCGGCAAGATCTACGCGATCGCTGGCGACACGTGGGGGCTCACGCCGAGCATCGGCGGCATTTACCGCCTCCAAGAAGAAGGTCCGAGTCACCTCGGTTTAAGCGTCTTCGTCGAGGGATCGTACGAGGTGCGCAACTTCACGAGCCTTGCCTACACGCTTCCCACCGGCGAGAGCACACTTCCATCGGGTTTGCCGCGCGGCCTCAACGGCAGCGGCTTCGTACTGAACTTGGGTTTGGAAATAAAGTTCCGCAAGAAACCGCCGGCCCCGAGCGGAAAACCATAATGCAACCATAACATGAGGATTCTCGCCGGGCTGAGCCGTGGGCTTCGGCAGCGTAGGCAACTGCCTCGAGGCGCCAAGTCTTATCCGCGAGCCATTTTTTCTACGCCGAGTAGAACTGGATGCGGGGCTGCGACGACTCCGAGCCCCTCGCTCAGAATCGGTTTTCACCGTCATAAGTCACCGAGCGGTGAGTAATGCTTTGCGGAATGGCGACGATCGACCAGCTGGCGCTGACGAAGTTTTGACAGTTCGACGCAGTCGTTCCTCACGACGCCGGTTCAGAATTCGTTATCCGCGAGCCTCATCAGCGGTCACGACTCGGCAGTCACTCTCGCGCTCGGATTGCAAAGGGGGTCATCGATGCAACCTCAATTGACACCACAGAACAGGCGCACGTCTCGATCGATGGGTGAGTGGTTCGTCCAGGCCGGGGTTTTGATCTGGGTCGTCCTCGTTCTGACAGCCGGTTGGCTCAAGGAAACCGGTCTCCGACTGCTATCCTTGCACGACGGTTCAATCGACTTTCCGGCGAACGCGACATCGGACTTCGGCCGCTTTGGCAGCCTTCGCCAGCAACCGCCTCGTATCTGACGAGTGGGGCGGATAAGAGGTCGCAGCTACCCACCGATCGGTTGGGTACACCCATTCCACGCCTTAGTCCGCATTTCTCACAAAGGCTCACCGTGATGGTACCTATCGGTGGGCCCCTTCGTCGCGATTGCACTCAGATGGCGAGATGCCGGTTAGTGCGACGCGCGGTGCCTCATCGTGCCGCAGCCGGGGTCTGGCCATAGATAGCGGAACGCATTCGACAACTGCCCTGACTGGCCGTCGGGGTTCGTGACGATGATCGTCTCGCTGGCCAGACCGGATGACGGCGGAACACGAGCCAGGATGGTCTGAGCATCCTGAACAGTCACATCGGCGGAGTCGGCAGCGCCGAACGAAACCACCGCACCTGACGCGAAGCCGCTCCCTTTGATCGTCACCATGGAGCCCCCCTTGGCCGATGAGCATGGGACGGATACAGACGTGACAGCCACGCCGCTGGTCACCTGAATCGTGTGCGGAGCGACGTTCTGATCGGCGATCGTGAGTGCGTAGGTCCCGGGGACGATTGAGTCCGGCAGCCGCAACTGCGCATAGGTTGAGGCAATCGCGACCTGCTGCAGAGCGATGCCGCCGAGGAGGAAACTGAGGCTGCTCCGGAGTCCAGTGCCGGTGATCGGGAACTCGGAGGACGTCAGAACGTGCGTCGGAGCGCTGGCAATCTGCGGCGTCACAACCGACAGCACGCGGAAACCAGGCCCTGCCGCGATATGCCCGGCCACATCGCGGAGCGTGATGGTCACACTGCCGAGGACCCGGTCCGGAACCGTAACAAAGTGCTGGTCGGCCGTCGACGTCATATCGAGGCCTGCAGCGTTGTCGAAGTAGATCGCATCATCGGCGCGAAGAGCAGAGCCGGAAACGATGACGCGATCGCCAGGCGCGGCAAATGGTGGATAAACTCCCTCGAGCTGCGGCAGGATCTCGCTACTCGTGTAGAGGAACGCGCCCGCGAGCGTAGAGGCGTCGGTGCCGCAACGCATCAAAACGTCGACGCTGCCGGGGGCATGGGGCGGCGCCGCGACGAGCATCGTCGTGGCCTGATCGTCCTGCAGGGTCGTGGCGGCGGCGCCGCCAAACCAGAGCGAGCAGCGGCCACGGCGGAGGTTCTCGCCGGTCACGGCGACCAGGACTCCCCCACCGGCGGAGCTGATTGTTGGTGTAAGCCCGGTGATGCGTGACGGCCGCGGCGTGTACGTGTATGCCTTCGACAACGTTTCTGTATCGGTCCCGCAGCGCACGGCGACGTCGACGGTCCCGGCGTCGTGTGGCGGAGTGCTGGTCGTGAAGGAGCCGGAGGCCGCGAGGCTTGTGTCCAGTCCGGAAACACCGTCGAACATCGCCGTGCAGCGGCTACCCATCCCATCGCCGTAGATCCTGACGATCTGCCCTCCTACCGATGGGCCTGATGCCGTATCCAGTCTTCCAATCGAAAAGCTCGAACCGGCAGTGACGTCGAACCGGAATCCGGTCATTGCGCCGCCGAAGGACGCCGGCACCGTTGTCGTAATGAAGGTGGAGCCGATGCTGTCGCCGCGGAGCGTGAACGAGCCGCTGCCATCCGTGCCGATGGTAAAGAACAATGGCATGTTGGTGATCGTTGGATTCGTCTGGGACAGATACAGCACGAGGGGCGCGCTCGGAGGTGGGTCGAAGTGCATCGTGGCGGTGGCGCTCTGGCCGAGCGTCACGCCGAGGGCTGATTTCTCGAAGGCGTAGAAGGTCGAAATGAAGACATCGACGCGAGCGGCCATCGTGCCGCCGCCTCGCGACGGCGGCCACGTCGCCGTAATGATAGCCGACCCGGCGCCGGCGGCGGTCACATCGAAGGATTTTCCCAGCGACCCCGCGGGAACGTCGACGAACGGGGGAACGGCGGCCACGCTCGGGTCGGACGACGAGAGCAGCACGTGATCGGTTGTGGGCGTCGGTATGCTCGTAGCGACGCTCAGCGAGGCAGGCGTGCCGCGGGCGATTCGCTGCGTTCCCGGCGTCAGGATGTAGTCGTCGTTCAGGATGGTGAGGGTGCCTACCGCGGTTGGGAACTGCGCGAACGTGGGCATCCCGCCTCCGATGAGGATCGTCTCATCGGGCTCCGAGAGCAGGTCGCCTTTCACGGGGATGAGAATCCAGCCGATGGTCTGGAACGCGTCGAAGCGCACCTGGCCCAGGGAGACTTTAGGAAGAGTTCCGACACCTTCATAGTCGGTTCCAGGCTGGGCCGTCCCCCCGATGGCGTAGACATTCACATAGGCGGTGTCCAACAAATGCGCTGAAAGGGTGATGGCCATCGGCACCAGCGTAATCCCGCTGTCGCCTTCCGCCGCGGAGGTGTTTTGAAACGTGGCTACCGGCACCGCTTCGTTCTCAGTGACGTAGATCGAGGCCGTGCTCGGCGAACCAATCACGGCGCCGACCGGGTTGCTGATCGAGATGAAATAGTTCTTCGCCGAATCGGGGCGGTTGTCGTACACGTTAGGGTCGTACGGAACGGGGAAGCAAATGTATTTGTACTGCTGCTTCGGATCAAAGCTCGCCGTAGCGTCGACGACCTCCGCATCGATGCTCACGTGATACTGGACGCTGCAGGCGGCCGACAGGTCGCCGGAACGAACGAACGTGACCTCGCAGGGACTTTGGTTTCTTAAACATCCCACGTAAGAAGACTCCAGCGTGATCACCGCGGGGGCGGCGCGGAGTGACGACGCGGCAAATAGAAGGGACAGCGCGAAAAACCATCTCCGGCTCATCAGTGCTCCGTTTGCGTTCCCTCTACCACCGTGACGTCGTTGATCGAAACCGTCGGCTGTGTCTGTGCGAAAACCGGGCAAGCCAGCGTGATCAGCAGGAGAACAAAGACACGAAGAACCGGAAGAAGCACACATGGTCGATTGGAGAGGAGGTCGGACTATCTCATGAGACTTGATGAGGTGCGCGGCGCGCATCACCGAGGTACGTGAGTTCGGTCACTGGCGTCGATTTAGTGGTGTAATTCGCAGAATCGAGGTTGCACGCCGATGCTTTGCGCACCAAACCCTTCCATTGCCGCGCGGATGGCGCGCGGTAAGTCGCTCCGCACGGAGCTGCCGCGCACCCAACAGGGCGACTGGGAGCCTCCGGCCGGCCGGCCGAACCCCATCGAGACGCTGAAGCATTCCGAGCGTGGCCGCGTCGCCAGGCTGCTGCCGATCAAGCACGAGCGGATGGCGGCATCGCCCTTCGGCTTCTTCCGAGGCGCCGCTCCGATCATGGCGCAGGATCTGGCGGCGCTGCCCCGAACGGGCCTGCTCGTGCAGCTCTGCGGAGACGCACATATCCTCAACCTCGGCGCGTTTGCGTCGGCGGTAGGAACCATCGTCTTCGACATCAACGACTTCGACGAGACCATCCGCGGTCCGTGGGAGTGGGACATGAAGCGGCTTGCCACGAGCTTTGTACTGGCCGGCCGCGAATCGGGGGCGGCCGACCGGCGGTGCCGGGAGGCGGTCATGGTCCTGATGGAGTCGTATCGCAACGCGCTGCAGCGCTTCGCCTTCACCCCGTTCCTCGATCTGGCGCGGCACCGCGTGGGACGGGAGCTCCAGGCCGGACCCATCGGCACTATTCTCAATAAGGCCGAGCGCTCCTCACCGCTGCGGAGCGTGCAAAAGCTCACCGCGCGCGAAAAGGCCGCCATCCACTTCGCGCACCGCCCGCCGCTGCTGCGGCGGATCACAGGCGCCGAGGCGAAGCGCGTGCTGGCATCGCTGGCCGCGTATCGGGAAACGCTCCCCTCGGAGCGTCGCCTTCTTTTCGACGCCTATCGCCCCGCGGACGTGGCGATGAAAGTGGTGGGCACCGGGAGCGTCGGAACGCGCGACTACGTCGTCCTGATGTTCGGGATCGGAGACGACGACCCGCTCTTCCTTCAGGTCAAGCAGGAGATGCCCTCGTGCTACGCACCGTACCTGGGCGAGCCGCCTGCCGCGCACGACGGACAGCGCGTCGCCGAGGGTCAATTGCTCGTGCAGATGACCTCCGATCCACTCCTGGGATGGACCACGATCGACGGGGACCATTACCTCGTGCGCCAGCTCGCGGATCACAAATCGTCGATCGAGCCGCAGGAACTGAGCGGCGTGGGGATCGTCGAGTACGCGCGCGTGTGCGGTGAAGTCTTCGCCCACGCGCACGCCCGGACAGGCGACGCGGCCAGCCTGGCCGGTTACTGCGGGAAGGTCGACACGCTCGACCGGGCCATGGCGCGCTTCGCCACCGCCTACGCCGACACAACGACCGCCGACCATGCCGCCCTGCTGGCGGCGATCCGCTCCGGCCGCGTCGTTGCGGCTACTGACGAGACACCCCCACGGCGAAGAAATCCCACCTAGCGCACACCTAGCCCTCACCTAGCCCCCACCTAGCCCGCATTTCTCACACTCTCACTGGAATCGTCGGCACTCTGTACCCCGTCGAGAGCCCTTCTCCCCCGCGGTTTCTTGCGGGGGAGAAGGTGCCGACAGGCGGATGAGGGGCCGGTCCTCGCGGCGAAGTTGACTGTTTTCAATCGTTTCCACCCGCCCGTTCATGAAAATAGTCCACTGCTCTGCAAGAGCCAAAGCCCCCTCATCCGCC
>DATHRD010000002.1:0-171620 GCA_035482045.1 Thermoanaerobaculia bacterium
CCAGAGTCCGTTAACGCACTCCCAGAGTCCGTTAACGCACTCCCAGAGTCCGTTAACGCACTCCCAGAGTCCGTTAACGCACCCCAGAGTCCGTTAACGCACTCCCAGAGTCCGTTAACGCACTCCCAGAGTCCGTTAACGCACTCCCGGAGTCGGTTAACGCACTCCCGGAGTCGGTTAACGCACTCTCAGAGTCAGTTACCGGACCCGAATTGGTGGATCAACGGTGGAGCGCTGCCGTTCCGGTGGCTGGTCAGGCCGTGTTCGAGGTCCGAATGCTCGTACGAGCCTACGGAAAATACCCCAGCGGTACCCGCAACTGCTGGCCAGCGCTCGACGTGATGGCCAGCGTGTGCCACTCGTCTGTCGCCGAGGGATCGGAGTTGAATACCAACTGATACTGATTGCGAAGCTCCGACGCCAGCTTCGCGTATACGTCTGGAAGTTCGCGCTCGCCGCGGATGATGAAGTACGTCGCGCCGGTGTCGCGGGCGATGTTGGCCAGGCGCCGGGCCTCGAAGTAGCCGACGCCGAAGCGCATCCAGCGCGTCAGGAGCTTGTTCTTGATGATGGGGTAGATGGGCACGCCGGCGTAGCGGGCGTAGTGAACGAGGTGGTCGAGCGTGAAGTGGCTACCCTGATCGACGCCGTCGGTGAGGACGACCAGGGCGTGGCGTCCGGGCTGCTTCTGCAGCTCGTACAGCATCTCGATGGCCGTGTCGTAGAGATGCGTCTCGCCCGAGGGCTTGACGCGATCGACTGACGCAGCGGCGGCGTTGAAATCGTTCGTGAACGGTGTGAGCCAGAACAATCGCTGGTTGAAGCCGACCACGGCGATGCGGTCCTGCGGGCGTAGCAGCTTTTGCGCGAACTGCTTGGCCGCCGCCTTCACCACGGGCAGCTCTTCCAGCATCGACTCCGAGTAGTCGATGAGGAGGATGACGTAGAGAGGCTGGTCGGAGGCAGGCGTGAGCGCGTCGATGTGCCGCGGCTTGCCGTCGTCGAGCAGAGTGAGCTCGTTCAGGCGCGGGGCGCGGTCGCCGCCGGCGACGGAAAGCGGGACCTGCTGGACGGAGACGTCGACCTGCTCGTTGGGGTTGGTGCCGAAGAAGAGGACGTCGTTGGCCTCGCTGCCGTCGTTCGCCCGAACGACCACGCGCGCATAGACGGCGTTCGGGAACTTCGCGGCATCGAAGGGGGCAGTGTAGGGCGGCGCCGCGACCGTGGCGATCTTCTCTTCGCCGATGAAGAAGTCGACGGTGGTGATTCCGACTTGTTGCGGCTTGACGACGCTCGCTTCGAGGACGCCGCGGTTCGCGTGCAGGCGGACACGGAACGGCGGCCGGGGATCGTTGACGACCATCTCATCCTCGCCGGCCACATTGCCTTGGGCGTCGTAGCCGACGACCCGGATGCGCAGCCGGCGGATGTATTGGCCGACCATGACCGGCAGCACGATGAAGCGGCCGGTTCCCTCCGAGTACTTCACGCCGTTGATGAACAGCGCCACGCGGACGACAGGGTCGGTCGTCTGCACCGACACGGGCAGGTTGCCGAATACGAGCGAGGCCGGCTTCTGGGTGATCTGTACGCTCTGCGCGAGAGCGGCAGTGCTGATCAGCGCCAGAAGCACGAAGGATGAAAGAAGAACGATGACTCGTCGGATCACACGCCGGTCAACCCGATTTCATCCGTCGTCCTTCCGTCTTCGCCCTTCCCGGTCACCTGATCCATCGTGCACTGGCGTGGTTTCTTCTCCGGCCGCCAGCGCAGGAACTTCGAGCCGTGGCGGAAGCGGCCCTGCGAGAAGTAGTCGTACTCGACCTCGCAGACCAGCTCGGGGCGCACCGGTTCCCACTCTCCGCTTTTCTCGGTGGCCCATCGCGAAGGGCCTCCGGGAACGCGCACCTGGAAGGGATTGTCGCCGGCCAGAGCTTCGAGTGTTTTCGTCAGCGCGGGCCGATCGTCCTTCTTGATCGACGACGAGTGGCCGATGTGAACAAGGCGCCCTTCGTCATCGTACAAGCCGAGCAGGAGCGAGCCGACCTCGCGCGTTCCTTCGCCGTAGCGAAACCCGCCGACGACGCAGTCGGCAGTCTTCAGGTGCTTCACCTTCACCATGCCTTCGCGATCGCCGGAGTGATACGGCTCGCCGAGCCGCTTGGCCATGACGCCGTCGAGGCCGGCGCTGCCAAAGTTGTTGAACCAGTCGTCCGCGAGCTTGCGATCGGTCGTCGCCGGCGAGAGGCGGATCAGCGAGCCTTCCGGAACACTGACGAAGAAACGCTCCAGTTGATCGCGCCGCGTTTCGAGCGGCTTCTCCGCGATCGACCGTTCATGGATCACGAGCAGATCGAAGGCGAAGTAGTGCGCGGGCGTCTCCGCGGCCAGCCTGCGGACACGCGAATCGGCGGGATGGATCCGCTGCAGCAGGTGGTCGAAGGACAACCGCCCTCCGATCGGCACGACGATTTCGCCGTCGAGCACGAACTGTTTCTGCCGCAGCGCGAGTATCGATTCGACGACCTCGGGGAAGTAGCGCCCCAGCGGCTGTCCCGCCTTCGATTGAACGGCGACGCTGTCGCCGCTCCGGAACACGATGGCGCGGAATCCATCCCATTTCGGCTCGAACTGCCACCCCTCCCCGGCAGGAATCCTGTCGACCCGCTTCGCCTCCATCGGGAGGTAGGGCGGCTTGATGGGAAGGTCGAGCTCCGGGAAGCCGTGCGCGTCGATTTTTGGGACGGTGCGGTTTTTAGGAGGCATGATTATTTCTTCGTCTTCTTATCAGGCATTGAGAACACCTTCATCAAATCAAATCGCTTCTTCCCCATCGCCACGCTCTTCCACAAATCCCCAACCTCGGCGAGACGATCGCGAACGTTGTCGATGCGGAAGTCCTGGATGTCGATTCCTTCTTCGATCTCTTTCCACGTTACCGGCGTCGACACACCGGCGAATGGGGTCGGGCGGACGGAGTAGATCGAGGCCAGGGTCCGGCCCCAGGCGTTCTGGTTGTAGTCGACGAGAACGCGGGCGTAGGGGCGTTTCACCTTGCGGTACTCGGCGGTGATGATGTTTGGATGGCGCGACTCAAGCTCGATGGCGATGGCCTTGGCGAAGGTCCAGACCTCTTTCTGCAACGGACCGCGGACGATGGGGATGTAGACGTGGATGCCCTTCGAGCCGGTCGTTTTGGCGAAGACGGGCATGCCGAGGTGGTCGAGGATGTCGCGCACGCGGAGGGCAACTTCGCGAATCATGGCGAAACCGGCGCCCGGACCTGGATCGAGATCGAAGTGGAGAACGTCGGGACGGTTGTAGTCGTCGCAGCGCGCGTACCAGGGGTTGAGATCGATGCAGCCGAGGTTGATCAGCCAGAGTAGCGACGGCAGGTCTTGCACGATGGGGAAGTTCACCATGCCGGCGTCGTGAGGGATCTGGCAGATATCGATCCACTCGGGCCGCGGCTCGGGCGCGCGTTTCATGTAGAAGAAGTCGCCCTCGGCGCCGTTCGGGTAACGCTTCATGACCATTGCGCGGCCGGCCAGATGCGGCAGAAGGTGGGGCGAGATGTCGGCGTAGTACTGCAGCAGATCGCGCTTGGTGATCTTCAGATTCTTCCAGAACAGCTTGGGGAGGTTCGTCAGCCGCACCTCACGCGCGCCGAAATTCAGCACGAGGTCGGTGGCATCGGCAGGGATGACCAGGCGTTTCGCGGCAACCACGATTACGAATTGTGCAGCGGTCGGGCCCGAGTCACCAGCCCTCCGGTATTTTTCCGTCGCCGCTGGTGCGATGTCGCGGGGCGTCGAGGGTGGCGTATTCGAGCTCGCGATTGGCGCGTACGGCGCGGAGCAGGAGGCCGCCGCGCGACATATCGCCGAGGCCGGCGAACGCGGCGGGGAAGCGAAGGCGATGGGCGAGGACCGGCCAGAGGATGTCGACGTACTTTCCGCTCGCGACGCTGCCGAGGAGAACCACCAGCCCGTCGGGCTCAAGTGTTTCGGCGAGGGAAGACGCATCACGCTCGAGCGGCTTGCGGTAGTTCGGTTTGGCGGCGTCGACGGGCGTTCGCGACATGATCTTCATCCGGTCCGGTGTAAGCCGCCAGTCGTGCGGGACTAGACCGAAGCCGGGGGCGATGACGTAAACGCGTGAGTCAGCGGCGAAATGGAGAGCGTAGGTGATCTTGCCGCGGAAATAGAGTGAGCTCATGAACGCAAACGCCGTCGCGATCGACACGCCCTCGGGAGAGCGATAGAGGCGCGCCGCTTCAAAATCCGCATTCGGCGAGATGAACTGCTTCGCCCGAATGCCCGAGGTGCTCGCGGGCGAGAGCAGGAAGATCGTAGACGGCACGGGCGAAGGAACAGTTGGGTGGCGGAGTGTCCTTCCCGGGGTAGCGTGGTAACGCGGTCGCGGGGTTGTCAAGTGCGCAAGAGCATCGCAGACAACCGACAACTGACAACCGACAACGCTGAACCGCCGTCAGCGACTTGTCAGGCCTATCCGTCCTCGGTGACGATCAGCATCAGCGTCGTGCCGCCGATCTGGAACTCGGATTTGTCCTGCAATTCGAGCGGACCGGTCAGCTTCTCGCCGTCGACGAGCGTGCCGTTGGTCGACTTCAGGTCTTCGAGGAGAACGATCTGATCGCGTACTTCGATCGCGGCGTGCTGGCGAGAGGCCTCGCTGTCATTGATCGTCAGGTCGGCGCCGGATCGCCCGATGGTGATGCGCGGTTTCTCGAAGCGGTAGAGCGTTCCGGCGTCGGCGCCGGCGATCACGGCGAGCGAGAGGCGCCGGCCCTCGGGAAGCTGCGCGGTGGGAATCGGATCGGTATTCTCACGCTTCGGCAGCGGCGCCTCCGCGGTCGTCTCCTGTGGCTCAGGCGCGCGCGTGCGTGTCTCGTCGTGACGGGCCGCCGTCGAATCACCGATGGGCTCGGGTCTGGGGGCGAAGGCGGGATTCCGGATCTCGAAGATGCTGCCGCACTTGGCGCATTTGATCTTCTTCGAGGGCTTCCGATCGAAGCGATCCTCGTCGTACTGATACCGCGCCTGACAACTTGTACACTCGATGATCAACGGCAAACCTCGCGTGGGAAGTGGGGCGACGATAGCAGAGCGCTCGACTTGCGTACAATCGAACGCACAGACAAGAGTGTCTGTGCCACAAGACAGCTTCTATGTGGCATGGCACAGACACTCTTGTCTGTGCTTCTCGGGTTTACGCCAGCTTCGCCATCGCTTCTTCCACCTGTTCCGGCGTCGGCATGAGCGGTTCGACAACCTGACCCTTGAACCAGCCGAACTCACCTTTCAGCAGGTGCATGACCAGGCTGTATGCGGCATCGTCGTGGTCGGTGAAGAGATTGCTGAAGTTGGCGTCGATGCGCATACGGGCCTCGCGGCAGAAGACGTCGGCCAGGTCGATAGCGTTCTTCTTCTCGGCGCCGCCCTTCTTGACCAGCATCGTCGCGTAGCTGATCGCGGCGGCCATGGCGAAGAGATCGGTGCCGATGTCGACGATGCGGAAGAGCACCATCTGCTTCCGCTCCAGTTTGGCCTGGAAGCGCATCATGGCGTGGAAGATCGAGCGTGAAAGATGACGTGACTCGCGCTCGATGTAACCCATGTGTCCGGAGAGCTTTCCGAACTCGCCGAACTTCGGGAAGCGCGACCAGCCGATGTAACGCGACGGGTACCAGGCGGCGTAGTGCATGCCCGCTTTCGCCGCGGCGCTGAGCTTCTCGCCCATGGGCGTTTCGGGCTGCAGGATCTTGAAGCCGCGTTTCATGTGAGGATCGACCGCCTCGCGGGCGATGAAAAGGTGCTGGATCTCGCTCGTCCCCTCGAAGATGCGGTTGATGCGCATGTCGCGCATGATCCGCTCGACCGGATAGCCTTTTTCGCCGCGAGCCTGCAGCGACTGCGCCGTCTCGTATCCGCGTCCGCCGCGGATCTGCACGAGGTGATCGGAGATCTGCCAGGCCACCTCGGTGTTGAACAGTTTAGCCATAGCTGCTTCGAGGCGAAGATCGACGTTGCCGCGGTCCGCCAGCCCTGACGTCAACCAGACGATCGCTTCCATCGCGAACGTGTGCGAGGCGATCCAGGCAATCTTTGCTGCGATCGCTTCATGTTTGCCGATCGGTGCGCCCCACTGCACACGCTCGTTCGACCAGTCCTTGGCGATATCGAGCATCTTCCGCCCGGCGGCGGCACAGCCGGCCGGAATGGTCAGGCGCCCGGTATTCAGCGTGATCAGCGCGAGCTTCAGGCCGAGGCCCTCGCCCCACAGGAGGTTCTCGTTCGGAACGAAGACGTTGTCGAACTTCAGCAGGCCGTTGCCGATGCCGCGCAGCCCCATGAACTGGCAGCGGTGCTCGATCGAGAAACCGGGCGAATTCGTCTCGACGATGAACGCCGTGATCTGCTTTTTCTCTTTGCCCTTGACGATCTTCGGCGCCGTCTTCGCCATCACCACGAGGAGCTCGGCCTTCGTGCCGTTCGTGCACCACAGCTTCTCGCCGTTGATGATCCAGCCCTTGCCGTCCGGCGACTTGACCGCGGTCGTCTCCATCTTGGCGGGGTCGGAGCCGACGCCCGGTTCGGTCAGTGCGAACGCGGAGATGGCGCCCTTGGCAAGCCGCGGCAGGTATTTCTTCTTCTGCTCCTCCGTGCCGAACAGCTTGAGCGGCTGCGGAACGCCGATGGACTGATGGGCGGAGAGCCAGGCGACAGTCGATCCACACCACGTGGCCACGAGACCGATGGCGCGGTTGTAGTTCGTGGCGGTGAAGCCGAGGCCGCCGTACTCTTTGGGGATCTTCATCCCCCAGGCGCCGAGCTGATTGAGGCCGTCGAAGAGCGAGTAGTCATACTCGCCCTGCTCGTCGATCTTGTCGGCATCCACGCTCTCGGCGAGGAAGCGTTCCAGGCGGCCGAGAAAATCATCCGCCTCTGCTTTGTCCGCCTCCGGCTGTTCCGGGAACGGATGGATGAGATCGAGATTCAGTTTGCCGAGAAAAAGATCGCCGACGAACGACGGCTTTTCCCATTCGGTCTCGCGCGCACCCTCGGCGACGTCCATCGCATCGACGGCGCCCTGTGACTTGACTTCGGCCATGGTGAAACTCCTTTGGCTCGGGCTGATTACACAAATCGTTCCGCCCGAGACTGGCAGGCATCGGGAAGTATGAATGAACGCTCATTCAGTTGTCAATCGGGGGCATTCAACCAGTGGAAGGTTGCGGATCACATACACTCTCGGCCATGAAGAATGGCCCCACGACCGATCTCGTCATCGCACCCGAGGTCGAAGCGATCGTCGAAGACCGAAGCCTGCTCAGCTCTCCGCGCCCGACTGTTGACCGGGAGCGCCTGCAATACCACCTCCGCGAAGCGCTGAAACTCCTTCACGTCGACATGCTCGACGAAAACATCGTCGATACACCGCGCCGCTGGGCCGAGTCGCTGGTGACGATGACGAGCGGCTACGACTACACCGACGTGAAGAAGCTGACGACGCTCTTCCGAAAAGCGTGCTCGACGACGGACGAGCAGTGCCAGAACCTGGTCGTGATTGGCGGAACGTACAAGACGCTCTGCGCGCACCACATCCTGCCGTTCTTCGGACACTTCATCGTCGGCTACATTCCGGAACGGACGATCATCGGCGCATCGAAGATCCCGCGCATCGTTGAGGTACACATGCGCCGCCTGCAATCGCAGGAGCACCTGGCGCACGATGTGGCCGACACGATCGAGCAGATCCTGGAGCCGCGCGGCCTGGCCGTCTGGATGGGCGGCATTCACCTGTGCATGGTCATGCGCGGCGTGGAGCAGGAGTCGTCGTTCATGGAGACCAACGTCCTCCGCGGCGAGTTCCGCGACGACACGCGGACGCGGGATGAGTTCATGTCGATCGTGAATCGGCGGGGGCAGAGGGAGTAGTTCCGATACGAGGTAACATTGGCATGCGTATGGACACCGCCAAGGACGAAGTTCGGAAGCTGCTCGACCGCCTCCCAGAGGAAGCGAGCTTGGAAGACATTCAGTACCAGGTGTACGTCCTGGATGAGATCAGCCGAGGTGCCGCGGAGATCGATCGTGGCGACGTCGTTGGGCACGAAGATGTCAAGCGCCGTCTGGCGAAATGGCTCGACGAATAGGGTGGGCTCCTCGCGCCGCGGCGATGCTTGAAGAGGCGGTCGAATACGTCGCGGTTGACTCGCCTGCGGCAGCTCACCAACTTGCGGTGGCGTTAGTCACGGCTGCGGAAAGTCTTTCCGAACTCTCCGAGCGAGGAGCATCGTGCCAGAGCTAAACGATTCACGTTACCGAGAGCTGCTCGTCGGTGCCTATCGTCTGGTCTACCGAGTGGAAGATCAACACGTCGCAATCGTCGCTTTGGTACACGGAGCTAGAGACTTTCGTTCCTGGTGGCGGCGCTACCGGAAAGAGCATCCGCCCAACTAACGACCCAACCCGCTACCGCACCGGCGTGAATCGCAGCCCCACCTCCCGCACCCTCGCAACATCCTCGGCGCGCGAAACCGACAGCGGCGTCGTGCTGCGGGCTGCTTCGATGATCGATTCCGCGCCGAGCGGCTGTTTCTTCTGCAACGAGCGATACAGCGCGGAGATGACGGCTTGCTCGATCTCGGCGCCGCTGAAACCGTCGGTGGCGTCGGCGAGAACGCCTAGGTCGAAGGCGGCGGGATTCTGTTTGCGGAGACGGAGATGGATCGCGAAGATGGCCATCCGCTCATCGCGCGTCGGAAGGTCGACGAAGAAGATATCGTCGAAGCGCCCCTTGCGCAGAAGCTCCGGGGGAACGTTCATCAGGTCGTTGGCCGCGCCGACGACGAAAACCTCGTCCTTCTTTTCCTGCAACCAGGTCAAGAACGAGCCGAAGAGCCGCTGCGACAGGCCGCCGTCCGATTCGCCGCTGCCACCCTGGGCAAAGGTCTTCTCAATTTCGTCGATCCAGAGGATCACCGGCGCCATGGCCTCAGCGAGGCCAGTCGCTTTGCGAAAGTTCTTCTCTGATTCGCCAACGTACTTTTCGTAAAGCCGCCCGGCATCGAGCTTCAACAGCGGCAACTCCCACTGCCGGGCGATGAACTTCGCGGCGAGCGATTTGCCGCACCCTTGCACGCCGACGAGCAGCACACCTTTCGGCGCATCGAGATTGAGAGCGCGCGCCTCAGGAGAGAAGCCAACCCGGGCGCTCTCCAACCAGTCCTTCAGCCGCGCAAAGCCGCCGATCTCGAAGTTGTTTTCCTCGATGGGAAAGAATTCCAGGATGCCGCCGCGCTCGATCATCTCCCCTTTGCAATGAACGATGGTTCGGATGGCAGCGGCGGACAGCGTGCCGTTTTCGACGATCGCTTGCGCCACGACCTGCCGGGCCTGATTGACCGTCAGCCCCTGAAGGGCCTGCACGAGCCGGAGCGCGTCGTCGCGCGAGAGATCGATCTGCACCCGCTGCCGCGTGCTGATCGAGTCGACGACGCTACGGACGACGTCGCGCAGCTCGGTCACATCCGGCATCTCCAGCGTGAAGCGAACGGCAATTTCTTCGACGTCCCTCGGAAGCTCGAGCGGATCGCCGGTGAGGACGAGCGCGGAGCGGGTCGACGTCAGCTTCTGCGCGAGTTCCCTCAGCGCGCGGCCGATGTTCGGGTTCTCGAGATGACGGGCCAGATCCTTCATCAGGTAGATGGCGTCCGTGTTTTCGATCTCGCTGATGTGGTGCAACGCGGCCAGCGCATCCTGCGTGCCGTTGATCGTGGCGCCGTGCAGCCGGTTGAAGCCGCTCGTCAGCGACCATTCGTAAAACGGGAGCTTGAGGTCGGTGGCCACCTCGATCAGCAGCGAACGTACCCGGTCCTCCTCCACCGTCTCGACGCCGATGAGCGAGTGAAACGAAAGCACGAGGCCCTTCAGGTCGTGAACGGACGTGCGGTGGGACATGGACGCATCAGTCTAATGCAGGGGTCCGGCGGTCTCGCGGTTGCCGCGTTGCCGAAAAAGAAAGGCGCCGCTGATCCGGAGACCAGCGGCGCCTTTCAGCGAGGGAAGGGAAGGAACGACTACCGGCTCGAGGGGCGATTGGACTGCCGCTCGGCCTTCCACTGCTCGATCTGCGTGCGCTGATCGGGCGTGAGGACGCTGAGAAATGCGGTGTGCTGCTGCTGACGCGCCGTCTCGATCTGCGGGCGAAGCGCTTCGAGCTGCGCCTTCACGTCGCTTGCGCCCGGATCGTTGGCCTGCCTCAGCGCACGGAGTTGCTGGCGCTTGGCGTGGAAGTCGGCAAAGAGCTGCGCATTTTGCTGCTTCGCGGTGTCGCGGAGCTGTTTGAGCTGGGCTTTCTGGGCGTCGGTGAGGTTGAGCTTCTGAGCGACCGCACCGCGCAGGGCCTGGCCGCGGCTGATGCGGTGGGACTGCCGGGCCGCCTTGAGCTGGGCGCGCTGGTCGGGCGTGAGGACGTTGAGCATCGCTTCACGATTCGCTTTGCGCGCCGCCTGGATCTGCGGTTTCATCGCCTTGAGCTCCGCCTTGACGTCGCTGGCAGAGGGATCGTTGGCCTTCTTCAGCGCACGAAACTGCTGCGACTTGGCATGGAAATCGGCGAAAAGCTGCTTGTTCTGCGCGCGGTCCGCCGTGCGGATATCCTGGAGCTGCTGCTTCTGGGCGTCGGTAAGATTCAGCCCCGCGGCGAGCAGACCGTCACGCTGAACGTGACGGTGGAACGTACTGGTTACATCGGTCTGGGCGACAGCGATCGACGCCGTTGCCGCAACCATCAATGCAATGACAACCTTTTTCATGACGTTGAGTCCTCCGTGGATTTCTTCTCTCTTCTCTACGATATGCAATCCGGGATGTTGAAAAAACGCCCACCCGCTTCGCTTTGAACGTAATCTCTGTCCCGCTACCAACACATCAGACCGCCTCGATCGAAAAGTGCGTACATCCATGAACAAGAAAAAAATCTTCTACGAAGCACGCGTCTTCCTCCTGATGTTATTAGTCATTAGCTCGCTCCGCTCCGCGCTGGCCGACTGGAACGATGTACCGACCGGGTCGATGAAGCCGACGATCGAGGAGGGCGATCGCGTCGTGGTCAACAAGCTTGCCTACGACCTCAAGGTGCCGTTCACGATGATCGAGCTGATGAAGTGGAGCGATCCGAAACGGGGCGACATCGTCGTTCTCTTCTCGCCGGCCGACGGCGTGCGGCTCGTGAAGCGGGTCGTGGCCCTGCCGGGCGACAAGCTCGAGATGCGCGAGAACCAGCTTCTCGTGAACAACAGGGCGGCGGTCTGGAAGCCGGTCGGGCAGCGCGAAGACGACGAACAGGGAGAGTCGTTCATCGTCAACGAGACGCTGTATGGGAAGACGCATGAGGTGATGTTCACTCCGCAGATTCCAGCCACGCGCTCGTTCGGGCCGCTGGTCGTCCCGGCCGGCAACTATTTCGTGATGGGCGACAACCGCGACAACAGCAATGACAGCCGCTTCATCGGCATGATCGAGCGCCGCCGCATCGTGGGAAAGGCCATGGCCGTGGCGTTCTCACTCGACCGGGCCCACTGGTACCGGCCGCGCCTGCACCGGTTCTTCAAGGGGATCGAGTAGCGTTGGGGTGCTGCTTCGTGCCGCGCCGCGGCACGAAGCAGAGTGCATCCGCTTACTTGTGTTCGGTCGTTTCGATTGGCAGTTTTGCTTGAGTCCAACCACTCCAGCCGCCGAGGAGCGCGGCGGTGTTCGTGATTCCGTGAGCATTGAGGTCCAGCACCGCACGGGCGCTTGTATGCTCGCTCTGTCAAGCACAGTAGGTGATGATGAACTGCTTCGGAGGGATCTCCCGCAGGCGGGTGAGCAGGTCACCGAGAGGAATGCTGATCGCTCCCTTGATGTGCCCCTGGTCGTACTGATCCTTTCCTCGTACATCGACGTAAACGGCTTTCTTCTCTTTGACGAGCTTGATCGCTTCCTCGCGGGTAATCCGGCGCGCCGACTCCAGCGACTCCTGGGGTACTGGGATGGGCGTCGCTTGCGTGGTTTGAGGCGACGGCGTGCTCCCCGGCGGCACCGCCGACTTCATCTGTGCGTGAGCCAGACCCGTTGCGAGAAAGGCAACCACTGCGGTTGCGGCTACGGCATGACGCATATGTGGTGAGCCTCCTTGAACTCGATTGCAAAACCTGCCGGAAGCGTAGCATGTTCCCGCTCCGCAACCCTGCCCCGTACCCTGCGTACAACTCAACATCATGAGAGACCACGTTCGCATTCTCGGCTGGTGTTTCATCGTCTACTCCGCCATCCTCGTCCTGATCGGCGTGGGGATCGGCGGCCTGGTCCTCTTCGGTGGCGCGATCTCGGGTGACCATGACGTGATCCTCATCACCAGCGCTGTCGGCGCGGGGATCGCCTGCCTTCTCATCCTGCTTTCGCTGCCGGGGATGCTGGCCGGCGTCGGCCTGCTGAAGATGCAG
Organism: Thermoanaerobaculia bacterium; assembly: GCA_035482045.1. Lineage (GTDB taxonomy): Bacteria > Acidobacteriota > Thermoanaerobaculia > Gp7-AA8 > Gp7-AA8 > JADGNZ01. The sequence continues at coordinate 12,515 of DATHRD010000002.1, forward strand.
CAATGGGCTCGCATCGTGGCCATCATCGTCGGCGTTCTGCACATCCTCAGCTTCCCCCTCGGCACGGCGCTCGGAATCTATACGCTGTGGGTGCTGCTCAACGCGGAGACCGAGATGCTGTTCCGTGGCCACCAGGTCGCGGTGGCGTAGAAGGCGCTTACCCTCCGGTTTCACGGTGTCGTTTCGGTGTACGGGAGTTTTTTCAGCGCGGAAAGCGTAATCCCCATCGAACGCTCGACCTCACCGTCGAGCGTCAGCCTCTGTTTCTTCGGGTCGGGCGTGCCGGGATCCAGTGATCGCGGACGAAGAACAGCTCGTTCGGCGTCACCTAATCGGTCAGCAGATCGAGGGCGTCTCCGCATTTACCGCATACCTCTCACCTACTACATTGATGCAAAGGTGTGGGACTCGCGGCCTTCTGCGCGGCGGCCAGGAGAAGGAACCTTCTCCGATCGGTCTCAGCGAACGACATCACTTGAAGGTGTATCCCACAGCGAATGAATGACTTGATCCTAACTTGTAAAAAACTGGTGCGGCTTTTGCCATTGGCGGCTCCCATGATGCCGAAACGCCTTGCCACGGGTAACCCATGGAACTCTCCGCGAGACTTCCGCGAGATTTGCTCCTGCCAGCGGCATGCGCGCCGCGAACGTACTCTGTGGCGCCGGGCCTTCCGCGCCGCGAAGCGGCGCGGTGTCGCGCTGCTGGTCACCGTGCCGCTCGCATTCGGCGCGATCGGCATGGAAGCGATGAACGTCTCGCTTCCGGCGCTCGCGCGGGCGATTGAGATCAGCGGTACCAAGCGGCCCTTCCCGATCTTCGCGGCGACAAAGTTCAGTGAGCCACTACAGAATCCCGAGCGGTCGAAGCAGGCGCTCGCGCTGGACGTGTCCAAAGAGGAGTTCTTCAGAACGCAGGTGCCGTACGGCTCGATCATTTACCGCGAGGCGTTGAGGAATGAGTTGCCGCCGGAACTGATCGCCGCGGTTGTCGAGTCTGAGTCCGACTTTCGCCCACGCCTCGTCTCGAACAAAGACGCCCGAGGGTTGATGCAGATCGTCCCCGAGACGGCGCGGCGCATGGGTTGCGACGACCCATTCGATCCACCCGCGAACATTGCCGCCGGTACCAGGTATCTGCACTACCTGATGAACCGCTTCGGCGACGAGCGGATCGCATTGGCTGCGTACAACGCTGGCGAGGGAGCGGTCGAGCGTCTCGGAGGGGTCCCGCAGTATCCCGAGACGATCGCCTATCTGGATCGCGTTGCCGCCCGCGTACGCCTGTACCGGAAGCAGGTTCAGAACTGTTACGTCGCCTCGGTGAGGCAGCAGGCCAGCGTTATCGCGCGTTAGCAGCCGCGGCCGCGAACGGCGCGTCAACCGCCACCGGCAGCGTGAAGAAAAACCTCGTCCCCTTGCCGGGTTCACTCTCCACCCACATCCGGCCGCCATGCGACTCGACGATCCCTTTGGCGATCGGCAGCCCCAGGCCGGCACCCATGCGGGCGGTGCGCTTCGCCTGCCAGTAAGGATTGAAGATATCGCCGAGGTTCTCCTTCGGTATGCCGGGACCGTTGTCGGCAACCGTGATCAGCACGCTCGTGTCACGCGACCCCGCGCTGTAGGTGATCATGCCGCCCTGCGGCGTGAATTTCATAGCGTTGTCGATGAGATTCGACAGCACTTGAAGCACGCGGTGCCGATCGGCGTGAATCCGCGGCATTCCGTCGCCGGTGTGATACTGCAACGAAATGGAGCTCGTGGCCGCCTGTGACTTGAACAGCTCGTAGGTCTCCTCGAACAGGGACTCGATCGCGATCGGCGCAGGCTCGATCGGCAACCGCTTGCCCCCTTCCAGGCGTGTGACGTCGAGCAGGTCTTCGATCAGACGCCGCATCCGCTTCGCCGAGATGTCGATGATCTCGAGCTCCTCGCGGTCCTGGGGAGCGATCCTGTCCGACGTCTGCAGCAGCGATGAAGCCAGCATCACCGCGTTCAGCGGGCTGCGCAGGTCGTGCGAGACGATCGCCAGCACTTCCTCGCGCGCCTGCACGGCCTGCTGCGATTCCAGGTAGAGGCGCGCGTTATCGATGGCCAACGACCCGTGACGGGAAAGCTCTCCGAGCAGCGAGGCGTCCTCCCGCGTGAAGGTCTTCGACTCCGCCGCCGCGGCCAGGATGACACCGAGGGTCTGCCCGCGGCTTACGAGCGGCACCGCCATGAGCGAGCGCTGCTCCTCTGCCGGGACGCCGGCATACGTCATCAGCGAGGACGATTGACCGATGATGCGAGTCTGCCGCTCCCGAATCACCATCGCCAGCGCTTCGGGAACATCCTGCACGACTTCTCCGACGCGCAGCGAAAGCTCCTGCTCCCGCTCCGCGTCGCGATGCGCAACCGCGGCCCGGCGGAGGGCACCATCGGGTTCGGCGAGATCGATCACGCAGATCTCCGCGATATTCGGCACGATCAATCGCGCCAGCGTGGCGATAGCGTGTTCGTAGTCGAGAGACGCCGCCAACTCCTGCCCCGCCGTCGCCAGAAACGCGGCCCGGCGCTCTTCGTGCTCGGCCGCGTCGCGTGCGCGCTGCGCATCCGCCGCGTCATGCTCGGCCTCCTGTCTGCGCGCCATCGCCTCGCGCGCCAGGAGCCGCATCTGCCGGCCGAGCCCCGCCACAAGCAGCGCCGAGGTCAGCGCGAGGAGGGTGAGGATGATCTCCAGCGACGCGCTCAGCTTCTCCGCGTCGCGAATCTTCGCCCGCCGGTAGTCGATCGCCTCCTGGATCGACACCTCGAGATCCGCGGCGGCGACCAGCGCCTTATCGTAAGACGGGTTTTTTTCGAATAACCGGTACAGGAAGACATCGGCCGGCATCTGTCGCGACAGGAACTCGCTGGATGCGACGTCCGTGTGCCACTTGCTCGTCGCCTGGTTCAGCGACCCGAGTTTGTCTCTCACATCGGGACCGAGCTTCGAGCCGAGCTGCCATAGACGGGCGTATTCACTGCGTTGATCGTCAACAAGAGCGGCGTATTTGTCACGAAACTGGCGCTGACCGATCGTCTGCCAGGCAATGATTGCGTCGAGCTCTGTGGCAAGGTCCGACTCGATCTTGTTTGCCGCGAGGCGAGAGGGCTCGGCCACGCCCGTTATCTCATTCCGCATCTGAGCCGTGTGCAGGCCGAAGACAACCGGCAGCACTGCGAGCGTCAGCAGTGAAACGATGATGAACACGACCGGAACCACCGTCGTCCACGTGCTTTCGGGGCCTACACGCCAGATGCTTCGCCGCTCAGGGACTCGGTCTGCCACAATCCTCCTTGGACGCAGGCTTGAAATGCAGCAATATGCTTGCCTTCGCCTTTCGTACCCCAATGTTCAAGCACGATCGTAGAATTTTTCAGCGCCTTCGCCTGGCCCGCCCGATTCTGGGCCTTCTCGATGAGCAGAACGCGCTCATTCTCGATCTGGGGGTGGCCGGCGCGTTCGTTGAGCACTACGGTATTACGACGCAGAACACGAGGTTGAGGTTACAGTTTCGTTGGCAAACGGAGGATATCGAGTTCGTTTGCGAAGTCGCCCGAACGCAGGTGGTTCGCCGCTCGGGCACGAACGCACTCTCGCATACCGGGTTGCGCTTCGTCGAGGCCGTCGGCAACTCCGAAGCCTGTCTGCACGACCTGATGGCCACATTCGTAGGCAGCATGCTGGCGGCGCAGAAGGCAAACCTGAACGGGGTTCAACGGGACGACGGCTACCTGCCGCTGGCGGAAATCGGTGGCGCCCGACGCAAGCGTGTACGCGGCCTGATCAGTTACCGGCTGCGGCCGGACGGGAACTGGCGCCGTACATCGACCACGGACCCCATGCAGCCGCCGGATGGCTTCACGGTCGCCGCGTACGAGTACGAAACCGACCTCGAGGTCCTCTGCCTCGCCTACGAGAAAGCGGACGAGGAGGGCCGGAGAATGATCCGGCTCGTGTCCGAGCTGAGCGTACGCACGGTAACGCTCCCTTGATCGACATCGACCCCGAGTTCCGCCAGATCTTGCTGCGGGTGTTCCTCGTCGGCGGCACGATCATGCTCGCCGGTGCGACCGGGCTGTTTTTCGCATTTCGCGCGTTCGCGCCTTCGCAGAGGCCCGGGCGCGACTTTCGCGCCGTTGTCGCCATCATCGCCGTGCTGGCTTTCGTGATGGTGGGCTGCGTCGTTCTGCTTCTGTTTTCGTTTTCGAAGCGCTGACGTCGAGTCCAAGCTCGCGCAACACGCTCGCGGTGTGCTGCCCGAGCGCTGGCGGCGCCGAGCCGATGGCAATACGCTGGCCGTCGATGCGCACTGGATTGCGAACTGCTTCATATGTGCCGATCTCCGGATGCTCAACCGCCTCGACGAGACCGTGCGCGGCCGGGGCATGGAGCGCTTCACGCACGCCGCGGACGAGCGAAACCGGGATGGAGGCGCGGCGACAGCGCGCCACCCACTGCGCCGCGGTCCGTTTGCGGAACTCTCCTTCGAGAATCGTCACCAGTGTCTGGCGATGCTTCACCCGTTGCTCGTTCGTGGCGAATTCCTGCACCAGCTCCGGTCGCCGCAGCACGCGTTCGCAGAGTTGTGCGAAGTGGCGGTCGGTGCCCGCACCGATGGCGAATGGACGATCGCTGGCGTGAAACACCTGATACGGCACGATGGAGGAATGGGCATTGCCGTGCCGCGCCGCCTCGGCACCGGTGACGAGCACGCTCTGAGCGACGTTGATCAGAGAAGCAATGGTGACGCTGAAGAGCGATACTTCGAGCGATGCCCCGTCGCCCGTCCGCTCGCGCGCGCGGAGTGCGGCGCAGATCGCACCGAATGCGTAGTGTGCCGTCAGCACGTCAGAGAGCGCAACACCGACTTTCACCGGTTCGCCTTCCGTTTCGCCCGTGATCGACATCAAGCCGGCGCCCGCCTGTGCCAGGAGGTCGTAGCCGGGAGTGTCGGCATCCTCCGTATCGCTGTCAAAGCCCGCGATCGTGCAGTGAACAACACGCGGATTGATGGTGCGCGGCGCGAACCGTAGCGACTCTCTCTGTACCGGAAGGAAGTTATCGACGACGACGTCGGCCCGTTCGATGAGTCGCCGCGCTGCCTCGGCGCCCTGGTCCGATTTCAGGTCGAGCGCCACCGACTCCTTGTTGCGATTGATCGAAAGGAAATACGCGCTGACGCCGCCCGTGAACGGCGGTCCCCAACGGCGCGTCTCGTCCCCGCGCTCCGGCTCCTCGATCTTGATGACGCGCGCTCCCCAATCGCCGAGGAGCTGTGTGGCCAGCGGACCGGCAAGCACGCGGGAGAAGTCAGCGACGACGATGCCGTCCAGCGGGAGCGTCGATTTGCGGCGCATACGGCGATGTTGCGTCATTCTCAGATCCGCATCAGCTTCGCGTACTTGGCGATGAACTTCTTCGATCCGGCGCGATCGAAGTAGACCGTCAGCTTGGCATCCGGACCGGAGCCCTCCATCGTCAGGATCACACCGTCGCCGAACTGCTCGTGACGGACGCGCTGGCCACGTTTGAGAGCGGCCGGGGCGCTCTGCTGGGTGGCCGGGCGGAGGGCGGCGGGATCGAACTGCACGGGCGATTCTTTGAAGAACGACAGCACACCGTTGACCGACTCGTTCTTGCGCGGGGGCGGCGGGGGAGCCGATGCGGCTGGACGAGGAGGCGCCACCGAGGGTCGTGAGTACGAAGGCTGGCGCCGCGGCTCGCCGGAATACCGGTCATAGGCACCGACCGGACGCTCGCGCCACGACGGTGTCTCGGGCACGTACCGCGTGCGTGCCAAGCGCACGTCTTCGCGAACCTTCTCCGGAATCTCGGTGATGAATGGCGAGGGGCTCTGCTCGCGGAACTGACCGTGCAGACGTCGCTCCTGGCAATGCACGCACCAGAGCTGCTCGCGCGCGCGAGTCATGCCGACGTAACAGAGGCGACGCTCTTCCTCCAGATCCTCGTTCGATTCCTTCGACTGCGAGTGAGGGAGGATGCCCTCCTCCATGCCGGTGAGAAAGACGACCTTGAACTCCAGCCCCTTGGCGGCATGCAGCGTCATCAGCGTCACGCCCTTCTGGGACTCGTACTTGTCGAGATCCGACATCAACGTCAGCGAGTCGAGATAATCGCCCAGCGCCGCCGATGGGTTCTGCTCGGCATACTCGCGCGCGGAGTTCATCATCTCGTCGATGTTCTGGAGGCGCGATTCGTCCTGTACGTCGCGCGATTCCTGCAGCATCCGCCGGTAGCCGGTCCGCAGCAGCAGGTAGTCGTACAGCTCCGGCAGCGGATGAGTCGCCGCGCGCTGCAGGTCGTGGACGATCTCGCGAAACTCTCTCACCGCCTTCGATGCCCGCGGCGGCAGGAAGGAGAGCTCGCCCTCGATGACGGTCCAGAGGGTGACGTTCTGGGCCGTGGCCTGATCGTTCAATGCTTTCGTTGTCGTGTCGCCGATGCCGCGCGAAGGTACGTTGATCACGCGCTCGATCGATGGCGTGTCGTGCGGCCGGATCGCCAGCCGCAGAAACGACAGGACGTCCTTGATCTCCGCCCGCTCGTAGAATTTCACGCCTCCGACGACGGAATACGGGATGTTTCCCCGCAGCAGCTCTTCTTCAAACGGCCGTGACTGAGCATTCGTTCGAAAGAGCACCGCGTAGTCCGAGAGCTTGTAGCGGGAGCGCATGCCGTTGATCTTCTCGATGACGAACTGCGCTTCTTCGCGTTCGTTGCTGCACGTGACCACGCGTACGAGCTCGCCGCTGCCGGAGTCGGTGAACAGCGTCTTCCCTTTGCGGGCGATGTTGTTCGAGACGACGCCGGTGGCGGCGTCGAGGATGTTGCCCGTCGACCGGTAGTTCTGCTCCAGCTTGATGATCCGCGCGCCCGGAAAGTCGCGCTCGAAATTGAGGATGTTGTTGATATCTGCCCCGCGAAAGCGGTAGATCGACTGGTCCTCGTCCCCAACAGCGACGATGTTCTGTCGCTTGCCGGCCAGCGCTTTGATGAGCATGTACTGGGCGCGGTTGGTGTCCTGGTACTCATCGATCAGGAGGTGCTGGAAGCGGGTGTGGATCTCTTCGGCGATGTCCGCGTTCTTCTCGATGAGCTGCACGTAGTTGCCGATGAGGTCATCGAAGTCCATGGCGTCGTACTCTTTGAGCCGCCGCTGATACATGCGATAAACCTCGGCGACCCGAGAGCCGAAAAAGTCGAGGTTCTCCTTCTCGTACTCGGCTGGTCCGATCAGCTCGTTCTTGGAATTCGAGATACGCGTCAGGATCGAGCGGGGCGGGAAGGCCTCGTCGTTCATCTGCAGTTCGCGCATGCACCTGCGGACCAGCGTGAGCTGGTCAGCAGTGTCGTAGACGGCGAACGACTTCGTGTATCCGAGGCGGTCGGCGTGGCGGCGCAGCATCCGCAACGACGTCGAGTGAAACGTGCCGATCCACAGGCTTCCATGCGATCGGGCTCCGCTGCCGGGAACGAGATGGCTGACGCGGCTGACCATCTCGCTGGCGGCCTTGTTCGTAAACGTTACGGCCAGGATGTTCGCCGGATGCACACCGAGCTCGCCGATCAGCCAGGCGATCCGGTAGGTGATCACACGGGTCTTTCCCGACCCGGCACCCGCCAGGACGAGCAGCGGCCCTTCGCCGTGTGTAACGGCCTCGCGCTGCTGAGGATTGAGTCCGGCAAGGTCGATCATCAGGGCGCATGGTAACAGCCGTTTTCCGATGCGAAATCCGCGAGCCCGTATGGGGTGTTACGCGGGGAGGACACCGATCTGTATTACACTTTGCGGGTTCGTCAAAGCGGGAGCCTGGGCCGCCGCGGCAACCACTCGGAGGCTTACTAAATGTTAGGTACACTGGGACTTCCTGAGCTCCTCGTCATTCTGGTCATCATCATCATCGTCTTCGGCGCGGGAAAGCTTCCGCAGCTCGGTAAAGGCCTCGGCGAGGGTATTTCCAACTTCCGGGACGGCCTGAAGGGGCGGGACGAAAAGAAGCCGGCACCACCAGTGGAAGAGAACAAAAACGCGTAGAATTACGGGTTCAAGGTCTTCTCCCGTGCCATTAACGCCGGAACCATCCTCACCGTTGTATCAGACGGAGATCTCGCAGACGCCTCTCGCCGAGGTGCTGGTGAAGATCCATCGATACCGCGCCCCCGGCCGCGTCGATTGCAAGCGCGGCGACGAGCTCAAGCGGATCTACCTCGACCACGGACAGATCGTTTTCGCCACCACCAACCAGCTCGGCGAGTCGCTGGGCGATAAGCTCCTCCGTGAGGGACGGATCACCCGCCGGGAATACGAGGAGAGCTTGGCGCGGGCACGGGAAAGCGGAAACCGCCACGGGAGCGCGCTCGTGGAGATGAGAATCCTCGCGCCTGAGGATCTTTTCCTCGCCGTTCACAAACAGATCGAGGAGATCATCTGGCCGATCTTCGGCTGGGACTCGGGAACGGTGAGTTTCACTGCCGGCCGCGACAAGAAGCTCGAGTTCATCAAAGTCGATGTCCCCGTGCCGGTTGCCATCCTCCGGGGTGTCCGTCACGTCGCTGATGCCCGGTCACTTGTGGCTCGCCTGGGCATCAAGACCACACTCTTCGCACGTGCCACCGGGCACACGGAAGGGCTGGTCCTCGACGCGGACGAACAGCACCTGCTCGACGCCGTCGACGGCCGCAAGGTCCTCTACGAGCTGGTCAACACGCCGGCGTTGCCGGCATCCGACAACGCTCGCATTCTCTACGCCTTTTTCGCCCTCGGTTTGATCATTCCGCGCGAGTCGCGGCAGATCAAGGTCAAGCTCAAAACCGACGGCGGAAAATACGCGTGACGTTGCGCTGGCTCGTCACCGGGGCGGGCGGCATGGTGGGCTACGACGTCTGTGCCGCCTTGGAGACTCGCGGCGAGAGTGTGGTTGCGCTCACGAAGTCGGACCTCGACATCACCGACGCACCCGCTGTCCGTGAAGCGATCGGCAGGGCGCGGCCCGATGTGATCGTCAACTGCGCCGCCTATACGAGAGTCGACGACGCCGAAATGAATGAGCATCTGGCCACGGCTATCAACGGGTCGGCGGTCGAGTTCCTGGCCGATGCCGCGAACGACATCGGCGCCTTGCTCGTTCAACTGTCGACCGACTTCGTCTTCGACGGAACGAAACGGACACCCTACGAGGTCAACGATCCCCCTGCTCCTCTCTCCGCGTATGGCCGCTCGAAGCTGGTGGGAGAGCAGGCGGCCGGCGGGGCATGGATGCACGTCATCCTTCGCACCGCGTGGCTGTTCGGCAGGAGTGGACCGAACTTCGTCGAAGCAATCCGCAATCAGGTGCGCAAGGGAACCAACCCGCTACGCGTCGTCAACGACCAGCGCGGCCGGCCGACCTATACCCCGCACCTTGCCGACGCCATCTTGCGCATCGCCCGGCTGGCTCACGAAGACGAGAATGCAAGAGGGATCGTCCATTACGCGGACGCACCGGAATGCACCTGGTTCGATTTCGCACGCGCCATCACGGCCGGCGAGACTACCGTGAATCCCGTGTCGAGCGACGCCTTCCCGCGCCCCGCGAAACGGCCCGGCTACTCGGTGCTCTCCACCGAACGCTACGAGCGCCTAACCGGCGTGGCGCCGGAGTCGTGGGAAGAGGGGTTGCGCGAGTATCTCGCGGCAACGTAGGTCGGACTCGCCAGTCCGACTTCAAAAAAGTGCAGCCGGACCCTTTGATGAACCGCGCGACCCAGACCAGGCGCGGCTCTCCGCCGGAATCCGGCTGCCTTGATTAGATGGCCCGATCGGTCAAATTTCCCCAAACATCAGATATTCGACATTCCCCTCGGCACCCTTGATCGGACTTTCGATCACGCCCTTGACGTCGAAGCCGTGCTCCCGAGCAGAGGCAACGACCGCATCGACCGAGGCCAGACGCTTCCCTTCATCGCGGATGATCCCCCCTTTTCCCACGTCGGCTTTCCCGACCTCGAACTGTGGCTTGATCAAGGCCACCAGCTCACCGCGAAGGAACGTGGCCACGGCAGGAAGGATCAGTTTCAGCGGGATGAACGAGACATCGATGGAGACGAACTCGATGACGTCGTCAAAGTCGGCCGCGGTGAGGTACCGCGCGTTGACCTTCTCACGATTGACGACGCGGGGATCGTTGCGAAGCGAGGCGTCGAGCTGACCGTAACCGACGTCGACCGCGTAGACCTTCCTCGCGCCGCTCTTGAGCATCACGTCAGTGAAGCCACCGGTCGACGCACCGATGTCCGCGCAGACCTTCCCCTCGACGCGGATTCCGAACTCGCGCAGTGCGTGCGCGAGCTTCATCCCGCCTCGCCCCACCCACGGATGCTCCAGCTCTTCGATCCGCAGCTCGTCGTCGTCCGCGACACTCGATCCCGCCTTGTCGACATGCTGGCCGTTGACGAGGATCCGCCGGGCCATGATCAGCGACTGCGCCTTCGAGCGCGTGTCGCAGAGCCCCCGCTCGACGAGAGCGACGTCGAGGCGTTGCTTTTTCATTCGTTGACGAGGGTGAAGCCTTCCTGGCGGAAGTGGTGGTCGTTGGTGAGAATACGAGTGATTCCCCGCTCGCGCATCAGCACCATCGACATGCAGTCGACGAGCGAATACGCCTTGTCCAGCCGATGGGAGTAAAGATCGAACGCTGCCATGAACAGGTCGCTGGCGTGTTCGACGCGGCAATCGTCACGACGCAGGAACTCTCGGGCCAACGCAGCAGCCTGGGACCGACCGCCACGTCCTCCTTCGGAAAAGTACGTCAGGAACTCAGTCAGAACCGCTTCGTGCGTGACAAGCGCCGCTCCCGAGATACTCGCGTTGAGCCGCATAGCCTGGTGGTGGGAGTCCGAGTAATCGGCGATCGCGATGAGGTACCAGGTATCGATGAAGTAACGCATTACTTCGTCGCAGTGCGGCGAAGACCATACACGACTTCATCGACGTGATCCGAGCCCGGCATCCGAGCCAAGTCCTCTTCTGGAACATCTTTGAAGAGATGCTCCGCCACCTCGCCGAGTGTGGCTCCGCGAGCATTCAGGAACTCCCTCACCCGCTTCGCGATCCCATTCCCGTCGAGGTCATACTGCGCTCGGAGCACATCCTGAGCGCCATGGTGGACGTACTCATCCGGAATCCCGATGCGGTGGAAATCGACATTGAAGATCCCCAGTTGCTGGACGCGCTCCATGACGGCTGAACCGAATCCGCCGGCCAGCGAGCCTTCCTCGACGGTGATGACGCGCGCAAACGGGCGGCAGTACTTCGTGATCAGCTCGTCGTCGAGCGGCTTGATGAACCGCGCGTTGACGACGGCCACCTCGATCCCTTCCTTCGCCAGAATCTCCGCCGCCTGCACCGCCGGCCACACTTCGTTGCCGATGGCGAAGATCACCCCGGCCTCGCCTTCGCGCATCACCTCGCCCTTTCCGATCGGCAGAGACTTCAGCTCGGCGTCCATGGCCACGCCGAAGCCGTTGCCGCGCGGGTAGCGCAGGGAGGTGGGATGACCTGTCTCGAACGAGGTCTTCAGCATGTGCCGCAGCTCGTTCTCATCCTTTGGCGCCATGCAGACCATGTTCGGGAAGATCCGTAAGTACGCCATGTCGTAGATGCCATGGTGCGTCGGCCCGTCGGCGCCGGCGATGCCGCCGCGGTCGAGCGCGAAGACCACCGGCAGATCCATGATGGCCACATCGTGAAAGACCTGATCGAAGGCCCGCTGCAGGAAGGTCGAATAGATCGCGGCGATCGGCTTCATCCCCTGCGTGGCCATGCCGCCGCAGAACGTGACCGCGTGCTCCTCGGCGATACCTACGTCGAACATGCGCTCCGGCAGCGCCTTCCCGAACTTGTCGAGTCCCGTGCCGTCGGGCATCGCTGCGGTGATGGCCACGATCTTCGGATCGCGCTTGGCCAGTTCGATCAACGTCTCGGCGAAGACGGCCGTGTAGCTCGGCGCCGAAGCCTTCGTCGACTTCACCACCTCGCCTGATTCGATGTCGAACGGCGAGACGCCGTGCGACCAGATCGGCTTGTTCTCCGCCGGAACGTACCCCTTCCCCTTCTTCGTGATCACGTGGACAAGGAGCGGGCCGTTGTAATCCTTGTTCTTTTCGAAGAGATCGATCAGGAAATCGAGATCGTGCCCGTCGTAGGGGCCGAGGTACTTGAAGCCGAGCTCCTCGAACAGCGTCCCGGGGACGATCATGTGCTTGAAGAGCTGTTCCATATCGCTGGCCATGCCGTGAAGCTTGCCGCCGACGAGAGGAATGCGATCCATGATTCCCTTAGCGAGATCCTTGGCCTGGTTGTAGGTTTGCCCCTTGATGATCCCGTTCAGGTACCCCGACATGGCGCCAACGTTCGTCGAGATCGACATGTCGTTGTCGTTGAGGATGATCATCAGCTTCCGTTTGAGATGCCCGGCCTGATTGAGGCCCTCCAGCGCCAGGCCTCCCGACAGCGCGCCGTCTCCGATGACGGCCACGACGCGGTAGTTCTCGTCTTTGATGTCGCGCGCCACTGCGATACCGAGGGCGGCGGAGATCGAGGTCGAGGCGTGGCCGGCGTTGAAGACGTCGTACTCCGACTCCTCACGTTTGCAGAAGCCCGAGATGCCACCATGCATGCGGATCGTCTCGAACGTGTCGCGTCGCCCGGTGATGAGCTTGTGCGGATAGGACTGATGGCCGGTGTCGAAAACGATCTGATCGCGCGGTGTGTTGAAGACGTAGTGCAGCGCCAGCGTCAGCTCGACGATACCGAGGTTGCCGCCGAAGTGGCCACCGATCCTCGAAACCACGTCGATGATCCGATAGCGAATCTCATCCGCAAGCTCATGGAGCTGTTTGCGATCGAGCTTCCGAAGATCCTTCGGAGAGTTGATATTGTCGAGGATCGTCATGGCAGCACCGGCGCCTCACGATCGCCGTTCGCAGATGAAACGCGCGATCCCGGCGAGATAGTTCACAGGGCCGGCGATGATATCAGCGTTGTGGAGCGCCTCCGCGAGTAGCGACTCAACCCTGGCCCGCGCCTCACCCGTGCCGAAGAGCGCTGGGTACGTCAGCTTCCCTTGTGCAAGATCCTTCCCAGCGGTCTTGCCCAGGGTGGCCGCGTCTTCCTCCTGATCGAGGAGGTCGTCGACGATCTGGAAGGCCAGCCCTACCGCGTTCCCATAGCGCCGAAGGGCGTCGATCCTGTCCTCGGGTGCGTTCGCCAGCAGCCCGCCGAGCACCGCCGATGCGGTCAGCAGCTTGCCGGTCTTGTTGCGGTGGATGAAGTCGAGCTGCCCGGCAGTCGCTTCGTTCGCTCCCGTGGCGATGATGTCCGCGACCTGCCCACCGATCATCCCCTTCGAGTCGACCGCGACGGCGACTTCGCGCACGGCACGAAGCTGGTGCACCGCCTCAACGCCGGCCACGGGACGGGCCAGCCACGCGAACGCCTCGGTGAGCAGGGCATCGCCGGTGAGAATGCCCATCGCCTCGCCGAAGACCACGTGCGTCGTCTTGCGCCCGCGGCGGAGATCGTCGTTGTCCAGCGCCGGAAGGTCATCGTGGACGAGAGAGTAGGTGTGGATCAGCTCCAGGGCGGCGATCGGAACGAGGAGGTCTTCGACGCCTGCGCCGCACGCTTCCGCGGCGGCGATGGCCATGATCGGCCGGATCCGCTTGCCGCCGCCGAGGACTGCATAGCGCATCGCCTCATGAATGACGGCCGGAGGTGTATCCGCGGGCGGGAGATTCGCATCGAGCACGCGGTCGACAAGTTGCCGTTTGTCGCTGAGGTAGCCGTCGAGCGCGCTCACTCCTCATCGTCCTCGGAGTGCAGCTCGGAATGCAGCTCGGGCGCCTCATCGAGATCCCCGCTCTCGAACGGTTCGACTCTCGGCTGGCCCTTGGCGTCGGCCAGGATCAGCTCGATCTTCTTCTCCACCTCTTCGAGCTTCTGGTTGCAGAAGCGCGAAAGGCGAACCCCTTCCTCGAAGAGCTGCAGCGACTCGTCGAGAGGCATCTCCTCCGACTCCAGACGCTTCACGATCGTCTCGAGCTGCTGAAAGGCCTTTTCGAATTCGTTGGATTTGCGGGCCATGTGCCGTTCATTCTTTTGCCAGGGGCCACACAGTCTCAAGCCCCATGGTCTTCGCGTCAACCGTGCATTCGACTCGGCCCTTCTTCAACTGCACCTCGATCAGCTCGCCGATGGCGACCACATTCGCGTCCAGGATCGGTTTGCGGCGGCCGCGTTTCGTGCGTGAGAAGGCGATGGCGTAGCCGCGCGAGAGAACGGATAGAGGGGAGACGGCGCTGAGCGTGGCGACGGTGGAGCGGAGATGCTCGCGCTCGCGCGTCACGTGCGCCGGGAAGCGGAGCAGCGGCTCGTTCACGGCCAGGAGCCGGGCACGCATCGAGCGCGCCCGCGCCTCGAGCATGCGATAGAGCGTCACACGGCTGCGGTTCAGGCGTTCGCGGCGTAGGGCGATCCGGCGCGGCAGCAGGCCGAGGCGGTCCGACGAGATCAGATGTCGCAGCTCGTGGCGATAGTTGCGCACGCGCGTCTCCACCACGTGCCGCACGCGGCGCGACATGTGATCGAGCTGCGCGCAGATCTCGCTTTTGGCCCGGATCACGATCTCGGCGGCGGCGGACGGCGTTGGCGCGCGGAGGTCGGCCACGAAGTCGCAGATCGTGAAATCGGTCTCGTGTCCGATGGCCGATATCGTCGGGATGGTGCAGGAAGCCACCGCCCTGGCCACCGACTCCTCGTTGAATGCCCACAGGTCCTCGAGAGAGCCTCCTCCCCGGCAGATCAGAACGACGTCGTGCAGTTGCCACCGCGACAGGTGGCGGATGGCGATGGTGATCTCGCGTGACGCCTCTCTCCCCTGCACCCGCACCGGATAAACCTGCACGTAAAGCCCGGCGAAGCGGCGGCCGAGGACGTTCAGCACATCGCGGATGGCGGCGCCGGTGGGACTGGTAACGACGGCGATTCGCTGCGGCAGCATCGGGATCGGTTTCTTCCTGGCCGGATCGAACAGGCCCTCGCCGGCGAGCTGTTTCTTGAGCTGTTCGAACGCGAGTTGCAGAGCACCGAGACCGGCCGGCTCCACCGCCACGGCGTTGAGCTGGAACTCTCCCTTCTGCTCGTAGAGAGTCAGCCGGCCGCGGACGACGAGTTGCAATCCATTCTCGATGCGGAAGCGGAGGAAGCGCGCGTTCGTAGCGAAAAGGACGACGCGCATCTGCGCGCGGGCATCCTTGATCGAAAAATAAAGATGGCCGGCCGCGGAGCGAACGACATTCGTCGCTTCCCCCTCCACGCTTATGTCGTTGTATCGAAAGAGCTCCGCGTTGATCTGACGGATGAGCTCACTTACCTGCCAGACGCGCTCTGCCATTCGCGCATCTTAGAGTAAATAAATTCAGGCAAGCTAGTTGCTCTGCCACTCATAGCCGCGAGGCATTTGACGAGCTGCGATCTTGAGCGCAGCAAGGAGCAGAAAAAATGAGAACGAAGACATTTCTGAAGAAAGCAGTAGCCGGCCTGGGGTCGGCGGCGTTCGCGCTCGTATTGAGCGCGTGCGCGCACCACAACGCAGCAGCGACAGACCAGTATGGTCAGATTCGTACCGAGACGCCGGCCACGGCAGACAGCGGTCAAACTGTCGGCACAGTTCCGGCTCCGAACAACACGGCGGGTGTTGCCAGCACGTCGACGCCGGCCGTGATCTCCGGCCCGGCAACGGTCGATAGCACCGGGCGCGCCTACACGAGCAGCTCGGTTGGTGGCTCTGGCAACAGCTCCTCCATCGGCACAAACACGGACGTCAACCTCATTCCGAAGAAGACCCCCTCGGACGTGACGGTCGTGGAGACGCCGGCAACGGTCGAGACCCCGGTGGTCGTCGAGACTCCGGCACCGGCTCCGGTGGTCGTCGAGACTCCCGCTCCCGCTCCGGTGGTCGTCGAGACCCCGGCTCCGATGGCATCGAGCACCGAGACGCCTGAAGAGACACCGGTCAAGCATCACCGCCATCTGCACAAGGACTAATCCCGAAGTCATCGCTACGAAAGGGCGCGGACGACCGCGCCCTTTTCGTTTGCCTGGGTGGACTTGGTGGATTAGTGGATTAGTAGATTAGTGATCAGGGCTGGCTTCTGATCTACTAATCACTAATCACCAATCACTCCAATCACTTTTTCTTCTTTACTGAAGGCGTCGGCGCCACCGGTGGCGGCACCAACGGCTTCGTCAACGCCTCCATCCAATCCGCCTGTCCGGTCAGGCGTTCCAGATGCGGGTAGCGTTCGCCGCCGTGATAGTCGACGGACACTGTCGAGAAGAACTCACCGCTCTGCACGATGATCACGATCGGCGCGGTGGCGCTGGCGGAGGCCTTGACGATCTCCCGCAGCCGGGCCGTGCTGAATGCGCGGCCGTTGACGGCGATGATGTGCGCTCCCGGTGCGATACCGGCTTTGGCGGCCGCTGAGCCCGGCACCACATCCCCGATCGTGCCGTTTTCGCCGACCATAAAGCCGAGCGAGGCATTGAGGTCGGCCCCCTTGTTACGGCCTTCGTAGTACTGCAGCGCGGTATTCGGCTTGTCGGTGTAGACGAGGTGCCAGCCGGCCTGCTCGAAGCCCCCCATCGGCGGCGTCGCGGACAGCGACGTCAGCCGCTCGTTGAGGAATGCGCGCCAGTCATTCGGCGCTACGGTGTTGAGCGTGGTGACGATGTCGTCGAACGTGTACGGCTTCAGCTCCGGATGTCCGCTCGTTCCGCCATAGAAGGCGCGGCAGAAGTCGTCCAGCGACCGCTTTCCTTTCGTCAGCGAACGGATGGTCATGTCCGCGTCGAGCCAGAGGAGCTCGCCCTCGGGGTAGTAATCGACGCTGCGCCGCCAGTTCGTCGACGCCCCCGGCGCGTCGTAGAGCAGTTGTGCGGCCACGGCCGTGTCGAGAAGGGGACGCCATGTTCGGCCGACGTGCTGGGTCATGTTGGCGGCGGTCTCCGCCAGGTTCTCGCGATAGTCGTCCGCGGAGAGGATTCCGCTGCGCACCGGCAACAGATCGCCGAGGTACTCGGTCAGCCCCTCGTAAACCCAGAGCAGCTCGCCCGTCATCGGCTTGTCGTAATTGCCGGTGGCCAGTCCGGCCGGGCGGCGGTATTTGCCGTTCCATGAGTGTACGTACTCGTGCGCCAGAAGCGTCGAGTTCCACTTGCGCCCGTTTTCTTCCCGCAACTGGTTCTCGTTGGTGCGGTCGTCGCTCGACTCGTGATGTTCCAGACCGAAGTGGGCGACCGCGTCGCTGAGCGTCAGCAGCCAGTCGTAGTGGCGATAGTGCTCCGCGCCGAAGAGCGCCGCGGCCTCGTCCACCAGGCGACCGTACTGCGCCGGAAAATCGTCCGGTGTCTGCGTGGCCTCGTTGCTCTCGGAGAGGAGGTTGATCGTGTGTTTGAGCGTCGAATGACTGGGGATCTCGATCTTGCGCAGGATGGTCCCGAGTTGCACCGGCGAGTCGATGAGGTGCGTCAGGGACCCGGATTCGAACTGAATCTCATCTCCGCTGTGTCCGGTCGTCTCCAGGGCGGTCGCGTATGACCAGCCGGCCGGAATGCGCATCGTGGCGTCGATCTGCAGCGCATCGCTGCCCCCCGCGGTCTGCGGATAGAGGAGGACCGTGTTCCAGCTCAACACCGCCAGGCGCGGAGACGTCGAAGCGCCGGCCGTGAAGTTCGCGCCCGGAGCCGGGGCGATGTAGTCGAGATCGACATCGAGCGCGCTCGCGCCGGCCGGCACGTCGACGTGGAACGCGAACATCTCCACCCCATCGCGCAGCCATGGGACGCTCTTCCCATTCGCCGTGATCACCAGACCCGTAAGGCCGTTGATGGGCCCGGTCGGACCGTGCTCCCCCGGAATCCACTTCGGGTAGTAGAGCGTCAGCGGCCCCGGCGCCGCGGGAATGGTCAGGTGCGCGTGATAGACGTTGGAGGCCACGCCGGTGGCGTCGACGTGCAACACGATCGGCGCCGCGGAAACGGCGAGTGCGACAAACAGCAGCGGCAGGAGGAATGCGTATCGCTTCATCAAAATCTCCCTCGGCAGTCAGTGGACCGGCAGACGAGTGATTAGTAGATCAGAAACGGACGATTCATGATCCGCCGATTTGCGAATTGCCCGAAAACAAGCCGCCGGAGGCGGCTCGTACGTGCGTCGGGCTCTCCAGTCCGACCGACCCGCGCGAAGGAGCGCCGCCCCGTTGTCCGAGCGCACCGCTTCCCGCAGCGACCAAACGTCAAATCCCAATGGGCCGGACTGGAGAGTCCGACTTACTTCGAGCCGCCTCCGGCTGCTTCATTGCCCCAGACGGAGGTCTTGCATCGCTGTTCAGATTTCGGACACAGACGCCCGGAATGTAGACAACGTGTCCAAAAATAATACGATGCCACACTAAAACGGAGCGATGCCGCACCAAAACGGAGCGATGCCGCACCAAAACGGAGCGATGCCACACTAAAACGGAGCGATGCCACACTAAAACGGAGCGATGCCGCACCGAAACGGAGCGATGCCGGAGAAAAATGGAGCGATGTCGGAGAAAAACGGAGCGATGCCGCAGGAAAACGGAGCGATGCCGCAGGAAAACGGAGCGATACCGCAGAAAAACGGAGCGATACCGCAGAAAAACGGAGCGATGCGGACGATGATCGGGTGCCTACTCCGTCAGCGGCCCTTCCGCCCGGCCTTCGATGAACTGCTGGACGATGGGGTTTGACGACTGCTGGAACGTCTCCGGTGTCCCATCCTCGACGATGTGACCCTGATAGAGCATGGCTACGCGGTCGGCGATCTTGAAGGCTACCTTCATGTCGTGCGTGATGGTCACCGTGGTGGTGTTGAGGGTCCGGTCCATCTCCACGATCAGGTCGGCGATGACGTCGCTGATCACCGGATCGAGACCGGTGGTCGGCTCGTCGAAGAGCAGAATCTCCGGCTTCAGCGAAATGGCGCGTGCGAAGCCGACACGGCGGCGCATTCCGCCCGACAGATCGGAAGGATGCTTCGAGGCCACATCCTCCAGATGGACGAGGTCGAGGCATTCGTCGACGCGGGCCTCGATCTGCTCCTCGGTGAACTTCGTGTGGCGCCGCAGCGGGAAGGCGATGTTCTCGAAGACGGACATCGAATCGAAGAGCGCCCCTTCCTGAAACGACATCCCGAACTTGCGGCGGAAGCGGTTAAGCTCCACCTCTCGCATCGAGCCGATGTCATGACCGTCGATCAGGACGTGTCCGCGGTCGGGCTTCATCAGGCCGATCATGTGTTTGATGGTCACGCTCTTGCCGACGCCCGATCCGCCCACGATCACCACCGACTCCCCGCGATGGATGTCGATCGACAGGTCGTCGAGTACCTTATGCCCGCCGAGCGTCTTGTCGACGTGCTGGAGGGAGATGGTGGGGGCGGTGGTTTCTGGCATTGCGGTCTCGTGGTTTCGCGGTCTCGCAGTCTCGGGGTGGCTGGGCCGCGCAACCGCGAGACCTCGCTACCGCTTTACCGCATCAAAACAACAGCTTCGTTAAAAAGAAATCGGCAAAAAGAATGATCAGCGACGCGCTCACGACCGCGGCAGTGGTGGCCCGTCCGACTCCTTCGGCTCCCCCCTTCGTGTGGTAGCCGCGCACACATCCGGTGAGCGTCAGGATCAGTCCGAAAACCGCTGCTTTGATCAAGCCGCTCCAGACGTCGTTCATCTCCAGAAACTGATAGGTGTTCGTCTCGTAGACGACCGGGTTCGCTCCCATCAGTTTCACGGCGACGAGATAGCCGCCGCCGACGCCGAGGGCATCGCCCAGGATGGTCAGCAGAGGCAGCATCACGATGCCGGCGATCACGCGGGGAACAAAGAGATACTGCACCGGATCGGTGGCCAGCGCCTCCAGCGCGTCGAGCTGCTCGGTGACGCGCATCGTCCCGATCTCGGCTGCCATGGACGAACCGACGCGCCCGGTCACCATCAGCGCCACCAGGACCGGCGAAAGCTCACGGAGCATGGCCAGCGCCACGACGCTGCCGACGAAATTCTCGGCGTGTACACGATGGAACCCGTTGTAGGTCTGCAGCGCCATCACCATGCCGGTGAACATCGTCGTCAGGAAGACGACCGGGACGGAGTCGACGCCGACGCGCACCATCTGCCGCAACCACTCGATCCCTTCGAACGGCGGCCGGAACGTCCATAGGATCGTCCGCAACAGCATCCGGAACCAGAGACCGGTCTCTTCGAAGAGGTGGATGAAAACCAGGCCGATGCGTTCGAGGAAGTTCATTCGGCGATAGGGGAGGGTACCCGCGAGCGTCACAGAACGCTACTAGTTCCCGCCCGATAAACCCGCGGTACTCTCGCGCTGATCCGGCAAAAGACTTCGTACGAGACCGTCTGCGTCTTCAACGCCAGCTCCTCGGCGGTGATGCCGTCTCCGAGCAGCGCTACCTCATCGCCGAGGGCAGCATCCAGGATGTCGGTGACGTCGATCGTGATGAGATCCATCGACACACGCCCGACCACCGGGGCGCGCTGTCCGCGCACGAGAACGTCGGCGTTGTTCGACAGCAGGCGGTCGTAGCCATCGGCGTATCCGACCGGTAACGTTGCGATCCGGCTGAGCCGTGTTGTGTGGAACGTCGTGCCATAGCCGATGGCATGGCCGGCCGGCAATTCCTTCAGCCGCATGATCTCCGTGCGCCAGCGGAGCACCGGCTCGATCGTGCCGGCGGCGGTCGTGATCGGCCGCGGGCCGAAGAGCGCGATCCCGACGCGCGCAAAGTCGCCTGGCCGCACCAGCCCGCGCAGCGCGGCCGCGGAATTGGCGAAGTGATGGAGCGGCGCTTCGATTCCATTCTCGCGGAGCCGCGCGAGCATTCCGTCGTAGTTGGCGATCTGAATTTCGGTGAAGGGATCCTCGGTGTCGTCGGCATTCGCGAGGTGCGTGTAGATGCCGTCGATAAGAAGCCGAGGAGCGGCCTGGAGCAAGGACATCACCCGAGGAAGCTCGGCGGCGGTCACACCCATCCGTCCCATGCCCGAGTCGAGCTTGAGATGGACGGCCACGTCCCGCTCGCGCGCGATCGCGCAGATGAGCGCGAGCTCCTCGGGACCGACGACGCCGATGGTGACGTCGTGCTCGAGCGCAACCGCGATCTGCTCCTTCGACAGCGGCCCGAGCACGAGCAGCGGCAGCGCGATGCCGGCACGCCGCAGCTCCAGCGCCTCTTCGAGGAGCGCCACCGCGATCATCGCCACGCGATCCGTCGTCAACCGTTTCGCCAGTTCCACGGCGCCGTGGCCATAGCCGTCCGCCTTGAGCACCGGAACGAGCCTGGCTCCCCGCGGCAACGATCGCGCGATCACGTCGACGTTGTGATCGAAGCGATCGAGATCGATTGCAGCGTACGTCGGCCGCGACTCACGAAGAGTAGACATGCACGTCCTGCCCGTTCACAGCGCGAGCCCGGCCGGAGGCCAGGAAGCAGATGACCTCGGCTACTTCATCCGGCGTCATCGACGCGGGAGCACCGCCGCCGGCCGCAGCCCACATGGGCGTGTCGACCGAGCCCGGGCTGACGCTGTTCACGCGGATGCCGTACTGCTTGACCTCCACCGCCAGCGTCTCGGTCATGCCGATCACCGCTGCTTTGCTGGCGCAGTACGAGACGTACCCCGGAAACTTCTCCGGCCCGATGACGCCGGAGATCGAGGCGACGTTGACGATAGCGCCGCCGCGCTTTGCAATCATGGACGGCAGCGCGCGCCGCGTGGCCAGGTAGGTGCCGCGCACGTTGACCGCGAACATGCGGTCCCAATCCTCGGGTGTCACATCGACCAGCAGTTTCGGATCGATCATCCCGGCGCAGTTGACGAGGATGTCGCAATCGCCGAAGCGCGATTCCGTCTCCGCGAAAAGCCGCTCGATCGCCTCGGGATCGCTGACGTCGCCGTCGACCGCGAGCATGCGCGCCTCGCGCGTTGCCGCGACCGCCTGCAGCGCTGTGGAGGAACGGGCGAAAATCGCCACTAGCGCGCCGCCGGCTGCAAGCATCTCCGCGGTGGCACGGCCAATGCCTGACGATGCTCCCGTGACGATGGCGATGCGGCCGTCGAATTCATGGGAAGACATATAATCGGGCGCAGGCTACCCCAAACCGCAGAGATTGAGGAGAACGTATGAATGGGGATCTGAACAACTGGTTGCAGCTCGTTTTCCGGTGGGGTCACGTCGTCGCCGGCGTGATGTGGATCGGTCACCTCTGGTTCTTCAACTTCGTCAACGGTCCTTTCGCGGGGAAGATGGACGGGCCAACCAAGAAGCTGGTCGTGCCGGAGCTGATGCCGCGCGCCCTCTTCTGGTTCCGCTGGGGCGCGGCGTGGACCTGGATCACCGGCTTCCTGCTGCTGGGCCTCATCTACTACCAAACGAAGACAGTGCTCTTCGACCAGGACCACGTCGGCAACCCGTGGCTCTGGCTGGCCATTGTGCTGATCGCGCTGGCCGTAGGCTTCGTGATCTACAACCTCATCCTGAAGAAGGTCGCGAACGTAACCGTGGCAAGCATCATCAACATGATCCTCTTCGGCGGCGTCTACTGCCTGATGGCCACCGCCGGACACTTCAGTGGCCGCGCGCTCTATATCCACTCCGGCGGGATCTTCGGAACGATGATGGCCCTCAACGTCTGGATGGTGATCTGGCCGTATCAGCAGAAGATCATCCGCGGCGTCAAGGATGGCAACCCTGCCGACGCCGAAACCGTCCGTCAGGCCGGCCTTCGTTCGCGCCAGAACACGTACATGTCGGTGCCGCTGATTTTCCTGATGATCAGCAATCACTACCCGACCATCTACGGCGCCGATCCCTGGACGCGCGACGGCATCCTGGCCGGCGTCATCATTGTCGGCTTCCTCTTCGTCCGCTGGATGTATGCGAAGGCGGCGAAGGTTCAGGGGTTCTGATGTAAGGAAGTTGCGAGGTCTCGCGGTTGCGCAGTCGCGCAGCCTCACCGCGAGACCACGCAACCACGAGACCTCGAGACCGCATCATGCGCCTCCTCCAGATCGACGCCTTCACCAGTGAGCCGTTCAGGGGAAATCCCGCCGCCGTCTGCTTTCTCGACGGCGAGCGGGATGACCGCTGGATGGCGAACGTCGCGGCGGAGATGAATCTCTCCGAGACGGCGTTTCTTCTGCCGCGGAACGACGATTGGTCGCTGCGGTGGTTCACGCCAGCCGTGGAAGTCGATCTTTGCGGGCACGCCACGCTGGCCTCGGCACACGCGATCTGGAGTGAGAACGTCAGCGGCGCCGACGAACTGCGATTTCACACGCGCAGCGGCGTGCTGACGGCGAAGCGCGCCGGCGATCTGATCGAGCTCGATTTCCCCGCCAAGCGCGAGGAGCAAATCGCCGCCCCCGCCGGCCTGCTCGACGCCCTCGGCACGACGCACGCCACCTACGTCGGACGCAATCAGTTCGACTATCTCGTCGAGCTGCCGACGGAGGCGGAGGTGCGGAACCTTAAACCCGACCATGCCGTATTGCG
Organism: Thermoanaerobaculia bacterium; assembly: GCA_035482045.1. Taxonomy (GTDB): domain Bacteria; phylum Acidobacteriota; class Thermoanaerobaculia; order Gp7-AA8; family Gp7-AA8; genus JADGNZ01. The sequence continues at coordinate 36,204 of DATHRD010000002.1, forward strand.
TCAATTGCCGGTGCGCGGCATCATCGTCACCAGCCGCGGCGATGGCGAGTACGATTTCGTCTCCCGATTCTTCGCTCCCGGCTCCGGAATCGATGAAGACCCCGTTACCGGCTCCTCGCATGTCTGTCTGACGCCCTACTGGGCACAGCGCCTCGGCAAGAACGAAATGAGCGCGTTTCAGGCCTCCCCGCGCGGAGGCGCGGTCCGCGTCCGGCTCGACGGGGATCGCGTGAAACTCGGCGGCCAGGCGGTAACGATTCTGCGAGGCGAGCTGCTGGTGTGATCACGATCGGACCCGCGGACGATCTAGCCGTTGTCCGCGAGCTGTTCATCGAGTACGCACAATCCCTCGGCGTCGACCTTTCCTTTCAGGATTTCGATCACGAGCTGGCCACGCTCGACGAGTTCTACGAGCGGATCCTCATCGCTCGCGATGATGCCCACGCCGCCGGCTGCGTCGCCCTCCGGCGTCTCGACGACGCGACCTGCGAGATGAAACGGCTCTACGTCCGCCCCGAGCTCCGCGGCCACAACCTCGGCCGGCAACTCGCGGAGCGCATCATCGACGAGGCGAGGCAACGCGGTTACAAACGCATGCGTCTGGATACGCTGCCGACGATGCACGCCGCCATCCCCCTGTATCAGGCGCTCGGCTTCGTCGAGATAGCGCCGTACCGGTTCAACCCGATCGAAGGGACAAGGTTTATGGAGCTGGCGTTGTGAGGAGACGGAGCGCTGGCGTCCTCGCGTTCGTAGCGCTGGCGGCCCGCCGGCTGGACCGCCAGCGGCTCGCTGGCGCGTTGAAGTGTCGCCGCCGAGCCGGCGGCGGTCCGGCCGTCGAGCCGACGGCGCTACGCTCGCGAGGAAGCCAGCGCTCCGGCCGTGAGGCCCTTCCGGTAGAGTGTGCGGCGCATGACCTCCATCCGCGAGATGCTCGAGAACATCGAGCGCGACACAATGGTCGCGCAGGCGGGGCGGAGCTCCGAGACGCGCGGACGCGACCGCGATGAACCGGAGGACGACCTCCGTCCGTCGTATCAGCGCGACCGCGATCGCATCATCCATTGCAAGGCTTTCCGGCGGTTGAAGCACAAGACGCAGGTCTTTCTCGCCCCCGAGGGCGACCACTACCGGACGCGTCTCACGCATGTGCTCGAAGTCACGCAGATCGCGCGGACGATCGCGAAATCGCTGCGCCTGAACGAAGTCCTCACCGAGGCAATCGGTCTCGGCCACGACCTCGGCCACTCCGCCTTCGGCCACGCCGGTGAAGCGGCGCTCAACAAGCTGGTCAAAGGCGGCTTTGACCATTACCGTCAGTCGGTGCGCGTCGTCGAAGTGCTGGAAAACGACGGGCGCGGGCTGAACCTCACCATCGAGGTGCGCGACGGCATTCTCAAGCACTCCAAGGGCGAGAAAGGCGAGCTGCTTCGGCGCCGCCCGAAGTCGCGCGCCCTTACGCTGGAAGGAGACATCGTCCGGATCTCCGACATCGTCGCTTACGTCAATCACGACATCGATGACGGTATCCGCGCCGGGGTGTTGAGCGAGGACGACATCCCGAAAGAGATACGCAAGACGCTTGGCAACAAGGCCGGCCAGCGGATCGACAGGATGGTGCGCGACGTCATCGCGTCGACCCTGGCCTGCGACTACGAGTCGATCTCGATGTCCGCCGAAGTGCTCGGGGCGCTCGAGGAGTTGCGGACGTACATGTTCCAGAACATGTATCTGACCCCGGGGGTGCGCAACGAGTTTGTGAAAGCGCAACGGACGCTGACGGAACTGTTCGAGCACGTCACGGCACATCCCGACGAGTTCCTCAACGTTGCCGGAGACGAGCCGGTGGAGCGGCTGGCCATCGACTTCATCGCCGGAATGACCGACCGCTACGCCATCAATCTGTACGAGCGCCTCTTCGTGCCGAAAGCGTGGGTTTGAATCCGGGCGCGGTCATCTTCGACATGGACGGCCTGCTGCTCGACAGCGAGCCGCTCTACCGGGTGACGTGGCAGACGGCGTCGGCGGAACTGGGCTGTCCGATCGACGACGAGTTTTACGCGCACTTCGTCGGCCGAGGGAACGATGAAGCGGAACGACTTCTGCGCGAGCGCTTTGGTGAGGCTTTGCCGCTCGATGAGTTCCGCGAGCGTTGGCGCCGCGACTTTGACAGACGTCTCGACCTTGCGCCGCTTGCGCGCAAACCCGGCGCCATCGAGCTGCTCGACCTTCTCGACAGCCTCGGCATCCGGTTGGGATTGGCAACATCAACACCGCGCGACATCGCGCTTCGCTGCCTCGGTGAGCTCGCCACGCGCTTCACAGCGATAGTCTTCGGCGATGAGGTTCGCCACTTGAAGCCGGCGCCCGATCTCTTCCTCTTCACATCGCAACGTCTCGGCGTGGCGCCGGATCACTGTCTCGTGCTCGAGGACTCCGAAGCCGGCGTCCGCGCCGCGCGCGCCGCGGGGATGGAGGTCATCATCGTCCCTGATCTCATCGAGCCATCGACCGAGATCGCGGCGATGGCGGGGAGGGTCTGCCGCTCACTCCACGACGTTCGCGAATTGATGATTGTCGCAAAATGAAAAGCGCCCCGCCGCGGCGGGGCGCTTCGCTGCCGCGGTAGCGGGGTTACTTCCGACCCTTGGCCCGCTTCGTGTTCACCGCCTCGCGCAGGTCTTTGCCTGCCTTGAAACGGACGTTCTTCGATGCCGGGATCGTAATCTTTTCATTCGTGCGGGGATTGCGGCCCTCGCGCGCTTTCCGCTGTGTCACGGCGAAGCTGCCGAGGCCCGGAATGGCGCAACGATCGCCGCGCTGGCACGTGTTGGAAATGTAGCTCACGAACGCATCGAAGGCAGCAGCCGCCTCTTTCTTCGAAATGCCCGCCTGTTCAGCGATCTCATTGATGACGTCACCCTTGCCTGCCATAGAACATCTCCTCTTCCTGATGCGCAACCCGTGATGTTTTCTAGGTTTTTCGCAATCTATGAGAACGATCAGGGTTTGTCAACGGAGTTTCCCGCGACATTTTTCACCTGGCCGCGCGATGCATTTTCGGCGCCGTTGCGACGAAGAAAATGAAGCCTGTCGAGGTATCCGCGAACGACGGAAACGACTTGTGCATGGCTCCATGAAAAGGGTGATACCGAGAGCGGCGCTCCCGTGTACGGATGCACCTGCTCCGGCAGTACAAGCGACGGGCGAGCCTTCGCGCGTACCCAGCGGAGAAGGTCGAGCGCCGACTGCAGCTCGGCCACGGATTTGGCCCGGGCAATGCCATGTTCCGCAAGCCAGAGCGTGCAGATCAGCCACGGATTGCCGGGAGTGGTGTCGTTGTCCGCCGCCGTCCTCTGATAGCGGTCGTTTGCATATCGTGCAACGCCTCCGATCTCCGTCTGTACCCACAACGTCTCGCGGATGGCGCGCATCGTTCCCTCGACCATGGCCGTGTCGGGCGCGAACACGCCGAGGAAGAACGTCGCGAACGTCGAGGCATCGACGGTGCGGTCGAGCTCCAGCGAGTCGGCGCTCAAGGTCAGTCCGCGCGCGAAGCGGCTTTCGTTTTCCAGCCAGAGGTGCCGGACCATAGCCTCCCGGATCTCAGCGGCCACTTTCAGATAGTGCGCGCGGCGCTCCTGTTCATTGAAAAGGGCCGCCAGATCGGCGGCCGCCTGCAGCGCGGCGCAAACGGCCGACGCCGTGAAGGTGAAGACGCCCTGCCGCTCCTCCCACATGTCGAACGAGGGCAGCGGCAGATGTGTCTCCGGATCGCGGAACTGGGCCATGAAGTCTGCCGGTTGCACGACCAGACGCCGGTAAACGCTCCGGATGAACTCGAGGTCGCGTGTCCGGTCGTAATGCCGCGCCAGGAGCCAGACGACGAGGGCTGTCCCATCCTCCTGAATCGGCAACTGTTTCTTCCCGTTGCGCACCCACGGATTCCATGACGACGCCACCGAGCCGTCCGGAGCGTACTTGTGAAGAAAGTAACCATCGTTACTGATCGTGTCGTGCGCGAACTGCAGGAAACGGCGCGTGATCTGATGAAATCCGGACCGGTCCATGGCGTCGGCGATGAAGGCGCCGTCCCGAGGCCAGACGTAGGCATAGTGGTCGTTGTGACCCAGCTCGATATCCGAGTCGGCCGCGGCGACGATGCCTCCTTCGCGGTCGCAGTGCGTCTGCACAACCAGCAGCGATCTTCGATACAGGTCGATGATCTCCTCGGGTAAGTCGCTGAGGTCTTCGCCGGACTTGTTGACCCACGTGTACCAGAGCGAGGCGGTCCGGGCGATGATCCGCGCCGGCGTCTCCTCGCGCACGTATTGATCGAGCTTCCGCACGTCGCCGTAGCGCACGCCGGCGCAGATCCAGTAGTACACCGTCTGGCTTCCGAGCGGATCGAGATCGACGTGCAGAGCGATCGTCGAGTCGACCGCTCCCTGCTGGATGGCGTTCATCGAAAGCTCGCCGTCCTCGGCGTCGCGCCACGTCCCTTCGCTGTCGCCGATGCCGGCCCGGCCGCACGAATATTCATCGATGCCGGAGACCGCGTCGGTGGCGCCATTCACGAGGAAGTAGCGCTTTGCTTTGTAATGGATGACGCTGCGCGAGTCGGGGTCGAACATCGCCGTGTCGGCGTTCGGGCTGCCGTAGAGCTCGAAACCGTGGTGAAAAAAAAGCTTTACGCGTCGCGGCTCGTTCCGCAGATTGCGCACGACGATTTTGCGGACGTAGACATTCGCCTCGGAATCGATCGCGTCGTAGCAGCGAAGGCGGATGCCGAGCTCCTCGTTCACGCACTGCGCGTCCGTGACGTTCGTTTCGCGCAGGTACGTGAGCGTCCGCTGCCATTGGTCGCTCTCCACCCAGGAAAACACGCCGTCCGCGAAAACGCCGAAGCGAAAGCGTTCGCCTGCGTGATTCTCGAGGCCGACGTGCGGAAAGTAGACATCGGCGATCCGGTACGCGGCGTCGAAGCCGATGACGAGTGAACCGTTGCCGATGAGGAGGTCGCGAGCCATTCGTGATCAGCGGCGGATGATAAGCGAACGCTGCAGAAGGTGTGCGGTAAAGCCGTCGCTGCCGGCGTCGGGTGTCAGACGGAGCACGCCTTTCTCAACCCACGGTGCCACGTTTGCGTTCACCAATCCAGCCACATCGCCGCGGACGAAGTCGCCGCGGGCGCTCAGGACGTCATCGACGACGGCGTCGTTTTCTTCCGGCTCCAGAGAGCAGGTCGCATAGACGACCGTCTCCGCGGCGAGATCGAGCGCGGAGCTCAGCAACGCACGTTGCAAGGAAGCAAATGACGCGAGATCCGCTTCGCCCAGACGCCACTTGAGCTCCGGATTCTTGCGAATCGTTCCGGTTGCGCTGCACGGCGCGTCGAGCAGGATGACGCGGAACCTGCGGGCAAACGGCGGCCGCAGGCCGTCGCTGACGACGAGCGTGTCCGACCTGCCGATGAGGGGCCGCAGCCGTGTAATGGAGATGTCGTTGCTGACTACGTGCGCGCCACGGGCGCGCATCACCAACGATTTACCCCCGGGCGCCGCGGCAAGGTCGAGCACGTCGTCTCCTGCGGCCGCGGCGATGCCGGCGATAACCGCGCTCCCTTCATCGAGGACAATACCGTCGACCTCCGCGCTCGATCCGGTCAGCTTCCACATGCCGGGCACGAGTTCCGAGGCGGTCGCGTCCGGGGGCGGCGAATCGGTGATGACGTCGGGGAAGGACAGCTCCTGATTCGCCTCGGCGATTCTCGCTGTTCGCTCGGCGCCGTACATCCGGGTCCATCGACCGATGAGCCATTGCGGATGTGCGGTCCGCGTGGCGACGTCCGGCGGCTCCGGGATGTTCTTCGATGCGATCTTCCGAAGGACGGCATTGACGAAGCCGCGCGCGCGATTGGGCGCTAGCTGCACCGTCTCGCCGACCGCGGCGTGCGGGGCGACGTGCATGAACAACACTTGCAGAGCGCCCAGACGAAGAACGTCGCGGATCTCCGGCTCGACGTCTCCCTTCGCGAACGAATCGATGACGAAGTCGAGCCGGGAACGCCAGCGGAGGACGCCCAGGACGAGGGTACGGACGAACCCGGAGTCGTTCGTCAGCAGCAGCGACGCGTAGGCCGACTCGCGCTCGATCCGGCGGAGGAGTTGTAGAGCGTGTTGTCTTTCGTCTCTCACGGTCTCCGCAACATCACTGGAGATCCTTCGTCGCGTGGAGGATCAACCTTGCACTGACCGGCCTCTTCCCTGGCCGCTGCACGGTGATCAGCCTGACCGACGTGTCGCCGGTGGCGACGATGACACCGTCATTGCCCGTCGAAAGGATCGTCCCCGGCACGCCGTGACCATCCGCCGGTGCGAGGTCGAGCAGCTTCAGATCGCCGACGAAGACTCCCGGCCATGGATCGAAGGCCCGGAATCTGTTGTAGATCGCGGCCGTCGTTTCCGCCCAGTGGATGGCCCCCTCGCTCTTTTCGATCTTCGGCGCGTACGTTGCGGCGGCGTGCTCCTGCGGCGTTTCGCGAGGCATGGCCGCGAGCACGCGCGCCAGCGCCTCGGCGCCGATTCGCGAGAGGCGCGCGGCGAGCGACGGTGTCCGTTCATCGGGTCCGATCGCCGTGGTCTCGACCGCCAGCATCGGACCATGATCGATCTCCTCATCGACGCGCATGATCGTCACACCGGTCGTCGTCTCGCCGTTCTCGATGGCGCGCTGGATCGGCGCGGCGCCGCGATATTTCGGCAGGATCGAGGCGTGTACGTTGAGGAAGCCCTGCCTGGGAATGGCCAGTAAATCCGCCGGCAGGATCTTCCCGTACGCGACGACGATGCCGAGGTCCGCTTGCAACCCTGCAACCGATTCGAGGAACCCGGCGTCGCGGGCCTTGGCCGGCTGCGCCAGCGGCAATCCAAGTTGACGCGCCTTCACCGCCACCTCCGGCACATGCACCTTCATGCCGCGCCCGGCCGGTTTGTCCGGCTGCGCCACGACCAGAGCGATGTCATGCTCGCGCGCCAGCGTTTCCAAGGAAGGAACGGCGAAATTCGGAGTGCCAAAGAAGATGAGTCGCAAGGGGAGGGGATTGTAATCGCGGGGGTCGGGGGGGAAACCAGAAACCAGAAACCAGAAACCAGAAACCAGAAACCAGAAACTAGAAACTAGAAACCAGAAACCAGAAACCAGAGAGGATGGCCGAACCCTTCTGGTTTCTGGTTTCTGGTTTACCCCCAACCGACCCCCGCAAACTCACGTATGCGTCGCCGTCGTCACCGGAGCCTGATTGCCGAGCTTTTCCGTTTGAGGGTTCGCCGAGGTTGGCTCGCGCGTGATGTTTGCACCCTCGGCGCCTTTGCTCGGTTGGGGGGCGGGGCCGGGCATACCGTGTGCTGTCGGTGTCTGGGCAGACGACGTCGCTGGGTGCATCATCGCCGGCGGGGCGTTCTGATAGTCACGCGGCGTTTTCACGCCCCGGCAGGCGCCGAGGAGAAGCAGGATGGCGGCAATGATCGTGATGCGCATTGCTACGGATGAGGTTCAATTGATGTGCCATACAATCGCCGGCATGCGCAAAATCGTGATTCTCACGTCATTTGTCATCGCATTCGCTCTGACCGCCGCGGCCCAGGTCGGCGACGGTGACCAGCACTGGAATGCGCGGGCGGAAGGCCACCAGGGCGGGCTTGCCAGGCCGGCGCAGATCGATGCCGCCATCGCCGCCTATCAGAAGGCGATCGCCCAGGAGCCGAACAATCTCGAGGCCCGGTGGAAACTTCTTCGGGCTGTCCGCTTCAAAGGGGCGTACGTCGCAACGGCAGGCGACGAAAAGAAGCGCGTCTACACATTCGGGAAGACCGAAGGCGATGCGGCCCTGGCCATCGTCAATCGCGCCCTGGCCGCCAAAAGCGTGAAGGCGGATGGGCCGGAAAAGCAGGTCGCCGAGGCCGTGCGCTCGATCTCCGGCGCGGGCGAGGTTTTCTTTTGGGACTCGGTGAACTGGGGCGAATGGGCCTTGGCCTACGGCAAGATGGCGGCGGTGCGCGAAGGTGCGGCCGATCGCATCCGGCGCGAGGCCACCATCGCCATGCTGTCCGATCCCCGGATGGAAGGCGGCGGCCCGCAGCGCGTCCTCGGGCGGCTGCACGATGAGACCCCGCGCGTCCCGTTCCTCACCGGCTGGGCTTCCGCCGCGGAAGCGGTGCGCTTCCTGAAGGAGTCGTACCGGATCGACCCGACGAACAAGATCACCAGCGTCTTTCTCGCCGATGCCATGGTCTCAAACGACAGCAAGAGCGGCCCCGAAGCCATTCGCATCCTGCACGAGGTCATCAACACGCCGAACGATCCCAACTACGAGGTCGAGAACGCACGAGCGCAGGAGGATGCGAAGGCGCTGTTGCGTGAATGGGGAGGGTGAGGGGGGGTCGCGAGGTAGCGGGGTTTCGCGGTCTCGAAGTCGCTGGGTTGCTGAGTTGCGAGGTTACGCAGTCTCGGGGTCTCGGTTTAGTAAGGCTTCGCAGCACGTCCCGACGCGCCCAGTAACCTTGCAACCCAGCAACCGCGAGACCGCGCAACCCCGCTACCGCGCAACCCCGCTCAGCAACTGCGAATCCCCGTTCGCGTCGATCACGCTGGCGTAGGCGACGCCGGTGCCGGCGATCATCGTGATGTGTACGGCGGACGTTTCATCGAGCGGGACGCCGAGAGTCTTATCGATGTCGGCGATCATCCGCGACGCATCCTCGCCCAGTCCTTCTTCGAATGTTCTTCCGATGAGTTGGCCGGTGCGCGTGCGGACGGTGATGCGGAAGGTGGCCGGGATTTTCCCCACGTTGACGATGCCGATGTTAACGCGCCGTTGCGTGCCGCCGGGGATGCCGACGATGGTCAGGTCGGCGTTTTCGGTTCCGGCGGTTGCGGAGTCGCGCATCGACAGCGGCGCATCCACGGAGCCCTGCGCGTTGTGCGCGGCATCGTAGGTCCTGATCCGCGCCACCGGCGGGTGCTGTCCGCGGTATTCGATCCAGAGCACTCCGCTCCCCACGGGCGCCTGGAAGAGCGAGTGCACGACGTCTTCCCATCGCAGGCTCTGTCCGCCCAGGATCGTGACGGTGCGGTCGATGCGCGTGTCGCCGGAGACGTAGCGCAGCCCGAGCGGCGTTCGCTCTTTGAACGGGTTGTGCAAGGTCAGATCGCTGCGCCAGTACGTGCCGTTCGCGCCGGGAAGACTGCCCACCGAAGGGAACACCACCCGTGAGCGCTCGCCGATCATCCCCAACTCCTGAAGCGACGGAATGCGGATGCGGCTCAGATAGCCGTTGAGATCGAAGGGGGGCGAGTCGCCGCGGCGGCGCCAGATCTCGACGCCGCGCGTCGAGCGTGCGTAGGTGTAGTGGTCGTCGATGTAGGCGGCCACCGCCTGCGCGCGAATGGCGTTGTCGATGCCGTCGAAGACATCGAACTCCTGCGGCGAGTGCCGGATGACGAGAGGCGGTCTGGCGCGCTCCAGCGCGCGGATCGTCTCGGCCTGATACTCGCGCGGTGAAAGGATCGGCACCTGGTAGAAGCGCGTGGGATTGGGCCGGTCGCAGAAGAAGTAGAGGGCGGGCTGGTTGGAGAAGTCGAAGATCGGCTCTCCCGGTTTGCTCAGCTCGTCCACAACCGCTTTCACGCCGGCGATTCGGGCCAGAATCTCCTCGGCGGCTGGATCGATCCAGCCGATGCGGCTGACGCGGCCGAGGTAGTGCGTCATGTCGTCAAGCCGCATGTTGGCGATGTCGGGAACCCACAGCATCACGGCCAGCAGCGGAACGATCGTCGCCGTGGCGAGGACGATGAAGGCTTGCGCGGCGCGATCGCCTTCGCGCCAGAGCCGCATCGTGGCGCGGCCGAAAAGCACGAGCAGGATCAGGATCATCGGCCCGATGAGGAATGCCGAAAAATACTGATGCGGGAAATCGGCGCGGCCCAACGCGCTCCGCTGCGTCAGGATCGCGAACGCGGTAAGGACCGTAAGCGCCACATCGAGCGAGTCACCACGGTGTGTAATCCGCCGCTGCACGATGACGATCAGCGCGATGCCGATGACCAGGATGTTGAGGATGAAGCGGAACTGGTCGAACAGGAAGAAGTCAGCGAGCGTGTGGAGATTGAGGTTCGTCCGGAACGTGGCGGTCAGGTCGGGAAACGGCAGCGACCAGACGGCGTCGATGATGCGCGGGATGACGACGAAGGATGTCTCGAAGAACGCACCGATCGCGCCGCGCGCGGCCAGATAAATCAGAAACGGCGCCGCTCCGAGTGCGATGCCTGCCAGGAAGGCGCCTGGCAGAGCCCAGGTCCGACGGGCCGCACCGCGGTTGAGAGCAGTCAGGGCCAGAATGGACAACACCTCACCGCCTACCGTGTACAACCCGATGTCGAGGCTGTAGAAAATCGTTACGCCCGCGGCGGCGCCGCTGGCCAGCGCCAGCCAGCGCGCATTGCGGCGCAGAGCCCCGATGAGCAGAGCGATGGCCAGGATTTCGAGCAGAGCCCGCTCGTTGTCGACGGTCGTCACCGCCCCGAGGAAGATCGACAGCATGGCCAGCGGGATCGAGTCGAAGATCACCATGCCCAGGTACCAGAGCATGGCCACGGCCACGGAGCCAAGGACGACCGGCCGGAGGATGACCACGTTCACGCTCCGCCCTAGTAGCTGCATGAGCCAGGTATCGAGCTGGCCGTCTTCGAGAAGGCCGTGCAGCGCGAAGACGTCGCGGAACGGCACTTTCCCGCGAAGGAAATCCGACGCCGGACCGAGCGACTCGCCGCGATGGAAAAGGTCGATCCACTGCGTGAGCGATGCCGTTGAGGCGTAGCTGATGCAGAACAGCAGGAAGGGGAGAACGGCAAAGGCAACGAGTTTGCGAACGGCGCCGCCATCGATCGGCTCGCGCTTTTTCAGCGTCAGCGGCAACGCGGCCAGCACCATGGGCATGACGATGGAGATGGCCACGTTTCCGGGGACGAAGACAATTGCCAGCGCCGGAAGAATGACCAGCGGCAAACCGGCCACGGCGATTCGCTGCAGGGCCTCCTCGGTCGTCAGATCGAACGTAAACGCGGCGATGCGGGCCACGAGCAGAAAGGCCAGCCACAAGAGGGCGATGAAGAATCCGATGAATGCGATCTCGAGAAAAAGGGTCGGAATGTGCGCGATCCGTTTGCCGGCGGCGATGTAGCGGAAGAGGATCCATGCCAGCGCCTCGACGGCGATGAGGGCGTGAAACGGCTCCATCGTCCGTGTGAAGAGTTGTCGGATCCACCGGCGGCGTTGCCACGTGATGACGGCCCGAGGGAGGAGTTGCGAGACAGCGATCGGGATGATGACCGGCCAGGCAGGTTTGAATGTCGTGAGGTAGAGAAATGGTGCCAGGAAGAAAGGCGCCAGGAAAAGGATCGAGACGAGGTTGCGCGTCCCCTCGCCGGCCACGGCCGCGCGCAGCCGCTCATTCTCAAGAGCGCCGAGGCGGTAAAGCGGAATCGTCGCGGCCGGTGCGATGAAAAAGAAAAGCAGCGCAGTGAGGTAATCGCGCAGCTTCGATGCGTTCTCGACCGTGACGCGGCCGACCGCCACGTGGGCCGTCGGCGGAATGCCGCGCAACAGGAGCGTGGCCGTAAGAAAGATCCCGGCCGCAAAGCAGAACGCCGCCAGCCAGAGTAGCGACCGGATGATGCCTTTGACGAGGTCCTCTCGCTCCTGCACTTCCCGGAGTATAGGGGGTCGGGAGTCGGGAGTCGGGGGTCGGAGAGGGATCTGCGGAAGCTTCTCGTTCCGACTTCCCCCTTCATGCTCAACTCCGACGCCCGACGCCCGACCCCCGACTCCCGATCCCCGACCTTCGAAATGCACCAAGGTGGCGCGGAACGGGCAATGGATCGTGGCTGTCGGCTGTCGGAGGGCAGTCCTGTTGCATCCCGACAACCGACAACCGACAACCGAAAGCCAGGAGGTACCGTGGAAGCAGCGACAACAACACCCTGTCCCGAATGCGATGCGGCCCGTTCCGATCCGTCGCGTGTCTGTCCGGCGTGCGGTGCCCCACCGTTGCGTGAGAACGACAAACGTGCGCACGAGGACGAAGTGCGCACCGAGGACCTCGAGCCGTATGTGGCGCTGCGTTACATCGCGCGGCTGTTCAAGGTCCTGGCAGTGCTGCTGTTGATCATTCTGCTCGGGGAAGTCGTCACCGGCATCATCACCAGCGGTCTCGGGTCGTTCATGACGCTGATCGTGGAAGCGACGCGCCTCTTCGTAGTAGCCGGCCTGCTCTGGGCCGGCGGTGACATCGCGCTATTGCTGATCGACGCCGGCCACGATCTGCGCGTAACGCGGATCCTGCTCGGCCGCATCAATGCCGGGATGCACGAGCGCGCGGAGAAAAAGTAGCGGGGTGCAACCGCCTCACGCGAGCGGCATGATCGCCCGGCTCATCGTTTCCCGGATCTCCCGAAAAACGTTCTCGGGCGGGATGCCGAGTTCGCGGTGGCCGGCAGCCCGTTTGAAGAGCCCCTCGGCCGCCTTCTCGTCGAGGATGCGTGCGTCGACGGTCCGGTTGTTGAGCTCGCAGAACGCGAAGAGCGACGCCAAGGCCACGCGGCGGTTGCCCCCGCGGAACGGGCTATTGATGAGAAGCGCGAACAGGAACGCCGCCACTTTGTCGGGAAACGTCGCGTAGGCCTCGCGGCCCAGCATCGTCACCTGCGGCCGCTGCACGGCATTCAGCAAACCGAATTGCGAGTCGACTACGCCCGGATGCGCCTGATTGCCGCCAAACTCCGTGCTTACGGCGCGATGCAGCTCCACCAGGTCCTGAACGCTGAGATATCTCGTGGTGCTCTCAGTCGGTAAGCCTGCGGAAGGCGTTGGGATACTTCTTGACAGCGCGTTTAAAGGCGCTCTCGATGGCTGCGTTGGTGAAGGTGATGGTTGCGGCGTCGGCGCGGGCGGTTTTGGCGTTGCTTTTTGGACTGGCGACGGCTTTGGGGACGGCTTTGGGCGTGGCTTTGATGCCGATTTTGGCGCCGGCGCCTTTTTCTGCGGCTTGGGCTTTGGAGGGGGAGCTGCTTTCTTTTTTGCTGCCGGCTTTGACGGCTTTGACGGCTTTACCGCCTTTGCCGCCTTTTTCTTTTGCGGAGCTTTTGCTGCTGACTTTTTCCCCTGAGGCTTTGGCTTTGGCTGCTTTGGCTTTTGCTTTGTCGCCATCTTTCATTTCCAATCCTCGGCGACACATGCTACGACAGCTAAGTTCCTGAGTCAACGATGTTTACGCGTACCAGCGTCATCCGGCACCGATCGTCGGCCAGCTAAACTGCTGAATTTGCGTGGGTTATAGATTGCACCAATTCATGTGCAATTTATTCAGCCACGGCCGCTGCTTCCACTGGTGAGCCCGCCTCTTCGAACTCCGGTTTCGGGTCGTACGAGAGGAAATCCTTCGCTTTCTGGGAGAGCGTGAAGGTCTCCCGAGCCCCGTCCGAGGTCAGGAAGCCCTTCTCGACGAGCGACAGCGCCGGTCCCTCGCCTCCGCCAGCCGGGTGCTTGATCGCCTTGATGGCAGCGATCCCCAGCGACTCCACGGCCAGCCGCCGGAACTCCTGCAGGACCCGGATCTCCTGCTCCGTCATTCCCTTGATCAACATGCGGATATTGTAATCGCGGTAGCGCGGTTCGGGGCCTCGGGGACTCGCTCCCTATCGCACAATCGTCTCTTCGCGCCGCGGCCCGGTCGAGATGATCGTGGCTTTGCACTCCACCTCGTCCTCGATGAAGCGAACGTAGTCCTTCGCTGCCTGCGGGAGGTCTTCGTACGACGTCATACCGATCGTCGGCTGTTTCCAACCCTTGAACGTCCGGTACTCCGGCTTGTAGTCGCTGTGGGCGACAGCGAAGGCCGGGAACGTCCTCCAGCTCTCGGAGCGGACGTTGTAGCCGGTGCAGACCGGGATCTCGTCGAACTCGTCGAGGACGTCGAGCTTCGTCAGCGCGATGGCGTCGAGGCCGTTCAGCATCGCCGACGTGCGCAGGACGGGGAGGTCGAGCCAGCCTGTTCTGCGCGGGCGGCCCGTGACGGTGCCGAACTCGTTGCCCCGCGCGCGCAGGTGCTCGCCGTGTGCGTCGTTCAACTCCGTCGGGAAGGCGCCGCCGCCGACCCGCGTCGTATACGCCTTGGCCACGCCGATGACGCTGTGGATGTGCTTCGGTGCCACCCCAAGGCCGGTGCAGACGCCGCCAACGACGGTGCTCGACGACGTTACGTAGGGATAGGTGCCGTGGTCGATGTCGAGCATCGCTCCCTGCGCCCCCTCGAACATCACTTTCTTTCCGGCCCGGATCTGCTCGTTGATGAGGATCGTGCCGTTGGTGATGCGGTCGGCCAGCACTTCCCCGTAGCGCGTGTAATCTTCGTAGAGCTTCCGCGGGTCGAACCCTTCCTTCCCGTAGACACCCTTCAACACCGGGTTCTTCTCGGCGCAGGCGAAGTCGATGCGGTCGCGCAGGACGTAGGGATCGAGCAGGTCGGCCACGCGGATGCCGTAACGGCTCACCTTCGTCTCGTACGCGGGGCCGATGCCGCGCCCGGTCGTTCCGATCTTCCCCTCGCCGGCCGCTTCCTCGCGGGCCAGGTCGAGAGCCTTGTGGTAGGGCAGGATGACCTGCGCGGAGTCGCTGATCTTGAGGTTTGAGTCGATGACGACGCCGAGGGCCCGGAGTTTCTCGATCTCGTCGAGCAGGGCCTCGGGATCGATGACCATTCCGTTGCCGAGGATGCAGAGCTTGTCGGGATGGAGAATGCCTGACGGGATCAGCCGCAGCGAGAAATGTTTCTCCCCGAATTTCACGGTGTGGCCGGCGTTGTGGCCGCCCTGAAAGCGCGCCACGACGTCAAACGATTCGCAGAGGAGATCGACGATCTTCCCCTTCCCCTCGTCGCCCCACTGCGCGCCGATTACGGCAAGGTTCTGCATGCGGCGCGGAGACTAGCATGATGTCCGGGGGTCGGGGGTCGGGGGTCGGGTGTCGGAGGGGCAGCGCTTGGTATTCAGTCTCTTCCTTGTAGAGGCGTCATAATCGATCTCTCTCCTGCGGAACCAGACCGCATGCGGAGCGCAGCCTCTCCGACCCCCGACCCCCGACTCCCGCGGAAGAGCTATAGTTCCAATCAGCCATGGATCTTCACCCCACCCCACCCACCTCCGCCCAGCAGATCTATTCGCCGGCGCCCGTGCCGGTCGAGCAGTTCGTCGATGGCCTCCGTGAGCTGGCCGCGGGTCTGATCACGAAGCAGAAGATCTACGACTTCCTGGCCACCTATGAGATCCGCGGCGAGGATCTCGAGCACTACAAGCTGTGGCTGCCCGACCGCCACACCCGCAACAAAGTCTTTCGCAACGAAATGATCGAGGCGATGGTGATCTGCTGGCCCATCGGCGCCATCACACCGCTGCACACGCACAACGGCCAGCTCGGCTGGATGACGATGATCGAAGGGAAGCTGATCGTCGAGAATTACAAGCAGATCAGTTGCAACCGCCCCGAGAACCAGCAGGTCGTGGGGATGGACTGCCTGGCCGGCGCCACCCGCATCGAGATGCAGACACTGGCCACGGAGCTGTGCGTCCCCGGCGGTCCGCTGAACACGGTCGACAAAACGCAGACCATTCACCGCATCAAAAACCTGCCGGAGTGGAACGAGCGCGCCGTCAGCGTCCACGTCTACTCCCGCCCCATCGACTCGTGCGTCGTCTTCGACCTCGAAGGCGGCCGATGTTTCCGCCGCGATCTGGCGTACGACAACGAGTAAAGCATTTCACCACGGAGACACAGAGATCGCAGAGTTTCTTCGTGTGCTCGGTGCCTCTGTGGTGATAGGTTTTATCCAGCCCATGCCCGCCACCGCCCTCCACCACGTCCAGCTAGCCATGCCGCGCGGCGAAGAAGAACAAGCGCGGAGCTTCTACCGCGACGTCCTCGGCCTCATCGAAATCCCGAAGCCGGCCACTCTTCGCGAGCGCGGAGGTCTCTGGTTCCAGATCGGAGCGCTGGAGCTGCACCTCGGCGTGGAAGACGATTTCCGTCCGGCGAAGAAAGCGCATCCCGGGCTGCTCGTCGACGATCTCCGCTCCGTCGTCGCCCGCGCCGAGGCTGCGGGACATGCGGCGCGGCCCGACAACCTGCTCGAAGGCTACGATCGCGCCTACGTCGATGATCCGTTCGGCAATCGCATCGAGCTGCTGGAACGGCGTAGATAGTAGATTAGTGGATTAGTAGATTAGGGGATCAGTAGAGCGGCCACCGATCTTCCAATCCACTAATCACTAATCTACTAATCTACTGATCCACTAATCTACCCGCCGAGGTGACCTCATGTCCCTGATCTCCACCCTACAAACCGAGCTCGATCAAATGGCTGCCGCCGGCACGCTCAAGCGCGAGCTGCTGATGAAATCGCCCCAGGGGGCGGTGGTCGACGTCGAGGGTTTCGGCGACGTCATCATGCTGACGTCCAACAATTACCTCGGCCTGGCCGATCATCCGGCCATCTCCGAAGCGGCGGCAAAAGGGGAGCGCGACTACGGCTACGGCCTGGCATCCGTCCGCTTCATCTGCGGTACGCAAACCATTCACCGGCAGCTCGAAGAGCGGATCGCCCGCTTCTTCGGCACCGAGGACACGATCCTCTACGGCTCCTGCTGGAACGCCAACGAGGGACTCTTTCAAACCATCGCCCAGGAACAGGATGCCATCATCTCGGACGAACTGAATCACGCCTCGATCATTGACGGCGTCCGCCTGGCGAAGGCGAAGAAGGAACGCTACAGGAATCGGGACATGGCCGACCTGCGCCGCGCGCTCGAAACGACGCGGGAGCTGCGTAACAAGGTGATCGTTACTGACGGCGTCTTCTCGATGGAAGGCTCGCTCGCGCCGCTTCCCGAAATCGTCGATCTCGCCGACGAGTACGAGGCCTTCCTCGTCGTCGACGATTCGCACGCCACCGGAGTCCTGGGCAGGACCGGCCGCGGCACGGGCGAGGAGTTGGGAGTCTTCGAAAGGATCCACGCGCACACGTCGACCCTCGGCAAAGCGCTTGGCGGATCGCACGGCGGCTTCACCACCGGCCCGCGAACGCTCATCGACTATCTCCGGCAGCGATCGCGGCCCTACCTCTTCTCCAACACCCTGCCCCCGGCCGTGGTCATGGGCTCGCTGGCCGCGTTCGACCTTCTCGAGAACGATCCGAGCTTCCTCACCAGGCTGCGCGAGAACACCACCTACTTCCGCCAGCAGCTCACCTCGAAAGGCGTGTCCGTCCGCGAAGGGATCCATCCGATCGTCCCGATCATCATCGGCGACACCGCCAAAGCCATCGCCATCTCCGCCGAGCTCCTAAGGCGCGGCGTCTACGTCTCCGGTTTCGGCTTCCCCGTCGTCCCGCAGGGCGCCGCCCGCCTGCGCTGCCAGATCAGCGCCGCGCACACGCGCAAGCACCTGGACCGGGCCATCGAGGCGATCGTGGAGGTGGGGAGGAAGTTCGAGGTGGTTGGGTAGGAACGAGAATCAGCCCGTCGAGATGGCCCGGCGCTTCCGCGGGACCGGCCACATCGTGCGCTGGGGATCGATCTCTCGTCGAAGACCAGGCCCAGCTCCCGGAAGGCGTGCTGATGCGTGCCTGCATCAACTGTCTCCATTCGGATTACAGCCCGTATGGGCATGGGCTCTTCGGCTACATGACGTGTTTCCGCAACCGGAAGGCCGAGTACCTTCGGGTCAAATCTAAGGACGATTTCTGGAAGGTTCACGATCACTTCGAGGAGATGGTTCAGGAGACCTACCTGTGCCCGGAGTTCGAGCGTCGCGTTCCAGGGACCGGGTACCGCGGCTGACCCGAGCTTGGATGAGTTGGGCGAAACGAAGATCTTGGCGGTTCGGGCGCATCACATTTTCGCGGCCATTTTCTCGAGAGATCTTCGCTCGGGCGAGCCTTGGAAGTTCAGAAGCTTTACGAGCACGGGTCCGTCAGGTCTCAAAACCACAGGATCAAGCGACACTCTTTTGTCGTCCACCTTGACGAGGAGCTTGTACCCTGGGAGATACATCACTACATGATGCAGGCCACTGATGTCCTCCCCTCGGGACTCGAAAGTTAACGCAGCATCCATGCGGTAGAACTGGCAAACTCGCACGGCGAGGTCGGCCGCAGTACCTGGATTGGCAGAACGAAGCATTGCGCCGATACGGTCGTTAGTTGTCTGATCCAAAGCAACGCCTCCACAGAACGGAAGCGCGCTGACGCTGGTCTTCCAAAGTAGCGAAAGGATGAACAGTTTAAGCGGCTTGTACTCAGCGTTCACTAGTCGGTAAGAAAGCGGTATGCCGTTCCGGTCGTACCGAAGATCAGACCACGCGTGCTGCGTGAAGAGAACGTCGGTTGCATGTTTCTCCCACGGCGAAAAGCCGCCATCGCATTCACCACAGAGGATCTGCTTGTCGTATGTCCCCATGGGATACCGCTTCGTCCTTCCGAGCTTGTCAAACGTCAGCATCGGGCTGTTCGGGTCGTCGTCTAACACGCGACGCAGAACACGATTCATGCTGTCAGGCATTATGTGAGCCTTCGCAAGGCTTCGTTCGTATCCGCAGAGGAGGCATCGCATGCGCCAACACCGGAACATCCGAGTCTTCGCGGCGCATTCTCCGAGCAGCATTCGCGGTCTCTTCGCCAGCCAGTCCGACGCATTCGGGGCCAACGGACCCGACGGTCCCTGACTTCCCCATCGCGTACCTCTTCCCCGGATGAGTAACGGATCAAAGCAGGCGCGCCGCTTCGTGCACGGGGGTAGGAAAAATCCGCCTCGCGTCACCTTCCTATGCGAGAGGGAGTTCGAAAAATGAGGAACGCCGTCCTGTCAGTAGCTGTGATCTGCCTCGCGGCCCGTTGCGCATCGATCGCGCACGGCCGCTATCTGGCAGCTTACGGGGTCAGGTTGGAAGTCGAAAGTGCCGACGCTGGCCTGTCGTATTGGCGGCACCTAGCCTTTCGGCACTTTTGACTTTCAACCTAATACCGTGAGGCTTTCTCGCCCTGACCCGCGCTCCGACCACGAGTATCGTTAATTCGCCGGTTCGCTCCGCCATCACCAGCCCTGTTTCACCGGATTCGGGAATGAGCTCTATGCGTTGGGTCGCCTTAACTCACTGCAAGGCGCTCATCGTCTCTAGAATCGTGTGCGCTTTGTATACCGCGCCGAGGTTTGGAGGGCGTAGCGGTTCTCCCTCCGTCACGCTAACCGCGTGCGCCCGCGGCGGAAACCGCTCGCTGAATATTCCAAGAAGGACGACTTTGCCGGTGCCTTCGCACATGTACTTTCCGACTTTGTGCTCCTCTTCCACGTAGGCAACGGGTCCTCCGCTGGACCCTCGATCTGCGGCCGAATCAACCACAAACACCGGTCGGCCTTCGTGGTCAAGCCATAGCGGAGTGGCAATACGCCCTCGACGCAGGATTGGCAGGCTCGTTGGAATATCGCGATAGTCTCGCGGATAACCGACAATCAGTACTTCGTCCAGAGGCAGGGGGTGCCAGAATTTGTCGGTAAAGCCGCCCACTCCGATCGGCGGCTGGCGATGAAAATCAGTGGTCTTTGTGGCTCCGACTATGAATTGTTCGTCAAGTTTCGCAAAGAAATCAGAAATCGGCTCGAAGCGTCCCACTGCTACATCCACCGAGGGGTCTGGATGGAACGTCCAGAAGCTGTCCGCAGCGCGAATCTCGTAGGCAAGCGGAGAACCGATCGTGTGCACGCTGTCGCCGGTGTACAAGAAAAGTGTCGTGCACGCCACGCTCTCGATTGCGTGTCGTGCTGTCACGAGAAAGCGTTCACCGCCTTCGTTTACAACGACAAAGCCAGTGGCTGCTTCGGGTCGCACGGCGCCAATTCGCTCGCTGAGTAGACGAATCGCGCTCAGGTAGAGCATCTCGGCGTGAGAGGTGACGCGTACTCCGGTGGGTTCTTCTTCGGCTTCGGGTGAATCGGTCATGACCACAGTTTACGCGGGTGTCCCAACTACGCTGCCCCCCGCACCCCGCTGGGTCCCAGGTGGGGTACCATGAAACAGAAGCGGGAGAACCCTGAGTGCTGCGTCAAGCCTTCGTTCTTTAGTTGTCGGCAACTGGTTGATAACACAGCTACTTGGAGTGGCATCGAGCACCCAAACCGGCCTCTCAGTGATTGGCATCCACCACGCCCGGGAAGTGGCCCAAAGGCGACGGCGGAGGTACAGAGCCTTGATGATGTGGTAATGGGTCAGTTTGGTAGTTATTCGTACCCAATGGTTACCGCGGTAGGATTCGCGGCGTGTCGAAGGGCGAATCCGTCACATCCGGGCTGGCAATCTCCGGCATCGGGGTCGCGGTGATCCTCATGGTTTTTACCCGTTCTTGGCCGGGGGGATTGCCACGCTGGGAGCAGTCATTGCGCTGGTTGCTATTTTCCAGCCCCAGCCCGAAACGCTCGAAAGCAGGACCCGCAAGCGGCTGCTCCGCGTTGCGCAGGCGGCTTTGGATCTGTCAGCGGCAGCGAATAGTGATCAGGAGTTCGTGGAGGCATTCGACGATTGGCAGACTGAGGCTAATGCGTTGCGCGACTTCATCCTTGCGCACTACGGACTGCGGGAGCGCGTTCAATTTGGCCGTGAGTTGTACCGTCGTGACGAGGCGGCAGAGTTCGCGGCGGTCATGCGAGAGCGGCTGCCCGGATCGAGTAGCATGGTGGAGTGGAACTGCCTGCTGTGATAATGGCGTGGTGGGTTGACCCGCTTTGGGTGGAGCTAATCTTCGGAGCGTTGATCCTGTTTGGAATCTTTGAAATCTATGGAGTATCGAGTGCGCTCGGCAGCATCCACGAAACACTGCGGTCGATCGATGTGACCTTAGATCAGATGAACACTTCGCTCGATGCGATACAATCGGCCTGTGAAGAGGTAGCTTACCCCACCAAGCCTGACCACGAAGGTTATGACTCCCAAGCCTAAACGCCCGCCGCGCGGTTAAGTTGGGGTCGTATCTGGAAAGTCAACTTAACGCGACACCGACGCAGGAAGCCAGTCAGCGGGGTCAACCTTCGTTTTTAGTTGTGAGCAACTGACTGAAAACAAAGCTACTTGCGGTGAAATACTCGAACACCCAGGCCGATCCATCAGTGATTGGCATCCACCACGCGCGGCAAGAAGGCCCTGAAGGTGACCGGTGGAGGAACAGAGCCTTGATGATGCTGGTACATCACTGTATCGTCAACGGATGCGCACGACCGTGACGATCGACGACGATGTTTATGAGGCGGCTCTGGCGAATGCGCGAGCCACCGGCCGGCGGCTCGGACGCGTCCTTCCAGACATGGCGCGCGGAGCCCTCCGCCCGCGGAAGACTCCTCCGACGCGCGGGAAGCGCGCTCGGTTTGCCACGTTCGATGTGCCTGAAGGCAGCCCCATGATCCCCGCCTCGAGGATCCAGGACGCCCTTGATGACGATGGCATCATCTAAGGCCAGGTTCCCGGAAATGAGTGCCCAGTCCGCGGGCGAGCGGTCTGCGCCAGCGTAGCTGGCTTAAGGTCCGTAGCCCCCGGCTTTGAGCCGGAGGAAAACGAGCATCCCCAAGTTGGCGGCCCGCTTGACGGGCGACAGAATAGCGGTGATCGACGCATCTCTGTCGCCCGCTGAAGCGGGCTCGGAACAATGGATGCCCGCGTTTCCCCCCGGCTGAAGCCGTCGGCTGAAGCCGGGGGCTACGGACCTTAAGCCAGCATCGCCGGCCCAAAATCGGTCAGCCGCCGACTGAACCATGCAGTGGCGCGTGCTTCTGGCCTGAAGGACTCACGCGGAGGCGCGGAGTGCGCGGAGAAAGAAGTTCCTCGTGATCTCCTCCGCGTCTCCAGCGCCTCCGCGTGAGTCCAAGTCGTTCGTTCCAGCGCCATCTGGGCACGGCCTTCCGGGAAACTGTAGTGGCGAGACGCCCGGCCGTCGTCACAGTCGAGAGTTTGTCGTCGTCGTCTTCGCGGACTCCATCGATGAGGAACATCTTCCTCAACGGTGCGGTCGCGGACCTCGGTGATGAGCTGAAAGTGTCCAACGATGAGGTCATGGTGTCCTCTAATAGGGACGTTCTCCTCGTTGATGAAGACATTCTCTTCAACGTTGAAGATGCGGACTTCATGAATTGACAAAACTTGTCAATTGATGAAGACCAGGACTTCATCGATTGACAGAACTTGTCAATTGATGAAGACAACGACTCCATTGATTGACAAAACTTGTCAATTGATGAAGACGCGGACTTCAACGTTGAAGACGCATTTCCCCGGCTTCGGCATGCGGATCCGTACTTACCGTTTCATGCGAAGGGGCGGAGATCGGTGATTCGCGCGTGGCTGTCTGATCGCTGGCCGGTCAACTCCTGACCGGAAACCGACACACATCCCTCAGCAGACACACGTCGCAGTTCTCCTTCCGCCTTCTCCGGCTGCAGAGATCGAGGATACCCAGGCGGCAGATGGCGAAGTCGTAGCGGACGGGGTCGGAGGGGTCGAAGGTGGCCAGACGGTCGGTGAGGGCGCGGGCGGATTTCCAGTCGGCGGATTTGCGGTCGTTCAGGCCGAGGAAGGTGGCGATACGGTGGACGTGGGTGTCGACCGGCATCACCAGTTTGGACGGATCGACGAAGGTCCAGATGCCGAGATCAGGGGGGGTGCGGCGGACCATCCAGCGGAGAAAGAGGTTCATCCGTTTGCAGGCGGAGCCGTTCGCGGGAGAGGTGAGGAGGTAGTCGAGCGCCTTCGTCCGCCGCTTGCCGATCAGCGCATCGACGAAGCGGGCCAGCGACGGGCCGATGTCGGAATCGCTGTCGTCGTAGCCGAGGCGGAACAGCTCGCCGAGCGTGCCGTGCTCGCGGATGGCCGCCGCGACGCAGGCCAGAAGGGCGACCAGCTCCGGGGTTTTGTGAAAGCGATGGGTGAAGCCGAGGAATCTCCGTTTTCCCTCCGCCGGTTTGAAGGCAGCGAGGTAGAGCCACGGTGACGGGGCCATGCGGTCGAGCACCCTGCCGACGTTCGCGACGACGATATCAGCGCGGCCGTAGGCGAACGCGGCCGCCAGAAGGCCGGCAACCTCCTGGTCGCGTGGATCTTCGTAACGGAGGACGAGCTGCAGCGGATCGGGCTCGATCGTCCGTGCGTCGAACGTGGCCACGAGGGTATCCAGCCGCTGCCGCAGCTTCTCCCCTCGAACCGGAATTCTCGGCATGCGGTTACAAACGTGGAAACCTGCTTCAGCATTCTTCGTCTAGAGTTCGTACATTCGTTCGTCACCAGGAGGAAAGTCACATGTCCGCAATCCGCCGGCTGCTCTGCATCTCGATCGTGCTGTCGTCGTTCGTTGCGCCGGTGCGCGCGGCCGTCATCGGAACCGTCATCAACATCGACGGGAAGGCGGTGGCCGGCGCCAAAGTGTCGCTCTATGCGCCGGAGCTGATCGCGGCGCAGGGGCCGCGCATGCTCCTGGCCGAACCGCAGCGGAAGGCGCTCCTGACTGCGACGTCCGATTCCGGTGGCAAGTTCAGCCTCGACGTCCCGAAGGACCAGACCGTCGTCGACGTACGCATCGAGGCCGCCGGCTACGGACCGTCCAGCGTCCGCGCCGTATCTGACGACGACCTGGGTGCGATCCTCCTGCCTCAGGCAGCATCGGTGCACGGAACGGTCACCGCCAGCGGCAAGCCTGTCGCCAACGCCACGGTCATCCTCCTCGGCGGCGCTGAGTACATAACGACGACCGATGCCGCGGGTCACTACACGGCCCCGGACCCGTCGAAGTGGGCCGCACGGATCCTGCTGATTCACCCCGACTACGCCGTCGTCGAAGAGTTGATCGGCCCCGCCGGAACGAAGAAAGGGCCGGACTTTTCGATGACCACGGGGGTGGCCGTGACGGGCCGCGTCGTTGCCGAAGACGGTCAGACGCCGGTTGGTGACGCGCAGATTTTTCTCGACGGCTGGCCGTCAGGCAAATCCGCGGCCGACGGTACCTTTACCATCCCCCATGCCGGAAAGGATTGGCAGACCGTCGAGGCACGAAGCGGAAATCGCATCGCGCAGCGTGTACGCGCAACGGGAGCACCGGGGGCGGTCTCGGCGACGCTGAAGCTGGGCAAGGGGGCCACTGTCAGCGGAAGCGTGCGTGATCTGAAGTCGCAATTGCCGGTGGTCGGAGCACGCGTTTCCATCTCTCCCTCAGGCGGCGGCAGACGTTTCGCAGCCGCCCGCGATGCCTTTGCCGACGCCATTACGGACGCCAAAGGGAACTTCACGATCGAGCCGGTGGTCGCTGGTTCGTACGCCGTGCGATCCGGGCATCCCGGCTACGCCATCAACGGCGCACAGTCGTTGAACCTCAAAGCTGCGACCACGGCGCAGAAGGCGTTCTACGCGTCCGCACATGGACGGATCATCGGCACGGTCATCGATGACGGCCAGCGGCCCGTTGCGGCGGCGCGGCTGACGACTCGACCGGCTACGCGCAATGACCGGTTCGCGTTTCTTCCTGCGCGCTTCGGGGGAGGGAGCGAGGCCTATAGCGCGCCCGACGGCCACTTCGTCCTCCGCAGCGTGGAGACGGAAGCGGACCTTCAGGTCGACGCCTTGAAGCGCGGTTATCCCGACGGCAAGTCGCCCTCGCTCAAACTGGCCTCGGGTGAGCGGAGGGCAGGGTTGACGATCACCATTCCGCGCGGCATTGCCGTCACCGGCCGCGTCACGGACAAAGATCACAAGCCGGTCTCGGGCGTTGGCGTCGAGGCGATCGAGGCCGCGGCGGATGCGCGGGGCGGCGGGATCCGGCGCATGATCGTCAACACGCAATCCGCGCGCAACGACGAGACCGTGCGCACCGGCTCCGACGGCACATTCACCATTCGCGTCAAGGAAGGTACTTACGATCTCAACTTCAAGCGCGAGGGGTACTCGGCGAAATCGGTGCGCGGCACGAAGGTGGACGCGGCGACGAAGCCGCTGGAGGTGATGCTCAATCCGGGCGTCGAAATCACCGGCCGCGTCACGCGCGCAGGCGCCCCCGTGGAAGGAGTGACCATCCGCGCCATCTCGCAGGATGGCTTCTCCACGGCCGCGACCGGAGCCGACGGCAGCTTTGCCATCACCGATCTCACTCCCGGCACGATGATGCTGAACGCCAGCAAGGACGATTCGTTCATCCAGGAAATGCGGTCCGTGACCGCGCCGGCCCGCGACGTGCTGATCGATCTGCCGGCTGGCGGACGGATCACGGGGCACGTCCTCGACAAGAACACGCACGATCCGGTGACGTCGTTTCAGGCAGGTGTGACGACCTCACGCAGCGGCGGCGGGATGGTGGTCATGATGCCGCCGATGCAGAAGCAGTTCACCAGTGATGACGGCTCCTTCGTGCTCGATGGGGTCAAGCCCGGCACGACGCAGGTCATCGTGAGCGCACCCGGCTACACAACCGCTCATGTCCCGAACATCGAGGTGGTGGACGGCAAGACAGCGCCGGACGTGGAAGTCGACGTGGAGACGGGCTCGAAACTGACCGGCCACGTCTCCGATGCCAGCGGGACCCCGCTGTCGGGGGTGGCCGTCGGCAGCAATCCCATGGGCGGTGGTGGCGGGCGGGTGATGCGTTTCGACGGCAATGCCAGTGGTGCCTCGACCGACCCGAACGGAGATTACACGATCGATTCTCTGGATCCCGGGGACTTGACGTTCACATTTACAAAGAACGGCTACATCGCTCAGCAGAAGACGGTGACGGTCACCAGCGGCAAGGACGCCAGGCTCGACGCGCAGCTCTCGAGTGGAATGAGCGCCAGCGGCACGGTCGTCTCGGACGGCGGCACTCCGATCCCGGACGTGACGGTACGGGCCATGTCCGCGAGCGAGATGGACGGAGCCCACGAAGGTCGTACGGACGCCAATGGGGCCTTCACCATCGACGGGCTCGCTCCCGGGCATTTCACGTTCACGGCAGCGAAGGCAGGCTTCGCTCCGAACACTCTGCGCGACGTCGATATCTCCTCTTCCGGACCTGTTCACATCATTCTGAGCGGCGGCGGCGTGATCACCGGGCACGTCAATGGCCTGACGGCGCAGGAGCTCGACCAGGCCACGGTCTCGGCAACGGTTTCCGGCGGGGGTGGTGGCGGGGGCGGATTTCTGGGCGGCGGAGGCGGCAATCTGTCGGTACCGGTAGACGCCAGCGGCAACTTCCGTATCGAGGGAGCACCCTCAGGCACCGTGCGCGTTTCCGCGCGCACCGGGGCGATGTTCGGCGGGGCGAGCAAGACCGCGGCGCCGAAGACGGTTCAGCTCGACGCCGGCGGCACCGCCCAGGTCGACATCGACTTCATCGCCAGTACGGTAATCCAGGGCACGATCACGCGAAACGGCTCGCCGATCTCGAACGCGCAGGTGACGTTCATCCCTCGCGGCGCGGCGAGTCCGACCACCGCCAGCGCGCCGGCGGATGCGAACGGACACTACAGCCTGAGCGGCCTTGGCGACGGTACCTATGTGGTGCAGGTCATGGATATGTCGCTGTTGACCCCCTTTGCTACACAGTATGAGGTGCACGGCTCGGATACTTTCGACATCACCATCAAAGCGGTAACGGTGCGCGGCCGCGTCGTCGATGCGACCGACACACATCCGCTGAATGGGGCGAACGTGGAGATTCGGTCGACCGGTCAGACGCCCCTTGGCAGCCGGGCCGCGCAGACAGACAGTTCAGGGAATTTCACAATCGACAATGTTGCCGCGGGTACGTATCAGATCAGCGCCGACAAGACGAGCTACGGCCACGACGCGCGGTCGATCACGGTCACCGATACTCCTCCCGAGGATGTTCAGTTCCAGCTTTCGCCCAGCGACGGCATCACCATTCGTGCCGTAGACACGCGCGACAACACGACATTGACGGTGAACGTTCTGCGCGTCATCGACTCGCAGGGGAACGAGATCCCGTCGCAGGGTGGGTTCTTCGGCAGCAATGAGGTTGTGAAGCTGGCGCTGGCGCCGGGTGTTTACCAGGTCACGGTGTCCGCGCGGAACTACGCGGCACAAACCCTCTCGATGTCGTCGCCTTCGCAGCAGACCATTCGCTTCTCCCCGGGCGGGACGCTCGTCCTGCACTCGCGATCGACGACAGTCGTCCAGTACAGGCTCGTCGATTCGTCGGGCACTCCCTACGGGATGAATTCCTTTTCGATGGGGGTCAACAATCTTCAACCCGGCGCAACGACGCTCAATAACGTCCCGGCCGGTCACTACCAGCTCCAGGTTCTCAACAACACGAACGGTGTGACCAGGACAGTGGAGATTGATGTCGTGGATGGACAGCAGAGGGACTACGACGTGTGAGGTCGTCGTGGCGAATGCAGCACTCTTAGTGGGAGAACGATCGTACAATCGGCCGATTACGGGGAGGAATTATGCCCGGAACGCGCCGACTACTCTGCCTTTCGCTCGTGCTGTTGTCTTTCGTTGCGCCGTTACACGGGGCCATCATCGGAACCGTCATCAACATTGACGGAAAGCCTGTCGCCGGGGCGAAGATATCGCTCTTCACGCCTGAGCTGTTCACGTCGCAGGGGCCCCGCCTGCTGTCGGCGGAGCCGCAACGGACGCCGCTTACGACAGTAGCGACCGACTCCAGCGGCCGGTTCAGTATCGACGCACCGAAGGAGCAGACGATCGCCGACATCCGTGTCGAAACGAATGGCTATGCGCCGATGGCAGGCCGGTTCGCCGCTGATGACGATGTCGGGGTAATCCTGCTGACGCAGGCGCCATCGGTGCGCGGGACAATTACGGCAAACGGCAAGCCGGTAGCGGGAGCGACGGTCGTCATTCTCGGCGGCGCCGAGTACACGGCCAGAACAGACGCCGACGGTCACTACAACGCCCCCGACCCGGCGAAATGGGCCAATCGCGTCCTCGTGCTTCATCCCGACTTCGCACGGGTAGACGAGACCATCGGGCCGTATGGAACCAAGAAAGGTCCCGATTTCACAATGATCGCGGGCGGCGCCATCACGGGCCGTGTGGTGAGCGAAGATGGGCAGACGCCGGCCGGCGACGTGCCTCTCTTCCTCGACGGCTGGCCGGCCGGTAAGTCCGCGGCCGACGGCACGTTCACGATCGCGCACGCGCGGAAGGAGTGGAACACTGTCGAGGCCCGAAGCGGCAGCCGGATTGCGCAACGCACACGAGCGAGCGGAGGATCGCCGACTCTGAAGCTGGCCAAAGGGGCGGTGATCAGCGGCAGCGTGCGCGACGCGAAATCGCAACTGCCCGTCGCCAGTGTGCGCGTGGCGATCGCACCAAGCGGACGCTTCCGCGACGGCACGCTCGACGTCATGACTGACGCGAAAGGAAACTTCATGCTCACGCCGCTTGCCGGCAGCACCTACGACATGGTGGCCGCTCGGCCAGGGTACGCCATCAACGGTGCGCACACGGTGAGCGTAAAGAGTGCCGCCACGGTTCAAAAGACGTTCTTCGCGACGGCAAACGGCCGCATCAGCGGTTCGGTCGTTGACGACGACAAACGGCCGGTCTCGGCGACGAAGCTTTCGGCGCGTGCGGCCACACAAGACAACAACATTCTCTCGCTCATCCGTGGGGGCACAGGCGGTGCGAGCGAAGGTTACAGCGCTCCCGACGGCCGCTTCGTCATCAGCGAAGTACAGACCGATGTGGAGCTTCAGATCGACGCGCTGAAGCGCGGCTATCCGTCCGGCAAATCGCCCTCTTTCAAGCTGGGCGTGGGAGAGCGCAAGAGCGGCCTGACCATCACCATTCCGCTCGGACTCGCCGTAACAGGGCGCGTGACCGACAAGGAGCACAAGCCCCTGTCGGGCGTTGCCGTCCAGGCCATCGAGTCGTCGTCCGATCCCATGGGCGGCATGCGGCGCATGGTGATGTCAGCCATGCAGGGAGGACGGAACGATCAGATCCTCCGCACCGGCAGCGATGGAACGT
The DNA here is from genome assembly GCA_035482045.1 of Thermoanaerobaculia bacterium. Lineage (GTDB taxonomy): Bacteria > Acidobacteriota > Thermoanaerobaculia > Gp7-AA8 > Gp7-AA8 > JADGNZ01. The sequence goes on from DATHRD010000002.1 coordinate 65,329, forward strand.
TCACGATTCGGGTCAAGGAAGGGACATATGACCTGGCCTTCAAGGGAGAAGGCTACTCGGCGAAGACGTTGCGCGGAACCAAAGTCGACTCCGCCACCAAGCCGGTTGAGGTGATGCTCGATCCAGGCGTGGAGATCGCAGGCCATGTGACGCGCGGCGGCGCAGGCGTAGAGAGCGTGAACGTGATGGCCATGACACAGGACAGCTTCGCCTCGGCTGTGACCGGCTCGGACGGGAGTTTCCGCATCACCGACCTCACGCCGGGACAGATGATCCTGAACGTCAACAAACAGGAGGCGTTCATCCAGGAGATCCGCCCCGTCACCGCGCCCGCGCAGAACATCGTCATCGAGCTTCCGCCGGGTGGCCGGATCACGGGGCGCGTCGTCGACAAGATGTCCCATCAGCCCGTGACATCGTTCCTGGCAGGAGTGACGACCTCGCGAGGCGGCATGACCATGCCTCCGATGCAGAAGCAGTTCACCGCCGACGACGGTACATTCGTGCTCGAGAACGTCAAGACAGGCTCGACGCAGGTCGTCGTGAACGCGCCGGGCTACACAACAGCACGCACGCCGAACGTCGAGGTGGAAGACGGTAAGACGGCGCCCGACGTGGAGGTCGACCTCGAGACTGGCGGGAAACTGACCGGCCACGTCACAGGTCCGGACGGCGCAGCAATCACCGGCGTCTCGGTGCGAAACGATCCTATGGCGGCCGGCGGGCGAACGATGGTCTTCGACCAGGGTAACGGCACCACGACCGATCCGAGCGGCGAGTACACGATCGACTCGCTGGATCCGGGAGACAAGACGATTACGTTCTCGCGGAGCGGTTACATCGCGCAGCAAAAGACGGTGACGATCCCGTCCGGCAAGGACACGCGACTCGACGTGCAGCTTTCGACCGGGCTGCGCGTGACCGGCCTTGTCATCACGGATGGCGGCGTGCCGGTCTCCGACGCGTCCGTGCGGGCGATGTCCGCCAGCGCGATGGACGGTGGCAGGGAGGAGCGCACGGACGCCGCCGGCGGGTTCACGATCGAAGGGCTTGCTCCCGGTCATTACACGTTCACCGCAACGAAAACGGGCTTCGCTCAGGGCACGCTGCGCGACATCGACATCGCGTCGTCGGGTCCGGTGCGCGTCATTCTGAAGAGCGGCGGGGTCATCACCGGCCACGTCAACGGTCTGACGGCGCAGGAGCTGGAACAGGCAACCGTCTACGCCGCCGTTCCCGGCGGCGGAGGCATGGCCTCGGCACCGGCCGACAGCGCCGGCAACTTCCGGCTCGAAGGGGTTCCCTCCGGCTCGGTCCGCGTCTCGGCGCGCACCGGCGCCATCTTCGGTGGATCGAGCAAGTCAGCGGCGCCGAAGACCGTGGAGCTCGATGCCGGCGGCACGGCGCAGGTCGACATCGACTTCAAATCGAGCACTGTGATCCGCGGCCGGATCACCCGGAACGGCACTCCGGTCGCGAGCGCGGTGGTGATGTTCATGCCACAAGGCGGCAGAAGTCAGACGAACGCCAGCACGACGGCGGACGCCGATGGTCGTTACGAGCTGAGCGGCCTCGACGATGGCATCTACACGGTGCAGACAGCGGACCTGGCGCGGATGACCCCGTTCACCACTCAGTACGAAGTGCATGGATCGGACACCTTCGATATCGCCATCAAGACAGTGACCTTGCGCGGACACGTCGCCGACGCGGCCGATTCACGGCCGCTGAACGAGGCCAACGTGGACCTGCGGGTATCGGGCCCGTCGGCCCTCGGCGCTCGCACGGTGCAGAGCGATAGCTCGGGGAACTTCATTCTTGAGAACGTCGCCTCCGGCACGTACCAGATCACGGCCGACAAATCGGGGTACGGCAACGACGTGCGGCAGATCACGATCGGCGATTCCGCGCCCGAGGATGTGCAGTTCCGGCTCTCGCCGAGCGACGGCATCACCATTCGCGCCGTCGATTCGCGCGACAACTCAGCACTGACGGTAAATGTCACACGCGTCGTCGATGCGCAGGGAAACGAGCTGCCATCCCAAAACGGCTTCTTCGGCAGCAGCGAGGTGGCCAAGCTGGCGCTGGCGCCGGGTGTCTACCGCGTTACGGTGATGGCGCGGAACTATGCGCCGCAGACCGTGTCGATGACGTCGCCGTCGCAGCAAACGGTCCGCTTCGCGACTGGCGGGACGATCGTGCTGCACTCGACGGACTCGTCAACGCGGCGTGTCCGGCTCATCGATACCTCATCAGGCGTGCCCTACGGGATGAATCCGATGTCACAGGGGATCTTTCCGCTCCCGCCTGGCACGATGCCGCTCAACAACGTCACCGCCGGTCACTACCGGCTCGAGATCCTCGACAACGCGGATCACGTGACGAAGACGGTGGCGATCGACGTCGTGGATGGACAGCAGGGGGATTACGACGTGTGATATCATTTTGATATCATGGATGTCCTGATCAGGGATCTCGACGAAGAGACCGTGAAGGCGCTGAAGAAGCGGGCCGTCGACAGCAAGCGTTCGCTTCAGGCGGAACTGAAGGCAATTATTCAGGAGGCCGCTACTCAGGACTGGCAGAAAACCTGGGCAGACGCCGACCATATTTTCGAAGAACTGCGTCGGAGCGGTCAGAAGTTCTCCAGCACCACAGAGTTGCTGCGTGAGGATCGCGAGCGTTGACGCTCTGGGTTGTCGATGCCAGCGTGGTCGTCAAGTGGTACGTGCCGGAGGACGACACTCCTGCTGCACTTGAATTGCGCAAATCCGAGGTGAAGCTCGCCGCTCCAGATCTGCTTTTCATGGAATTAGCCAATATTCTTTGGAGGCTCGTCAGGCGAGGAGAGATGCAGCCGCCGCGGGCAATCGAGATCATCGAGAAGATTGTCGCGGCGCCGTTCATCACGTACACGAATGAGAGTCTGGCTCGCGACTCGATTGATCTCGCTCTGGCTACCGGGTTGAGCGCGTACGACGCCTCCTACGTTGCTCTTGCGGCACGCCTCAACGTTCAGTGCATCACCGCCGACCAGAGACTCGTGCGAAAACTAGCAGGTACGCCGGCCGCCGATCACGTCAGGCTGCTCAACGGATCCGTGCACTGACGTCCTGCGTCCTCGTGCACTTCCAATGCTCGTGAGCTTGTTATCATCTTTACGACATGAACATCCTGATTGAGAGTCTCGACGAGAACACGGTGGAACAGCGTGATCGTTGGAAGACTTGGCGCGAGCGCACTCGTCACATTGCCGATGAAATCAGGCAGAGCGGTCAGATCTTCCCCGACACGACGGAGTTGCTGCGCGAGGATCGCGAGCGTTAATGGGGTACGTCATCGACTCTGACGACGCACCTTGATCCTTCACTCCTCCTCGTGCTCGTCCAGCGGAGGCGGCTCGGGGATTTCGACGGCGGATTCGAGCGGGAGGCGCTCGGTATGGGGCGCCATTGGGCCGCCGAAGTTCTTGCGGTGTTTCTCCAGTCGCTTGAAGAGGTGATGGAGGTCGTACGTAAGGCGCAGGACGGTGCGGCGCAGCTTGTACTTGACACGCTTGAACGCTTCCAGGTCGTCGCCCCGCAGAGTGGGTAGAAACGACTGGATCTCCGCGATGCGCTTGCGCACCTTGTCGAGGTCCTTGTCCTGGACGTTCACGAAGAGCTCTTCGCCGCCGATCAGCATCGGCTCGGTGCCGGTCATCTGATCGTCGAACCAGTGCCAGAGCTGAATCAGGTCGATGCGCCGTCCTTTGGAGAGGAATCGCGTTTCCAGCAGGTCCTGACGGAAATAACCGAGCAGCCGGCGGTCGTCAGCGTGATTGAACTCGTCGTCCGTCAGATTGCGGGTGTTCCAGACGCCGTAGCGGATGATGTCGTTCCGTGTGCTCCGAAGCTGGCGGAGGGTCTCATCGAGGACTTTGAACGGCATTTGTGCGAGCGTTTGCGGCTCGGGTTGGGTCACGGGCATGGGCCTGAAGAATACATCACTGTGCCGGAACGAAGATCGGATCGCCGGTGACGTTGTCGATGACGGACGCCCAGGCTACCGCTTCCCCGCTGCCCGCGATGACCTGCACTTCGACGCGGCCGTCGTCGAGAACTGAAGATGTCAACACATCCAGCGGAAACTGGATGACTCGCAGCGGTGCAACTGTCCGGTCCGTGCTGCCGATGGTTACGCCGCCCGCGTCGTAGAGCGTGAAGCGGATCACCTCATCGTCATCTCCGGTGTTGATCGCGCCGAGGTTTGTACGGAATGCGGACGAACGCTCGATGTGCAACAGCTCACGCGAAGAGCCGGCGCCTGCTCCCGCAGGAATCAGCGGGATGAACTGGCCGAATGTACCGGCGCTCGACGACGTGAAGGTGCGTGAGGTGGCAACGATGTTGCCGGAAAGATCCGCGCGAACGGTGCCGAACCCGCCAGGCCGGCCGAAGTAACTGCCGACGACGTCGTCGAGCCGGATGGCCTGACGCCCGGCCACGTTGCCGTGCTTCACGACCGTCTCGCCAGTGACGGCGTCGATATACGTCAGATCAAAACTGCCCGCGGTGTCGGCAGGCGCGGTAAGAAACACGTCGCTGCGCCAGAACGTGTTCACGCCGGCCCCGCTGATCACCGGCGCGACGAATGTCCCGGCAAGCGGCGGCGTCGCCGCGACGTAGATCGGATCGCCGCTGTGATTGTCGATGACGGAACCGTAGGCGACGATGCGGCCGTCACCGCTTACCACGCTCAGCTCGGCGGTCATCAGGGCCGCACCCGTCACGGGAAACTGTACCTGGTCGAATGGTACGAAGGGGTAATCGCTCTGCGAGACGACCGCCCCGGTCGCGGCATCGAACAAGGTCACGCGAACCGTGCCGCTGTTGCCGCTCACCTCCGCGAAGCCGGCGTTCGTGCGGAAATCGGCAGTGGCCTGGATCTGCGGCACGTACGCAAGCGTGGAGGCGTCGGTGGTCGTCACGGCCGGGATGAACTGGCCGTACGTTCCGCCGTTAGCGTGGGTGTAGGTGCGGCTAGTGACGACGAGAGCGTCCGTATCGCCGAGAAATTCGAGTTGGCCGACACCGATCGTCCGCATCGTGGCCGCCACGACATCGTCCAGCGCCATGAGCTGCTTCGGTGCGATCGACAGTTTCACGGCCGCGAAGTGATTCCACCCCTCTTCGCCGGCGTGCGTGAAGATGGCCGTCACGTTCGCGGTTGTCGCGCCGCCGTTGAAGAGCCGCACGTCGGTCTGCCAGTTCGTACCGAGAGCGCCGGGAGCGTGGGCGACGGCGGCGATGTGCTTGCGCGGCGCAAACGACGCGGGCCGCGTCGTCGCGGGAACGTCGCCTGCGAAGGTGATCCCGAGACCCCACGAGATGAGCGTGCCGCTGTTCTGGGGTTGAAGGTCGCGAACCGTGAGCGTCCATCGCCCGTTCGCGGCACGGCCGCGGAACACGTCAAGTGTGTCGGCCGGGTCGGCATCGACGCCGTACGTCACCTGCGTGGCCGGCGAACGATCGGTGGACGGGTTCTGCAGGATCACCGTAGTCCCGTCCGGCCCAGTGAGAAGGATCTGCAGATCGCCTCGGGAGGGATGAGCGATGTTGACGTTGACCGAGAGGCTGTCAATCGGCCGGCTGTCGGTGAGATCGAGCGAAGCCGTAATGCCGGCCGGCGTGTTATCCGGGATGGGCAGACCCTGCTGCGGCGACTGAAACAGGGTCACCTCGCCATGCGGCGACGTGTCGCAGCCTGCGCTGGTGAGGATCAGACGCGCCGTGAAGGCGGTGCAGATGGTGCCTGCATGCGCGCCGTTGTTGAGAATGCGGTCGGCATCCAGCAGCTTGCCGGCGATCTCGGCAAACGTCGGATCTGAAGACGCGCCGAACATCGACTCGAGTACGAGCGTGTCGGTCATCCGCCGGCCGTCCATTTCTCCATGACGAAACACGAGCGCGTCGAAGATCTCGCGAAGCGCCGAAGACCAGATCTCGCCGTTCATGTGCTCCGTTCCCGAGGTGTCGCCATTGATGAAGTCGTTCATCGTTTTCGTGCCGTCAACGCGGCGGAGGCAGTCGGCGCCGTCCGGATAGCCGCACTCCTGCGACGAATCGTCACCGTAACAACGGGCATCCCAATCAGCGATGCAGTAGGGATCGCGCCCCGTGCCGAGGCCCGGCTCATAGTTTGATGAGAAGGCCCAGTAATCGCTGAAGCCCTCGCCCATCGCCCGCGACTGGCTTGATGAGACGCCGAAGAAGGCGGAGGGCGAGATCCATTCCTGAACCGAGTGAAAGAACTCGTGCAGCACGATGTCGGAGTCTTCGGCGTCGTCGACACCGCCATCTCCGAAGTAGAGCGTCCCTTGCCCCGGCACCAGGCTGCCAACAAAGAGAGAATTGTCGGCGCCGGAGAGGGCGTGTGGGTCAACCGGGATCGCGTAGCCGTCGATGCGCCGCGCGCCGGTGTAACCAAGCGACTGCATGTAGCGCTGACTGCGATCGATGTGAAAGTAGACGTTGACCTCCTGGAACTGCGGTTGGCTGCGGTCGAAGAGCAGCGGCTGCGAGGCGTCCGCGTGCGGTGTGGTGGGGGCATCCGTGTCGATGATCTGTACGTTCGGTCCGGCCAGCATGCCGGTGGGATTGAGGTCGAGCAGATCGACGAGCGAATACGCGGCATCAGGCACCGCCGCCGCGGAGCCGTTCTGATCGCGAAGCGTGGGGTCGTTCAGTTTCGTTACCGGGTTCGGGTCGAAGACTCGTCCCTTCGCGGTGATGCGCGCGAAGAGCGGCTTCGAGAGAAGGAGCGTGCCGGTCGCGGCGTCGATGTAGTGCGCCACCGGCTCGTGCGGATTCTGTTCAACGACCACGCGCCATGCCGGCCGTGCTTCACCGGCGATGTTCACGGCGACGAGTTGCTCGTCGCGCAGCACGCCCGCCGGGGCGCTCGCCAGCGCGGTGCTCTTCGCAATCAGGGCGCGCTTCGGTGCGGCCGTGGCGATGCTGCGATGCAACTCACGGATACTGCCATCCCGCTCGACACGCTCGATCACCTCGCCGCCGGTGACAGGCATCCCGTCGACGTACTGCGTGTAGTGCCGGTAGGTACCGATGAGCGACTCGCGCTCGTAGTCGAGACGCAAGTCCTGCGCATGGAGGGCAGCCGCGGAAGTCAGAAGAACGATAGGAACCAGGAGCCGCCGCATCCGTCCCGCAAACCGCTCCTTCGTCGTGAAAATTCGGATCGCACGATTCAAACGCAGGAGCCCCACGGGCTCCTATGCCGCGGATAGCGTTTTTTGCGGTTCCTCGGTGGCCGGCACAGGCATCTGCTCGATCGCCGGAACCACGGGCAGCGAGAATGAGAAGGTCGTCCCCTGCCCTTCCCGGCTATCGACCCAGATCGCGCCGCCGTGGCGCTCGACGATCTGCTTTGTGATGTAGAGCCCCAGCCCGAGGCCGCCATAGTTCGTCGACGACACATGGCGGCCGCGGTGGAAGCGCTCGAATACCTGCCCGAGCTCATCGGTGGGGATGCCGATGCCTCTGTCCGCCACGGACGTTACGACTTGGTCGCCGCGGTCTTCAACGCTGACCAGGATCTCGCTGCCGTCGGGCGAGTACTTCACCGCGTTTTCCATGAGGTTGCCGAGCACCTGTTCCAGGCGGTCGCGGTCGCCGAGGACCCGTTTGTGACCGACGGGCAGACTGAGCTGAAACCGGCGCTCGCTGAGCGCGATGTGATGACGGTGTACGACATCGCTCACGAAAGTGGTCCAGGAAATCGGCTCGCGACGGATCTCGAGGCGGCCGGTCTCGATTCGGGAGACGTCCAGCAGCTCGAGAATGAGACGGGACATCCGGTCGATCTGGTCGAGAGCGATGTCGAGATACTCCTCGGATGTGCGCAGGTCGTTCTCGCGGATGAGAGTCTTCGCCAACTGCGTGTAGCCCTTGATCGATGTGACCGGTGTGCGCAGCTCGTGCGAGGCGATAGAAAGGAATTCGTCCTTCAGGCGTGAGAGGTCTTCGACCTTCCGGCGGGCATCGACCTGTTCGGTGTAGAGCTTGGCGTTTTCGATGGCCAGCGCGGCGCGCTCGGCCAGGATCTCGGCCAGCGGCAGCTTCTCGTCGGTCATGGCGCGATCGGGATCGTTCGCGGCGATGACGAGTGCGCCGAGCATTTCGCGCCGGGTGCGCAGCGGAAGGATGAGCAGTGAAGCCAGCTTCATCGGTGCGGCGTGATAGCCGCCCCCGAGTCCGGGCGCGACCGTTTCGGCAGAACCGAGGTTTTGCGTCAGCGAGGGATAGCCTGTGCTCAGGACCTGCCCGATGATTCCTTCGCCGACGACGAGCGGCTGCCGGTAGATGTACGACCAGGCCAGGCCGAGGGAGGCCATTTCGCGGTGATAGATCGAGGCCACGCGCAGTTCGTTCGAGTCCGGCGACTTGAGGATGACCGCCGCCCAGTCGCCGAGCACCTCGGCCACGCGCTCCGCGATCGCCTGCGTCACCCACACCGGGTCGATATTGCTGGCGAAGAACGCGCCGGCGTCGGCCAGGATCTGGGCGCGTTCCGCCTGCACCTGCATCTCTTCCTCGAGCCGCCGCCGCTCGGTGATGTCGCGAAGGATCACGATAACGCCCGAGATTCGGCCGTCGTCCTGCAGCGGCGTGGCGCTGCTCGAGATCGCGAACTGGCGGTCCTCGCGCGCGATCAGCATCGTCACGTCCCGCACCGGCCGGCCGGTCGATAGCGCTCGCGCCGCCGGCAGCTCGCTGGCGTCGAGCGGTTCACCGGCGTCATTCAGCAATCCATACGCCTCGACGTGCTTGTAGATCGGCACTCCGACGTCCGATCGGCCGAGCAGACTCTTCGCGGCCGGATTGAGGTACAGCGTCCGGCCCTCGGCATCGACGAGCATGACGCCGTCCGACATACCCGCGATCATCGCCTCGTTGCGGCGCACCTGACGGTTGATCGAGGCGGTGAGCGACCGCTGAATGCGCCAGATCAGGTATGCGGCCAGGACGATGACGATCGCGCTGACGATCACCACTTGGTTGGCGAGGTGGAGGATTCCCATCGTGAGCGATACGCCGGCAGCAATGAGAACCACCAGCACCGCGAAGGCGCCCCACAAGGTGCTTCGAATCGAGGAATCCATGTGGCTGTCAACGCAGGACCGATGCAAGATCGACGCCCGGGTCAGCAGGTGCGTTACCCATTCAAGTACCATCGTTTCAGCAACTTCCGGATACCGTCCGCTGGAACGGCGGATGCAGCATCGGTCTTCGGAGGAGTCTCATGGCACTCAGAGCTCTGCGCAACGCGACGATCTCGTTCGGCCTCGTCTCGATCCCGGTCCGTTTTTTCACGGCTACGAAGTCGGAGGACGTCCACTTCAACCTGCTGCACGCGAGCTGCGGCACCCGCGTCAATCGCAAATGGTGGTGTCCGCATCACGAGAAGATCGTCGATTCGGATGAGTTGATCCGCGGATACGCGATCTCGAAGACCAGGTACGTGACCTTCACCGACGAGGAGATCGAGGCGCTGGAGACCGATGACAACCGGGCCATCGAGATCACCGAGTTCGTCGATCTCCATGAGATCGATCCGCTTTTTTTCGAGAAGGCCTATTTCCTCGGGCCGTCGCCTGGTGGTGGAAAGACCTACAGGCTCCTCTCTCAGGCCATGAAGAAGCAGGACAAAGTGGCCGTGGCGCGCTGGGTGGCAGCCGGTAGAGAGAATCTCGTCGTCCTGCGGCCTTACGAGAAAGGGCTCGTGCTGCACACGATGTATTACGCAGACGAGGTGCGCGACTTCGGTGCCATCGACCTCGAAGAGGGGCCGGTGCGCGAGAAGGAAGTGCAACTCGCTGAGATGCTGATCAACGAACTGTCGGAGAAGAGATTCGATCCGCTCGCGTTCAAGGACGAATATCGCCAACGTCTGCTGGAACGCATCCGCGCCAAGTCGAAAGGCAAAACGATCGAGCCGGAGGAAGAGGAAGAAGAGAAAGGCGGGGAAGTCATCGACATCATGGACGCATTGCGCCGCAGTCTTGGCAAAGGCCGTGGAACAGCGAAACCGGTTCGGACACGACGCGCGCCACACAGCAGGGGCAAGACCGCGGCGAAAAAGAGGAAGGTGTCGTGAATGTGCGCGGTAGCCGGCTCCAAACCGCGCTACCGCGAGACTGCATGACCGCGAGACCGTATGCCCGACCTTCTCAGGAAATACCGCTCCATGCGCGACTTCGACGATACGCCGGAGCCGGCGGGAGGGAAACCGAAAAAGACGAAGTTGCCGATCTTCGTCATCCAGAAACATCTGGCATCGCACCTTCACTACGACTTCCGCCTGGAGATGGAGGGGGTGCTGAAGTCGTGGGCGGTGCCGAGAGGACCTTCGTACGATCCCGCGGTCAAGCGGCTGGCCATGATGACGGAGGACCATCCGTACGACTACGCCTCGTTCGAAGGGGTCATCCCGGCCGGCAACTACGGCGGTGGGAACGTCATCATCTGGGACAACGGCACCTGGGAGTTCATCGAGCCGGGAGACGACCCTGTTAAAGCGCTGAAATCGGGCAAACTGACGTTCCGGATGTTCGGGAAGAAGATGTTCGGCGAGTGGGCGCTGGTAAAGATCAAAGGCCGGCCCGGCAGCAAGGGCAACGAGTGGTTGCTCCTCAAGCATCGCGACGGTCTCGCCAGTCCGGACGTCGATGTGACCGAGCTGGCACCCCTCTCGGTGATCTCGAATCTGTCCATCGACGAGATCGGCGCCTCGGCGCGCACATGGCAAAGCAACCGGCCTGCATCGCCGTCAGGCAACGAAACGCCGACGCTGGCTCGGAAAGTGGAAGCAGAGCGGGCGAAGACACGCGCGAAGAAGCAGACTACGAAGGAGCGTGTGCCCGCTTCGCCACCGACTCGATCTGATCGAGCGCCGAAGAAAGGACCTTCCGCTCGGAGTCGAAGCTCGAGCGCTGGATCGCCTCCGCCAGCGCGACCCACTCGACATCGTCGACCTCGCTGAGTTGCGGCGTCAGCGTGCCGCCTGCATAACGCATGAGATAGAAGTCGACGCTCTTCCTGATCAACGTGTCGCCGGCGCGGAAGAAATACTCGATCGTATCGAGCAGACCGATGATCTCCGCCTCCAGACCCGTCTCTTCCCGCACCTCGCGCAAGGCCGCCTGCTCGGTCGTCTCGCCGTGCGAGACCGCTCCTTTCGGCAGCCCCCAGCGCGATCGGCCACGCGTGGCGATCATCGCGACGAAAGGCTTGCCGTCGCGGAGGTCGATGACTGCGCCGCCCGAGGAGTGCTCGTTGCGAGTTTTCCGGCGCGAGTCGGGCATTCAGGAGTGATTCTACTTTCTCATCATCAACAGGGCTATCACCATGAGAGCCGCGGCCAGAAGAGCAAGCATCCACGTCGATAGCGCCGGAACGCCATTGGGGGGAGTGGCCACGGTTGCCGGAGCCGTCGCAATGTTGTTCGCGTTGTTGGAGTCGGGAGCAGACCCGGCAACCGTCGCCGTGTTGTTGATGGGCGTGCCCGGGGTCGCGGCCGGATCGATGACGACGTTGAGCGTGAACGTCGCCACACCCGAGGCGATCATCGATGCCATCGAACAGGTGATCGTTCCGTTGGCACCAACAGAGGGCGTTGTACACGACCACCCTCCCGGAGAAGAGAGAGAAGAGAAGCGAAGCGGCGGGGGGAGAACATCGGTCATCGTTACGCCAGGCGCGTCGCTTGGTCCGGCGTTCGAGACGACGATCGTGTATTGCAGCGGCGTCCCAGGAAGGGTGAGCGACGGTGCGAGCGTCTTCGTGATGCCGAGGTCGAAGAGCACCGCCGACTGCGAGCTCGCCGTGGCGGAGTCATTCGCCGGTATCAAGTCGTCCGGCGAGGAAACGGTGGCCGTCGCGGACAGCGTCGTGCCGTAAGCGACCGACGAGCTGACCTGGGATACGACGGTGAATGTCGCCGATGCCGCCAGATTCATCATCGTCGTCAGGGAACAGGTCACCGTCCCGTTGGTGCCGGCGGACGGCGTACTGCAGGACCACCCGGCCGGAGCGCCGATCGAGACAAAGGTCGTGGGCGCCGGCAACGGAAGAGTGGCCGACGCTGTGCTGCCGGTGCTGGGGCCGTTGTTCGTGACCGTCATCGTCCAGGTGAGATTCGCTCCGGCATTCACCGGGTTCGGCGCCGCCCCCAGCGCCATGCTGAAGTCGGACTGAATCGAGATGGTTACGTCGGCCTGCGCGCTGTTGTCATTGCCATTGGGATCGGGAGTCGTGCTGGTCACCGTGGCTGTGCTCGTGAACGTGCCAACCGTGGTCGGTGGGCTCGAGGCCGTGATCGTAAATGACGCGGTTCCCGGAGGGAGAGTGGCGGTGGTGCAGGTGACCGTCGGCGCGGTAGTCCCCGGGACGATCGAGTTGCAGGACCAGCCGAGTGGAACGACCTCCGACTGGAACATGATAGGAGACGGAAGAGGGAAGGTGAGCGTCGCATTCGCCGCGTTGGCGGGACCCTCATTACTCACGTTGACCACGTAGTCGAAGTCTGCTCCGGCGGCCACCGGCTGCGGTTGCGCAACAGTTACCTGAATGGAGGCACTGGCCACCTGGGCGGATGCTTCGTTCGCCGCAAAGAGAAACAGCGCACCAAGCGCCATGACAACCCTGAATCGAGACATTGCGCTCCCTCGGACGGCGGACCTGAGCGGAGCATTATTAGCCAACCCAGACGAATTCGGTGCAAACGCGTGACGAATCGGTGAAAAGAGCGTACGATTTTTTCCGTCAGTCGCCCCACTACAGGAGGTTCAGGATGCCTTGGCTTGGTTCAGTCACCATCATCGGGCTCGTCGTCCTGGCGGCCCTGATCTGGGTTTTCGTCAAACTGCGCGGCAAGGATCGCATCGAAGAGGTGCTTGCGACGCATCGTGCCTCGGCACGCGTCTGCAGCCGGGCCTGTCTGCTGGAAGGGATGGAGCAGATTCCCGTGGCGCTCGTGCTCACCGCCGACATGATCTATTACGAGAATAGCGATCTGCAGGCGTCGATCGAGTTGCCGCTGGTCGAGGAGATTGAATACGACGACGAGACCGCGACCGGGCACACCGTTCCCGGTAGGGTGTTGCGCCTCCGCGCGCACAACCACGTCTTCGAGTTCACGCTCGATCTGCCGACGGCGAAGCAGTGGGAGGCGGCCCTTCCGGCCCGCCGGATCGACCGTGCCCAGGCGGTCTGACGGAATCGCGCCCGGCGCGACCGCTGTTGTGTGAGTTCCGCGTCGGGGTGTAGCGCAGTCTGGTAGCGCACCTGCTTTGGGAGCAGGGGGTCGGAGGTTCGAATCCTCTCGCCCCGACCATTTTCTTTCTTTTCCGCGCACCCGTCCCCGTAGCTCAGTCGGATAGAGCAACAGCCTTCTAAGCTGTGGGTCGCAGGTTCGATCCCTGCCGGGGACGCCAGCCTAACCCATTCAAATGACAGAGCGTTACGAAACAGCCTTCTCGCCGTCCGAAAAGGTTTTCGTGTCTCCGGTGTCACTTTGGGTGGCAGAAACGCGGGTGAGTGACGAGCCGATGAGCTTCGAGAGCTGATTGCGTTCGTTGTCGGTCAGCGCACGCTGCGCGGTTGTATTCAGAAGGCTTTGGAGAGCGTCCGCCGTCGAAGCAGGTAAGGGATCGTCTGCCTTTCCTCGCCGTTCCAGCGACGCACGAACGGCCTCCGCAACCTGTGGGTTTGGTCGAGCATAGCGTTCTGACTGCTTGGTCGTGGTGTGCCCCAGAAGGTCGCGGAGCACGATAGTGCTGAACCCGTCGCTGGCGAGGTCGGAGGCGAAGGTGTGCCGAAGATCGTTGATGCGGAAGCGACGTTTGATCCCCGCGATCGACTTCGCGATGGCGAAGTACCTTCGGATCGTGATCTCAGGATAGGGGATGCCTTCCTCGGTGAGGAAGACGTGATCTGTTATCGCTGCAACTGACCGGGACATCGCGACGGTCAGCGTTTCGCGGAGCGTGTCGCTCATCGGGACCATCGTGACCTTGCCAGTTTTCTTCATCGTCCTCGTCACGAGCCCCTCGGCAAACCTGATCGATGGACGGCGGAGGTCAATGAGATCGCCGCGACGAAGACCTGTGTGCAACGCCGCGATGAACCATTCTTTCGATCGCTGAAAGCGATGAAAGTAAGCGAGCGCCGCATCGCTTGCCGGGTCCAGCCCCGAGCCGTAACGTCGTTTCCCGGCGAACGGGTCGTTCTGTCGGAACTCAACGTAAATGATCTCGGCGAGTTTCCTATGTTCCGTCAGATAGCGGCGGAAGCCATCGAGATCGTCGAACGCAGCCAGAAACGCGGCCTCCTCTTCAGGGTTGAACTCGTTCTTGTTTTCGGTCTCTTTCTCGAACTTGATGGGAGGTATCGATTCGAGGAGCTTCCTCGTCTTCGCGTTGTTCATCACTTCTCGAAACCTGCGAAGTGCGAAGTTGATCGTCGGCGGAGCAAGCGGCTTAGGGGTTCCCTCGCTGTTCACCCGCGTCCTGCACCACGTCTTGAAGTCCTTGGCGTCAATCTCGGCGATCTCGTTGAGCTTCTTCGACCCGAAGAACGGGAGGAGGTAGCTGTTTAGACTCGACATGTTCCGGCGTCGTGTGGACAGCGCCGCACCACCCCAGATGCTTTCAAGGTGACGGGTCACGTACTCGGTGAACGTTGACTGCTCAGGCAGAACAGCTTCCGTTGCATCGTCTGCTTCATCCGGCCTGTGTCCCGCCTTGACGACAGCGCGGAACCTCATGAACGCAGCCATCGCTTCTTGAACAGAAGGAAATGGCAGCACCCTGCGGAACCGCTCCTTGCTGCCCGGCGCAAGCACGTCGAACAGCGCTGTCTTAGTTCGTCGGTTCCACTTCAGGCCCCGAGCCACTCTTTTGAATTTCTTTGTGTCGATTGGCATCGTTTGTCTCGCTCTCCCACCTCCTGATGAATGCCTCAACCTCAACGAGTGGATAGGCGACGCTTGTGCGATTCGTTCGGACCCATCCCCTCGGACCAGTACCAAGCCGACGCCACTTCGCCAGAGTGCCGGTTTTGATTCCAAGCATTCGAGCTACTGCGGGCGCTTGCATGTAAGCAGAGGGTCGGGTGGCGCTGGCCCTTCGGCCTCGAAGCGCTTCATCGAGCACTAGAAATTCTTCCTTCGAGATGATCGCTCGTTGCTCGATGGCGTGTCCTCCCCCCTGAGTTGTGTGCTCGATCGTGATGGTCGAGACCGGCGTCATTTCGCGGACAACATCTCGGACAAACGTCGATAGATCTTCTGGCGCGGCGAGCGAGATCATTTTTAGGCCTCTTGGTAGCGATTGACGGGTGCGGAGCACAGTTAGCGCCGCTCGACTGCTTCCCATCAAACTAACTATCGATGGTCCGCCCAAGGTTCTACGGTTGTCTCTCCTTCTAGGCCGCGATGGTCGCTGCAAGGTGCGAGAGTCTCTGCGTTTCGACTCGTGCGAGGATCGACCTCACTTGTTCGGCTGACCAGCGGCCACCGCGTCGCGTCGGCACATTTGCGGTTGTGAGGTAGGCGGCGATCTCGGCGAGCCTCCGGCCGCGCTCACGCAGTGCAACGATCTCGTTGACGATCTCCATCTCTCCCGGCTGCGCATCGAGGCCCCCATCAGCATTGCGACGGTAGCCGAAGGGCACCGTCCCAAATGTCTTCCCTTTGGCCTTGAGCGCCCGCATTGCGAACCGGGTGCGTTGCGCAGCAAGCAAGCGTTCGACCTCAGCGACCATCGTGAGCACGGCCTTGGTGATCGGACTGAGGCCCGCTTCGTCGATGCAGATCAGCTCCGCACCGGCACGGCGGATCACCGTCTCGATGTGACCGGCGAGCGCTTGATCACGTGCGAGGCGATCACGCTTGCAGACGATGACCACGGAGACCTGACCAGCACGGACGGCCGTCAGTAGCTCAGCAAGGCCCGGCCGGTCGTCTTCGTTCTTCGAGCCGCTGATCCCATCGTCACACAGTACGTCGAGCAAGTCGTACCCCGAGGCGATGGCGAAGGAGGTGATCTCCATGCGCTGCGCTTCGAGCGAGACGCCATCGACGACCTGTTTGACCGTCGAGACCCTGCCGTAACCGAGTGCTTTTTTCGCCATCTGTTCAGGTGAGGGAACCTTGGGCTGATTGGACGGGTGGTGTACCCTTGCCCTAGCTCCTCGGTTAACCCATTACAGTATAGCCTAAATTGGGTTATGTGAACTTGGCGACGAAGACGAAGAAGCACTCCTCCCACCGGCAGTCAGCCCGGCTCTCCCCCGAGTACGTGGCTGTGGTCACGGTCCTCGTGGCGGAACGGAAAAAGACGGGCGTCGGTCAGATCGAGCTATCCAACCACCTCGGCAAGCCACAGTCGTACGTCGCGAAGATCGAGACGGGTAGTCGACGGATCGACGTGGCCGAGCTGCTGGCGATCTGTGACGCGCTCGAACTCGATCCGCACGAGCTGATCGACAAGCTGCGCCGGGCGATCAGGAAGGCAAGCCAATAAGCGACGAAGCCCGGCAGGCGGCCGGGCTCACCCGTGACGCCGTTCTTACCGCCTGCTTGATCGGCTCGACGAGCGGCGCTTCTTGGTGGGATGTCATGGTCAGTTTTCGTTTCCGCAGCGACGGAGCAGGAAGCCCGGCAGCGGCGAACCATTCACGCGGAACAGCGTCTGCTTCCCCAACTCGGGCAGATTCTGTGGAAAGCCTTCCAAGAACTCCGATGAAGGGACATCCCTGTGGGTGCAGCTCTCCTCACCGCACGGGGCAAGCAGGTCGATCGTCAGATCATCACAGCCGTTCACGTGAACAGATTCTAGCCTAAGAAGGGTTAGACCATCAAGGGATAGGCGACCCGGACCACTCGAACCATGGAAGGCAGATGCACGCCTCCGAAGCGTCATCCCGTGAAGTCGGGTCGAAGATATCCACAGCAGCTAAAAGAAGGCCCGCTACGGCTCGGTCTCAGCCACGCACCAACTACTTCGAGCGGTCGATCAATTTCGAGCGGATCTCCTCGCCCGACGTTCCGTTGACCCTGATTCTGGGTGGTTTCGAGAACGCCTCATCGAGGTTGATGTTGTTGGCCTGCTCGATTGCACGATTCACTTTCGCGATCCGCAGGATTGCCGTTTCACGCTCGCTCCGGCTCATCGAGCCCCACTGCTCGGGCGTGTAGAGCTGCCGGATCGAAGTGGTGTCGTTCAACTTCGATTCATCGATCACGGGGCGCAGATCCAACGATCTCTCCTCACCGGATGCGATGGTTCCCCGAAGGATCGCCTTCGCGGAGGCGACGGCTTTTCCCGAGCCGATGTGCCACGTCGCATGCACCACGACATCGGTCAGGGGCCTACCGGATGTGTTTTTCGCGACGAGTTGCATGAACTCGCTGTTGCCGCCCCGGTACGTTACTTCGACCTGCGGCGGGAGCATCGCTTGGAAAATCCCGATCCCCACGCCGACGCCGCACGTGGTCAGCACCAGCACCAGCGCGCCGCCGCATCCGGCAGCGAGGATGAGAAGAGCTTTCTTCCCTCCGCTCATCGGGCGTGTCGGCCGGTGCTGCTCGATCGGCGATGCTTCGGGGATCGTCATCGGTCTCTCCTTCGCCACGAGCAAACCTCACTCATTGTGTCTTCAGAAAGATACTCGATTGACCTAACTCATTGTGTGGATTTCGGACGAAGCCTCCACACCCATGAGCACGCACCCGTTACTCGTTTTGGGATCGACGATCCGCCAGCTCCGGAAGGAGCGTGGGATGACCCAAGAGGATTTGGCCGAAGCCTCCGAAACGCACGCCAACTACGTGGGCATGGTCGAGCGCGGCCACCGCAACCCTTCGGCGATGAACCTCATCTACATCGCCCGCGCTCTTCGTGTTCATCCGCGTGAACTGTGGGACGGCTTCGAGGACTCCGATCTGAAGCGACTCCCTCGCAAGAACCCCGCACGGCTTCGCGGCGACAAGTAGGAACGCCGCACACGACGTGGGCCAGGTCCGTTGCAGGAACTTGCCGCGATCGACGATAGACCGGGAAGTAGCCGTCTCAGTCGCGGGATCGAAAGACGCGGGGGCTGAGAAGAAGACAACGGCGGTCCTACTCGGGGCGTACACAAAGGACCAGAGGCGCTGCAAAGCGGGAAGCCTCGTGTACGGGAGATCTGCACGCTCCCCAAGTAGCCGCTGACTCCTGACCGTGCAGAGGATCAGGAGGGGTCGAAGGCCATACGTGAAGAGCCTCAACGACTTTTGCAGGGTTCCTAGGGCCTTCTGCGCCTTCGGCACCCTGCAAGGTTCTCCGCCGCCGTGATGATCAGAGACACAAAAAAAGAACGACGAAATCCGATGAGAACAGAGCCGATGAGAACCAAGGACCCCGCTCCACCAAAGAATGATCTCAGACGATCAAGAGGGCTCGTGGTGACGTGATTTTTAGTCGAGGCAGGGGTAGGTGCGGGTCGGATCGAGATCGTCGCTCACCGGGCTCGTACTCGATTTAGGGATACGCCTGAACGGGATAAATCCGTCCGCTCCATCAGAAGAGAGACGAGTGGTTTCACCCTTCGCCGCCTTCGAGTCTGATTTATCAGCACCGGCATTTTTCACATCGGCCGATCAGAGGCTTGGGGGGGGGGGCGTACGGGTCCGCTCTAACAACTCCGAGGTCACTCTTCGCACGTCGGCGTTCTTCTCGCTGAACTTAGCGACCATTGATTGTCGAGTATTCGGGAAGCTGCGCGGCGAAGAACGTCTAGGTCACCCATTGTCGCAAAGGTGAAGACAGTCCAACGGTCGACGCAAGGAGCGTATCCGGGGTTCGTTCGCTGCCTCTGGAAGGGCAGCGCGGTCTACTGCGAACGCTACTCCTGTGCTGGGAAAAGGTAGGCACGTCGGTAACCGGGAACGCGGCGGGCCAAACGGTCGGACATCGCGCCAGCAAAGTCGATCAATTCACCGTACAGGCAGTCATCAACCGTCATTCCATCGTCGGTGGCGACGAGTTCGAGAGCGCGGACGATGTACTCGGGAAGCCGTACCGTCACGGAGCGGAGCGACAGCAGCGGAGGAAGCGCGTGAGATGCGTCCGCGCCGAGAGCATCTTGAATACGAGTCAGCGTCCATCGTTCGAGCGCGACGAAGACAAGTTGTCTCCACGTGAATCGCCAGCGGCCATTCACCTTCTCGGCATCGCGGTCACCAGATCGAACTTCACGCCGAAGTCTTGCAGGCGGAATGCCGGTCAAACGGGCGACTTCGCTCAGCGGGTACGATTCGGCGCGATCGATGAACACCGTCCGAATCCGCTGCCGCTCGGTCGTGCCAAGGATCATGGATGGAGTTTATGCCAATGATCATGTGCAATGCAACTCGTGATGCGGAAGATGGACGTGCTGAAAACTCTCGGCGAGCGCGTCGCCACGTTGCGGCGCGAACGCGATCTCACGCAGGAACAACTCGCCGAGAGAGCAGGGGTGTCGCGAAATCACATCGCCGACATCGAACTCGGAGCGCGGAACACCGGCGTGTGGAGTCTCATCCTCGTAGCACGAGCGCTTGACGTTCCTCCGTCTGAGCTGTTTCGGCCTTTTGACAAGCGCAGATAGACGGCAGCGTGAGTTGATGCAAAGGACCGACAGTTCGTAGCTCAGACATGCGGTCGAAGCGAGGTTGATGGATGCGTGACTATTTCGCGGAGCTGTTCGTCGCAGGTCGGTTTGCCGAGGCAGGGTGGAACGTCTATTTCCCTCATCGCGACAAAGGGTTCGATTTCGTCGTCGCCAAGGATGTCGGCAGCGGTCACCAACTGTTTCGGCCGGTGCAGGTGAAGGGCAAGTATCCGAAAGAGGGCAAGACGAACAAGCCAACGTACGGCTACGTCGGGAAGTTGACGCAGCTGCACCCTGAGATGGTGCTGGCAATTCCGTTCTTCCCGATCGAGTCACAGAAAGTGCCGTCCTGCGTTGCTTATCTTCCGTTCTCGCTGATTCGTCGTCACGCGACGAAGGGGTACCGATGCCAACCTGCAACGTTCAAGAGCGGAGTGCCTTCACCTCGGCGAGATCATCGCCGTTTCTTTGATCAGGAAGGATTGGTTCTGCTCGAACGAAAACACTGGAGCACCATTGGTATCGGCACAGAATCACTGCTGCCCGACCATGACGGAGTCATGCCGATGGAAGACACGTAGCGCTATCGTTCGTTCCGGAAAGTGCGGGAACCGAGCGATGGACGGACACGCGATCTACTTCGTTGGTGCAGGGCTACCAAGAGCCCTCCAGCAGCCTGACTTCCCAGTACCTCTGATGTGGGATTTTGTCAGCGTGGCGGCCTCGTATGCCGCGACCGATGATGTGTTGCTCACAACGCTCACGCAGCTCGAAATCGGAGGCGTATTTGAACACTCCACGCCTCAGTCGATCGCGCTGGCGGCGAAAGTCGCACCGCCGAGCACGGCTACGGCTGCCGAGCGGGCGGAGTTCCTACAAGCAATTTCGTCGCGACGACCGGAGAACATCGAGCAACTTCTTATTCGCGCAAGTGAGTTGGCGAAGGCTCCCACCAAGGTTGTGCTGGACCGGACGACGCTGAAACTACTGCCGCTCCGCTTCAGTTTCGCCATCAACCGGGTTTTTGCGCATATCGGTTGGAGCTTTAGCGCATCACCGCTACGCCGATTCTTGGGAGGGGAGCTTCACACGTTTGAAAGGGCGACGTTCGTCAGCTTCAACTACGACTTGATGCTGGAGCACGGAATTGAGGATGTGGCTCCCGATGCATGGTGTGCGACAACTGGATACGGAACGGCCTTCGAGGAGTTCGTCGAGGCTGACGAGGGAAACAAACATCTACGGCGGCGCGGCTCAGGAGGCCAGGGATCGCTGCGGTCGCACACAACGACACGGGCTTCGTCCGGAAGAATCGTAGTGTTAAAGCCTCACGGTTCGCTGAACTGGCTGTGTCGCTTCGCCGATAACTATGCTTTCGTCGGATACCCAACGCATCTCGTTCTGTCGGTTGATGAGCGGGTCGCTTATCTGGGTGGAAACAACGTCGAGTTGCTGGAACGACCGAACGGATGGCCGTGGCCTAACGCCGGGGTCTTCATTTCTCCTCCAACGCAGAAGACGCCACTGCCCACGATCCTCACGCAAGAAGAAGAGGCGATCGTCGATGCTGACGATGTACTGATCATCGGTTGGAGTGCGCCTGCAACCGATGAAGATCAGGTCGCGCTCATCAAGCGAGCAATCGCCCGGAGGAGGCGACCGTTTCGGCGCGTGACCTTGATCGAGTGGAATCCTGCCCGCTTTCAAGTTCGCCGAATGCGAGAGCTGTTCGCACCCTCAACGACCTTCACGCTGTGGGTCGGCGGATTTCAGACATACGCAACGCACACACCGCTGACGTGGTTATCGTCGAGGCTCCGGTGGTGGGCGTTGCGGCGAGCGTGGTCATGAGGCGGGTGGCTTAGGTCCGCCTTTGTCTTGGAGGGCGTGGAGCCGGGCACTTCGAATCGACCGCCACAGCCCTTTCCAATCAGCGTGATCACAAAGACGCGACGGCTTATCTGCCATCGCTCGCTCGTCAAGCGCCGCAGCCTTCGCCCACAGCTCGGGATGTTCGTCCGCCGAGATGCGCTCGAAGTTCCGCATCGTCTTCTGACGATGGCAATCCGCGCAGAGGAGTTGTAGGTTCTCCAAGATCGACTGATCGCCTTTGATGTGATCGATCTCGCTTCCGGCGTTGCCGCACGATCGGCACTTTCCGCCGTCCCGTTCGATCACGCTCTGTCGAATCGCATCCGGCACCTGACGCGCTTGAGCGTTGTATCCGCCGTTGAGGATGTGGGCGCGCTTGATCTGAATTGCCTCTCGAACGTCGGGCTTCCAAAGAGTGCCGTCAGCGATCCGCTCACGGTAGTAACGAACAAACTTGGCCTCGTCTCGACACAGCTCGGTGCAGAAGAGAGTGGCGTCCGGGACGGGCGAGTCGCAGTTCGGGCAAGGGAAGGGAAAAACGACGAGCTTTGCACATCGTGGATCGACGGGTGACTTCGGAGTGCGTTGTTTCATACGTTGCCTCTGCACCGATGACAGCGTCGGGTCAGTCGCTCAGAGAGCTATTCACGATGTCATCTAACTCATCGTTAGAGAGGAGTGCGGCCGTCTCACCGATTCTTGCTTGGCGTAGCTCATGGGTGGACGTAACGCGATCACTGATGAAGTACTCAAACGAACAGCGAGCGATGGCGTCGGGCAAGTTGGACGGTACGCCCCAATTTGGGTCCGTCGCTCCCACGAGAACTAGTCTCGGACTGAGCGGGAGGTAGACTGCCTTTAGTTCATCACTTCCTTCGAGAAGTTTCTTGTAAGGACGAGAGCCTGTCACCTCGAATAGAACGATGGAATCCCCGAGGATAAGATCGCCGGAAGGGTGGGCAACTGTTGCGTATGCCAGATTCCGAAGAGCGTCTGCTCTCGCTACGGGCGAAACGGTACTTTTCAGCGCTCGGATGTGGCTCTTCTTCATGATCGCCGGAAGCTCGCCACGTAGCCGATTCTGAATCATGTCGGAGAGCAGCGGTAGCCACGGGGCGAATGCCTCGTTGAAGATTTCGGGAGGCGCGGTCGCGACGAACCAGTCCACAACGTCCTGTGGCCAGCCAAGGGCGTCGGCGAGCGGCTTTCGCAGCAGCGCAGGATCAGTTCTCGCCTTGCGAGTGAAGTACTCGGTCGCCGCGTGCGTGTCGGCTAGGAAGGCAGCCAGGGCTCGAAGGAGGTAGTCCGTGGCTGAGGAGAAAGCTAGACGAAGGTGCCGCGTCCGAATCTCGAAGTGGGCGATGAGGTCAGCGATCTGCGGCTGTGAAACGCGCTGTGGCTGCGCTTCGCGAAGAGAGTTGACTAGTCGGTTGAATGGGCCCTCGGCGTCCGTAATTGCATCGTCCGCAGCGGTGTCCGCACCGATCGTATAGAACTCCCGTTCGACGCCAACATTGAGGGTGTTGCATTCGAAAGGCACTTGGCCCACGCGGTATACCCACGTGAAGACATCGTCTTGGTCCTTTCTACTCGCAAATCCAGCTTGAAGAAATCGAGGGATGATGTGCTGTCGGTTTCCCGCCATCAGTCACGTCGCAGCCGTCACGGATACGCTTGCGTTCTCGGAAAGTGATCGCAGTCGCACCGATCGAAGTCGAGAGCTGTGGTTTCCGCCATCGCGATATTCTACCGCTGTCGTCCCGTCAACGACGCGAAGGCACTATGGCACATTCTCTTCGATGTCCGACACCGCTGCGGGAGGAAGCTGGCTGGCGAAGACTTCGGCGTACAACCTCAGAATATCGATCAACTGACCGAGTGCAGCAGCAACCGAGACAACCGCGATCTCGAACCCCGGAGCCACTTCCGACCCCCGAATGCGGATCAACTTCTTTTCCTTGTCTCGGTCGCGGTGAGCAACCTCTCCGTTGAGCAGCAGGTCGATCACCTCGCCTCCTGTCAGCAGTTGGTGATCTACCATGAGTTTCATCCGGCCTTCACTCAACGTCTCAGCGGTGTAGCCGGGAATGATGCTCGGCAGCTTCAGACCAGCGGGGATCGGAGCGGTTGTATCCCGCAGCGTCGCCTTCCACTTCGCTGAAAGTTCCTCGAACGTCATGGGACCGCCCTCGATACGCACGTGTCTAGGCATCGCCTTAACGATGTAAGGGAAGAAGCAGTCCTCTCTCTCCATGGTGAACGGACGCAGACGAATGGCGAGGTTCTCGATCACGAGAGGGTCCACGCGCTCGACGATTTTCATCCCTGACATCACACGCTGACGCAGATCCGGAGGCTGCACGAGAGCAAGTTCAAACTCTATCTTCATGTTCAAGGAGTGCTTCGTCGTTAGCTCCCGTAGCCGATTGGCAGCACGAAGGAAGAGCAGGATGCGCCGCACCTCGGCGCGTTGCCTATTGCGCTCCGTCGAAGCGACAGCACTCGTAGTCATCCCGACGTTCTCTATGCTGCGGACTCTTTCGCTTGCTGGAAGCCCGTGCCAGTGAGTTTGTAGAGCTGACCGCCCTCGTGCCGAACCAAACCTTTTCGCTTCAGGCTCTCGAACGCATCGATGCCTCCTGCTTGACGAGCGGGATCATCGGGATCGATGTGGTTGACCGCGCCTGCACGAACGAAGTCGCCCGTCTGATCCGTTCGCATTAGGTGGATTTCACCGGTCGGTAGGGCGTTCGTGAGGATGCTCTTCTCGTCTTCTGTATGTGTGCTCATTCGGGGCTCCTTCAATAATTGTAGCGGTATCAGGTCACATCGCTGCGCCTCAGGAGAGGGTCGATCAGCACACAACCAGTTGCACATTCTACGATCTGTAGAGTGAGAGGCCGCATGCAGCGCGGTCGAGACGGAGCCTACACGGACCTGCTCAGCATGAAGAGTCTGGTGGACGAGATCATCACGCCACTGGTCCACTTCCTCACATGAGAGAGCTACCTTTTCAGTCGTGAGTTAGCTGTCAGCAGAAATTGCTCGGCTTCGACTGGGAGTTGGCGGGCATCACGATCGAAGACAAGTAGCGTTCGGTGTTGTTGTCTCTTCACCCGGACGGGGGTCGAATCCTCAGCGTCTCCTCCGAGATCCATGCGGTCCAACGGACGTAAGGTCACCACTTGGAGCCGCACGCGAAACAGTTAACGCACTCGGGACGCAGCAAGCCGGTGCCACGCAAAGTTAGCCGGGCGGCCGTCAGCAGTTTCGAACGACCGCTTCCATCTTCGTTCGAACATTCTTCCACTCCGCGCCGCCCCAAGGCAGACCTTCCAGATTCTTGCAGAATCCGATCAGAACACCCTGCAACGAGTCGAGGAACTTTTCTGCGTTGACAGTGCGAGCCGCTGGGTCGAAGAGTGGGCTGTTGTCCCGACGAATTCGCCAACCGCCGGTTGATTCCGCCTGATGAAGAATCCCACATCTGACATGCTTGTAGAAGTCCTGCGAATGTCCCCGAAAATCCTTGAATTGATCGAATTCGTCGAAGAAGAAACAGAAGGCTGCCTTACTTCGACCCTCGCTCGACTCCCAACCTTGAACGAACGATTCGAAGGCTTCGACCATGAGGCAAGATACCGCCATGATCGTGAATCCTCGCTTCTTCGCTCGTATGGGCTCGATATACCTGCGGCTGACTACTACCCAGCCCGCGCTTCGTGGTACCCATGTTCCCTCGCCAAGGCAAGCTGTGTAGCGCGGATTCTATCTCGGCATCGTTGAGGGCTATTCGGACGTGGAGCGAGTACCCCGAGTACGTCAGCTGGCGCTGTCGCCATCCTTTCCGATAATGCCGACGCCGAGGTTCAGCCAGACTTTGGTCCGCAACGTTTTGCAGCGTTCGACCAGCAGGACGAGCGGCCCGACGCGTCAGAAGAATTACGCTCTGCCCCTTCCGAGGACCGCCGAGTGATTGACTGAAGAAGGAGCCTCCGCAGTGCTGGTCGCCCCGCCTCGCTGGGTGTCAGTTGGGTGGCAGTTTCGCCGCTGGCGTACGCATCGCGACACTTCGGGACGCTTCGGGACGCCCGAAAACCGAGGGCTGCCACATAGCTGCGGACCTCCGGTAGCTCCCGGTCAGCCTTCTAAGCTGTGGGTCGCAGGTTCGATCCCTGCCGGGGACGCCACCGGGCACGGCCCGGAGCGTTGGTTGGCACAGCTTCCGCCACCGTTGTCGGTTTCAGCATGATCTTCGACGCGCGGCTGGATGGCCCCGCACCGGTGGCGGTCTCACGATTCCACACGGTAAACAGCGTGCCGCGGGGTCGTGAGACCTCCCCCAGGTTTCTTGCTACAGCGACCGGCGATTGGCGCTGTCGTCGGGGCGGAACTCGTTGTTCTCCGAACGCATGCTCCGCTCCGGCTCGCCGAATGTGCCGCGATCGCTGCCGCGTCCGATGTAATTCTGACGCTCCGTATCGGTGGCGGTTGATGCGGCCTCGACATCAGGGGTCTGGCGCATCCGTCCCCGGCTGTGCCCACCCTCGCGGCCGATCGCGGACATATGCGCCCGGTCGCGGCTCACCGATTCGCCGCCTTTGCGGCCGGCGAGGCGTGCTTCATCGGATGTGAATTCGTGAGCGGTTCCTTTGGAATGAGCCGCTCTCCCACCTTTGCTTGCAATCTCGCGCTGCTTGGACGGGTCCATCGACGCGAAACCGCGCTTGCTCGTGTTCGCCATGAGTTTCTCCTTGGAGCTCTTCGAAGTCGCTACCGCGAGTACTGCGCACGATCTCCGTCAGGCGAGTCAATGGGGTTCACGAACTGTGCCATGAGCTCCGCAATAACTACTCTGCCCGGGCAGAATGGGTAACCGGGGAATTGACCCTCCCGGTTCCGCATTCTGCGGTGTGCATTTGGCACCACGGCTCAAGCCACGGAGAGATGGGTGAGTGGCTGAAACCAACGGTTTGCTAAACCGTCGTAGGGTCTAAAGCTCTACCGAGGGTTCGAATCCCTCTCTCTCCGCCACCGGGCACGGCCCGGGGCGTTGGTTGGCCCAGCCTCGGCCACCAGTTCTTCTCCTCACGCTACTTCAGCGCCCGCTCCACCGCCTCGATCGTTGCGTCGATCTCGATCGTTCGCTCCGGCGTCACGTTGCGGAGAATGGCGTCGGTGTCTTTCAGAAGGTGGCCGGTCAGGACGCAGACGATGCGATCGCCTTCGTTCATGATGCCGGCGGCGCGGAGCTTTTTGACGCCTGCCAGCGTCGTCGCGGACGCGGGCTCGCAGCCGATTCCCATCTCGTCGATCTCGCGTTTGGCCAGCATCAGCTCCTGGTCCGTCACCTCTTCGACCACGCCGTTCGTGAGCTTGATGGCGGAGACCGCTTTGGCGTGGCTGACCGGATCGCCAATCCTGATGGCACTCGCGATCGTTTCCGCGTTGATGCGATGGCGCTGGATAAACGCGTCCCGATAACTGCGGTAGAACGGATTCGCGCCGCTGGCCTGAATCGACGCCAGCCGCGGCATCGTGGCGATCCAGCCGGCATCGAAGGCCTCGCGGAGCGCCTTGCCGAACGCGCTCGTGTTGCCGAGGTTCCCGGCGGGTACGACGATCCAGTCGGGCGCGTTCCATT
Source organism: Thermoanaerobaculia bacterium (assembly GCA_035482045.1). Classification (GTDB taxonomy): domain Bacteria; phylum Acidobacteriota; class Thermoanaerobaculia; order Gp7-AA8; family Gp7-AA8; genus JADGNZ01. The sequence goes on from DATHRD010000002.1 coordinate 92,539, forward strand.
CCAGATCCTGCAGCAGCTCCCAGACGATCGTCTTCTGCCCCTCGATGCGGAAGGGATTGATGGAGTTGACCAGATAGATGCCGAGGCGGTCGCTCGCTTCGCGCACGAGCCGCATGGCGGCGTCGAAATCTCCGCGAACATGGAGCGCGGTCGCGCCGTAGGCGAGGGTCTGGGCAAGTTTTCCGGTAGCGACTTTTCCCGCGGGGATGAAGACGATGGCGCGAAGACCAGCTTGCGCCGCGTAGGCCGCGAGCGAGGCACTTGTGTTGCCGGTCGAGGCGCAGGCTACGGCACGCGCGCCGAGGCGTTTCGCCTGCGTCATGGCCACGGTCATCCCGCGATCCTTGAAGGAGCCTGTGGGGTTCTCTCCTTCATGTTTGAAGAAGATGGTGGTTCGGGGGTCGGGGGTCGGGGGTCGGGGGTCGGAGAGAAGAGACGCAAGCTCCGACCCCCGATTCCCGACTCCAAGCTCCGACCCCCGACTCCCGACTCCCGACTCCCGTTGATACAACCGCGTCGCCCCTTCCGGATGCGTAACGATCTCACTCTCATCGACATCGAGAACCGCTTCGCGGAATCGCCAGACGCCGCTCTTGTCGATGGTGCGGCGGCTGGAGAGACGCGCATCGAACGCCGCGCGATCGGGCATCTCGCTGCGCTCGACGCTCAGCAACTCGCCGCAGTCGCACGTGTACCGCACCTCGGACGAATCGAAGCGCCGCTCGCAACCGATACACTGAAGCCACTCGCTCATACGGCGCGCACTCCCCGTCGCGCGATCGGGGACACATTTGCGGTCGAACGCACCTGCCCGAAGGCGGCCTGCATCGCCGCGGCAACCCTTCGTGCCACTGCGTCATCTTCGCAGACCGCGACGAGCGTGGGACCGGAGCCGCTGATCGTGCAGGCGAACGCGCCGGAGTCGGTTGCGGAGCGTTTCACCGCGTTGAAGTGCGGAATGAGCGCGGCTCGCCGCGGCTCGGCATAGCGGTCGTCGAGCGCACGACGCAGCAACTCACCATCGCCGGTTGCGAAGGCGTGCACCACGCCGGCGGTGTTCGCCATCTGCTGCACCCACACCGCACGTCCGGATGTCGATGGCAGTACCTCGCGCGCCGACTTCGTCTGAATGCGCACGTCAGGCGTCACGAGAGCCAGACGCCAATCCGCGACGACTGTCAGCGCGACGATATCGATGGGCCGTACGGAACGCGAAAGCGCCAGACCGCCGAGGATCGATGGCGCGATGTTGTCGAGATGTTCGCCCGCCACCGTCATCTCCCCCACCAGCGCTGCTGCGGCAAGTTCGATGGGCGTCGTCGCCGATCCCATCGCCAGCGCGGCCGCGAAGGCGCCGGCGACGCTGCTGGCAGCGCTGCCGCCGAGGCCGCCGGAAAGGGGAAGCCCCTTGTCGATCGCCACGATCGGGTTGCGCGCGTCACCGTGCGCTCGCAGCCAAGCCAGCGCGGCGATCGCCGCCGCGTTGCGTTGCGGATCGAGCGGCACGAGGGCGGCGTCGACGCCGGTGATGCTTTCGACACGCGCATCTCCGCCGGTCAACTCCACGGTCACGCGGTCGCCCAGCCCTTCGATGGCCAGGCCGAGGACGTCGAACCCCGGTCCGACGTTGCCGATCGATCCGGGGGCGAACGCCGTCCCTTTCACCGGGGATGCCTCCGCCGCTCCTCCATGGCGATGGCCACGATGTCGTTGAGGACTCCGGCCGCCGTCACCGTCGCGCCGGCGCCGGGGCCGGTAACGACGAGCGGGTTTGTCTTGTAACGCTTCGAGTAGATGGCCACCTGGTTGTCGGTGCCGCGGAGGTGGGCGAGCGGAGAGCTTTGCGGCACGGCTTCGATACCGACCGAGATCGAACGCCGGCGGATCTTCGCGACATAGCGGAGAACCTTGCCGCCCCGCTGCGCTCGCGCGACCCGTTCGCGATAGTCGTCGTCGAGTGTGCCAAGGCTGGCGATGAAAGCGCCCGCGTCGGCGTGGCCGCCGTTATCGCGAAAAAGCGGCTCGAGCCTGATCTCGTCCGGCTCGGCGCGGTAACCGAGAGTGCGCGCCAGGATCAGCGCCTTGCGGGCCACGTCTTTGCCGGAGAGATCGTCGCGCGGATCGGGCTCCGTGTACCCGAGCTCCCAGGCCCGCTTGACGGCCTCGGAGAACGGTACGCCGTCCTCCAGCGCCGTCATGAGGAACCCCAGGGTGCCTGAGAAGCAGCCGAGGATCATCTCGATTTTGTCCCCTGCCTCCTGCAGCTTCGCGATCGTGTCGAGCACCGGCAGCCCGGCGCCGGCGGTGGCCTCGTAGCGGATCGACAGCCCCAGCTCTTTTGCCGTGGCCATCAGGCGATCGAATTCGACCTGCGGTCCCGCCAGCGGTTTCTTGTTTGCGCAGACGACGTGAAAGCCGTGCTCGAGCGCCTCCTGCAGCAGCGGCGCGGTCTCTTCGGATGTGAGATCGACCAGCACGGGACGATACGACGGCAACATCCACAGCTCGGCGCGCATCATCGCTTCGAGCTCGTGCAGTGTCAGAGGCGAGCCGCGTTCGAAGAGACGCGACCCCGATGCCTTCTGCTTCGCGAATCGCTGCAGCGCGGCGGGACTGAAGCCCTTGTCGTCGATGCGGATGCCCGAGCGATCGGCGACCGCGATGACTTTCAGATCGATGCCGAGGTCGTGGCGAAGGTGCGGCTGCTGGGCGATGAGCTGGCGCGCGAGCTCACGCCCGATCTGACCGAGCCCCAGCAGCGTGAGCTTCGCCTCGCGTCCGGTCGTATCGGCGAGGGGCCTGATCTTGTGCAACTGGTATTCCGAATGGAGGGCCAGCAGCGCGCGGGTGGCGTCGCTTTCGGCGACGGCGACGGTGATGTTGAGCTCCGACGAGCCCTGGGCGATTGCGACGATGTTGACGCCGGCCGCGGCGATGGCGGAAAACGTCCGGGCGGCGATGCCGGAGGTACCGCGCATGCCCAGGCCGACCACGGCGATCAGCGCGATGCCCTTCTCGGCTTCGATGCGGTCGATGAGGTGCAGCTTTCGTTCGGAATCGAAAGCATGTTCGAGCGCCTCTACCGCGTGATTCGCCTCCGCTTCCGGAACGACGAAGCAGATGCTCGACTCGCTCGAGGCCTGGCTGATCATCGAGACCGAATGTCCTGCCTGCGAGAGCGCCGTGAAGGCGCGTCCCGCCACGCCCGGCACGCCGATCATCCCCTTCCCTTCGATGGAAACCAGCGCCTGCCGGTGGATGGCCGTCAACGCTTTGACCGGGTACGTTCCCGGTTTTACATCGCCGGCGATGCGTGTGCCGGCACTCGTACCGCGAAAGCTGTTGCGCACGTAGAGTGGGATGCCCCGGTCGACGAGCGGGATCATCGTGCGCGGATGGAGGACCTTCGCCCCGTAGTAAGCGAGCTCCGCGGCCTCGCGGTAGTGGAGCTCGCCGATGACGCGCGCAGCCGGGACGCTTTTGGGATCGGCGGTCATGAGGCCGTCCACTTCCTTGTAAAGCGTCAACGCGCGCGCGCCGACGCTGCGGGCCACGATGGCGGCCGAGAAGTCGCTGCCGCCACGCCCGAGGGTAACGAGCGAGCCGTCAGGTGCGCAGGCTACGTAGCCCGGGAGGACGACGACCTTCCCCTCGGCAAGCTGGGAGAGGACGTGCTTCTTCGCCGCCCGCTCGCATTTCGCGAAGTTCGGCCAGAGCGTGCCGAGCCGGCGCTCGGTCTGAATGATGTCCACCGCGTCGACGTAGACGGCCTCGATCCCCGCTTCTTCCGCTGCCGCCGCGAAGACCCGCGCGACGGCGCGCTCTCCCCTGGCGACGAATGCATCGAGCGCGCGCGTTGTCAACTCCCCGAGTACGGCGATGCTCTCCATCATCGAGCGCATCTCGCGGACCGATTCGCGAATCACGCCCGTGAGCTCCTCGGCGCGATGCTTCGATACGATCAGCTCCGCAACCAGCAGCATATGCCGCGCTTCTAGCTCCACAGCGGCATCCTCGCAGCGCCCTCGATCGCGCTGCAACGCCGCGTGACCGGCATCGAGAAGAAGGTCCGTGATCCCGTTCATCGCCGAAACGACGACCACGACATTCGGCGCGGCGCGCCGCACATGCGCTAGCGCGATTCGGATCGCCGCGGAGTTACCGACAGCGACCCCACCAAACTTGAACACCTCGGGACGGGACTTCATTGACGCACCGGAGTATAGGGGGAGACGCGACAATGGCGATTCAACCACAGAGACACTGAGGGCACGGAGGGTGCTCCCAGTGCCTCCATGAACGGGTTCCCGTAGGCAGTTCGTCGGAAGCGGCGCAGCGCAGCGCTACGTGTCGAACAGATCGCCGGCCAGATACTTCAGCCCCGTATCGACGGCAACGGTGGCGACGGTGTGACCGGGGCCGAGCTCGCGTGCGATCTGAAGCGCGGCGACGACATTGAGTCCGGTGGAGACGCCGGCGAAGATGCCCTCCTCCCGTGCCAGACGACGCGCCATGACGCGCGCCTCGGCTTCGCTGATGGCGCGTGCCTCGTCGTAGATGTCCGCGGTCAGGTGTGGCGGCACAAAGCCGGGGCCGATTCCTTCCACGCGATGTGGTCCGCCGCGGCCGGTCGTGATCACCGGCGAGCCGTCGGGCTCGAGAGCGATGATCCGGCATCCGGTGCTCTTGAGGATCTGCGACACGCCGGCAATCATCCCCGCCGTTCCGGCGGCGCCGCAGAACGTGGAAATCGTGCCCACCTGGGCCAGCAATTCCGTCCCGATTCCGCGATAGCCGGTGATGGCATCCTTGTTGTTGAATTGGTTCGTGTAGTACGTTCCCGGCTCCGCGCTCAGCCGCTCGGCTTCGGCTTTCAGACGCTGAATGAGGCCGGGCGTGACTTTGCCCCCTTCGCTTGGAAGAAGGCGAAGGTCCGCACCGAAAGCGGTCATCGTTCTCAGTTTTTCGCTCGACCACGCGTCGGACGACAACGCGATGAACGGATAGCCTTTGACCGAGCACACCAGGGCCAGCGACGAGCCGGTGCTCCCTCCGGTGAACTCGACGACGCGCATCCCCGCCTTCAGGGCGCCGCGGCTCTCGGCCCCTTCGATCATCGACAGCGCCATCCGGTCTTTGTACGACCCGGTCGGGCTGTAGTACTCCAGCTTCACCACGATCTCGGCACTGCCGCTCTCGGGCAGTTTGCGCAGCCTGACGACAGGTGTGTTCCCAATGGCCGAAAGCACCGATTCGCGAATGTCTGTCATGAGCGGATTCTACGATGCCGTCTCGGGCAGTGCCGCTTTTGCGAACAGCGCCGCGGGCATTCCGATCAGGAACGCGTGAACGATCACGCTGCAGGCGACCCAGAGGAGATTGAAAGGACCGTTGTGTGTCATTGACAGCGGGATGACGACGTAGTTCATGACGATGTAGACGAGAACGCCGTACGTCGCGCCGCAGATCACCGCATGGCGCCGCAACACCGGCATCAACTTCGCCCCGATCCAGTAGACCAGGACGATGGAGAACGAGATGAAGTAGTGAAGAGCGAGGCCGAGGAGCGCAGTCTTCATTCCGCCGCTGACGGCAGCCTCGCGCCCGATCAGACCCGCGGCAACGCTCTGCAGGACGCGGGTCGGTCCGACGCCCCGGAATGTCCAGAAGAGCATCGCGTAGGTGATGTCGAGCGAACCGATGACAAGCGTGCCGCCGGCCAGTGCGGTGAAGGTGCTCAGACGTTTTGTTGCCATGGCATCAACCTATCGCGTGAGGCGGGACCTACATGATTCCGGACAGTGACAAAGTAATAAAGTGCCTGTCCCGCGTGTCTTTTATGGTGTCATGGCATATATTGCTCTTGATGAGCGCGGAATCGCAGTCCTCCGAAGGGTTCAGATGAACAGGCGTCGTACCGTTTCGCTGATCGTCGTTTTCCACACCACGGCCATCATCGGAGGGCCCTCGGACAACAATCAAGTCGGGGCGGCGTGGATCTTCGCCGCGGAAGCCGTTCCCCCGCGGCGGCGGGGCGTCAGGCACTGATCGCCAGTACAACAGTTCAATATGAATCGCGCGCGGCATAAGGCACTCACTATGAAATTGCGCTACCACGTTGCTTCGATCATCGTTGCCTGCTCCGCGCTGGGCTCCGAACCAGTCTCCGAGCAGTTTGTACAGCATGGGTCGATGTTGGTGGGCTCGGGTGCCATCGGCAACGCTTCCCAGGGCAGATCCGTCGCCATCTCCGCCGATGGCAACACAGCCATCGTCGGAGGGCCCAACGACAGCAATTACGCCGGTGCCGCGTGGGTCTGGACCAGGAGCGGAGGAGTATGGACCCAGCAAGGTACAAAACTGGTCGGATCCGGCGCCGTTGGTAACGTTGAACAGGGTTTGTCCGTGGCCCTCTCCGCAGACGGCAACACCGCCCTTATCGGAGGGCCCGGCGACAGTAGCGCCGGCGCCGCATGGGTCTGGACCAGAAGCGGAGGAGCGTGGACCCAACAGGGTGCCAAGCTGGTGGGCTCGGGCGCAGTGGGCAATGTTGGCCAAGGCTTTTCTGTCGCCCTCTCCGCTGACGGCGATACGGCCATCGTCGGAGGCACCGGCGACAACAGCGGTGTCGGCGCCGCGTGGGTCTGGACAAGGAGTGGAGGAGTCTGGACTCAACAGGGTACCAAGCTGGTGGGCTCGGGCGCAGTGGGCAATGTTGGCCAAGGCTTTTCTGTCGCCCTGTCCGCTGACGGCGACACAGCCATCATCGGAGGACCTCTGGAAAACGGTCTCCCCTATGGCGTCGGGGCCGCGTGGGTCTGGACCAGGAGTGCAGGAGTGTGGAGCCAGCAGGGTGCCAAGCTGGTGGGCTCGGGCGCAGCGAGCAGTGCGGGCCAAGGCTGGTCCGTGGCCCTATCCACGGACGGCAACACGGCCGTCGTCGGAGGGCCCGGCGACTACGATAGTCTCCCCGTCGGCATTGGGGCCGTGTGGGTCTGGAACAGGAGCGGAGGAGTCTGGAGCCAGCAGGGAACGAAGCTGGTCGGTTCGGGCGCGCTGCCGGAAGGACTCTGTGCACAAGGCTCCTCCATCTCCCTATCTGCCGACGGCAACACTGCCATCGTTGGAGCGCCTCAGGACCCTGGGGCTGCCGCCGGTCCCTATTTACCACCCTCCGGTGCCGCGTGGATCTGGAAACGGAGCGGAGGAGTTTGGATCCAGCAGGGGACACAATTGGTCGGATTGAACGACCTGTACGCCTTACAGGGCTCTTCCGTGTCCCTTTCCGCCGACGGCAGGACGGCCATTGTCGGAGGTCCCGGCGCCGGTGGAACCGGGGCCGCGTGGATTTTCGATGCTTCGGACATTCCGCCACGGCGGCGCGGCGTAAGACACTAGCTTACGGCGTTGACGGCGGCGGTACCCTCTTCTTCGTGGCCTGCTCGAACGAGTAGGCGAGCTTAAGCAATGTTGGTTCGCTGCACGCCATCCCGGTGAAGCTGACTCCGAACGGTTGCGGCAAGGCCTTGAAGCCCTCGGGGAATGCCGTCGGCGGCGCGTTCGGCACCATCGCCCACGGCACGATCACGGTCGGGTAGCCGGGTCGTGCGGCGATCGAGGCACCGATCGGTCCAGGGAAGAGAATCGCGTCGAGGTTCTGCGCTTTCATCACCTCGTCGATTCCGTGCGTGGCGCTCAGGCGGATGTCGTTGGCGCGGTCGGATTCGTAGCGCGCCTTGTAGAGGTCGAGATCCATGGCGTCGGAGATGTCGAGCAGCGACTGGCCGTACTTGATGGCCCCCATCTTCTGGTGATCGGTGTTCCACTTGCGCAGCTCGGTCAGCGACTTCACCGGCGCGGCGCTGCCGAGTGCCGCCAGCCACTTGTTGAAATCGCGCTCCATCCCGTAGGCGAGATCGATCGAGCACTTGCGGCCTTTGACCTCGTCCATGTCGGAGCAGACGCCCCAGAGGAAGTAGTTGTCGTTGGCATTCTTGTCGACGACGCTCGGGATGTCGGCGGGGTCGACGACGACGGCGCCCTGCTCTTTGAGGACGGCGATGGCCTCGTTCATCGCTTTCGTCTGTTCGGGATTGAGTCCGCCGCGCGGCTTATCGGCGCCGGGGACTGTGGTCTTGTCGTAGAAGCCGGCGCGGGGGATTCCGATGCGCGCGCCCTTGAGTCCATCTTTTTTTAAGAAGGGCAGATAATCGTGATTCGGCGGTGGGGTGCAGCGCGTCGTGGCGGGATCGTTGGCATCGGGGTTGTTGCCCTCGAGGGCGCCGAAGAGGATGGCGGCGTCGGTGACGAACTTCGCCATCGGGCCGGCCGTGTCCTGGTCGGCGGTGATGGGAATGATTCCGTAGCGGGAGATGCGGCCGACCGTCGGCTTGATCGCAGCGAGCATGTTCTGGTTCGAGGGACTGAGGATCGATCCCGACGTCTCGCTGCCCACATTCGCTGCCCAGAAACTCGCCGTCGTGCCGGCGCCGGAGCTGGAGCCGCCGGTGGAGAGGGCGGGGCGGCCGTCGCCGAACTCGGTACGTGGGTCGCGGCGCGGATCGTAGGGATTGAAGCCGTAGCCGTTGAGGGCGTTGTAGTTCGTCGGCATCGGCGGGTTGCCGGCCACCCAGTTCGCCAACTCGGTGAGCTGGGTCTTGGCGATGATGATGGCGCCGCCGTCGCGGAGGTTCTTCGTCAGCGTGGCGTCGTAGGGTGGGACGAGGTTCGCGAACGCCAGCGCGCCGCCGGTGGTCGGCAGGTCCGTGGTCTGGATGTTGTCCTTGAGGGCGATGGGAATGCCGTGCAGCGGTCCGCGCACCTTGCCGGCCGCGCGCTCCCGATCGCGCTCATCGGCTTCCTTCAGCGCGTTCGGATTGACGGTGACGGCCGCGTGTAGTTTGTCCTCGTACGTGGCGATGCGCAGGAGGTACTGCTGCACGAGCTCGTGCGAGGTGACGCGCCCCTCGCGCAGCGCGGCCTGCATGTCGGAGATGCTCGCCTCGACGACGTTGAACGGCTTCGGTGCCGGTTTGGTCGCGGCGAATGCGTTGACGGCGATGGTCAGAGTAAGAAGGAGGGCGGACGTTACGCTCTTCATGTCTTGGAAGTTTATCCCGAGGAGCGAAGCGACGAAGAAGGACGTAGCGCACGTAGCGCCGGCGGCTCGCCGGCTGGACCGCCAGCGGCCCGCTGGCGGTGTTGGGGTAAGTGCTCAAGTATTGCCGCCGAGCCGGCGGCGGTCCAGCCGGCGAGCCGCCGGCGCTACGCGCGCTACGCTGGAGTCAGCGGCTACTTCGAGATCACACCCCGCAACCCACCTGATATGAGCGCCGTGAGGTTGGTGAGGATCCGAGGCAGTGCAAATCCGCCGGGGCTGGCGAGGTACATCGGCTCCCAGACGGGGTCGAACTTCTCCTTGTATTGCCGCACGCCCTGGAAGTTGTAAAAGTTCTCACCAAATCGGTAGGCCAGCGCTCCCACGCGGTTCCACAGTGTGCCGAGGGCGCGGTTTTCCAATCCCGACAGCGGGGCCATTCCCAGGTTGAACCAGTGATATCCCTGCTCCTTTGCCTGGAGGAGGAGGTTGACGAACATGTAGTCCATAACCCCGGCAGGAGCGTCTGGGAGATGGCGCATGAGGTCGCCGGAGAGCTCGGCCTCCGCCCCATGCCACAGATTGGAGAAAGCCACGATGCGGTCGCCGCGGCGCACGACCGCGACCCTGCAGCGGCGGATGTACTCCTCGGAGAAGAAGCCCAGGGAAAAGCCTTTCTCGCGCGTTCGCTTCTCGGCGAGCCAGGAATCGGAGATGGCCCGGAGCTCCTCCATGACCGGTTCAGGATCGATGATCTCGAACCGGCACCCTTCCGCCTCGACGCGGCGGAGCGTATAGCGCATCCATTTGCGCTTGGCTCCTTCCAGCGAAAACTCTTCCAGATTCACGCGCCCCTGCTCACCGATCTTCACCAGCGTCAGCCCTAGGTCGAGGTAGAAGTGCATGTTCTGCCTCTGCACTTCGTAAAACACAGGCCAGCCGGCGTGAAGGTCGCATAGCTCGCGAAATTGCCAGATCAGCTCCTGTTTCTCGTCCTCTTCGCCAACCGGGTCGCCCATGGCGATCCAGCTCCGGCCCTCGACGCCATACATGAGGAACGCATTTCCGCTCGGGCTGAATAGCAGAGGCTTGTCGCCGAGCAGGGCCAGGTTGGTCTGGCTATTCTTCTCGTGAGAGATGATGGCGGCGGCGCGTTCGATCTCCTCGATCCGCGGCGGATCGGGCTCCTCTGGTGCGGGGCGGAGCAGCCGCTGGATGGAGAAGAGCAGCAGCACGCCGAGGACGCCGACCGAGGCTCGCAGGAAACGCGGCGCGTCGGCGCGGAACGAGAAGTGCCACCAGAGATCGCCCGAATACTCGACGTGTTTGTAGCTGAAGAATCCCAGCCAGGCAGAGGAAAGGACGACCAGGATGATGGCGGTGATCCATCCCGGCCCGAACCCTTCATTGACGAGAGCGGCCTTGCGGTAGAAGTGGCGCCGCGATGCGATGAGGGCGAACAACATCACCGCCAGGATGGTGGCCTCTTCGAAGTCGCCTCCCTTGAAGAGCTGGAACAGGATTCCCGCGGCCAGGACGCCCACGGTGATGTGGTAGGCGGCGTCGAGGCGTCGTTGCAAGCCGCGCGCGAGCAGCAACAAGGCCGCGCCGGTGATCGATCCGAAGAAGTGAGACAGCTCGACGACCGGCAGTGGCACGACCCGGCGCAGGAACCCGAGGCGGCCCGGAAGTGTCGGCGTGGCGCCCGAAAAGAGCAGCACCGCTCCGCCCACGAAGGTCGTGATGGCGAGCAGTTGCGGAGCAAGGCCCGGCGCCCAGCGGCCGAAGATCCTCCACGCCTTGGCCACCCCTTCCCGCTTCTCGACGATCTCGTGAATGGCCAGCAGCACGATGGCCATGAGGAGCGGCAGCAGGTAGTAGATGGCGCGGAACGCGATGAGGGCGCCGAGGATCCCTGACGCTGAAAAGAAGGGCGCCAGAAAGACGATGATGATGGCCTCGAAGATGCCCAGGCCGCCCGGCACATTGGAGGCAACGCCGGCGATCTGTGCCAGAAGGAAGACGCATAGAAACCGGCTGAAGGTGAGGGTCAGCGAGTCGGGCAGGAGGATGTAGAGAACGCCGGCGGCGAGGATCCAGTCGAGGCACGACGTCGTTAACTGCGCCAGAAACAACCCGGCCGAGGGCAGCTCGAACTCCCATTGTTTGAAGCGGATCGGCTGGCGGCGGACGGCCACCCAGAGCATGTAGCCGATCGCCGGCAGGAGCAGCACGACTCCGAAGAGACGGATCGAGGCGAAAGGCAGATGAATCGAAGGAGGAAGCTCCGGCGGCGTGGCCAGAAAGAAGAACCCTCCCAGCAGCACGAAACCAAGCCAGAAGCTGATCGTGCAGAAGGCGATGACTTTGGCGATCTCGACGCCGGTGAGACGCCATGCGCTGTAGAGCCGGAAGCGCAGTGATCCGCCTACGAGCCCCGAGAAGCTGACGCTGTTGTTGAAGGCGTAGCCGATGAACGAGGCCAGGGCGATCTTGAAGTACGGAAGCGGATGCCGGATGTAGCGGAAAGCCAGGGTGTCGTAGCCTGTCATCACGAAGTAGCTGAGAAGCGTGAAGACGATAGCCAGGAGGAGCTGGTGGCGGGGGAGCGTGTTGACGTAGGCGAGGACCTCGCGATAGCGGGACTCAGCCAGCGTGTCGTGCAGCACGCGCAGGGCCACGGCGAACAGAGCCAGGACCAGAAGCGGCTTGAGGAACGGCGCCAGCCGTTTGAGTCGGTCCATTCGTGGGCGATTCTATGCGGTCGCGGTCGCCGGCGCGCGGTCTCGGGGCATACGCTTCGTCAGAGGCGGTTGGGCGTTCAAGCGGGAAGCTCAAATGCGCCTCGCCGGCGAAAGCCGGGCTTGAAATCCCGGGGCCCCGGGTTCGAGCCGGGTAAAACGAGCATCCTCAGATTAGTAGCCCGATCGAGCGGGCGGCAGAAGAGCGCTTATCCGAAAGCGTGTCTGTCGCGCGCTGAAGCGGGCTCGGAAGATTGGACGCCCACATTTCTCCCGCTCGAAGCCGGGGTTTCGGATCGCTGGCGCCTTCATCGATGTTCATATTTTGAACGCAGATGTTCGGAATATGGACACAGCCGTGCTGATGTGTCCAAAAATAATGCGATGCCGCAAAAAAGGATTGCGGTGCCACAAAAAAGGATTGCGGTGCCACAAAAAAAGATTGCGGTGCCACAAAAAAAGATTGCGATGCCACGAAAAAAAATTGCGATGCCAGCAGTCGATGTTATTTGACTCTACCGTGAGCCAGGCGACCAAGCGAACACACTCGCACCCCTGTTTACCCTCTTCTTCCGCTATCGCGGCGCGTTCGCGTTGGCTTTGCGTCAACGCGAATTGCGGTCTCGGGGTGAGGAGTGCCAGCGCAACCGCGCAACCGCGCAACCGCGCTACCGCGCAACCGCGATCTCACTCCGCCGCAATCCACAGCGCGACGCCGTGCGCCGCCGCCTGCTTCGCCGTCAACAGCAGTTGCACGTACGTCTGCACGTCGAGATCGGCGTCGAACAGGTCGTCGTCTTCGAGATATTTTGCGGCCAGTTGCATCAGCTCGACGTCGTCTGTCGGCAGCGAGGCCTGCGCTGCAAAGAGCCGCAACTCATCGAGCAGCGCATCGAGGCTGCCGGTCTCCAGAGGATCGGCGACCGTCGGGACGACGATGTGCTCGACGCGCTCGAACCGCAGAGGAAGGTAGACCGACTGATAGGCGTCGAGCCCGGAGAGGTGCGGGGCTGCGATCATCCGCATGGCGCGCGCCTGCAGCTGTGACCAACCGGCCGCTTCGACAGGATCGGAGCGATAGGGTTCGCGGCGCACGACCGCGAGCGATGGAAAACGCTGCCGCAGAACAGCATCGATGGCCTGCGCCAGCTCCGGACCGAAGACGTCGGCAGCGTTGCCGGCGACAAACACGAGCGCCACAAGGGGGAGCGTATCGTACGTGGATGTGTTTGTGGAGCGGGAGTCGGGAGTCGGGAGTCGGGAGTCGGAGTCGGAAGTCGGGCGTCGGGAGTCGGAGTGTTGAGAGTGGATTAGTGGATTAGCCGCATTTCTCACACTCTCACTGGAATCGTCGGCACCCTGTACCCGTCGAGAGCCCTTCTCCCCCGCGGTTTCTTGCGGGGGAGAAGGTGCCGACAGGCGGAGGAGGGGGCGGTTCTCGCGGCGAAGTTGCCTGTTTTCAATCGTTTCCACCCGCCCGTTCATGAAAATAGTCCACTGCACTGCAAGAGCCAAAGCCCCCTCATCCGCCTTCGGCACCTTCTCCCCCCCGCTGAAAAACGCGGTGGGGAGAAGGACTCTCGATTTAACACTGTGCCTGCGATTTCAATCAGATGGCGAGAAATCCAGGTTATGGATTAGAACCTTACTAATCAACCAATCCACTAATCCACCAGCCCGCTCCGACCCCCGACTCCCGACTCCCGACCCCCGACTGCCCTACAATCCGCGCTCATGCGCCGCACAGCTATCGCACTCGTCATCTTTCTCGCCACCACCCTCTTCGCGCAGAACCCCGCCGATCCGCCGATGCTTGGTTTCAGCAGCGCATCCGCGGCGAAGGAGCGCGCGCTCGAAGCGCAGTTCGATTCATCGCTGAAACGCGATGACCTTCGCGACTGGATGAAGCGCCTCTCGGCGCGGCCGCATCACCTCGGGTCGGCCTACGACAAAGACAACGCCGAGTTCATCGCCTCGCTCTTCAAGTCGTGGGGCTATGACACCCATATCGAGGAGTTCACCGTCCTCTTCCCGACGCCGAAACGGCGCCTGGTCGAGCTGATTGCGCCGGAGCACTTCACGGCCAAGCTGGTCGAGCCGCCGGTGCCGGGCGATGCCACCTCGGGACAACAGAGCGAGCAGCTTCCCGTCTACAACGCCTACTCGATCGACGGCGACGTGACGGGAGATCTCGTCTACGCCAACTACGGCATCCCCGCCGACTACGAGATCCTCGAGCGTCACGGCATCGACGTGAAGGGAAAGATCGTCATCACGCGCTACGGCGGCTCATGGCGCGGGATCAAGCCCAAGGTGGCGGCGGAGCACGGCGCCATCGGTTGCCTCATCTACTCCGACCCGCGCGACGACGGCTACGGGCAGGGCGACGTCTATCCGAAAGGCGCCTATCGCAATGAGAACGGCGCCCAGCGCGGCTCGGTGATGGATATGCCCGTGCATCCCGGCGATCCGCTCACTCCCGGCGTCGGCGCGACCGCGGACGCGAAACGAATCGACCGGAAAGATGCCGAAGTCATTACGAAGATCCCCGTTCTGCCGATCTCGTACTCCGATGCCCTGCCGCTCCTGCGGGCCCTCGGCGGGCCGGTGGCTCCGCCCGAGTGGCGCGGCGCCCTGCCGATCACCTATCACATCGGGCCCGGCCCGTCGCGCGTCCACCTGGCGCTGGAGTTCAACTGGAACATGGTCCCGGCGTACGACGTGATCGCGCGCATGGCCGGCTCGCAGTATCCCGACGAGTGGATCATGCGCGGCAATCATCACGACGCCTGGGTCAACGGCGCGAGCGATCCGCTCAGCGGTCAGGTCGCCCAACTGGAAGAGGCCAGGGCGATGAGCGAGCTTGCGAAAACCGGCTGGCGGCCGAAACGGACGATCCAGTTCGCTGCCTGGGACGGTGAGGAAGAGGGGCTCATCGGCTCCACGGAATGGGCCGAGACACACGCCGACGAGTTGCGAAACAAAGGCGTCGTCTACATCAACTCGGATACGAACTCGCGAGGCTTCCTCGAAGCCGAGGGCTCGCACACGCTCGAACGGCTCGTCACGCAGGTGGCGCGCGACGTCCCCGATCCGGAGCGGAACGTCTCCGTGCTCGCGCGCATGCAGGCACGTGAGGCCACCCTTGCCACGAACGCCGAGGCGCGTAAAGAGCTGCGCGAGCACGACCTCATTCGCCTCGGCGCCCTCGGCTCGGGCTCCGACTACACGCCATTCCTGCAGCACACCGGAATTGCCGCCCTGAACATCGGCTACGGCGGCGAGGGCGGCGGCGGGTCCTATCATTCGGTCTATGACTCGTTCGATCACTACACGCGCTTCGGCGATCCGACGTTCGACTACGGCATTGCCCAGGCGAAAACGACCGGGCGGTTGGTGCTACGGCTGGCGAACGCGGATGTGCTGCCGTTCGAGTTGACGACGTTTGCCGACACGCTGTCCCGCTACCTCGACGAGCTGACGAAGCTGGCCGAAACGACACGGCGCGACATCGATGACCGGAATCGCCTCGTTCGCGAGCACGCCTACGAGCTCGCCGCCGATCCGACAAAGACTTTTGTCGCGCCGAAGGCTGAAGAGACCGGGCCGTATCTCAATTTCGCGCCGCTGCAGAACGCGGTGGCGCACCTGAAACGAAGCGCACAGGAGTTCGACCGCGCCGCTGCCGCCGTACCTCCTGATGCAGCCGCGCGCCAGGCAGCCGTCGACCACGCCCTCATGCACATCGAGCAATCGCTCCTTCGCCCCGAGGGATTGCCGCGCCGGCCATGGTTCCGTCATCAGATCTACGCGCCCGGTTTCTACACCGGTTACGGCGTCAAGACGGTCCCAGGCGTACGCGAGGCCATCGAGCAGAAGCAGTGGAGTGACGCGAATGCCCAGATCGAGATCGTGGCCAAGGTGATCGACGGATATGTCGCCGAGGTCAATCGCGCCACGGAGGCTGCGAAGGGGAAGTGACAAAGTCGCCTGTGGCGTGTTGTCGGTTGTCGGTTGTCAGTGCCGCTTGGCGCTGCGTGGTGCGGCTCTGCCGTTAGGCCCGTATTTCTCACAAAGGCTCAACATGATATCGAGAACCCTCTCCCCGCGATCGAGCGGGGAGAGGGTGGGCCCCTTCGTCGCTAACGCTCCTCAGGGCAAGCTCCGGCCGGGTGAGGGGACGCGCGGCTGCCGATCTGCGAAGTGACGGGCCGGGGGAAGCGCTTGAAAACACGCAACTTCAGCGCGAGTACCGCCCCCTCATCCGCCTTCGGCACCTTCTCCCCCGCTGAAAAACGCGGGGGAGAAGGCTCTCGACGATACACAGTGTCCGCATTCCACTCAGATGATGAGAGATGCCGGTTAGCTGAACGGTTAGCTGCCGGTTAGTTAGTTGCGACGGAGAACCTCCACCGACAACCGACAACGCGGCGAAGCCGCAGACAACCGACAACGCCTCGCAGGCGCAATCACCGCGGCAGCAGGTAGATCACTTCGCCCTTGCGCGACATCCCCAGATCCACGCGGGCGATCCGCTCCATCGTGTACGTCGAGTTCTTTGCGCTGTCGATCTCGGCGCGCAGCCGGCCGTTCTCCTTTTCGAGCTGCTTGATCTCGGCGTTGAGCGATTCGACGCGTTTACGCGACTGCTGCAGCTCCGAGGTGGCGCGGCCGGCGAAGAGCGAGATGATGCCCGCCAGGCCCAGGATGGCCAGGAGCATTACCGCGATTCTGCGGATTGCCTGTGCGGCGCGGCGCGGAGCCCGGGTGGCGACGGGAGGGTGCATGTGCAACGTTAGTGTCGCGGGTCGGTGCCGCGGTGTCAACGCCGTATAATCCGGACCGGTGATGCGCGACACCGCACAGAACCCTCTCAACGAGAGGTACGCCTCGAAGGAGATGTCGTACCTCTTCTCCGCCGACTACAAATTCCGGACGTGGCGGCGGCTCTGGATTGCGCTTGCCGAGGCTGAGCGGGAACTGGGATTAGGCATCAGTGCTGCGCAGGTCGCTGACCTGAAAGCGCATGCGGACGACATCAACTACGAAGATGCCGAACGCCGCGAGCGCGAGATCCGGCACGATGTGATGGCGCACATTTACGCCTACGGGTTGCAGGCGTCGTCCGCGAAGGGAATCATCCACCTCGGCGCCACCTCCGCCTTCGTCACCGACAACACCGACATCCTGCAGATGAGCGAGGCCCTCGGCATCATCCGGCGGCGCATCGTCAATCTGATGGCCAAGCTTCGCGACTTCGCCTGGCACTGGCGGGGAACTGCGGCGCTCGCGTTCACGCATTTCCAGCCCGCGCAACTGACCACCGTCGGCAAACGTGCCACTCTGTGGCTGCACGATCTGCTGCTCGACTTTCGCGAGATCGAGTTTCGGCGATCGCAGCTCGCCATCCTCGGAGTCAAGGGAGCGACGGGGACGCAGGCCTCGTTCCTCAGCTTGTTCAGCGGCGACGAGGCCAAGGTCAACCGGTTGGAACAGCTCGTCGCCGAGAAGGTCGGCATGCGTCGCAGCTATCCCGTCTCCGGACAAACGTACACGCGCAAGGTCGACTCGCAGGTCGTGAACGTGCTGTCGGGTTTCGCGCAGTCGGCGTCGAAGTTCGGTTACGACATGCGCCTGCTCCAGCATCTGCACGAGATCGAGGAGCCGTTCGAAGAGGAGCAGGTCGGCTCGTCGGCGATGGCGTACAAACGCAATCCCATGCGCGCCGAACGGATCGACGCGCTGGCACGGCATCTCCTCGTCAACGCTCTCAATCCGGCGCTCACGGCGGCCACGCAGTGGTTCGAGAGGACGCTCGACGACTCGGCCAACCGCCGCATCGCCATCCCGGAAGCGTTTCTCGCCGCCGATGCGATTGCCCTGATCTATGACAACATCGTTGCCGGGCTGGTGGTCCACGAAGAAGTGATCGCCGCCAATGTCCGGCGGGAGCTACCGTTCATGATGACCGAAAACCTGATGATGGAAGGGGTGCGGCGCGGTGGAGACCGGCAGGTGCTTCACGAGCGCGTGCGCATCCATTCGCAGGCTGCCGCGGAGACGCTGAAGTCCGGGGCCGGCGAGAACGATCTCTTCGATCGGATCGCTACCGACGCGCTTTTCGGCATCGATCGCGCATCGATCGAGACCATGGCCAGGCCCGAGAATTACACGGGACTGTCCAGGCAGCAGACGGAGCGGTTTCTCGTCGAGGATGTCGATCCCATTCTCGAAGCCGAGCGCGCTCAGATCGGATCGGAAGTCGGCGAGGTGCGGGTATGAAACGAGCTTTTCTGGCCGTTGCGGTGATTTCGCTGGCAGCATGCGCAAACCGGCAGGCGTCGCGATCGACCTCGGTTTCGCCGTCGGCGTCTCCGGGGCCGCAATCACAGCAGCCGATGTCGGCGCACGGTGCGGCAGGCTGGGTCGGACAGGAGTTTGCCGGCCGGACAACGGCAAACGGCGAGATTTTCGATCCGATGCTGATGACGGCGGCGCACCGCACCCTGCCATTCGGTACGCTCCTCGATGTCCGCAATCCCAAGACCGGACAGACAGTGCGCGTCCGCGTCAACGATCGCGGTCCATACGTCGGTGATCGCCTCATCGACCTTTCCTTCGCTGCCGCACAACAGATCGGGATTGCCGAAAGCGGCGGCGGTGACATCGAGATGACCGTGGTGAAGGTCGGCCGCGGCGATCGCGAGCCGCCCGCGGCGTTCGCGGTCAATGTGCCCGACAACAACACCGTTGCCGCGATGCCGGCAACCCCCACTCCGGCCCCGCCCACGCCGGTGCCTATGCCGGCACCGCTACCCGCACCCACGCCCGCACCTGTCCAGCCGCAACCGGAGCTCGCTCCCGCCACCGTCGATCGGGTGGAGGTGAGCGAGCTGCACGCCGACGGCACCGAGACACACCGACAGGTGGCCCCAAACGGAAAGTCGGTCGAACAAGTCCCTGTCAGGAAGTCGAGCCCGAGCGGGACGCCCCAGACGACCTCTTCTCCAACACTCAACACAGGCCGCGTCTCGAGTTCTCCTTCACAGCCGATTCCGGCCGCCACACACGGCGGTCACTACATCGTGCAGGTCGGCGCGTTCTCGCAGGAAGCCAACGCCAAGGCCTTGCAGCAGAAGCTGAAAGCGATCGGCCAGGAAGCGACGATCGATCACACGACGCTCTACCTCGTGCGCATCGGCCCGTTCGAAACCCACGAGCAGGCCGCCAGCGTCCGCGCCAAACTGGAAGCGTCGGGGATCTCAGCGATCGTGACGAAATAGCTTCTTGGCGGGGGTCGGGAGTCGGGGGTCGGGGGTCGGAGCAAGAAGCGGTGATCTCCGACCCCCGACCCCCGACCGCCGACTCCCGGACCCCAGCTATAATCCGCCGCCCAATTCCGCGCAGAAGGACAAACAACACCCATGTCGAATCGCACGTTTACGATCATCAAGCCGGACTCTGTCCGCAAAGGAAACACCGGCAAAATCATCGGCCGCCTCGAAGCGGAGGGCTTTCGGATCCTGAGCCTGAAGAAAGTCAACCTCTCTACCCGTCAAGCCGAGGGCTTCTACGCCGTTCACCGCGAACGGCCGTTCTTTCCGGACCTCGTCAGGTACATGACCTCCGGCACCGTTTACGTGGCCGCGCTGGAGAAGGAGAATGCGGTTCCTGCTCTGCGCGCGTTGATGGGCGCCACCGATCCGGCCAAAGCTGACGCCGGCACGATCCGCAAGGAGTTCGGCGAGTCGATCGAGCAGAACGCCATCCACGGGTCGGATTCCGACGACAACGCCAGAATCGAGATCGGGTTCTTTTTCGCCGAATCAGAGCTGATGTAGTTGGCGGTCGGGAGCCGGGGGTCGGGGGTCTGGTGTCGGAGCCACGATGGCAGACCCCTGGCCGGCGACCCCGGCGACATGCATCGCGATCGGCAACGTGGAAGCGGCAGCGTCGTAGTCGACGGGCAGGTAGAGAGTGAAGCACGAGCCCTCGCCGGCCACGGACTGCACCTCGATCCGTCCGTGATGGAGCTCTGCGAAGTTCCGCGTCAGAGACAGGCCCAGGCCGGTGCCGCCGCGCCGGGCGCGACGTCCTTCTTCGGTCTGGTAGAACTCGTCGAAGATCCGCTGCAACTCGTCGGGAGCAATGCCGATCCCTCGGTCCGCAACATCGATGCGCACCGTGTCGACGCCGAGCGGTGACGTGCTGCGCGACAGCGACTTCACGGTGATGGTCACCGGCCCGCCGTGGGGCGAGAACTTCACCGCATTCGACAGCAGGTTGAAGAGGATCTGCTTGAGGCGTCCCTCATCGAGCCGTACGCGCGGCACCGCGGGCTCGATCGACGCGGTAATGCTCACCTTCGCTTCCGCGGCAAAGCCTTTCATCACGCGCTCAACCGACGCGATCGTGTCGCGCAGGTCGAATTCGTCCGTGCGCAGCTCCATCTTGCCAGCCTCGATTTTCGACAGGTCGAGGATGTCGTTGATCAGCTCCAGCAGATGGTTGCCGGCGACATGGATGTTCTCCAGAAACTTGTAGAGCCGCTGGGGGATGCCGCGCGTGTTCTCGAGCAGCACGCTGGAGAAGCCGATGATCGAATTGAGCGGCGTGCGCAGCTCGTGCGACATGTTGGCAAGGAACTGGTTCTTGGAACGATCCGCGGCCAGCAGGCGAAGGTTCGTCTCGCGGAGCTCGTTCGTTCGTTCCATGACCCGCTGTTCCAGCGCGAACGTCAGTCCCTCCAGGTCTTTGTAGAGATGCGCGTTCTCGATGGCCACGGCAGCCTGGTTGGCGACCGCGGTGAGCAGGAGCATGTCGTCGGGCGTGAAGGCGTTCTTCTTGAAGCTCTCCACCGAGATCACGCCGATCACACGATCGCGGGCGATCATGGGAACGCCGAGCCATGACTCGGTCGGCTTGGTGTCCGCCACTGCTGTCACGCCGATCCGTTTCTCATCGGCCACGCTGCCGATGAGGAGCGGCTCATGGTGGCTGACGACCCAGGAGTTCAACCCCTCGCCGAGGGGGAGCCGCTCCTTTGGCAGGCTCACGTTCTCACGCACGTCGAGCTCGAACGACAGTTCGCTCGCCGACTCGTCGAGAAGGGCGATCGTGAAGAGCGTGCAGTCGACGGAGCGCTTGCACTCGTTGTAAATCGCCGCCAGCAACTCTTCGGTGGTGTAGCGGAGGGAGATGGTCTTGCCGATGTTGGTCAGCGAGGCGATGCGCTGCAGTTGCAGGACGCTCTTCATCCGCGTCTTGGCCAGGTTACGGGCCACGAAGATCGCTTCGCTGCCGGTGAAGGCGAGAGCGACCAGGGCCCCCCATCCCAGGGCCGCGTACGCCATGGCCGTCATCACCGCGTAGGGCACGGTGAGCAAATAGATAGCTAGGTCGACGCCGTCGATGCGAAGGATCTTTCGCAGCGAGTAGCCATAGGACTGGGCCACGCGGAACATCAGGAGGATGTTGGTGACGCTGAGCACGATGCCGCAGATCGCGATCTTCAGCGCCGCGCTGAAGGTGGCATGCGCCAGCGGAAGCTCGCCGTGAAGGCGCTCGTACAGCGTGGCCGCGGCCACGACGGGGATGCCATAGGTGCCGAAGAGCCCGAACGTCTTGACGTGATCGACGACACGGTCGGTCGATTCGATCTTGGCCGGCCCGATCTGTTTGAGGGCCAGGATTCGCGCGAAGCCGGCCACGATCACTGCCAGCCACGACGACATCACCACGCCGAGGATCGGAACCATGACGGTGTATGCCGTGAGGACCAGCGAAACGTAAATCAGCTCCGTCAACTCGAACTTCAGCAGGGCCAGCGTCGTCGCGAAGGCGATGAGGATGAGGATGACGCTGGCGGCGTTCGGCTGAAGGTGGTGCAGGATGGCCGTTGTCTGATCGAACCGCAGCCACGTCACCCAGAGCATCAGCAGCAGGCCGGCAAAGCCTTGTGTGAGAAAAACGGTGATCGTGCGCCGTCGCGCGGAGTCGGACCCGGGTGCCATCGGATTGTCTGGTGAGAGGCTATCGTAGCACCGGAGCAACGAAGATTTGACCCCCGCCCCTCGCGCGGGTAGCCTTCGGACAGGCAAGGCATGCAGAGAGATGAGAAGTCCGAACGCAGCCGGCGACAGGTGCTCGACGCCGCCTTGCAGTTGTTTTCGCATCAGGGATATCGCGCCACGACGGTGCGCGACATCGCCGTCACCGCCCGCGTCTCGACCGGCAACGTCTATCACCACTTCCCCGACAAAGAGTCGATCTTCCGCTCCCTGCTCGACGAGTTCTGGCGCATCACCGAGTCGCGCCGCTACCCCTTCACCCGCGCCCTTTCCGTCGGCCAGTTTCCCGACAACATCGAGCAGCTCGGCCTGGCGGCGCGCGATTCCCTTCGCGAGTTCAAACCCTACTTCGCCCTGATCTTCGTCGACGTCATCGAGTTCGAGGGGACGCACATCCGCAAGTTCTACGGCGAGCTCGGCCAGCGCTATGGTGCCTTCGTCGGCGAGGAAGCCCTGGGGGCCATGAAACGCCGCCTCCGCCCCTCCGTCTCTCCGATCTCGGCCCTCCTCATCACCTCGCGCGTCTTTTTCAACTACTTCTCCATCGAGATTCTCTTCAATGTCCCCGAGCCCTTCGGCAAGGACTCGCTCCAGGTAATCAAGGACCTTTCGGACATCGTGAGGAATGGGATATTGATGTAGGCGCGGTCGCGCGGATTCGCGGTTGCGAGGTCTCGCGGCGCGCGTCCGAACGAGCACCGCGAGACCGCGTAACCTCGCGACCCCGCAACCGCAAAGAAGGAGCCTCAATTGAAACGTTTCGCATTCCTGATCCTCCTCGCCACAACCGCCGTGGCCCAGCAGCAGAACGACGCTGACTACACGCGTCAGATCCGTCAGTTCACGACCGGGCCGCAGTTCAGCACCGAGATGGTCGATCACCTGCCGGCGTCGACCAGCGTCCCAACGCCGCTGAAGTTCCTCGGCTACATCTCCGGCGCCGATGGACACCTGACGTACTCGGGGGACGTGAACCGCTACATGCGAGCTCTGGAGGCGGCCTCCCCGCGCGTGAAGGTCTTCTCCATCGGCAAGAGTGAGGAAGGGCGCGAGATGATCGCGGTCGCCGTCGCCGCCAACGAGACGATCGCCAATCTCGATCACTACCGCGACGTGACCAAACGGCTAGCCGATCCACGCAAGCTGACCGACGACGACGCCGCGCGCCTCATCTCCAGCGGCAAACCGATCTACTACATCACCGGCTCGATCCATTCTCCCGAGACCGGCAGCCCGGAAATGCTGATGGAGCTGGCCTACCGGCTGGCCGTCGAGGACTCGCCGCTCATCCGCAAGATTCGCGACAACGTGATCGTTCTCATCACTCCGGTGGTCGAGACCGACGGCCGCGACCGGCAGCTCGATCTGGCCCGCTGGCGCGATGCCAATCCGAATCGCCCCGTGCCGCCGCTGGTCTACTGGGGCCACTACGTTGCCCACGACAACAACCGCGACAACCTGGGCCTGGCCCTGGCGCTGAGCCGCAATGTTCTCCACGCGTTCTTCGACTTCCACCCGCAGGTGCTCCACGACCTGCACGAGTCGGTGCCCTTCATGTACATCTCCACCGGCACCGGCCCGTACAACCCATCGATCGACCCGCTGGTCATCGATGAGTGGCAGCGGATGGCCTGGCACGAGGTGCAGGAACTGACCAAGCGCGGCCTGCCCGGCGTCTGGACGTATGGCTTCTATGACGGCTGGGCGCCGAACTACATGATGTGGGCCGGCCAGGGTCACAACGCCGTCGGCCGTTTCTACGAGACGTTCGGCAACCGCTTCCCCATCACCGCCGACCGCGTCGTGCGAGGCCAGAGCGACCGGGAATGGTTCCGGCCCAATCCGCCGCTGGCGACCGTGAAGTGGTCGCTGCGCAACAACGTCAACTACCAGCAGAGCGGCCTCCTGCTCGCGCTTTCGGATTTCGCCGACCGGCGGCAGCACTTCCTCGAGCAGTTCTATCTCCTCGGCAAACGCGCCGTCGCCAAAGCCGCGAATGAAGGCCCGGCCGCCTGGGTCTTCAACGGCGCGCAGAAGCGTCAGGGACAGCTCATCGATCTGATGAACCTCCTTCGCGCGCAAGGCGTGGAGGTGCAGGTTGCCGATGCGCCGTTCAACCTCAGTCCTGACTGGCCGCCGCCCGTTGCCGCTACCGAACACAAGGCGGACTCTCCGGTCAAGCAGTCTTCGGAGACTGCTCCGGCATCGGGTCAACCCAAAGAGAACACCAGTCAGCCGGTGAATTTCGCCAAAGGCACCTTCATCGTCCGGATGGACCAGCCCTACTCGCGCATCGCCGATGCCATGCTCGACGTCCAGTACGTGCGCGGCGACGAGAAGGTGTACGACGACACCGGCTGGACGCTCGGCTACCTGAAGAATGTCGAATTCAAGCGCTTTGCGAATAGCGGAGTGCTCAAGGTTCCGATGCACGAGTGGACCGGCGCGCCGGCTGCCCCCGCTTCGACCATCATCGAGAACAATGCCGACACGAGCGTTGCCCGGGCCGTCTGGGCGGACCGCGGCGCGCACTGGGTCGTCGCCGATGAGCCGTTCACTGCCGGCGCGAAAAAGTACGCTACCGGTACGATCGTCGCGTCGTCGTCGGCTCCTGCTTCGAAGACGCACGAGATTCACCTCCCGCGCATCGCCATCCTCCACACCTGGCTGCGCACGCAGGACGAAGGCTGGTTCCGCCTCGGTCTGGAGTCTCTCGGCATCCCGTACTCGTATCTCTCGACGCAGGAGGCGGCGCGCACGCCGAACCTCCGCGAGAAATTCGACGTCATCCTCTTCGCGCCGACAGGCGGCGGCAATTCCTCCAGCGAGATTGTGAACGGCCTCCCGCCCGGCCCGCCTCTTCCCTGGCGCAAGACCGAGCTGACGCCAAACCTCGGCGGGATCGACGAGACCGACGACATGCGCCCGGGCCTCGGGCTCATCGGCGTCGACAACCTGACGCGCTTCGTCGAAGAGGGTGGCCTGCTCATCACCGCGCGCGACACGTCGGTCTGGGCGGTGCAGTACGGGCTGGCCCGATGGGTGCGCGTCACCGAATCGCAGAAGCTTCGCGCGCCCGGCACGATCCTCCTCGCCAGCCTGACGGACAAGAAGAGCCCCATCGCCGCCGGCTACGACGACACGCTGCCGATCTACTACGCCGGCACATCGGTCTTTCAGGTCGGCCTGAACCCACCGCCGGCTCCGGAATCGCGTCCCAGCGGTCGCGGAGGAAAGAACGATCCCGATGTGGTGCAGGGACGCCCCTTCGTACCGCTGCCGGAACGGCCGAAACCCGCGCCGGGAGAGGAAGGCTTCCAGCCGCCCGAGGACGCACCGTGGAACTCCGACTACGCACAGCCGCGTGCCGAGGACCGGCCACGGGTGATCGTCTCATTCGCCAAGCAGGCCGACCAGCTCCTGATGTCAGGCATGCTCGAAGGCGGCGACGAGATCGCCGGCAAACCGCTGGTCATCGACGCCCCCCGCGGCAAAGGCCACATCCTCCTCTTCGCCAACAACCCGATGTGGCGCCAGAACACCCAGGGCAGCTACGCGCTGGTGACGAATGCGATCATGAATTGGGATCATTTGAGATGACGCGGGGGTCGGGAGTCGGGGGTCGGGGGTCGTAGAATCCGCCAGGCTCCGACCACAGACCCCCAATTAACGATGATCGGGAGTCGGGAGTCTGCGGTTGGATTCTTTTGAATCCGCGTAGCTCCGACCCCCGACCCCCGACTCCCGACCCCCGATTAACCATGTGGGACCCAACCCAATACGAACGATTCAAAGACGAGCGCGCGCAGCCGTTTCGTGACCTGGCATCGTTGATCGAGCGCCGGCCGGGCATGCGCGTGGCCGACCTCGGATGCGGTACCGGCGAGCTGACTCGGGAACTGCACGACCAGCTTGCCGCGGAGGAGACTGTCGGCATCGACAGCTCGGAGACGATGCTCCTCAAGTCGGCGTCGTTCGGCTCGGAGGTGCTTCGCTTCGAGCGCGGAGACATTGAGTCCTTCGTCGCCGACCGCCCGTTCGATCTGATCTTCTCCAACGCCGCTCTGCATTGGGTCCCGGATCATGAACGCCTCTTTGCGCGGCTGGTCGCGCTGCTCTCGCCGCACGGCCAGCTCGCCGTGCAGATGCCGGCCAATCACGACCACCCGTCGCACCGGATCGCCTCCGAAGTCGGGGCGTTGTTCGGCATCCCGCCGCGAACGGTCAACGTGCTCCCACCAGAGTGGTACGCCGCGCTTCTGCACCGCCTCGGCTTCGCGCGACAGAACGTTCGACTTCAGGTCTACGGCCATGTGCTGTCGTCGACAGAAGGTGTGGTCGAGTGGACGAAAGGGACGACGTTGACGCCGTATCGTGAGGCAATGTCGGCCGCGCGCTACGAGGAGTTCCTCACCGCGTACACCGAGCGTGTGGTCGAGGAGCTCGGCGATTCGCGGCCCTACTTCTACACCTTCAAGCGCGTATTGATGTGGGCCACGTTTTGACGATCGTACGATGGTGCCCACAGAGGTGAAGAAATGCTTCCGAAGAACGCGCTTCTCCTGGTTTTCCTGGTCCTCGTCGCCGGCACGACTGCAATGATGATCGTGCTCGAATGCCACGGCGCACCGCTCAAGACAGAGGGCGGCTACAAGATCGGCGCACTCGAATTGGCCCGGAACAGTGACAGAGCATCGACAATTGTCGGGGCCTGGCGTGAGCACCGTCTTCTCGACCTCGCGCTCGAGGACATCCGGTTCGACTACGCATTCATCGCGCTCTACACGGCCACGCTGGCGCTGGCCTGCTTCTACGGATCCATCCTGTGGGGTGCCCTGCTTGGCGGCTGGTTGGGGCGTGCCGGTACGGTCCTGGGGTGGGCGATGTTCGTGGCCGGATTGATGGACGTCTTCGAGAACCTCGGTATGACCGCGGAGATCGGCGGAAACTACGCCATCGCGCCGCTGGTCTGTACCGTATCGTCGATCAAATGGATCATCGCAATCGCCGCGGCGCTCTACTCGCTACCGACTCTGGTGATCATGCTGGTCAGGCTTCCCTCACTCCTCCGCCAGGATCGTATGCATCGCCAATCCGACCGTGGCCGACGCGAGGATGATGAGCGCGAACAATACGCTCAGCGACAGTGAGGCCGTCTCCGCGCCGGTGGCGCCGAGGATCATGTGACCGGGGGAGAGGTGATTGATCCAGGCCTGCAAGGCGCTCGACTTCCATGTCAGCAGCGCGGCCCAGAAGGCGGCGATGATGAGGTAGGCAGCGATCTGGAGGCGGCTGATCGGTAGGGAGGCGCGCTCCACGGCGGCGCTCGACTGCAGCAGTTTCGCTTTCAGCCAGAGGACGGCAGGATCAGGGAGGATGTGCTCCCGCTCGTCGAGGCCGGCGAACCTGACCATCCAGGGCGCCACCTCGGCGGCAGCGGCGCAATCGTCACACGTCGCCACGTGAGTGCGGAGTGACTCCGTCCAGGTATCGTTGGCTACAGCTTCCATGACATTCGGCTCGAAAGAGCACTCGGTCGTCATCGCGTTCCCCCCGGGGCCAGTCCTTTCTTCGTCAGCATCTCACCAAGGCGTTTGCGGGCCCGGAACAGCATCACTTTGATGCTTGCCGGTTTCACGCCGATGGCCTCGGCGATTTCCTCGTGCGAGTTTCCTTCCACGTGCGCGAGCCACAG
This sequence comes from Thermoanaerobaculia bacterium, assembly GCA_035482045.1. Lineage (GTDB taxonomy): Bacteria > Acidobacteriota > Thermoanaerobaculia > Gp7-AA8 > Gp7-AA8 > JADGNZ01. The sequence continues at coordinate 120,142 of DATHRD010000002.1, forward strand.
CAGTGCCCGCTCCTGAGGCTTGAGCTCCGCGAAGACACGGGACATGTCATGCCGCAGGTCGCCACGGTCCGGCCGCGCTTCCGCCGGCATCCAATCGAAGGGCCGCGTCTGATCCCGCCTCGTCTCGCGAAAGTGATCGAAGACGAGGTTGGTGGCCGTCTTGTAGACGTAGCGGCGCAAGTGATCCTCATCGGCGATGGCCGGGTTGCTGCGCAGGAAGCGGAAGAACGTCTTCTGCAGCAGGTCGTCGGCCATGGCGGCGTCCCCGGTCATCCGGTAGATGTACGACCAGATACCTCCGGCCGTCTTCCGGTAGAACGCCTCGAATGTCGCCTCGTCCATCGGTCTCTCGGGCCGCCGCGGGGCCGCCGTCTGCACGGCGACTCCGAACGGCGACGGGATCAGGGTACCTTCCAATTGCACGTTCGCCTCACGCCTGTGTTTCCGTCGCGTCGCGCTTGCCCATTCCATGGCCCACCACCTCGCGCGCTGTCGGAGAGTCATTGCCGATCAGACCGAACTTCTGTGACAACTTCAGAGAGACGAGGGTGGAGATGAAGAAGCCGATGCCGAGACCCACGAGGATGAACCCCGGATACATGAAGCCGATATTGCTGTCCGCGATCCAGATGCCGATGAACGCCGCGCCGAGGAGCATCATGATCACGCCGCGCGAAACGCCGCCGACGATTCGGTCGCGAGCCATGAGTTGAGGCATCTTGTCGACGCCGGTCAGGAACTGCTTTCCGGTGTCGGAGTTGAGGAAATCGACGAACTCCGGAGCATTGCTGAACTTGTCGATGAGGCGCGTCTGCACCTCCGCCTGCATTTGCGACCGGCGATTCTTCGCGTTGTTGGCAACCCAGACGATGAACATCACCATGATGAAAAACCCGACGGAACCGACGATCGGAACCAGAAGCACTGCACCTTCCATTGAAAACCTCCTGTACGAACTCAGAGCTATTACGGGTAGGAGGGGAGGATGGTTAACAGTGCGGTCTCGCGGTCTCGCGGTCTCGCGGTCTCGCGGTTGCGGGGTTACGAGGTTACGCGGTCTCGGGGTCTCGGGGTCTCGGGGTTGCAAGGTTACTGGGTTGCTGAGTTCGAAGGTAGCCCACCGGAAGACGATCTCCCGGCAACCTGACAGCCGGGTAACCCAGCAACCCAGCAACCCAGTAACCCAGCAACCCAGCGACCGCGAACCCGCGCAACCCCGCGACCGCATATCATTCGTCCGATGAAGGCCACGATCACCATCGAGTTCAAGCCATCCGTTCTCGACCCGCAGGGGAAAGCGATTCAGCATTCGCTCACCACGCTCGGGTTTGAAGGTGTGGAAGATGTGCGCGCGGGCAAGCTGTTTCGGGTCACGCTTGCGGACAGTGGCCAGCCTCGGGAAGAAATCGAACGTCAGCTCCGGCAGATGTGCGAGCGGCTCCTCGCCAACACCGTCATCGAAACCTTCTCCTACACGATCGAGGAGTAGCAAGTTAGCTGCGCTCGCTCTGGTCGTGATGGCGGCATCGCGCCTGATCGCGCAGCCGCTCACGCCGGTTCCCGCCCGCGACCAGAAGATCGTCAAGCGCTGGCAGCTTCCCGGCGATCCACGGGGTGTCGCCGTCGGTGCCGACGGCACCATCTATGTGGGGCTGGCGGAGCCGCAGGCGGTCGTGGCCATCGATCCGAAGACGGGCGCGATCAAACAGCGCGTCGTTCTCGACTCAGCCGAGATCGCCTCGACGAAAGAGCTCGTGACGATGCGCACCAACGGCGCCGGTACCCGGCTCTATATCGCCAACGGCAGGGACGAGAGTGCCTCGATCCTCTCGCTTCCCGACCTGGCGGTGCGCCGCGAGATCACGATGGAAGGTGAACCGATCCGCGACTTCGTCCCCGACCCGGCCGGACGCCGTCTTTACCTTCTCGGCCGCCACGTCCACGTCTACGACGCCGATGGCGAGAGGGAGCTGAAGACGATCAACATCGACGATCCGATGGCGATCGCCGTGAGCGCGAACGGCGCGTTGCTCGCGGTCGTCGCTCCCGAGGACTTCGGCAACGCCAGGGCGACGTCCGTGGCGCTCTTCGATACGACGAACTTCGCCGAGGTTTCGCGGGAGCCGCTGCAGACAGACAAATCGATCGAGTTGGCGCTGTTCGCGGCCGGCGATCAGTCTCTGATAGCGCTCAGCCGCGGTTCCCTCTTCGAAAAGCCGCTGGCGGCGCCAACGAAGAACGCGAAGCAGATGACCGCGGGCGCAAACGGACAGATGCGGATGTCGATCGGGTTCGGGGACCTGACCAGCAGCGACGTGATCTGCCTCCCCGAGGGGAGCGGCGCGCAGATCGCCACGCTGGCCTCGCCGGAGTTGCTCCTCTTCGCCGAGCGTCGCTGCGATGCCAGCGGCACCTTCGCCGGCTCGAACCGCCGTGTCACTCCCGCGTCGCTCTACGGGGTGTCGGCGTACGCGATGGTGTACGACCACGCCAGCAACACTGTGATCGTGACCGACCGAGCGGGGTTTTTGACGATTTACAAGGCGCCACGGGCGGCGGTGGCGAAGTAACGCTCGCTTTAAGATGACAGGTATCCACTAATTTTGGATCATTCATGGCCTCGTGGAGTTCATGAACTGCCTCCGCGAGGCAATACAACTGCCTCTGGGAGGCAATGCAACTGCCTCTGGGAGGCAAACAACTGCCTCTGGGAGGCAAACAACTGCCTCTGGGAGGCAATTAACTGCCTCTGGAAGGCAAACAACTGCCTCCGGGAGGCAATTAACTGCCTCCGGGAGGCAAACAACTGCCTCTGAGAGGCAAACAACTGCCTCTGAGAGGCAAACAACTGCCTCTGGAAGGCAAACAACTGCCTCCGGGAGGCTATTAACTGCCTCGGACAGGTTATTAACTGCCTCCGAGCCGCAGCGAACCCACGGAAAATGGCAGATCGCCGGTCCTTCAGCGCGGCATCCACCGAGGTTCCGTCCCGCTCGGGATGACCAATTGGGTCCATCCTCGCGCTAAACTTCCCCGATGAGATTCGGCATCGTCGTCCTGCCCGGCTCGAACTGCGATCACGATGCGCTGCACGTCACGCGCGACGTCCTCGGCGCGGACGTCGACATCCTGTGGCACAAGGAGACCGGCCTGCGCGGCGCCGACTGCGTGATCATCCCGGGAGGGTTTGCCTACGGCGACTATCTTCGCGCCGGGGCGCTGGCCAAGTTCGCTCCGATCATGGAGCCGATCCGCCGCCACGCGGCCGCGGGCGGATTGGTGTTCGGCATCTGCAATGGCTTTCAGGTGATCACCGAGGCCGGTCTGCTGCCGGGCGCGCTGATGCGCAACGAGCATCTGCGCTTCGTCGGCCGCGACGTCTTTCTTCGCGTCGAACAGACGGACACGCCGTTCACGTGCGAGCTGGAGCAGGGCGCCGTGCTGCGCATGCCGATCGCACATGGCGAGGGGAACTACTTCGCCGATGAGGCGATGCTCGATAAGCTCGAGCACAACCGGCAGGTCATCTTTCGATACTGCGATGCCGAGGGGCGGGTCACGCGCGAGTCGAACCCGAACGGCTCGGCTCGGAACATCGCCGGCATCTGCAATGCCGGCCGCAATGTCATGGGAATGATGCCGCACCCGGAGCGCTGTGCCGAGGCGCTGCTCGGCAACACAGACGGGTTGGGTGTGTTCCGGTCGATCGCGGCGGCCATGGCAAAGGTCTGATGGCACGCTGTTTCGCGACAGCTCTGATCGTTGCCACGCTTCTCGCTCCGGCCGCGGCACGCGCCCAGGAAATGCCGGAAGTGGCGCGCAACCTGATGGAAGAGGCGGAGCGCGCGAGCGAGGAGAATCGAATCGATGACGCCATCGCGAAGTACAAGCGCGTCATCGCGGTCGCGCCGGCGCTGGCGCCTGGGTATGTGAACCTCGGCGCGCTTTACTTCAAGCAGGGAAGAGTGGCCGAGGCCTATGACATCTTCGTGCGCGGCGTGGCCAGGATCCCGGCCGACCGAACGCTTCTCTCCAACGCCGCCGCCACGGCGCAACAGCTCGGCAAGTCAGCGGACGCTCTGAAGTACGTCGACGACGCCATCGCCAGAAATCCGCGCGATGCCTCCCTGCACACGCTGCGGTCGACGATCCTTCGCTCGCTCAATCGGAACGACGATGCTCTCGCCGCCATCACGCGGGCAGCGCAACTCGCGCCCGACGACGCGAAGGTTCAGTTCAGCCTCGGCAACATTCTGGTCTCGCTGGGCCGGAAGGGCGATGCCATCGCCGCGTATCAGAAAGCCGTCCATCTCGATCACACGTTCGTCCGTGCCTACTTCAACCTCGGCGCGATGCTGTTCGATGCTGGCCGGTACGTCGAGGCGGCCGAGGCGTATCGCGTCGCGCTGGCACCGGCCGATCGTGGGTTCGCCAACCGGCAACCGGTCGATGCGTCCAATGCCCGCGCCTACGCTAACCTCGGCGCGATCTATCTGAAGCAGGAGAAGTGGGCCGAGGCGATCGACGCGTATCAGAAAGCGGCAAATCTCGATGACGACACCGCCGCGCACTACAACCTCGGCTTCCTTTTCTTCACGACCGGCAAGACGGACCGCGCCCAGGACGAGTATCGCAAAGCGCTGGCGGGCAACGCGTCGCTGCCGCTCGCTTATCTGCACATCGGCACCATCGCCTTCCGCGCGGCCAGGTACGACGACGCCATCAAGTTTCTGCGCGACGGCATGCCGCATTTTGACGCGGATGCGAAGCGCCCGGCGTTGCGAATGCTCGGCCGCGCGCAACTCATCCGCGGCGATCAGGGCGGCGCGCGCACGTCCCTCGAAGAAGCGCTGGCGCTCGATGCCAACGACGGCGAGTTGCTTCTGCTCCTCGGCCGGATCGCGCGACACGAGCAGCGCCTCGACGATGCGAAATCACTGCTCGAACGAGCGCAACTGGCTTCTCCGCGGAACATGGTCGTCACTCTCGAGCGAGCCCTCGTTGCGCGAGAAGCAAACGACCTGACCGCCGAGCGTGTTGCTTTGGAGGCCTTGCCCGATCGTCCGCCGTTGCGGGCCGAGCTGGCAGTCGTGGCTCTGCGCCAGAGCCCGAGCGCGGCAAATCTCCGCGCCTTACACGTGACCTCACCCGAGGTCACCGCTGTGCTCGACGCGCTCGACGGAAGACGCGACGCCGCGGCACGGTCGCTGGCACAGAGTCCTTCACCGATCGCCGGCGGCGATGCAGGATTGCTCCTCTGGCAGCTCGGGCTCCCGAACGAGGCCAAACCGCATCTTGCCGCGGCGCACAAAGCGTTCGCGGATTGGAACGAAATAACGCTGGCGTCTGGCGAGATCGCGCTCATGGAAAAGCGATACGACGATGCCGCGGAGTTGTTGTCGTCGATCCGTTGCGATGCATCTCCAGCGTTGGGTCGAGAGCTCAGCGGCCCTGCATTGGAGCTGGCGCTCGGCGTTGTTGTCGATCCCTGTGGCCGCGCGAAAACGTCGCTTGCGAACGCGCTCCTGTTACAGGCTGCCGACGAGCTCGATCGCGCCGTCAAGAGACAGGACGAGGCAGGGGCCCGCCGCGTGCGCCAGCTCGCCGATCGGGCCGCGTCGCTCGATGAGCGCAAACAATCGCTCGCGCTCTGCCTGCGCGGTACCGCTGATCTCGTCGCCGGTGCCGACGCCTCCGCGCGCGAGACGCTGGCCCGGGCAATCGGAGGCAACCTGCCGCCCGCGGTCGAGACGATCGCGAAGAAGAACCTCGAAGCAGCACAGCCGGCCAAGGACGCACCCCAACCAGAGGAGACGACGACGTCGCAGCCGCGCCGTACCGTCGTCGTTTTTCTACCGGACACACCCGCCGAGACGGAGAAGAAACTAGCCGAGGCAGCGACAGCCATCGTCGGAAGCCTGGCTACGGCTTCGTCGCTGCCGTTGACCACGGAGCTCTTCCGCCGCGCGGAGGATGCGCGCACGTTCATCACCGCGAACCGCGATCGCGTCGGCGTGGTAATCGCCAACCCTGAGTTCATCCCTCGTGAGTTCTCTCCACGCTACGCATTCAGCCGCGAAGGCCGGACGACGTACGTGCGCGAGGTGGTCGTGCCGAACCGTAGCGCCGCGAAATCGCTGGCCGACCTGCAGGGCAGAACGATCAGCGGCGTCGATGCCCTCGGCGACGACGGTGTCAGCGTGACCACGCACGTCGCCGACGACCTCACCGCGCTGGCAAACGCCCTGTATGGCCGAACCGACGCCGCTCTCGTTTCCGAGGCGAATCCGCTCCTGGCCGAGCACACACGCGACCTGCGCGTCGTCTACACCACTGTCCCGCAGCCCCTCCCTGTGGCCGCCTTCGCGCCGATGCCGGCCGCTGACCGGGCCGCGCTCGACGACGCGTTCCGTTCCCTCCCACGAACGGCCTTTGCGCCGCTTCGTTTCACGGGCGTCGTTCGAACCGGCTCCGAGCCGCGCCTCGCAGCGAAGCGCGAGATTCAGGCGTTGCCGGCGGCATCGTTGGGACTCAAGCTCGATCCGCCGATCGCGTTGCCGTTGCGGGTAGCGGTGGATTTGCCGCGGGTGGAGATCCCGGAGGATCTGTTCGGGCCGCCGTAGAATTCTGGCAATACTCAACCTTTGGCGGTTGTGTCAGGCTTATCGTGAGAAGGTCCGAGGCTGCTAGCATCGTCGCGCAGCATCGCTCTAACGCGCTGCGTGCAGGAGGCTCAGCGATGAACCCTGAAAACGCTAAGTTGATTCAGCTACTCCAAACCATACGGTGCAACATCCATAACAAACCGTTCCCGCTTGGCCCCTTCACCGAGTTCGATGATGGGATCTCTATGGAAATCCAAGGGACTGGGCCGACCTGCTGTGCTGACTTTGAAAAACGAGTGGGCGAGGTTCAGAAAGCAGCACAACAAGATGCCGATAAATGGGTTCAGGCGAACGGTCGACCAAGGTAAGCGAGCCGAGCTTCCGAACACCATCTAAGTGGAATCGCAGGGACAGTGTTAATCGAGCGTCCTTCTCCCCACCGCGCTTTTCAGCGGGGGGGAGAAGGTGCCGAAGGCGGATGAGGGGGCCGTGGAGCTTGCCGAGCAGTGGACTGGTTTCGGGCGGGGAAACTTATGAGAACACTCCACTTCAGCGCGAGCACCGCCCCCTCATCCGCCTGTCGGCACCTTCTCCCCCGCTGAAAAGCGCGGGGGAGAAGGCTCTCGACGTTTCACACTGTTCGCGAGTCCCACGCTGTTTTGTGAGAAATGCCCTACGCGTCTGTCACCACAATCATCCTCACCGCATCGAGCACATCGCTGCTCGACAGTGGCTTGATCATCACATCGGACACGCCGGCTTTCTGGAAGGCGCTATCGAGTTGCAGGAGGGTGTCGTCGGTCATCAGGATGATGGGCACGGCGCGCAGGCGCTCGTCGCGCTGCACGATGCGGACGAAACCGAGACCGTCGGCGGCGATCTCCTCTCCCTCGGCCTCGGGCGGCAGGTCAAAGCCGCCGCGGATCCTGGCGTCGAGAAAGATCATTGCGGGTGACTGCTCGAAAGCCAGGTTCACTGCCTCGCGCGCGTTGCCGGTCGCCAGAACGCGATAGCCCTCCCCCAGGAGAACGGTGGTGATGGTCAGCAGAGCATCGGGATCGTGCTCGATCACCAGCACCGTGATCTTCTTCGACGCGCTGCGCGTCATGCTGGCGGCTTTCAGCAGCGCGTCGATGCGTTCGAGCACGTCACGCGCGTCGAGCGGCCGGTCGGCCACCTTTTTCTGCAGCATCGACGCGATGAGCTCGCGTGTCGCCGCCGAGATATTGAGCGATTCATCGATCGGTTCGGGGGCGGCGTTGAGGTGTGCTTGCAGCGCTTCTTTGATCGACTTGGCGCGATACGGCAGCACGCCGGTGAGCATTCGATAGAGCACGACGCCGCAGGAATAGAGATCCGACGCCGGGACGACGGTCTCGCAGCGGAGCTGCTCGGGTGCCATGTAATCGGGCGTGCCGGCCAGCTCCTTCCGGATCAGATCCTGCGACGTGGCGATGCCGAAGTCGGTGATGAAGGCCATCCGATCCTTGTTCAGCAATATGTTCTCGGGCTTGATGTCACGGTGGACGATGCCGAGGTCATGAGCGGCGCGGAGACCGCGCAAGACCTGGCGCATGATCGACAGCGCCGTGTGCTCGTCGAAGGTCGAGCGCCGCGACAGGTGCTTCCGCAAGTTGTCGGCGTCGATGTACTCCATGGAGATGAACGGGTAACCCTCCGCGAAGCCGAGGTCGAAGCTCTGCACGACATTGCGGTGGCGGATGCGGCGCGCCAGCTTCAGCTCGGTCTTGAAGCGCTCGAAGGCATCCGGATCTTCATGGATCGGAAGCGAGAGCACTTTCAGCGCGACGACTTCATCGATCGACTCGTCGACGGCGGAGCAGACATAGCCCATGGCCCCGGAACCGAGGAATCGCTGGATGCGATAACGGCGCGCGAACACCGAGCCGGGGGCGAGCATCGTCTCGACCGCCAGCGTGTTGGCGCGTTTCGATTCTCCACTGCCGGGCTTGATCAGCGTGGGACTCGCCGCTTCGCCCTCCAGGAACGAGGGATACGGCTCTTCCGGCACGTCCGTATCGTTGCCGATGACCGTCGACGACATCAGCACCTGATCGCTGCTGTGCGCTCCTCTCTGAAGCGCGGGATCGCGTCGTCCGCACTGGCTGCAGAAGCGGTCGATCGGCCGCACGGCCGCGCCGCAGGCATAGCAGGCCAGGTCATGCCCTGGCTGTCCGACTACGTCAGCCATCAATTCCCGCCGAGACGACGACATTCGGAGCGAGCTTTGCCAGCGTCGGAATGGAGGCGCGCTGCCAGGTGACGTTCCGGTCGTATTGCAACACCAGGCGGTAGCCCAGGCCGTGGGATTTGCAGCGCGTGATCCACCGCACGAGGGTCAGGATGCCGGAACTGTTCATGAAGTTGAGGTCGCGCACGTCGAGCTCGACGATCGTGAGATTGCGGCGAAGCGCCTCTTCGTCGATGAGCGTCCAGTACGGATTGAGCACGTCGCCCGGATCGCGCATCTCCACCGCGCCGGACATGGCCACGCGCAGTGTGTCGCCGTCGAGGCGTGGGACGATCGAAAGGGTGTCCACGTTGAGTGGGACGAAGCCGCGTTCGTTGCTCATGCCGCCTCCAGCTTGAAGATGGCGTGGATGGAAACCTCGCCGTCGTTGACGTCGAGGCGCAGCCTGGCGCCGGCTTCGAAGAGGATTCGGATTAGTCCAAGACGGCTCTGCCCCTCCGTCATGGCCGCCTCTTCCATCTTCTTCAGATAGACGGCCTCGGGCTGACCGGCCTGGATGAGGGCAAGCTCCCGGCGCAGCGTATTGATGTGGTGCGGCTCGGCTTTGTTCTTCACGCAGACGTCGACCTCGTTGTTGGCCTTGGCGATGGAGATCTTGAGATAGCCCTCTTCCTCGGAGGCGTACTTCACGGCGTTCTCCAGCAGTTCGGAGGCGGCCATGGAGATCTGCTCGGCGCGCTCCTTGTCCGCGAGACCGATCATGAAGAAACTGGCCACGAACCTTCGCACGCAACTGATGTACGTCCATCGCGGTCCGAACCGCATCTCGACGTAGTCGGAAGTAAGCCGTTCCGTGATCATCTCAGCTCCTTTTGACTGCCATCAGGCTGACGTCATCCTTCGGCGTCCCGGCCCACTGCCACGCGGCGGCGGCGATCGTGGTGACGATCGTTACGGCCGGTTTATCGTGAAGTCTTCGCAGCTCTTCGGTCATCCGCCCGATGTCGTAGCACTCACCGGAGACGTTGCGGGCCTCGGTGACGCCGTCGGTGTGAAGCAGCGCCACATCGCCTCGATGCAACGTGATGGTCCGGTCCGAGGTCAGATGCTCGACGTCATCGGCGATGCCGAGCCACAAGCCGTCCGTCGGCAGGCGGTCGACCGTGCGGTTCGCGGCCCGATAGATGAGCAGATCCGTGTGCGCGCCGGCGTAGACGAGCCGTCCGTCTTCTTCGACGCGGGCCACGACCATGGTCATGAACTTCTCCTGCCCGAGGCGCGACTTGAGGTTGTAGAACATGGCCCGATTCAGCAGCGAGACGAACCTGGCCGGCGACTGATCGTGGCCGTTCTGTTCGCAGAGCATGGTGAACATCGACTGCGCCATCATCATGATCAGACCTGACGTCACGCCGTGGCCGGTCACGTCGCCGATACCGATCCAGGCGCCGCCCCTGCCGTCGTCGCTGCGGCGAAATTCGTAGAAGTCGCCGCCGACCTCCTCCGCCGGAAGCATGATGGCGGAGATGTCATAGCCGGGCAGCTCGAAGGTCCGCGGCAGAACCGAGGTCTGGATGGAGCGCGCCAGCGCCATCTCCTGATCGTGTTTGGCCAGGATCTCCGCGTCGCGCGAGCGTATTTCAGACAACATCTCGTTGAAGCCGTCGATGAGAAGGCCGATCTCGTCGTTCGCCTTCTTCTCCACACGCAGCGTGTAGTCCTTCTCGCGCGAGACACGCTTCTCGGCCTCGAGCAGCCGATGGATGGGCCGCGTGATGGCGCGCTGGAAGATCGACGCCAGCAGAAGGGCCAGAAACGCCGCGCCGACGTAGATTCCGCCGGCGATCTGCAGCGTCCGCGCGCGGCGGACGGCTAGCTCGCTGAGGTCGGAACGCACGGTGACCGTGCCGACGCGCGCATCGTTGAAGAGCACCGGCCGGACCACGCCGATGTGCTGCGCGTCGATCCACGACCCGTCGTGCGGCAACGGACCTGCCTTGTCGCCGTTGCTGGCGCGCGCGTACGTCGCGAAAAGCACTCCCTTGCTGTCGTAAATCGCCGCTCCGGTGATCTGCGGCTGCGCCCGCAATGCCGCCAGCGTTGCCTGTGCCGTCTGACGATCATTGAAGGCGACAGACGAGGATGCGTTCTCACCGATGATGCCCGCCAGCGTATTCACGTCGCGCAGCACCTCATCGCGGAACGTGGACCGATCGTACACGGCCAACGCCGCCACGGTCAGCAGCAGCGCTGCCAGGCTCGTCAGCATGAAACCGGTCATCAACTTGCTGCGGATCGACAGATCGCGGAAGTGGGGCATGCGGTGGTGTGTGGGTAGTTTATCGGTTCCGGATCGTGCGGTCGCGCAGTTGCGGGGTCTCGGGGTGTGGGGTTGCTAAGCTGCAAGGTTGCAAGGTTGCTGGGTTGCCGGGTGCACCGTTCCCGAGGCGGATTAGAGTCGCTCTCCTCCATTGAGCAACCGAGCAACACGCAACCGCGAGACCCCGCAACCGCGAGACCGCGAACCGCATCAATCCAGCGCCGCGTGCGCGAAGCTCCCGATCACCGCCGGCTTGATCTGCCAGATGTCGCGGGCGTATTCGGAGATGGTCCTGTCCGACGAGAACTTGCCCATGCGGGCGATGTTGAGCAGCGATTTCCGGTTCCACTGTCCACGGTCCAGCCAGGCCTCGTCGACGCGCCGCTGTGCGGCGAGATAGGGTTCGAGATCGGCGAGGTGGACGTACTCGTCGCGGCTGAGGAGGTTGGACACGATCGGGCGGAAGACGTCTTTATCGCCTCTTGAAAAATGTCCGGCGGCGATGGTGTCGACGACGCGGCGGATGTTGGCGTTCGCGCCGAGGTACAGCTCGGGGTGATATCCGGCGGCCAGGAGATTCGTCACCTCGTCGGCGCGCAGGCCGAAGATGAAGATGTTCTCCTCGCCCACCTCGTCGCGGATCTCGATGGTGGCGCCGTCCAGCGTGCCGATCGTCAGAGCGCCGTTGAGAGCGAGCTTCATGTTGCCCGTGCCGGACGCCTCTTTTCCCGCGGTGGAGATCTGCTCGCTCAACTCCGCTGCCGGAATGATGGCCTCGGCCAGACTGACCCGGTAGTCGGGGAGGAAGACCACGCGGATCCAGTCCCGCGTGCGCGGGTCGGCGTTCACGACTTCCCCGACTGAGTGAATCAATTTGATGATCAGTTTGGCTATGAAGTAACCGGGAGCAGCCTTGCCGGCGAAGAAGAATGTGCGCGGCACGAGCGGCTGCTTCCCATCCTCGGCGAGCTGCCAGTAGCGGTCGACGACGTGCAGGATATTGAGCAATTGCCGTTTGTACTCGTGCATCCGCTTGACCTGAACGTCGAACATCGAGCTCGGGTCGACGATGATGCCGGTCATCTCCTTCGTCAGATGAGCCAGGGCCAGTTTGTTGCGGCTCTTGACAGCGCTCAGCCGGTCGAGGAGTGAGGCATCGTCGGCGAACAACTCCAGGCGCCGCAATTCGTCGAGATTGCGGATCCAGCCGTCGCCGATGGCCCGCGTGATGAGCGAGGCCAGAGGCCTGTTGGCGTGCAGAAGCCAGCGGCGCGGCGTCACGCCGTTCGTCTTGTTGTTGAAGCGCTCCGGGTAAAGCCTGTAAAACTCCGGCGCCAGCGTCGTCTTGACCAGCTCCGAGTGCAGGGCGGCCACGCCGTTGATCGAATGGCTTCCGGCCATGGCCAGGTTGCTCATGCGCACGTTGCGCCGGTCGCCGTCGTCGAAGAGCGAAACGTGCTGTTGCATGGCCGGTTCACCCGGAAAGCGCCGCTCCACCTCGGCCAGCAGCCGCCGGTTGATCTCCTGCAAAATCTGAAGGTGCCGCGGCAACAGCCGCTCCAGGAGATCGAAGGGCCATTTCTCCAACGCCTCCGGCAGCAGCGTGTGGTTCGTGTAACCGCAGGTGGCCACGGTAATGGCCCAGGCCTGCTCCCACGGAAGACCGTAGTCGTCCATGAACAGGCGCATCAGCTCGACGACGGTGAGCGCGGGATGCGTGTCGTTCATCTGGATGGCCACCTTCGACGGGAACTCGTCGAAGGCGTCGTGCGTCTCGCGATAGCGCTTCACGATGTCGCGCACCGAGCAGGCCACCAGGAAGTACTCCTGCAACAGACGCAGCTCCCGTCCCCGGTCGACCAGGTCGGACGGATAGAGGATCTTGGAGATGGCTTCGGTGTTGATCTTGTGCTGCACGGCGGCGATGTAGTCGCCCGAGTTGAAGATGCCGATGTCGAACTCGTCGGACGACCGCGCGGTGTACAGGCGCAGGACGTTCACCGTCTCTCCGCCGTAGCCGACGATGGGCATGTCGTGCGGCACGCCGACGATGACCTTGTAGTCGACCCATGAGGGCTTGTAAACGCCGCCGATGGTCGTGTGAGCGATGGCGCCGTAGATCGGGACGACGATGGCCTCGTCGGCGCGGTCGACAAGCCACGGTGAGCCTTCCTCGTCGAGCCAGTGATCGGGCTTCTCGTGCTGGTAGCCATTGACGAAGGTCTGCCGGAAGAGGCCGAACTCGTAGTTGATGCCGTAGCCGAAGCCGGGAAGGTTCTGCGACGCCAGCGAGTCGAGGAAGCAGGCGGCCAGCCGGCCGAGGCCCCCGTTGCCGAGGGCGGCGTCGTGCTCGAGGCCCTCGAGCTCCTCCAGGTCGACGCCGAGCTCGGCGATGATGGCCTTCGCCTCGTCGTACAGTTCGAGGTTGGTCAGATTGTTCCCGAGCGCGCGTCCCATCAGGAACTCCATCGATAAGTAGTGGAGCCGTTTCGTATCCTGATCGCGGTAGCGCCGCTCCGTCTCGCGCATGGCGTCGAGCATCGGCCGCCGGACGGCGACGGAAAGCGCGTGCAGCCTCTCCCGCATCGACGCCTCCTCCCACACCTTCCCCCGCGCGAAGCGAAGGAAGGCCTCGATGCCTTCGCGCAGATGCACGAAACCGCGGGAGATGTTGCTTTCAGAGGGGGAGGCTACGGGACGCATCGGTTCATTATGGCGCGGCTTCACGGCGTGTTGCCGGTTGTCGGTTGAGTGTGCTTGTAGTGCTGCGCTTTCGTTTGCAGATAAGCCGAGACTTCAGAGCACAGACAAGAGTGTCTGTGCCACATTTAATTCGCAAGAATCAGGTCTTCTGCCAAGTACCAGGGCCAATGTGGCACAGACACTCTTGTCTGTGCAGCGCGGAGCAGCCGCGCGGCTACATCCCCTCGAACAACTTCAAAATCCTCTTGTACTCATCCGCCCAGCTCGTCGGCTCGACGAATCCGTGGTTCTCGACCGGGTAGGGCGCGATCTCCCAGTCTGTCTTGCGCAGCTCGATCAGGCGCTGCACGAGGCGGACGGTGTCCTGGAAATGCACGTTCGTGTCGGCCATGCCGTGGCAGATCAGGAGCTTTCCTTTTAGTCCTTGTGCGAAGTAGATCGGCGACGATTTCCGATAGGCCTCTGCGTCACTCTGCGGCTGGTTGAGGATGTCCGATGTGTACCCATGGTTGTACGCCGCCCAATCGGTCACCGGCCGTAGCGCGGCGCCCGCGGCGAAGACGTCAGGCGTTGTGAACATCGCCATCAGCGTGATGAAACCGCCGTAGCTTCCGCCGTAGATGCCGATCCTCTTCGGATCGACGCCGTGTTCCTTCACCAGCCATCGCGCGGCGTCGACCTGATCGTCGAGGTCTTTTCCTCCCATGTGCCGGTAGATGGCCGTGCGCCAGTCGCGGCCGTAGCCGCGCGAGCCGCGGTAATCGATATCGAGCACCAGGTAGCCTTTCGACATCAGCAGGTGATGAAACATGTATTCATGCGAGTAGCTCGACCAGAAGCGATCGACGTTCTGCAGATAGCCGGCGCCGTGGACGAAGATGACGGCGCGACCGCCGCGCTTCCAGTTGGCCGGCTTGTAAATGTGCGCCGGCACCTCGGCGCCATCGCGCGCGGGCACGCGCACGATCGGGACGTCGATCCACGCATACTTCGCGAAGTCGGGTGCCGGCGACGTCGTGACGCGTTTGCCGCTTACGTACAACTCCGGCGGCTTGTTCGTGTAGGAGTAGACGTTCGCGATGGCGTTGCCGTCCGGCGAGACCACGGCTCCGTTTTCGCCCGGCATCGAGGTCAGCTTCGTCGAAGCCCCGCCGCCGACGGACAGGCGGTAAAGGTGGCGGACGAAGAGACTCTCCTCGCTGGTGGTGAGGTAGAACGACTTCTTGTCGTCGGACAGCGTCACCGAGTCGACTTCCCATTTGCCGTTAGTGAGCTGCTTCGGCGACCCGCCCGTGTACGGGACGGTGTAGAGGTGCATCCAGCCCGTTGCCTCGGAGAGGTAGTAGATCGTTTCGTCATCGGCCCATCCGAACGAACGCGCGTCGGCGAAGCGCAGCCAGGCGTCGTCGTGCATGGTCACGAGGACGCGTCCCTTGGCCGTGGCGGGGTCGAAGTCCATGATCCAGGCGTCTTTGTTGTCCGCGGAGCGGACGACGACGAAGGCGTGTTTGCCGTCCTCCGACCAGATCGGCGCGCGCATCGTCACCTCGCGCTCCTTCGGCTCCGCGCTCTTCTCACCTTTCTCGCTCTTCTGTTCGTTCCCCTTCCCATGCTCCTCGGCGGGCGCGGCGGTGGCAGTCTTTTGCGCCTCGGCGGACGGCGGAAGCGGTTTCAGACCGTGGTCGAACCACTTCACTTCGCCGTCTGCCGCGCTGACGACGGCGATGCGCGACAGCGTCTGGGTATCGCCGACCTTCTCCCGGCCGGGGATCGTCTCCGTGTATGCGCTCTCGGTGATGTAGTTCGGAACGATGGTCCGCTTCGCTTTGTCGGATTCGTTGTTGATGACGAGGACCACGTACTTGCCGTCAGCGGTGAGGCGGGCGTTGACGACGGTCTGCTTCTTGTCGAGCTTGAACGGTTTGATGGGATGCTCGCGCTTCCGTTTCGCCTCCTCTTCCTCGCGCTTTTTCGCGCGGCGGTCGACGATGTCGAGCAGTTTCCGCTCTTCACCCTTGATGTACTCCTGGCTGGCTGTTCCCTTCTTCGCCGCGTCGTCCCACAGAGTGACGTTGGGACCCTTATCATCCGGCCCGACGACGTTGGTGAGCTGGATCAGCGAGCCTGCGCTGAGGTCGATGGCGAAGACGTTGTTGGCGCGGACAAACGTCACGCGCGCTTCGTCAAACGTGAACTGCGGGGACGATTCGATGTCGCTGGTTAGCGTCAGGGGACGGCGTTTGCCGGTGGCGGCATCCCAGAAGAAGATGTCGCCTTCATCGAGATAGACGGCCCGGTGCTTGTCGCGGGTCCACTGCGCGTTGGCGGGCGGAGCGTCCTTCTTCTCGTCATCGCTGAGCTTGCGCAGACCACTGCCGTCGCGATTCACGACGTACGTGTCGCGGTCCTTTTCGAGCGTGTCGGTGTACAGCTTCCACGAAAAGTAGACATGCTGTCCGTCCGGTGCCCATCGCACTTCCTCGGGACTCCAGCCGAACAGGCCCGGGCCGCGCATGATGTTGTCGATGGAGAGGTCGAACTGCTGCGCCGCTCCGGCAAGGGCGACGGCGATGAATAGGAGAGCGGCGGCGATACGTTTCATGGCGCGTATCGTACCGGGAACCATCACCACAGAGACACAGAGGACACGGAGCTCTCTCTGTGCTCTCTGTGCCTCCGTGGTTAGAAAGCTTTTCGAATCGCCCGCAGTCTCTCGACCGCATGCTCCATATCCGCGTGAACGCAGATCGTGTCGAACGGGATGCTGATGCGCGTCCCATCGCGGGCAACGACGGCGCCTTCCTTTGACAGGAGCGACGCCTGGGCCGCCGCTTCCTCGACGCCGAGGAGCGAGCCGGGTTCGCTGCGAGCTACCAGAACGCCGTCGGGGTTGTAGCGGCGGTCGGCGAAGGCTTCGCGGATGACGGGCGTGCCTGCGGCGCGGGCGGCGGCGGCCATCTCGGACTTGTCGCCGCAGACGATGGGCAGCGTCGGGTCGACGGCACGGATCGCGTCGATGACGATCTCCGCCAGGAGGCGGTCTTTGTGCGCGTCGTTGTAGAGCGCGCCGTGGGGCTTGACGTGATGAAGCAGACCGGCGATCTCGTGTAGAGCCGTGATCTGCTCGACGAGTGTGGCCCGCAAGGCGTCCGCCGGCATCGACATCGACTTGCGGCCGAAGTTGGCGCGATCGGGATACGACGGATGCGCGCCGATGTGCGTGCCGAGCTCGCGCGCTCGGCGGGCCGCGTGCGTCATCGAAGCGGTGTCGCCGTAGTGGCCTCCGCAGGCCACGTTCGCGGAGGTGATCAGCGGCCAGATCTCCGGCTCGTCGGGCGCCCCTTCGCCGAGGTCGGCGCTCAGATCGATCACAGCGTCGATTCCAACGGGCAACCCTTCGTCTCCGGCAGCAGCCACACCAGGATCGCGCCGAGCGCAAAGAAGAGGGCCGCGCCGGTGATGACTACCGCAAAGCTATGCGTTGTCGAGAACTTGCCGATGGCGTACGTTCCCACCGCCGACGCAAAGCGGCCGCCGTTGTAGCAGAAGCCTTGCGCACCGGCGCGGATGCGCGTCGGGAAAAGCTCTGCCAGCATGGCGCCGAAGAGCGAGAAGTAGCCGTGGGCGAAGAACCCGAGCAGTGGACCGAGCGTCAGGAGCATCAGTGGCGTCCGCGCGTAAAAAGCGAAAAGCGGCACCAGGATCGTGGATGCGATCATGAAGAAAGTGAAGGCGGGACGGCGTCCGATGCGGTCAGCGATCCAGCCGAAGCTGATGTAGCCGAGAAAGGCGCCGGCCTGGAGTGCGATCAGCCAGCTCGCAGAGGTGGCCACGGTGAGCCCAGCCCCTCCCTTCGCCAGCGGAGTGGCCAGGAATGTCGGCAGCCACGACGTCACGCCCCAGAAGGCCACCAGCACGCTGCTGGAGAGAAGGGTGGCGATGACCGTGCGACGGATGAAGGGCGGCCCGAACATCTCGCCCCATCGTGATTTTTCGCTTGGCCTCTCGCGCCAGATCGCCGGTTCCTCGACATTGCGGCGGATGAAAAAGGCGGCGATTGCCGGGAGCGCGCCGATGAGAAATAGCACACGCCAGCCGAAGCGGCCGATGATCAGTGCCGAGGCCGCGGCGGCGATGAGCGCGCCGATGGCCCAGCCCGACTGCATCAATCCCATGGCCTTGCCGCGGTGCTCGGCCGGCCACGTTTCCGCCACCAGCACCGACCCGCACGACCATTCGCCGCCCATGCCCAGGCCGACGAGAACGCGCCACGCTACGAGTTGCCAGACCGCGGCGCTGGTGGCCAGGCCGGCGGTGGCCGCGGAGTAGAGGAGTATGGACAGCGTCAGCGCACGCACGCGGCCGAGCCGGTCGGCCAGGCGCCCGAAGACCATGCCGCCGATGGCGCTGGCGATCAGCGCTACTGAAGTCAGGGCCCCCATCGTGCCGTTGGAAAGACCGAACTCTTCGCGGATCGGGATGACCGCGAAGCTGAAGAGGAGAAAGTCCATCGCGTCGAGCATCCACCCGATCTGGGCGGCGAAAAGCGCCCGCCAGGCGCGGCGGTCGACGGCGAGAATGGACATTTCGACAAGTTTAACGCGAGAGAACGAGAACAGGGAGAGGTGATGTTCGTGGAGATCAGCTCGCGAGCGGCCATTACCCCCGAAGCCGCTGCAAAAGAAACGTCTCGATCCCGAGATCGGCCGGGATGCCGCCTGATTTCCTCTTGATCTCGAGGTCCGCCAGCGCGGCCAGGGCGCGGAAGAGGCTGGCCTCGCTCTGGTTCCGGGCTGCCTCCCACTTTTTGTGTAGTGGGAAGGGGTGCGGTTTCTGGCGCACCAGGCCGTTTGCCTTGAGGGACTCGCCGAGGCGGTCGGCCAGGGTGTCTTTGAAGCGGTTGTAGTTCATCGGCGCTTTGAGGTCGATGCGCTGGGTTCGCGCGAAGGAAACGATGCCGATCATCTGCCGCACTTCGTCGGCGAGCGGGAAGAGGAACTTGCCGTACTGGATTTCGAGCGGCGCTTTCGGGTCTTCGCGGCGAGCCTGAGCGACGAGGTCGCGCAGCTTGGCGATGGCCTCGACGATCTTTCCCTCGGTGAAGAGCGAGCCGAATTCGTAACGCGCACCCCCTTCGACCGTGGCCACCTCGCGCTCGACTACTTCGGCGGTGACGCGCCCACCCGCGCCGGCGAGCGTGGCCAGCCGCTCAGCCTCGGAGACGGCGATGCGGAGATCGGGGACCTCTTTCGAGAACTTGTCCGCCAGCAGCCGCTCGATGCCGAGGCGCTGGCGCAGTACGGCCAGTGCCCGGGCGTCGAAGCGGACCTGCGCCTCTTCGGCGATGCCGGCGATGGCGCGCTCCAGCGCGGCGGGATAGGTCTCGCGCGTCAGGTCCATCACGACGACCGCGCCGTTACGGTCGATCAGATCGACGGTGGCCGATTCGCGCGGCACCTCACCGCTGCGCATGAGGAGCCAGGTGTTCGGCGCGCCGCCGCGGGCGACGGCTTCGGTGAGGAGGGCCGCGTCGTCTTCGCCGCGGGACGCTTTCTTCCCCGTCGTGCGGCAGAAGGCGAGCATGTCGGCGAGCAGCGGGTCGAGCCCAACGCCCAGGGTATTGGCGATCTGCTTGTCCGTCATGTCGAAGTCGGCGCCGACCAGGCCGAGGACGTGGAGCAGTTTCGCTGCCGAGGAGGAGCGCTTCTTGTCCGTCTTGGCCGACTTCCAGTCCGCGACCGCTTTGTCGTACAGCGACGTGAGCTCTTTCGCGGAGACGAAAGCGTTGACCTCGGAGATGAGGATCAGCCGGCCGGAGCCGAAGAGCGACATCGTCCGGTACGAGTCGAGGATAGCGGCCAGCTCGCTGCCTGCTTCATATCCCTCGACCGCGAGGCCGGGCCTGGCCGCGACGATAGCGTCCCGCAGATCGTGAAAGGCGTCCTCGGCCAGAAACTCGCTCGATCCGCCGACGAGGATCACCGGCGGAATCTTGCCCTCGGCGATTTGGGCGAGGACGGCGGCTAGTGGTTTGGGCATTTGCGATGAGAAAGGCGGAATGTTGAATGTTGAATGTTCAACGTTGGGTGTTGAATGAAGACGAAGAACCAAACCTTCGCGACATTCAACATTCAACACTCCGCATCAAAACAAAGGGAGCGCAGCCTCGCGCTCCCTCGAAGATACCAGCCAAAAACAGCACCTACGTCAGAAGCCCCTTCTCCTGCAGCTCCTGGCAATCGATGCAGTACGGCGTCCAGGGGACGGCGGAGAGGCGCTTCTCGCCGATCGTGGCGCTGCAGTTGGTGCAGGTGCCGTACGAAGCGTTGTCGAGGCGCCGAAAGGCCTCGTCGATCAGCATGAGGAGGTTGCGCTCACCGTCGGAGAGCGAGAAGTTCAGTTCTTTGGAGTAGGCGCTGGCAGCCTTGTCGGCGAGGTCCTGGATGCCATCGTCAGTCTGGGTACCGGCCTGCTTGTCGCGCTGAAAGGCGTCGAGAAGCTCGTTCTGCTTCTTGCGCAGCGAGTCGATGTGGTCCTGGTAGGGATGCGCTTTTTCTTTTGTCTTGACCATTGCTTTTGCCATGTTCGAGCCTGGCTCTCCTTACTTGTGGTACGGAATGTTCCGCATCAACGTGCAGGCGCGGTAGATCTGTTCCAACAGCACGACCCTGGCCAACTGGTGAGGGAGCGTCATGGCCGAGAGGCTGAGGACGTCATCGGCGCGTTCCCGCACGGACTGGTCGAGTCCGATGTCCCCTCCCAGCACGAATATGACGCCGTGTGGCTGGCCGACCGTCAGTCGTTCGAGCCACTTAGCGAACTTCAAAGAATCGATTGATCGACCCCGTTCGTCGAGAGCGACCACATGCCCCTGTGCGGGAATCGCGGCCAGCAGCCGCGCCGAATCGGCGCGCATGATAGCCACATCGTTCTCGCTCTGTCTACCGCGGGAGGGCGCCACTTCGGCGAGCTCGATCGGAAAGAAGTGTCTGATCCGATTGAAGTAACGCTCCGCGGCCGCAGCCAGCTCCGCGTCGGCGGTGGAACGTGGCCAGATTAGGTGGAGCTTCATGCGGTTGCGGGGTCTCGCGGTTGCGAGGTCTCGCGGTGGGTGGTGGTTGCCTGGTTACTTGGTCGCTGGGTACAAGGTATACGCACCCCGAGACCTCGAAACCGCGAGACCGCGTAACCGCGCCTACTCGATCCCATACTTCCTCCGCTTCTCCAGCAGCGTCTTCCGGTTGATCCCGAGGATCTTCGCGGCGCGGCTGTAATTCGACTTCGTCCGAAGCAGGATCTCGCGGATGTAGCGCGATTCGAGATCGTCGAGCGTCCATTGCTGACGTGTGGCGGTCTCGACGATGTCCGCCTCAAGGGGAGTGAGCGAGGCCGGTGTGATGAGGTCGCTCTCCTCGATGAGTATGGCCCG
This sequence comes from Thermoanaerobaculia bacterium, assembly GCA_035482045.1. GTDB lineage: Bacteria > Acidobacteriota > Thermoanaerobaculia > Gp7-AA8 > Gp7-AA8 > JADGNZ01. The sequence goes on from DATHRD010000002.1 coordinate 141,411, forward strand.
CTCGATCACGTTGCGCAGCTCGCGGACGTTGCCGGGCCATTGGTGCTCGACGAGCATGCGCATGGCCTCGGGATCAATGCCGCGCTTGCGACGCGCCAGGAATGACTTGGCGAGCCGCGGAATGTCCTCGGTCCGCTCGCGCAATGGGGGAATCGTCAGCGTGACGACGTTGATCCGGTAGAAGAGATCCCTCCGCAGTCCGGCGAAAAGGTCCTCGGCCGAGGTGCTCGAAGACGAGATGACACGCCCATCGAGTGCAACGGTCTGATTGCCACCGAGACGCGTGAAGCGTTTCTCCTGAACGGCGCGGAGCAGCTTGGCCTGCAGGGCTGGAGCGAGGGATGCGATGTCATCGAAGTAGACCGTCCCCCCCCTTACCATCTCGAGCTTGCCGAGCTTGCGCGACTGGGCGTCGGTGAAGGTCCCTTTCTCGTATCCAAAGAGCTCCGACTCGAACAGCTCGGCGGGGATACCCGCACAGTCGATCTTGACGAACGGTTTGTCCCGGCGTTTGCCGCAGGCGTGAATTGCCTCGGCGAAGAAATCCTTGCCGCTGCCCGACTCGCCGAGGAGAAGGAGATTGACGTCGTGGTCGAGGACCTTCTCGACGGTCTGCAGGAGCGTTCGCATCGAGGCGCTCCTCGTGCGGACGAAGTCCTTCAGGACGGCGTCACGATGTCTTCTTGCGGCGGACATGCGCCGGTGCTGCTTCCTCGCTGAACTCCGCCGTGACGTTCGGCGCATCGCCCCACAGACGCTCCAGGCCGTAGAAGCGGCGGCAGTCCTCTGTGAAGATATGGAAGATGAAGTCGCCGTAGTCGAGCAGGATCCAGCGGCCGGGCGTGGTCCCCTCCACCAGCCGCGGCTTGACGTGGTCGTCCTCACGGAGCTTGTCGACGACGCTGTCGGCGATGGCCTGAGCCTGGCGCTCGGACGTGGCCGAGCACATGAGGAAATAGTCGGCGATGGATGTGAGCCTCGCGACCGCGAGGACGTCGAGCTCGAGTGCTTTCTTGTCGAGTGCAGCGGAGACCGCGGTGCGCACGCGGTGTTGAATGGGATCGTTCAAGATGGACCCTCTTTGTACAAGCCGTAGTGATGAATGTAGCGCGAGACGAGTGGATCGACAAACGCGTCGATCGACAGGCCGTCGCGAATGCGGCTCCGGATTCCAGTCGAGGAAATGGGGACGGTGGCGTTGTGGGCGAAGACGATGCTGGCCGCGGGGGTCGGGAGTCGGGGGTCGGGGGTCGCAGAGGCCGCTCCGAGCGATGTCCTCGGGTTGAGGGTTGAGGGTTGAGGGTTGACGGTTGTCGGAGATGGTGAAGCACCGGCGTTCGCCCCTCCGACACCCGACACCCGACCCCCGACCCCCGAGCCACGGTTGTCGGTTGTCGGAGATGGGGAAGTACCAGCGTTCGCCTCTCCGACCCCCGACCCCCGACTCCCGACCCCCGACCTCGTCAACACCACAAAGCGCGCGAGCCGGAACAGCCGCTCCGGATCTTTCCAGCGATCGAGATCGGCCAGATTGTCGTCGCCGATGATCCAGTCGAACGACGCGCCGGGGTACTGGCCATGCAATTCGTCCAGCGTATCGACGCTGTAAGACACTCCGCCCCGATCGAGCTCGATCGGGGAGACGTAAAGCGCTTCGTGGTCGCGGATGGCCAGCGCGGCCATGGCGAAGCGGTGCGCGCCCGGCGCGGCATCCAGATGGGTCTTGAAGGGCTGCCGCCAGGCAGGGATGTAGAGCACGCGGTCCCACTGCATCTCCTCCCGAGCGGCGAGCACAGGATCGAGATGTCCGTGATGGAAGGGATCGAAGGTGCCGCCGCAGATGCCGATTCTCATAAAGCGGGACGATGGAGGATCGCTGCCTCCTCCGCATCATGACGCTCCGGCACCAGGCGATTCTCGCGTACGAAGCGGGCCAGCATGCGGACGAGGTCCCGCACACCGTCTCCGGCGACGGCGGAGATCTCGTAGTAGTCGTAGCCGTTCTTCACGGCGTAGCCGCGCAGCTTCTCGGAGTTCCCGGGCACGGCGGAATCGAGCTTCGAGCCGCAGATGACCCGCGGTTTGCCGGCCAGAATCTCGGAGTAGCGCTCCAGCTCGTGGGCCACGACTTCGGCGTCAACGTCGGGCGTCTCGTTCGCCGCCAGATCGACGAGGTGGACGAGGACGGAGCAACGTTCGACGTGGCGAAGGAAACGGTCGCCCAGGCCGTGGCCCTCGTGTGCCCCCTCGATGAGCCCCGGAATGTCGGCGACGACGAAGGTCTCGTTGTCGTCGGCGCTGACCACGCCGAGGTTCGGGATCAAGGTGGTGAACGGATAGTCGGCGATCTTCGGCTTGGCGGCGCTGATGACGGAGATGAGCGTCGACTTGCCGGCGTTGGGGAGACCGACCAGGCCGACGTCCGCAATCAGCTTCAGTTCGATGGACAGCTCGCGCTCGTCGCCGGCGTTGCCGTCCTGGGCGAAGCGGGGAGCCTGGCGTGTGGCCGTGGCGAAATGCTGGTTGCCCCATCCGCCGCGGCCGCCTTTGGCGACGAGGATGCGCTCGCCGTCGTTGGCCAGGTCGGCGACCAGCTCGCCGGTCGCCTTATCGCGGATGACCGAGCCGACCGGCAGCTCGATGGTGATGTCGTCCCCATCGTATCCGGAGCAGTTGGAGCCCATGCCGTGCTGGCCGCGGCCGGCTTTCCACTCGCGCTGAAACTGCAGGTGGTAGAGCGTGTTGAGGCCGCGCGAGGCGACGATCCAGACCGAGCCCCCCGCGCCGCCGTCGCCGCCGGAAGGGCCGCCCCTGGGGACGAACTTCTCGCGCCGAAAGGCGATGCAGCCTTTCCCGCCGTCTCCGGCCTTGACCCGAATCGTTGCCTGATCGATGAACATTCAGTGGTTGGCAGGTGCGAAGAGTGTTCCAGCAAAATCAAAACGCCGCTCGGAACGAGCGGCGTCGTCACAACGGCGAAGCAGTGGCCTGTTACTCGGCGGGCGTGACACTGATGAACCGCCCGCGCTCGCCCTTGTCGTGGAAATTCACGATGCCGTCGACTTTGGCGAAGAGCGTGTGGTCGCGGCCGATGCCGACGTTCACGCCGGGATAGAACCTCGTCCCGCGCTGGCGGACGAGAATCGAGCCGCCGGTGACGAACTGGCCGGCGAAGCGCTTCACGCCGAGCATTTTCGGCTGCGAATCGCGGCCGTTGCGCGACGAGCCCTGTCCTTTTTTATGAGCCATGGCTGGTCTCCTTAGAGATTGATGCTGTCGATGCGAAGCTCGACAAGATCCTGGCGGTGTCCGTGCTTGCGCTTCGTGTGATTCTTGCGGCGCTTCTTTTTGAAAACGATGATCTTCTCGCCGCGCGACTCGCGCACGACCGTGGCGACCACGGAGGCGCCGCTGACCATCGGCCCGCCGACCTTCGGCTGATCGCCGCCGACCATCAGGACTTCGTTGAACGTGACTTTTTCCTGGTCAGCGTTACTGAGCACGTCGCGCTCCACGAGGAGTGTTTCCCCCTGCGCGACCCGATACTGCTTTCCACCGGAACGGATGATGGCGTACACGAAAGTGACCTCCAGGAAAAAGACCACGCTTTCTAGCACACGTCGACCACACGGTCAAACGGCGTGGACTGGGCTAAACGGTGGAGGAGAGAGCCCTTATTCCTATTCGTCAGAACCCCGGGAGTCGGGGGTCGGGAGTCGGGGGTCGGACGATGGCGATGCGAGAAAAAACTCCGACGCCCGACGCCCGACCCCCGACACCCGCTCAGAAACGAATCGTCTGGGAGGCGATGCCGATGGCGTCGGTGACCTGGTCGTGGACACCCACGACGAAGCGGTAGGCGGCGCCGGGTTTGATCAATAACTGATGCTTGTCGACGAAGGTGCCTTCCGATTCCTTCCCGCTGGCGGAGTGCGCCTCGCGGGTGATGTGACCGCCGGTCACTTCGTGTCCGCGCTCGTCAAAGAGATCGAAGAAGAAATCGACGCGCGCCACCGATCCATCGCCGGTGGGAATGAACTGGAGGCTCTTCGCGGCCACGGAAGCCTGCAACGGAACGAGGACGCCGCCGTCATGGGGCGAGCCGGCGCCGGTTACGATGCTGACCGGAATCGACAACTGCTGCATCGACGCGCCCAGCGGCGAATGCATGGCCCTGACCAACTGCTGGGCGGCCGGAATGCTCGAATAGCCGGTACGGTATTGCAACTGGTACCCCGGGCGTTTCAGTTGCACTTTGATCGTGTGGTACCTGCCGTCGTCGCCGTGGGGCGGCTTGTAAGCGAGCGAATAGAAACTCGAGGACGTGCGGTCGAACTCCAGCAGCGAACGCTCCACGGAGTTGCCGGGCATGAGGCGGCCGCCGGTCTCGCGGGCAATCCAATACATCGACGCAAACTCGCTCGCGCCGCCGGCATCGAAGTCGCGTCCCACGCTGTCGGCATCTCCAAAGCCACTGTAGCCGTTTGATGCGTCGCCGGGTGCCTGCAGCCCCTCGCTATTGATGATGTAGAAACTCACGTTCGATGCGTTCGCCTCGTGGATGAGAATGTCGCGCAGGATGGTCATTCCTCCCGCGGCGCCCCCGAGTGCGGAAGTGCCGTTGAGGATCGACTGGCTGCTCCTGGGGTTTGAACTGCTGATGGCAATGAGAGGATTCGCCGCGTTATCGAGTCCCAGGCTGCCCGTGACGAGAAGAATGATCTTCCTTCCCGGTGCGCCGGCGAAGGAGCGAACGGCGTCACGGACCGCCGCGATGGTCGATTCGGCATCCGCCTGCATCTGAAAACGATCGCTGAACGCTGCCATGGTCGCCGCGCTCTCGTTCAACTCGGCAGGTCTGAAAGCCGCCGTGTCTGCCACCGGCTGTGTCAACCGCAACTGGGCCAGCCGTACCAGATCTTCTTCGGCGGGATGCTGTGGGTTGGCCACGACACGGCGCACTTCCGCGATGGCAGCGTGCAGTTTCTCCTTGTCGGATGTCAGCGGAAGGATGAGATGCGCCGAATCGGACACGAGCGCCAGCGACCAGTCGTAGGTACCGCCTGTGAAGCGGTCGTTCACGAAGCGCTCCAACGCGGCGAGAGCGCGGTCGCGGTTGTACATCGTCACGTGACGGTTGTCGACGATTACCAGGACTTTGCGGCGAAAGCGCTCGTCGGTCGGATCGGCAACGGTGACGGCGGCCGCGGGGGCAGACGCCGTGGCGGTGGCGACCTTGCGGCCATCCGTCCGCGGAGGCTCGACCGAGTAGAAGTTCGAGACCGGCTGCGCCACACCGTCCTCGAAGATCAGAAAGTCGTCCCGCGTCAGCCCGCGCGCGGGCGTTCCGTGGGAAGTAACCGTGACGTCGACATTGACGAGCGAGACGTCGATTTTCTCGGTGAGTGATTGGGCGAACGCGGATGTGGAGGCGGCGAGCAGGACGGTAACGGCCAGGATCTTTTTCATTGATTGATTCTCTCTTTCCTTCCGTCGTGGGCTGCCGTACGCATGCCACGGTGGGAAAGATATTCCCTCTCTGGTTTCAAGGAGTTACGAAATCACACTGCTCCGTGATGGCGGGTCATCCTCCTCGTCTGAGGACAGTACGTCACAGAAACGCTACGGGGCGCCTCGCGGCGCCCCGTAGTCGAAAGACGATAAATCGCCGATCAGAAGGTGACGCGAAGGCCTAGCTGCGCGAGGCGCTGCTCGCCCTGTCCCGGATCACCGGCGAATGTGTTGGCCTGACCGAAGCCGCCGGTGAACGTGCACTGTCCGGCGGCGTTGACCGCGCAGTTGCCGTTGTAGTTCGCGGGGTTCTTCGAGTTGAAGAGATTGAAAACCTCGCCGATCACTTCCACGCCGTAGTTGTGGTAGAACTTGAACTCCCTCGACAGACGGACGTCGAACTGGGAGAAGGAGCCGCCGCGCAGGGTGTTGACATGAGTCACTCCCGGCGCGAGGTCAAAGGCGTAACCGTCCTTGCAGTTCGGCGTTAGTCCGCAACTGATGTCTGCGCCGGCCCATTCGGTGTACGGCGTGCCCGAGTGATAGCGGAAGATGCCGGAGAGGTTCATCCCGAGCGGCGCGCGGTAGAGGGCGCTCAGTGTGACGCGGTGCTTCTCATCCGTGTTCAAGGGTCCCACGCAGGCGCTGCAATTAGGATCGTACGGGTCGATGGACTGATCGCGCACGGCGCGCAGATCGCCCTGATGTCCGGCGTCGGTGATCCGGAATTCGTCCGCGCCCGCGAGCACGTTTCCGGTCGTGTGCGAGTACGTGTAGAAACCCTGCAGCTCGAACGTCGATCCGAGGCGGGCGTGGCCGCCAATGTTCACGCCCGTGTACTTCGCGAAGCCGCTGCCGTCCCAGATGCGGAAACTGCCGAAGGCCGGGAAGCGGCGGCATCCGGTGGCTGGGCAGCCGCCGATGTTCGCTGTCGTCGGATCGAACGGATTCCCGCGGAATCGGAAGGGAATGTCCTTATAGTTGATGTGCGATCCGTCGACGTTCAGTCCGAGCCACGGATTGACCTGCCACGAGTATCCCAGTGATATCTGATCCGAGTACGGAGTGGCCAGCGTCGGTGAGGCAACCTCGTTGGGAGCGTTGACAGAGGTTCCCCCGACCTGCTGATTCGGCGGCAGGGGCTGGCCGGGCTGGAAGAAGCTGCCGTTGGAGTTCTTGATGCCGTTATCGTCGTGGAACGAGTAGCTCTGTCCGTACGTCGATTGCACGGCCACGGCCGGGAAGAGGATCGTGGCGTTGGTGTAGGGGAAGTCGAAGTACCGGCCGACGCCGCCGCGGAGGATGTTCTTGGAGTCGCCGCGAAGGTCGTAGGTGAAGCCGAGGCGTGGTGCGTAGTTGTTCGTGTCGTTCTTCAGCCTGCCGCCCTTGCCGCCCTGGAAGTCCTTCAGGTACGGGTCGTTGTACTTGGTCTGCGTCGACAGCGTCTGCCAGATCGGGTTCGACGTCTGGTTGAGATCGAAACCTTTCCAGAGGTCGTAGCGAAGGCCGACGTTGAGCGTCAGCTTCCTGTTGACGGAGATGTCGTCCTGCCCGTAATAGTTGAATTGCTTGATGGGCGTGTTGTAGCCGGCGAATCCGCTGAAGATGGCGATGTCGACGACAGGCGAGCCCTTTACGTTGTTGAGTAGCGTGTAGATGCCCGAGGTTCCCGTGGAGAAGTCGCCGCCGAGAAGCGGCTCATCGATGTAGTTCACGCCCACTTTGAAGTCGTTCCGCATCTGTCCCAGGGTCTGAGACCACGCAAAGTCGTCTTTGTACTGCCGCTTGATCTGCGTCGTGGTCTGCGGCGTATTGACGCTCTGTCCGACGCTGACGCCGCTGGGATAGATGAGGGCGGGGTCGTTTGATGTGGCCAGGATGGCGTTCTTGAAGTGGGAGTCCTGGAAGATGAAGTCGTTGACCTTGTTCGAACCCAGCTGCCACGTATGGCCGAGGAGGAACGAGTGGTAGTCGTTCGTCAGAGTCCCGAGAGCGCTCGGGAGAACGATCGGGCTGGCGCCGTAGATGTCGGAGTTGCGCTGATAGCCGTAGCGCACCTGCAGGAACTGCGTCGGGCTCGGGTCAGCGCTGATCTTCGCCGTCAGCAGGTCGTCCTTGAATGGTGTCGGAACGGCCTGTCCCTGGAATTCCGGATAGATGGGCTGCTGCCCGCTGCCGGGAATGGTGTTGATGACGTAGTTCGTGGGGCGTTCGAGCCGCTCACCGGTGGCGAAGAAGTGGATCATGTCGCGGACGATCGGGCCGCCAATCGATGCGCCGTATTGATCGCGGCGATAGGGCGACTTTCCGGCGCCGGACAGCTTCTCGTTCTGCGTCTCCTCGTTGAGGCTCTTGTCGCGATAGAACTCATAGGCGCTTCCCTCGAGATCGTTCGTTCCGGTCTTCGTGACGACCGTCAGAACGCCGCCCGTGGTACGGCCGTATTCGGCCTTGTATTGCTGCGTCTGGATGTTGAACTCCTGAACGGCCTCGATGTTGTAGTTCTGCAGCGCGCCGCCGATGGTGTCGTCGGTGTTGTCGCCGCCGTCGACGAGGAAGTTGACGTTGCGTCCGCTGCCGCCATTGAGGGCGATGGTGAGCTGTCCCGGCTTGGTCGGATCGCTGTTGACCGAGAGGCTCGTTCCCGGCGCCAGCGAGCCGAGGTTCGCGAACTGGCGGCCGTTGAGCGGAAGATTGGAGATCTCGCGCTGGCTGACGACGGTGCCGACAGCCGGCGTCATTTCGATGAGAGGCTCCGCCGCCGTGACGGTGATCTGCTCCTTCACGCTGGCTTGCTTCAGCGTGACGTCGAGCACGCGGTCGGCCGAAACATTGACCTCGACGTGGCGGGTCGTGACCGAGCCGAAGCCGGCCAGATCCGCCGTGACGTCATAGGTGCCGACGGGCAGCGACTGGAACCGGTAAGTGCCGTCCGTCGCCGTCACGACGGTACGATTGAATCCGGTGCTGTTGTCGGAGGCCGTCAGGCTGACGCCTGGAAGGGCGCCGCCGCTCGCGTCTCGGACGTGGCCGGAAAGCGATCCGGCGTTTGTCTGGGCGAAGAGCAGTTGCGGAAGAAGGAGCACGAAGAGACCGACCAGGATCAGAGAACGAGAGCGCACGATGTACCTCCTGTTGGTGACCGGTTTGGGGTTGTTCAAATATAGCGCAAAACGATTATCGACGGAACTGCGTCGCTAACCTTTCGAGAAGCGTCTGCGCTGCGGCGCGCTGGGCGGCAAATTGCCGGGTTGCGGGAAGACGGGCCAGCAACCGCTGCAGTTCGGCGGAAGCGGCTCCCGTATCGCCCGAGATTTGAAGGGCGATGGCGCGGTTGAGCTGCGCTTCGTAGAAGTCGGGCGCGATCTGCAGGGCGGCGTCGAAGTACGGTATGGCCTCTTTTGCCTTGCCGCCCGCGACGAGCAGCGCGCCGAGTCCGTTGAGCGGATCGGCATATCGCGGCGCGAGATCGATCGCTTTCCGGTACGCCTCGGCCGCCTCGGCGTCGCGGTTCATGGCCCGCAGGACATTGCCGAGGTTATTGGATGCTCGTGCGTTGCGGGGATCGGCGGCAAGGGTGGCGCGAAACTCCTTCTCCGCTCCGGGCAGGTCGCCCGCTTCCGCCAGCGCCGTTCCGCGAATGTTGTGGATCTCCGGCCGGCCCGGATCGCGTTTCGCCGCCTCGGCGAGGGCGACCTCTCCCTCGCGCGCGTCTCCGCTTTCCTCCAGAGCGACGGCGAGGTTGTACCAGGCGTCGGCGTCGTTCGGCGCGAGCGCGACGGCCTGGCGATAGAGCGCGATGGCCTGCCGGACGTCGCCGCTCTGGCGCAGCGCGCGAGCCAGCGTCTCGCGGAAGACATGATTCGACGGATCGTCGCGCACGAGTTGATCGAGGCGGGCGATGGCATCGCGCGCCCGGCCCGCGTTGATCAGCGCCGTGGCCTCTTCAAACGTTCTGAAAAGAGTGGCAACCTCCCTCGGGTCGCGCTTGGTCCCACTGCCTGAGCCCGACGGCGCGACGTAGCCGAGGCTGGCAAGCTTGGCGCGCGTCTCCGCGTCCACGGTCGATGGTGATGAGGCGACTGCCGTGGCGCGAAGCCGGTCGAGGCGTGTCGTCAGGTCGCGATAGGCCCGGCGCTCACTCGTCAACACATTGGCGGTTTCGCCCGGGTCGCGGTGGAGATCGTAGAGCTCCGGATGCGGGGAGGAGATCAGCTTCGTCACCGCAAGCCGCATCGACGCCAGCTCGCTCCACCCGAACGTGGCCGGGTACTCCGTCTCCGCGTAGATCGGCGCAGGTTGCGGTTCGCGGCCCGCTCGAAGATCGGCCGCCAGATCCCGGCCGTCGACAGGCTTCGGGAACGGAACGCCCGCGAGCGACGCGGTCGTCGGCGCGAGATCGATCGTGCTGATCGCCGTGTGGATCACCCGAGGCGTAAGCGAAGGTGCGGCCATGATCATCGGCACGTGCAGCGTCGGTTCATAAAGCAGTAAACCGTGCGTGAGCTCGCCATGCTCGCCGAGCGATTCGCCGTGATCCCCCGCGACGACGACGATCGTGCTGGCGCGATCGACAACGGCCAGCAGGCGCGACACCTGGGCATCGACGTAAGCCACTTCGCCGTCATACGTTTGCGGATACGGGGGCGGCGGCGCGTAGGGCGCGTGGGCATCGTACAGATGGACCCAGGCGAAGAACGGCCGCGAATCGCTCTGACGCAGCCAGGCCAGGGCGCGGTCGACGACCTCGCCTCCGCGGCGCTCGGCGTCGAACGTCCCGCTGCTGTCGCTGACGTTGCGTTCGATCTCGTCGTCATAGCGCTCGAATCCGCGATCGAGTCCGAATCGATGGTCGAGGATGAACGAGCCGACGAAGGCTCCGGTGCGGTAGCCGGCGCGGGCAAGGATCGTGGCCAGCGTGTCGGGACCCGGGGGAAAGGCACCGATGCCGTTGTTGCGCAAGCCGTGATGCAGCGGCAACAGTCCGGACAGCAGTGACGCGTGCGCGGGAAGCGTGAGCGGCACGGGGGAGTCGGCGGAGTCGAAGCGGATGCCTTCTCTGCCGAGACGGGCCAACGCGGGCGTGGCGTGGCCGATGCGATCGGCGCGGAATGTGTCGATCGTAATCAGGAGAACGTTGAGGGGCCGGCGGGGAGTCTCGCGGCACGTGCCGCAGAGGAGGGCCAGGACGATGATCGCTGTGGGACGACGAAACACGGCGTCATTCTGCACGAGTAAACTTGGCAATTGGGTGGGACGCCAACGATTCGAATCGAAAATCCGAATTATTGGAGCCCGGCCGACTTGCCGGAGTCAGCCACACTTGCGCTAACCGTCTAAAAATACTACGCTCGCGCCGCCTTGAGCTCGGATGAGCTCACCGGCAGCGGGCGTGCACGTTTCGGACGGCAAACGGAGCCGGGAGCAGCGCGTCAAGGGTCCATAAACAAGCGTTTCAATCAATCACACGGAGGTACGCCAGCCTCAAAGTGAAAAGTCAGGGTTCGAACCGCAGTCCAAACCGCAGTTCAGCAAATGCTTAGGAGAAGAACGAAATGAATCTACAAAAGTTTCGAGTAGCCACGCTTTTAGCGATGGTAATCCTGGTGGCGGTGGGCGCGTATGCGCAGTCCTCCACGACGGGAGCGATCGAGGGGAAGGCCGCGCAGGGAGGCACACCCCTGCCTGGCGTGACCATCGAGTTGCATTCGGCCGCCCTTCAGGGCACTCGCACCGACGTGACCGATGCGTCGGGCAGTTTCCGCTTCACTCTGCTGCCATCGGGCTCGTACTCGCTCACGGCCACACTCTCCGGGTTCAATACGGTCAAGGAGAGCGTCCCCGTTCAGCTCAACAAAACCGTTACGCTCGACCTCGTGATGAGTCCGGCGGCGGCGGAAACGATCACCGTCAGCAGCAGCACGCCTCTGGTCGACGTCACGTCGAACGCCAGTGGCGCGAACCTCTCGTCGCAGACGCTGCAGTCGCTGCCGCTGGCGCGTAATTTCACCGCGGCCGCGCAGGTGGCGCCTGGCGTCGCGTCTGACGCCCAGGGAGCGACCGTCTACGGCAGCTCAGGCGCTGAGAACGAGTACATCATCGACGGTCTGAACATCACCGGCATCGCTACCGGCGTCAACCGCAAGACCGTCAACATGGAGTTCATCCAGGAAGAGAACATCCTGACGGGCGGCCTGCAAGCCGAATACGGCCGGATGACCGGTGGCGCGATCGTCGCCGTCACGAAGAGCGGTTCGAACGAGTTCCACGGCGACGTCTTCGGCTACAAGGCCGGCGGCAGCCTGCTGTCCAACCCGACCTACCAGTCGCAACTGTCGACGACGGCCACCACCATCGGCGACATCAGCAAGCAGGACGACTACGGCGGGAACCTCGGCGGCTATCTTCTGAAGGACCGTCTCTGGTTCTTCGGCGGCATCGACTCCGTGAAGGAGACTGATCAGAGCATCCGCATCAACACGGCGCTCTCCGTTCCGGGCTTCAGTCTCCCGGTCGGCGGCAGCATTCCAGCCGCCCTCACCCGCAACCTCTTTGACGCGAAGCTATCGCTGGCCCTTACCCCCAGCCACCTGATCAACGTCTCGGTTCTCGGCGATCCGTCCAAGGTCAACGGCGCCGTGGCCGCGATTTCCGGATCCCCCAGCACGTTCGAGGGGACGAACAAGACCGGCGGCAACGACTACAACGCTCTCTACACGGGCGTCTTCGGCACCCGCTGGAATGTGGACGCCAACTACGGCAAGCACAAAGAGCAGAACATCCTCAGCGGACCGGGGACGTCCACGTCGCAGTTCACGGACATGACGCAGGTTCCGAACGTCAATACCGGAGGATTCCGGGCATTCGACAATTCGAACTACGACCGCGACGTCGCCAAGCTGAATATCAGCTCCTTCTTCGGCAACCACACGATCAAGTTCGGCGGCGACAGTGAGAAAGTAAAGACCATCGATGACCGCTTCTACGGCGGCGGCGACTGGGTCCGCAAGTTCTGCACGGTGGCCCTCGTGAACAACGCCTGCCCGTCAAACGGACTCGTGTACTACCGCCACGAGGTCTTCCTGAATGACCAGGCCTCGGGATTCGACGCATCCAATCCGGCGACGTGGTTGACCTCCATCGCCAACCCACTCGTCGTCGTTCCGAAGACCCAGAACCAGGGCCTGTACCTGCAGGACTCGTGGAAAATGATGAGCAATCTGACGGTCAATGCCGGCATCCGGTATGAGACGCAGAAGGTCGGCGACCGCTTCGGCGCGTGGCAGATCAATCTGAAGGACAACTGGGCCCCGCGCATCGGCGCGATCTGGGATCCGGCCAACAACGGCCGCACCAAGGCGTACGTGAATTTCGGCCGCTTCTATGAGTCGATCCCGATGGACATCAACATCCGCGAGTTCGGCGGTGAGATTTCCCTCGACGTGAACAACCTCAATCCGACGGGTGGGGCGCTTACTCCCGACTCAGCCGCGCCGTCGTTCTCCGCCACCAAGCTTCCGTACCGCATCCTCGGCGGCGGCACGGTGCCGGTCGACCCGAACCTCAAGGGTCAGTATGTCGATGAGTATCTGATCGGTTACGACTATGAGCTCGCCTCCAACCTCGCCGTCGGTATCAAGGGTACGTATCGCAATCTCGGCCGCGTGATCGAGGACATGCTCGTTCCGTCGCAGAACAATTACTTCGTCGCCAACCCCGGACAGGGTCTCGGCGCCGACGGTGGTCTTCTCGACGGCGGCACGGTGCCGGTTCCGAAACCGACACGCAAGTACACGGGAGTCGAGCTGCACGCGCAGAAGCGCCTCAGCAACAACTACCAGTTCTACGGTAGCTACGTGTGGTCGCGTCTGCAGGGCAACTACGACGGCACGTTCCAGGTCTCGACCGGCCAGCTCGACCCGAACATCAACTCGGCGTACGACTACGCCGACTTCGAGATCAACAACTCCAGCAGCACCGCTCTGCTGAGCAACGACCGCACGCACATGGTCAAGCTCTACGGCAGCTATACGGTTCCGAACGGTTTGGCGCATGGCCTCGAGCTCGGTCTTTCGACGCACTACTATTCAGGCACGCCGCTTACGGCGCAGGGATTCGCCGAGAGCTATCGCAACTGGGAGTACTACCTGACCCCGCGCGGCTCGCTCGGCCGTGGACCTGCTGACTACGAGGCCGATATCCACGGAGCGTATCCGATCGCGCTCGGCACCGGTCACGTCAACCTCATCCTCGACGTGTTCAACGTGCTGAACCGTCAGGCCAAGACCGCGCTCGATCAGCGTTACAACCTCAACACCGATCCGCCGTGCGCCGGAATTCCTTCCGCTCTCTGCAACGGCGACGGTGGCCTTTTGAATGCCCCGGGTGGCGTGCAGCCTGCCGGCGTGTTGCCCAATCCGAAGGCGACGGCGACCAACCCCAGCTTCCTGACGGGTGGCACCGCGTTTACCGGTCAGCGCAGCATTCGTCTGGGCGCGCGTTACACGTTCTAACCCCGCAACAGAATCGCGTTGTATCCTGAGGGCCCCGCAAGGGGCCCTCTTTTTATGCGCTCGAAATCAGCCCTTGCCGCGGCGGCCCTGATCGTCGGCGCACTCCTGGCGACATTCGTACGGACGCAGCCTTCCGGCTCTGCCATGGTGTTTCGACGCGGCGGCTCCATCGCTGTCCGTGAGGGGCGCGTCTACTTGCGACCGGTCCTCGGCGGAGACCGGTGCCGCGTAACGCTCGCCGGTGGACGGCTGGCGTTCGACTCTTCCGTGACGGCCGTCAGCGCCTCGGACGATGAATTGCCGCTGCGCGTTCGCTTCCGCTATGACGCGCCAGCCACGATTCCTTCCGATTGGCCGCAAGGTGACTGGTGCGGTTCGCTTCGCGCGCGTGTGGAAGCGTTCGCCGCAAGTGCCTCTCATCCGGAAACGGCCGATGCCTTCCTGGCCGACCGCCGCGCCGCCGGTGACCGCATTGCCGCCGGGATCGAGCGGGAGCTGCTGTGCGCGGGCCTCCGCGCGGACTCCGTCTCGGCTCGCCTGGACATTCCGCCCGGATTCGAGCGGCTTCGGATCGTCCCGGAGGTTGCCAGGCAGGCGCATATTTCGAAGCCCGTCATCTTCATCGGTCTCGACGGTGCCGATTGGCAGCTCATCGACGAATACATGAACAACGGTTCGATGCCCAATCTGAAGCGCCTCGTTGCCACCGGGGCCGGAGGCGTTCTCGAAACAGACTATCCGCCGCTTTCGCCCCTGGTATGGACGACGATGATGACCGGCGTGGGCCCTCTCGATCACGCCATTCTCGATTTCACCCGCTTCAATCCCTACACCCACGACAAGGAACCGATCACGAGCGATGAGCGGCGCGCCCCGGCCATCTGGAACATGTTGACGTATGCCGGCAAGAGGACGGCCGTCTTCGGACTCTGGGCCACGTACGCGGCTGAGCCGGTGCACGGGCTCAATGTCTCTGACCGCCTTTTCACCTTTCTCTATTCGGACATCGACAAACCCGCGGGTGTTGTCTGGCCTCCCTCGCGACAGTCCTGGTCCGAGCGAGTCCTCTCGGACGCCGAGGGAAGCGTCGATGCCGGAAGGATGCGCCAGTACCTGCCGTCGCTGACGGATGACGAATTCGCTGCGCTGTCCAGGCGTGAGAATCCGTATGCCGATCCCTCCGCCGCGCTGCGCCGAATCCTCGTTGAAACGGAGATCTACAGCCGGCTGTCTCAGGCATACATCGGCAGCCGCGGGAACCTCCCTGACCTGACCATCATCTACCTTCAGGGAACGGATACCGCCGGCCACGTCTTCGCGCCGTTTTCGCCGCCGAAACAGCCTCAGGTTTCTCAGGCCGACTACGACCGCTACAGCGGCGTGCCGGCGCGTTACTTCCATGAGATCGACGATCTTCTCGGCCGCTATGCAGAGATTGCGGATCAGAAGGGCGCAACCTTGATGATCGCCTCGGATCATGGATTCTTCTGGCGAGAAGGCCGGCCGACGCAGATCTCGAGCACGGCCACGGCAACCGCCGCCAAGTGGCACCGTAAGGAAGGGATCTATGTCCTGCGTGGCCCAGGGATCACCGCGGCGCCGGGTCATCCGCTGCGCGGAAGCGTACGGCAGGTATTGGCCACGTTGCTGGCGCTCACCGGTATGCCGGCGTTACCTGGTGCCGAGCCGCCTTTACCCGGCGCGCCGCAGCCGTTCGCCGCTTTCGACTACGGGCAATCGTTCGTCCGCGCAGCCGCGCCACCGCCGCCCAGGAGCGGCCGCGCCGCATCGGAGGAGATCTCCAAACTCAAGTCACTCGGCTACATCGGATCGAACGAATCGACGCACTCCGCGAGCGCCACAAACGATACGAAGACCGCGGGTGCGTTCAACAATGAAGGCTTGATCCTGCGCAACGCACATCGTATCGACGACGCGATTGCCGCGTTCAACCGGGCGCTCACCATCGATCCGAAGTACGCCTCGGCGATGTGGAATCTGAGCGAGACACTGTTCGATGCGAACCGCGATCTCGATCGCGCCGACGCCCTGCTCGTCGCCGCGCTGCAAAACGGTCTGGCCGACGCGCCACGGTTCGTCATCGTCCGGTCCATCGCCTATCAGCGCTCGTCGCGGGAGGATCGCAGTCTGCGCCTGCTCGAGCAGGCGGTTGCAGCCTCACCGGATGACGGGGAGCTTCGCATGTTTCGCGGCCGCTACCGGATGGACCGGCAGGATTGCCCCGGTGCCCTCGATGATTTCCTCGCCGCCGAGCGGCGACAGCCGGGCAATGCGCTCGCATTTGCGTCCGCTGGTCTCGCTCAGATGTGTATCGGCGATAGCGCGGCGGCACGTGAAAGCTTCGCCCAGGCGCAGCGTCTCGATCCGAAGATGCCGCTGCCGCGTTAGGCGAGCGTTAGGGGGCGTTTCTCACAATCTGAGTGGAATCGCGGACACAGTGTCAATCGAGCGTCCTTCTCCCCACCGCGCTTTTCAGCGGGGGGGAGAAGGTGCCGAAGGCGGATGAGGGGGTGTTGGAGCTTGTCAAACAGTGGAATGGTTTCATGAACGGGCGTGGGAAACTCATGAAAACAATTAACTTCAGCGCAAGAACCGCCCCCTCATCCGCCTTCGGCACCTTCTCCCCCGCTGAAAAGCGCGGGGGAGAAGGCTCTCGACGTTACACGGCGTCTTCGATTCCACACCTTTGAGAAAAGCTGCTGCAGTCCGTGCCCCCTACAACTTCAATTTCTTCACTGCGGTGCCGATCTCGTTCGACAAATCGTCCCGCATCGTGATGGCCACGGTAAAGTCGCCTTTGTCGAGGCGAACGTTCATCTGATACTGGAATGCGTTGCTGACTGCTTTGTCATGCTCCGCCGCCGTGAGCGAGAGATCCCGTATCTGATGGTGAAAGCCCACGTTGTTGCCGTTGGCGTCGAAGATCGACAGGTAGACATGAACGCGGCCAACGTAACGGCCGTCCTTCGGCAACAGCGTGACCTTCGCCATGGGCATTGCCGCCAGCATCGCTACCGCCGGTTTTCCTTCGGCTTTGAGCCCGCTGACGTTCAGAGTGACCGGAACATCAGACGCCGGCTGCAGGGCTGAGATCCGCAGCCGCAGCAGGCGTTCCAGCCGTTCGTCTTCCGGGAGGTCGAGGTAACCCTGCCGGTAGATGATGCGAGTGCCAGGCCGTTTCACGCGAACCGTGATGTGGTGAAACTGCCGGTCTTCGCCGTGGCCCGGTTCATAGCCGAGGAGATAGGAGATGCCGATGGCGGAATTGATCGCTTTGTACGAATCGCTGACCGAGTTCGAGGTCAGATAGAGACCACCGGTGCCCTGGGCGATCGTGAATCCGGGGGAGGTGTCGCGGATATCGCTGTCGCTGGAAACGTCCATCCCTTCCACGCCCCGGCCTGACGAGTGATACGACACGTCGTGTTGCGGCGCGGCACTCTGATGCGCGGCTACGCGGATCACGTGGATGCTCATGTTCGCGGCGTTCGCCTCGCTGACGATTGCGGCGATCATCTTCGCGGTGGCCGTCTTGGCGTCCTGCAGTTCGCGATCGGAATCACTCGAAAACGACCCGAAGCCCGTATTCAGGTCCATCGAGCCGGTGAGGAGAACGGCCAGTTTCTTGCCCTCGGTTGTGGCGAAGATGTGCGTGGCATCGATGAGGCCGCGCGCCGTATTCTGCATCGACCGGGAGTTGCGCGTCGTTCTCTCGCGCGATTCGAATCCAGCGGGGACATCGAGTCCATCCCTCCTCTGGTACAGCGAATCGTCGAGCATCGACCGGTCCATGTTGTCGCTGTAGCTCGTCGTTGCTGAGGCGCGGATCTTTGCGATCGCGGCGTGGATCGCCTTCTTGTCCGGCGTGAACGGCTGCAGGATCTCCAGTTGCTGGCCGATCATGCCCAGCGCCCACTCGTAGCTGCCGTCGAACGTGCTGTCGATGAACTCGTCGAGCTTGCGCAGAGCGGCGTCGCGGTCCGATTTGACGATGTAGTTGTTGTCGACGAGCAGGATCACGCGGCGGCGCAACTGCATGTCGCCGGCGCGATGGCCGCCGGTCTGGCCCGGTGAAGGCCGATCGACGGTAGTGAAGTTCGTGACTTTCTCGGGCTGGTTATCCTCGCGGACTTCGAAGTCCTCGGCCCTCAGGCCCGTAACGGATTTTCCATTCGCATCGATGACCGACACGTCGACGTTGACGACGCGCACATCGACCTTCGCCGAGGTTTGCGCAAAGAGCGGAACAGCGATGGCCAGACAAATGAGGCCCCGGAGAGCACGCATGGGAGATCAGAGACTGACACTCTGGCTTGCGCTGCCGATCTCATTCGAAAGCTCGTCGCGAAGAGTGATCACGATCGTGAACGCGCCCTTTTGCAGATGAACCTTCATCGTATAGAGGAAGTCGCCCGTACCGGAGAGTTGCGGAGGCGCGAGAGAAACCTCCTGCGTTTTGTGGAGGAAGCCGACGTTCCGGCCTTTGTCGTCGAAGACCGAACAATAGACGTGAACGCGCCCCACGAAGTTCTGTTCGCGCGGCACGACGGTGATACGCGCCAGCGGCATCGCCGTCGTTACCGAAACGACGAGATCGCGCTCGCTCCGAGCGGCATCGCCGACCTTGACTTTGACAGGGAGCGAGCCCAGACCGGTATCGAAACTCGTGCGCGCCCGCAGCACGGCTTCCAGCCGGTCCTCCTGCGTCTCATCGTAGTATCCGACGCGGTTCGCCACCCGGACGCCCGGCCGTTTCACGCGCACGCTGATCGTGTGGTACTGCTGATCCCCGTTGTGGTCGGGGGAGTATCCGAGCGAATAGAAATTCGAGGTCTGGGTGTCGATTCTCTGCAGCGAGTCCCGTAAATCCGACGACGGCAGATACATCCCACCGGTGCCGAGTGCGATGGAGAGGGGGATGGTGTCGACGTCGGCGACGTCGATCGGATCGTTTCCGAAATTGCGGAGGAGAGCGCCGACCGCGATTCCTGAGGAGTGATTCTGGACGTCATGTTGCGGCGCGGCCATCCGCCGCGGGCGGGCATTGATCACGTTCACCGTGAAATTCGCGCCGTTCGCCTCGCGCACCATCGCGTCCGAGATCTGTGAGATCTGGTCCCGTAACTGCTTCAGCTCGAAGTCGTCGCTTTTTTCGTAGGCGGTGAAGCTCGTATTGGATTCCATCCCTCCCGTGAGCAGGACGATCGTCTTCTTGCCGTCCTCGCCGGCGTAGGCCCGGGCCGTGTCGACGACCGCGCGCGCCGTGTTCTGAATGGCCATCAGACTGCGAAAGGTCTGCTCGCGTGAGCTGAAGCCCACCTTCTCTTTGTAGTCGACAGGTACGGTGACGTCACCGGTCGTGATGTATTTCTCGGAGAGAACCGCGCGGTCAATGGCGTGTTGCCCCTCGGAGCTCGGCATGGCGCGGACCTTGGCCAGCGCGCTCCGGATGAGCGCCTTGTCCGAGGTGAACGGTTGAAGCACTTCGGACGCGTGGCTGATCGCGGTGACGGCCCACTCGGCGCCCGTTGAATCGTCGATGTGCTTCGCCACGGTGTCGAGCGCCCGGTTCCTCTCAATTTCTCCGATGTAGTTGTTGTCGATGATCAGCATGATCAGCCGGCGCACGCCGGAGGACGGCTGCGCGCCTGGTTGCGGCGCCTTCGACGCTCCAGCCGTCGGGTTTTGAATGACCGAGAAATTCGTCACCTTCTGCGGATGACCATCCTCGAGGACTTCGAAGTCGCCTTTGGTGAGGTCGAGAACCGGGCTTCCGTGCCGGTCGGTTACGGTGACGTCGACGTTGACGACGTGTACTTCCACCTGCGCCGTCAGCGGCGGCAGTTGTCCGACATCCTGGGCTGAGATTGACGGGACGACAAAGAACACGAACGACACGACCACGGTCAGCAACCGGCGCATGAGAGTCCTCCCCCTGAAGATGCGCCAATTGTACGTCCGGGTGGGAGCGAGAGGGTGCAGGTGTTTGCGAGCTGTTCCGTAGGTGTAACAGGCTTGTGCGTTTGCTGAAGACGAGGTAACTGCAACATCAGGCAGGTTTGTGTCGAACACACCGCCAGCAGGCTTGTTGGGTGGCGGACCGCGCCGGCAGGATGGTAGTTCGCGCGGATGAACCCGGCGAGAGTAAGCATACATGCATGTGTCGATGTCCACCCATGGCCTGAACGGCACGAATGGTCGCGATCACTGGTCACCAGCCTGACTCAGCTCCTCACTTGTGTGGTATGCCGGGCCATGATATACGTAAGCTAGGAGATAATGATATGAAGAAAGTTTTTCTGGCTTTGGCAACCATCTGTCTGCTTGGAATCGGCGTCGGCGGAGTGCTTCAGGCAGAGCCGATTGCCGGCAATGGCTACGATGATCTCTATTATTCTGACAGCACATATACCACCGTCGTAGGCGAAAGGTACCAGGATTGCTCGGAGGGCCGAGAAGGCTGGGGAGCCACTTCTCACTACGTCACTACCGACTCGTGGGACTGCGAGACCGGAGGGTCGACAAATGGTTCCTGCACAGACTTCTATTGTTCCGGGGGACAAGTCTACCCATGGGAAATTTATACTGGTTGCACCTGTATAGGATGATGGACCGTTCATGAACCGTTCGCTGAGAATAGCAATCTTCTCTGCGATGGCGATCGTGATCGTCGCGCTCTCGATCTCCAACGTCGTCCTTCGACGTCGCGTTGATGCGGCGCTGCACTCTGCAGCGTCGCATCAGCAGCGGTTTCGGGTTGGCGAAATGCTTCCGGAATTCTCCGTCATGGACCGGTACAATCATGTGACTCGCATCGGCGGGGCCTCCGCGGACGAAAGGGTTTTCGTATTCTTCCTGCCCGGCTGCAATCCGTGCGAAGAAGCACTCGCGGCTGTCGCCGCGAAGCCGTACAAGAATACGGTTGTCGTGTCAGTTCTGTCTCCACAGCTTTCTGCAGCTGATGAGGCGAACCTTCCTGCGGCCGTGTCAGCCTATTCCGTGGACGATTTCGCGCAATCGCCGATCAACAGCAGGGCTCATACGGTTCCTCAGATCGTTCGCGTGAGTACGCGTGGCAGCATCGTCGCGGTCTGTGCAACGTACGCTTCCTGCGGTCCGAAATCGTAAAACGACAGACGGATTCCGCACGCCAACCTGCGGCCCAGACAACGGAATCCGCCCAGCCGGCCGCGAGCCCCTGCAACCGGAATCAACTGGCGTTCCGGTAGGGACGGGGATGCTCATCGTCATCGTTGCGGTTGCTGTGGGGTTACTTGTGAGGCGTCCAAGGAGCCGGTGACACAGGGCTCGCACGCATGCGGCGGTAGATCACCATCAGACGCGGCGCGTTGATGAACGGGTTCTCCGGAACCGAAGCGGCCTTCGGAACGATAACCTGCCGAACGTACTGCCATCCCTGGCTCGCCCGGAGCCTCATGACCTCGTTCCTGCGCGAGAAGACGAAGCGCGAGACCTCGGGAGCGGCACTACTCGCCGCCTCCTTGACCTGGGCCGGTGACCAAACGTAGAGCGTATCAACCAGGTACTCGTAACGCTTGCCGGAGGGCTCGGGTTCCTCGCCGAAAGGGTTCTCCGTGGCAACGTCGCTCGGACCATCAGCAGGAGCGGGAGGGGATAGCGACGGGCTCGCCTTCCGGAGCAACTGTTCACGAGAGAGGCCAGCGGATGCGGCGGACGGCGGCTGCGTTGGATGGGAACCCTTCGCGCAGCCGATGATGGCGGCGCAGAGTAGCGTGATGGTAGCCGTCTTCGCGCTCACGGTTTGGCTCCGCTTGACGCGCGGCGCGGGGCGGAGCGTCTCGCGTATCGTGCCGGACTACGGGACAAATACTCCGGTGAAAAACCTTGTCGGATAACAGATACACATGAACTCATTGTTCATGAAGCATGGCCCGTCGCACAGCTTGTTACATGTCTCGCAGGACCAACCCAACTCCGGCTCCAGCGTAACTGAGGGGAGGGTGCAGACCGATCTGCCTGTCGCGTTTGTCGAGATAACTCCTCGCTTGTCGGTGCATGCCTTGGCCGAATACGGACTGGTATCCGTGATCATGAATGACGTCACCTGGGCCGGTTGTACGCAGATTTTCTGGAGGTCCTGCGTAGAGATCACGCCGCCCTTGGCTATGCATGCCTTCTCGGCCTTCGCATCCGTGGGATTGATCCAGTAGTAGGCCGATGGCGTAGTCGTGTTCGGCGTTACCGTCGGTGATCCTGCCTTAGTGTAGGCACAGGACGCCGCCGCTAACGAGAGCGCCGCGACTCCGAAGGCGAGCAACATTCGAGAGCGTGTCATGTCTTCCTCCTTGGGTTCTGGTTTACTCTGATACCTAGGAGAGGCCGTCCGTCCACATTTCCCTACCCATCCCGCCGTTTCCCACCGGCGGCTGAAAATAACTAGTCACCGAAATCCGTGGGTTTGCAAAGGACATCATTTCGAAACGTCGACCCCGGGAGTGCGTTAACGGACCCTGGGAGTGCGTTAACGGACCCTGGGAGTGCGTTAACGGACCCTGGGAGTGCGTTAACGGACTCTGGGAGTGCGTTAACGGACCCTGGGAGTGCGTTAACGGACCCCGGCAGTGCGTTAACGGACTCCGGGAGTCCGCAAACCCGTCGACGGGCCCGCTCCTCCAGCTCCGAACACCTGGTTTTCTGTTCCGTACAGCCCGTGACCGTCAGCGCCGTATAGGTGTCTAAGTAAAGATGGGGGTAGGGATGGACCCCGTTGGCGACACTCCTCTATGTGAGGAGACCTCTGCGCATGGAAGGACCGCAAACCCGGCTGGAGAAGTTCATCGAGGCCCTCGGGCTCCGGGCGCTCGACATCATCCGCGAGGCCAACCGGATCGCCGGTGAAGAAGGCGTCGAATCGATTAGCAGAAAGCACTTCCATCAGTTGCGGCAAGGGCGCGTATCTGCCACTGCCGAAAGGATTTACATCGTCGTCGCCGCCATCCGCTCGGTGACCGGCATGCTCGTTCATGCCACCGACCTCTTCGTGCTGCAGCCTGCCACCCCTCAAGCCGGTGTGTTTCCATGGGAGCGTTCCTGGCCGCGCCTCGAGCCTGTTCCGGTATCCTCCTACCGCAGGACTTCCGGTGGTCTGTGGAGTACGGTGAGAAGCGTGATCGATCCATCCCCCCCGACGAACGCCAGCGAATTCGAGGCGCTCTACACCGAGTACGGCGTGCTCCTGCGCTCGATCGCCATCCGCCGCTACAGCATCCCCCCTGACGACGCCGAGGCACTTGTCCACGACATCTTCACCGCCTACCTGCAGCGCCGCGAGCACGTGCGCGAGCTCAAAGGATGGCTGATCGGCGCCATCGGCAACGCCTCGAAAGACTACCTGCGGCGAAGAAAGCGGGAAGAGCCGCTGCTGCCGGAGCATGACGAAAAGCCCGATCAGGCGGCCGAGGATAAGGCTGAGCGCTGGATGCTCAACATGACCGTGGCCATGGTGATTGCCCGCCTCGGCGAGAAGTGCCGGGAGACCATCCGCCGATATTACTTTCACGAGGAGTCGAAGGAGTCCATCGCCCGGCAACTGGCCACCACTCCGGCTTACGTGCTCCAGCTCCTTGTCTCCTGCCGCCGCCGCGTACGCGAGATCTACGACGCCATGAGGTCTTCCAAATGAACGTTCATTACGGGGATGACGAGTTGTCGGTCTATGCCCTGGCCCCCTCGCTGAGCGCGGACGCCGAGGCCATCGCGCAGCACCTGGCCGAATGCAACGAATGCAACGGGCGGCTTCAATTCATCGACGAGATCGACGCCGCCTTCCGCGACCCGGAGGCATGGGCGGCCGTCGACGTGCTCGTGACCGGCTCGCAACGCCTCGAGGCCGCAATGGCGGAGTACCTGCGAATCGAGAAGGAGGATACCGATGCCGAGGCCCTCCTGGCGCCGCTGCTCAAATCCCCCATCCGCTTCCGCGATGTCGACGTCGATGCCGATGCCCGTTTCCATACCGCCGGCGTGGTCCGCAAGCTCTGCCGCGCCGCGCACGCCCGCCACGAGAAGCATCCGCAGTTCAGCCTCCACGTCACGAACGCCGCCTGCCGCATCGCCCTCCGTCTGCCGAAGAGCAGCAAGGATCGCCGTTGCGTCCTGGCCCTGGCCATCCGCGAGCGCGCCAACGCGTTGCGCTACCTCGGCCGCTTCGCCGACGGCCTGAAATCCCTCGACGACGCTGAGAAGCTCTTCGACCAGTCGCCCGGGACGGATCCGTTCGATCTGGCTGTGGTTTGGTACATCAGGGCGACGATTTATGTCGAGACTGATCGTCCTGCGGAAGGCTTGAATCTGGCGCGCGCTGCGGCCGTCGTGTTTCATGACTACGGTGATCGATCGCGAGAGCTCAGCGCGGTGATGGCTGAAGCTGGCTGCATTTACTTCAGCGGCCTACCTATTGACGCTGCTGAGGCCTTCGAGCGAGTGGCGGCGGTCGCGCGAGACGCAAACGATCCGCACATGCTCGCGCGCGCGCTGCAGAATGCAGGAACCTCGTACTTAGCGGCTCAACAGCCGGAGAAGGCGGGTGTGCGGCTCACGGAAGCGGTCTCGCTATTCGATGCGCTCGGACTCACAACGGAGCATGCCCGCAGCGTCTGGAAACTTGCAAGTGTGGTGGTTGCGGAGGGGCACTTCAGCGAGGGCATCGCGCAACTTGCCCTGGCGCGATCGGAGCTTCGCGGGCTGGGTTTGACGAATGACGCTGCTTTGGCGACTCTCGAGTGGGCCGAGGCGTGCCTCGCCACTGACCTTCCAGAAGGCGTGGCGGATGCATGCAGCGCGATCCTGGTCGAGTTCGAGTCCGAGGGAATGTTGCGGAATGCTCATGTCGCCCTGGCGTACCTTCATGAGGCTCTCCGCGCTGGGACAGCCACCCCGAACGTAGTACGCCAGGTAAGAACCTATCTTGAGGATCTCCCAAGCCGGCCCGGCTTCGCATTCGTCCCCGTCGCCTGAAAAATCTTCCTCGACGACTGTCATAACTGACCTTCGTTGTGACACCCCTGTATAGAGGGCGCCCTCGGTCCGCTCCGGCTTTGTTCGGCGTGAGGAGGGTTCATGCGAAGCATTCGAAAATACGCCCTTGGTGTGTTCATCGTATCGGTGTTGACCCTGGCATTGCCAACGTATGCCGCGCCTCGCGGTGGTGATGGTCCCGGCGACACGATATTTGCCAAGCTCAAAACGTTTATCGTTCGGGTTCTGGACGGCAGCGGTCTGTCCCTACCCCCCGGCTGAGCGAGCGGCCCACCCACACCTGTCATCGCTCGGCGCCTCCGGTTGCCTCTCCATGCGGCGCGGAACATCTCCGCCGGAGAATACTACTGGCGCGCCCGGCGGTAGATCACCATCAGGCGTGGCGCGTTGATGAACGGGTTCTCCGGAACCGAATCGGCCTTCGGAACGATGACCTGCCGAACGTACTGCCATCCCTGACTCGCCCGGAGCGTCATGACGGCGTTCCTGCGCGAGAATTCGAACCGCGAGACCTCGGGTGCGGCGCTACTCGCCGCCTCCTTAACCTGGGCTGGTGACCAAGCGTAGAGGGTGTCGACCAGGTACTCGTAACGCTTGCCGGATATCGCCGAAATCTTGGACATCGCAGATGCGCATGCGGTTGTGCAGTCGTATTTCATAAGTGAAACAACGAAGACCTATATCCTTAAAGTCGCGTGAAGGTACATCTGATAGAGCGGAACGGATGGGCGTTCTTCTGCCCGGCCCCAAAGAGGCCCACGTGCTCCGTCGAGGTACATGGACGTTCAACCGAGAAATGGAGAGGCCGACGTTTGCGCCGTCCATCGCGATCGCCTATGGCAGACCTGAGTGGGCAAACTTTCGAGCTTGTCACACCTTCGTAGTCTGCGGGACGACCCAGTTCCTGACCGATAGCACGCATGCGCCGTCGGGAAAGGTCGTTGATCTGCCGGACTTCACAGGCGAAGACCAGGTATATTAGACGTCGTGGCCACCTCTCAGCAGGACACCGCTGCACGTGCCGAGTACCTGGCGTATCTCCGGGAGAATAGTCTTTCCGAGGCGGATATCCTGCCGCTTCTTCCCCCCGAGATCGACCCCGAGTCGCAAGCGAAGGTCGACGCGGTACTTGCGCAAGCTCGAGCGGCAGGAATGCATCGACTCCTCGAGCAAATCGCTGATGCCCAAACACGAAACACGAACGATCTGCTCGCCGTCATGAATGCGGCTCTCGTGAAGAGATTCGCACGCGCCGGTTTTCAGCTCAAGCAGCCCGTGTATGCGGGGGTGTTCCCCATGAACACCTTCAATGCGCACTCGGTCATGCGGCCAAATACGTATCTCATCTTGGTTGACACCGGGCTCTTCGAGATGCTTGGCGCGATGACGGCAATCCTGGCGTCACTCGACGTCGGCACAGCTCGAACACAAGCGAAACTCGCGGCGACGCTCATTCGCCAGTACTGCGATGAGCGGCTTCTCCCGACGTACGCGCAGTTGAAAGCGATTGCGTTGGATGGCGATCGCCAGATGCTCGGTATCCACGCAGCCTCTGCAGCCGAAGAGTTCGTGCTCGCCCACGAGTACGCGCACATTCTGCGCGGGGATACGGGTCATCTCCTCGGGAGCAACGGCCCGATGAAGGCTGTCGACAAAAACGAAGGGGAGGTCGAAGCTGACTTGTGGGCAGCGGACGCCGTGTTGCGCGTTGCCGAAAGCGAAGAAGAGCAGATCATCCGCGGTACTGGTCCGCTGGTGTTTCTCGCAACGAGCGGCCTCATGGAGGCTTATTGGGAACAGAAGAAGGAAAAGCCTCGATCCGACACGCATCCACCGGCAGGCAACCGCATCGTCCAACTCAGGTACTCGCTGGCGAAGGCAGGTCTCAACGAGACGACGCAGCTTGGCGCGACGTTCTACAAGTTCAGCTTACTCGTTGGCGAAGAATTGGGGCTCACCATAAGCGCGCGCGCGGCGGAGTTGCAAATCGCCGACTCCGTCGGAAACATGGTTGCTGACGGTTTGCAGAAAGCCGAGCCGCTCGTGAAGCAGACGTTTCGGATCTTCGAACGAACGCCGGCAGCAGCACCGCCGAAGCCTTGGTGGAAGTTCTTGAAGTTCTAGAGCTTCGATGACAGGGAGGTGTATGAGCGACTTGCAGAAAGCTGCTGCGCAGGCACGGGATTTTCTCGCGCTCTACTCGCCGAATAAGCCGCCTCGATTCGCGGCCCCGGGCGCCGAGATACTTCAACCAGCGCGCATGATCCGCGAGGCGCTCGAGGAGGCCCAGTTTATCCTCGTGGAAACATCTCGAGCGGCGCTCCAGTCCCGCATAAAGGAGCTCGCGAAGATGCGCGGCCGCCAGCGGATTATCAATGGATTGCACCTTGTCTCAGGGTCTGGCTTCGTGGTGCTCATCGCCGGCCTCTATCCTGATCAGATCAAGTGGATCGGCGCAGTGATCTCGCTTGGTGCCGGCATTTTCGCGTTAACGCTGCCAACAGATCAGCAATCCGTGGAGACGGACGTGTTCAACGATGCGGCTACTGCGTCGCGTTTGAGTGGTGAAATCACGAGGATTCAGACGCGACTCCTCTTCAAGACGGTCGAGGAAGAGCCGGCGCTGATAGATGAGATCAGTACGGTGATTGGGAGGGCAAGCGAACTCTCGACCAAGTACCGTCTGAATGACATCGCCGCCGCGTCGGGGTTCTATCCGCGAACTGATCGTCCAGCAACTGACGCCGCGAAAACCGGGTGACCCGATTCGACAGTCTCCGTGACCGCAGCCTGACCACACTGAGTCAACGGATGGTTCGATGAAATCAAGGAGACAGACATGGACATCGTGCATCTCGAAACGCACGTCCGGTAGAGCTACGAGTGGTCCCGAACTGGCTGGGGTGGAGACACGAATCGCAGCGCTCGCACCGATCTGATACCGAACGTGGCATGATTCAGCAGAACAGTGGGATTGTACGGCTGTGATGGCTAGACGATCACCCGAATGTCAGGAGGCGTCGGATGCCTAAGATCGACGTGACACTAACTGCACTGATTTGCGCGATCTCGCTGATCCTTGTAGTTCGTACGTATCGTCGTGCGACTGCGGCGACGAAGCCGCATCTCGAGTTGGCAGCGTTGGTCCAGGAGTTCCATAAGGAACTGGACCGTGCGACGATCCCAGAGGCTCAGCAGAAGCTGCTCTTCAGGGTCAAGACTGTGGAGATCGAAGTGAACGTGGTCGTCACGGAGTCAGCTACGACAAAAGGCTCGTTCGTGATTGAACCCGTGACGGCGGAGCAGAGCTTGACGAACAGCTCTGAGAGGGTTCACAAAATTAAGCTACAACTTGAACCATTGCCGCCTGTTGAAGTAGAAGAACCGGCTACGAACGAGAAGAACTCGAAGGAGTAGTGATATGAGACGACGCCTCTGGATCTCCCTGGTTGTTGCCGGATTCGCCGTTTCTACTGCAACTGCTACCGACTCAGTTCCATGGTCTGCTACGGTGAACGACGACATTGTGACGATACGTATCGCGACCGATCAGCTTGATGTTTTCGCGTGCATAGCACGAGCCGAATGTGTGGTCATTGTCGATGGAAAGCCGGTGTCGATTCCGATTCTAGGTTGTCCCCTTCGTAAGTCGAAACAGGCGCTGATTCAACATCAGCGGTTAGCGAAAACGCCGAAGACGTTTGAGGCGAAGAGCCTGAAGATGGTCATAGACGACTGCCGGCTTTACCCTAATCCCCCATAGCCCCAACCTCGCGGCTGGCAGCCGAACCGGCCAAGCCCCGGACAGGGGAGCGAGACCAAGGGGTGTTGCGATGGCGGCATGTGGGACGAGGGATGTAGCAATGTGCCGGGGGACATCGTGGTCCAGAGCGTGGTCCATGGGCGTGGCCGGTAGCGTCTCACCACTACCCTAGGAGTGACGGCACCGGCGATTTCCCTACCGTCCCGCGTCGGCTATCAAATAAGCAGTCACCTAAATCCGTGGGTTTGCCAAAGACACTAGTTCGAACTTTTTTTGACCGACACCCTGGCTGCAGGTGACCGAAAAAGTACCAATTCCAGCGTGCCGCCTCCCATCCGCAGAGAGCGAGATCCACCCTCAGTAACCTATAGGTTACTGTTTTTTTCCGGGTAGGGAAAACACCTCCTGGCGGCTCTCCTCGTGCGTGATGGACGCGATCAACCTCAGACGACAAACGCCGCGGCGAAGCCCGCGCGGCCCCTTTGTGGGAACGCTCGACTACCAGGTTGATCGCGCCCCGTCACACCCGATCGGCACGCGGCCGCGTGCCGCATGCCCGGAGGCTCCTGGCCAGGACCGTCCGGGTAACCCGGCCGTGCTCCCGCGCGTGTGGCGCGAGCTCGCGGCTTTCAACAACAGGAGGATAGAAGAGATGTCTAACACCAAAGCAGCAGGCGATGTGCCGCAGGTACCGGCCGATCCGGTGCCGGCACAGACGCCAACCATCACGCATTACCAGCAGATCGCTGAGAACCTGGCCAAGGCCATCGACGACATGCTGGCGCTCATACCCAGTCTGGTGGAGCCCCACCCGTCGACGACGGCATTCGTCCGCAGCCATCAGAACGTGCCTCTCGAGTTCATCGCCACGGCCATCGCCGCGGTAGAGGCAAACCCCGAGCTGCAGGGAGCGGACATTTTCGATGTCACGGAGGCCCGCGACTCGCTGCAGTTCATCGATGCCTTCCGCCCCATGAAGGACAGACTGAACGCCGCGGCGCAAAGCCTCGCGTTCAGCATCGACACCCGGCGGGCAAACGCCTCAACCGGAGCGCTGCAGGTCTACTCGGTCGCCAAAGGGGTCGCACGCAGTCCCCTGAGCACGACTGTGGCCGCGCACGTCGGCAACCTGAAGCGCGACCTCGGCAGAGCGGGCAAAGGCGGAAAGAAGAAGTCCACTCCGGCACCGGCTCCGAGCACTCCCGCTCCGACCCCGGTTCCGGCAGTTCCCAAACCAGCAGTAAGCGGAGGGCCCATCGCGTAAGAAACCAGGCATGACCGCGTGGCCCGCGGTCATGCCCCTCGACTCTCACCCCAATCCTGACGAGAAAGGAGTTACCTGTCATGCGAAAAATACATCATTCAGCATGCTCTGTCATCCCG
>DATHRD010000003.1:0-179855 GCA_035482045.1 Thermoanaerobaculia bacterium
CGATTCACCGGCTCAGTCACGCGATTCACCGGCTCAGTCACGCGATTCACCGGCTCAGTCACGCGACACACGTGGCGGAGTTACGCGACACACCAGGCGGAGGAACACGACACAAAGGCGGAGTTACGCGACACACCAGGCGGTGTAACGCGATACGCAGGCGCAGGAACGCGATACGCAGGCGCAGGAACGCGATAACCACGCGCAGGAACGCGATACACAGGCGCAGGAACGCGATACGCACGCGCAGGAACGCGATACACAGGCGCAGGAACGCGATACACAGGCGGTGAAACGCGACACGCGGGCGGAGGAACACGACACGCAGGCGGTGGAACACGGGAAGATCTTGAGCTCGCGCCTCCCTCCCACCGAGAGCCCTTCTCCCCCCCGCTGAAAAGCGAGGTGGTGAGAAGGACGCTCGACAAACACTGTGTTTGCGATTTCACTTAGATGGTGTTCACCACTCCGTCTTCTCCAGGATTCGTCGGGCCGCAGCCGAGACAAATTCATCCTTTTGATCACCCACCTGATCGCACACGCGGTTGATCGCCTCGGTCACCTCATCGGGAGAGTGCCGGGCAACATATTCTCTCAGCGCAGCGCTGAATACTTCGCTTCGCGGCCGCTTTTCTCGGCGCGCAAGCCGCTCTACCTTCTCAAAGACGTCATCGGGAATGGAGACCGCTGTTTTCACACCAACAGGGTAACCGGGATGCGAAGGCCGCCGTAGTCTCCACCCTCTACGGGCTGGCGGCGCGCCGGTAACGCGGATCAGTTTGCATCATTCTCACCTGCCAGCCGGTAGCGCATGACCACTTGCCACACTTCCTTCAAGGGTAACCCTGCGCTCGAAACAAAAACCCCGGCGTGTGGTGGATGCCAGACACCGGGGGGATTAAGGGATGCCGCCCCGTAGGGCGGATCCTGAGTCGATATACAAACCACAGTTGACGCCATGGGTGACTTCGACCCAAAGCGGCTCGCTCATTCGCGGCTGCGCATCTCCCGAATCAGGGCTTCCGCGGAGATCGTCTCACCTCGCCTGCCCTGGGCGATGGACTCCAGAAGCACCGCTTCGAGCTCGGCGTCGACTTCGAACGTCTCTTCGCCGTCGAGCGCGGGGAGCGTTACCTCGACCCCCTCGGGCAATTCGCCGTCGACGACTACGCGACCATCGATCACCCTGCCGGATGCGATCTGCATGACGTCGATTCTAACGCGAACGAGATCTGCGTATCGAGAAGAAGCCTCATTTCCCGTCGAACGCATCAAGAAGATCGCCGGGGAGAGGATCATCGAAATCATCCGGCACCACAAACTCGCCCGCCGCTAGGCCAATCGAGCGCGGTCCAACCGCCGCCTTCAACGGGCGGATCTCCGCGACTGCACGATCATCGCGAAAAACGACGACAGTCTCGCCTTCCAGGACGCGATCAAGGTACTCGCCCGGGTGCTTTTCGACCTCGTCAACGGTAGCGTTCATCCGGGTCAGTCTAGCACCACCCAAGCAGGCAGCCGGTGTTGGTGGATGTTGCAATCACATCCCCAGATTGAACGACGTGAAGTTCATGGGCACGTCCGCCACGACGATGTGCTTCACGAGAAAGTGCTCATTCCCAAACCTGCGATATCCCTCTCGAATGGCCTCCGACTCACTGCCGAAGGTGTCGACGAGATCGCTGCCCTTCACGAGCGCGTACTCTCCTGCCGCACGATCGAGCAGGCTCAACCTGAGCCGCTCGAACACATCGAGCTCGGTCTGCAGTGTGATGGTCCCGGATGTAGTCATGATCGCTCTCCGATGAGGCCCGTTGATCGTTGTGGCCGTTCGGGGCCACTCAGGTGGACTGCGCAAATTCCCGATACCACTCCCCACGCTCGATTTGATACGTAAGCGCGCGTAGCGTTGCGTCATCGATGAACTTACCCTGAACCCGAATAAACTCGGGTAGAAATTTTCGCTTGCAAAGCGCAGCGTCCCAGATCTGGCCGTTGTCGACAGCCAGGTCCGCCAAAGCCTGCGCTTCCCAGGGTGCGAACATTGGAAAGAGGGGGACGAGTGGTTGCATGCGCTTCTCAGCCGAACGAAAGTCAGCCGCAGCTCCCGCCTTTCTGACTAGTGCTGGGATTATCTGCCTCGGGAACTTGGGCGCCAGCTTGTCGATCAGGAGCTCGCGCGTGAATGCTTCCGACTTGATTGGGCTACTCTGAAGGTGGGATATGAACCCGAATGGTATCGTGCCATCGATCGAAAGCGGCGTGATGATCGTTTCAGGTCTCGAGATGATGAATCCCACTTCCTGCTGCGCCCAGTTCGACGCGACAAAGTTCGCGCTCAAGAGCGGGATGAATACATCGCAACTCTGAAGCTCTTCCAGAATTCGCTTTCGCCACACGTCGGACGTTTCCAAGTCCTCATGCGCCAGGAAAGCGTCCATGTCTACCGATGCTAGTGCTGTCTTGACCTGTGCTCCATAGATGCGGTCTCGATGCGAATACGAGATAAAGGCTCGTGCTCTGTGGTTCATCCTTGCCATTTTGCCGTGTTTTGTCTCGGGATTCAACTTACGCGGTGTCGTTGAGGAGAGCGTCTACGTCCGCGAGAGCGGCCTTTCGGGAGGCGGCAGACAATCCATGTAGGTTCTTCTGCATGACTGCGAACATGTCGTAAGCCAATGAATCGAGAGTCCGCCAATTCTCTATGAATTCCCCCTTAAATCGCCCGGCAATCTCCCGATTCCTGAGCAGGATAGCTGAACTCATCGTAGGGGTACCTTTCAGCGACGAGTACGCGCGCAACCCGAGGTGGACGGTATCATCATCGAAAATCTGAAATGAGAACGGGCGCAGTGCCCCTTGAGGAATTGGAAACGCTCGAAACGAGTACCTTGTGTCGTATTGGATGCTGAGGCGGCGGCAGAGTTCCAGCCATGCGAAGCTAGCATCCGGCTCGTTCTCTGGCACGTATGAAAGAACACTAAACGACGGGCCCGAGGCATCACGAACCAGCGCGATGGATTGCTTCACGTATGCACGATACATCGGTATGTTCAAAGGCACTGGTCCACCGAAGGCGTGGACGGTTTTTGCGGCTGCCTGGTGCTGCTGTATGGTGCTCAACGCTTCCTTCGCGGAGCTTGAGTAAAGAACCTCGCTATCGAGGAGCAGTTTGGGCAATGTCACCTCGACGTCAACTACGGCGGGAGCCTCGCCTGGCCAACTCTCTCGCCAGTTCACCACAAAAATGGTTTGGTCGTCGCGGGGCTCCGTAGCTTGGACGATCCATGGAAATTGCTTCGCTACCTCAACCGCTTCGCCAACGAGCTCATAGCGAAACGGTTTGCCGAGATCTGCTGCACGGTAGGCCGCTATTGAAGTGTCGTCCAAGAACTTGCCATCCATCAATTTTGGTTCACCATAGGCGGTCGCAAGTGCTGGCTTCAAATAATAGAGTCCCTGTATGGCCTTCAACTCGAAGCTGCGAAGCAAGAGAACGCCAAATTCGACAGCTTTGTCGAGCGTCTGAGATTCAATGAACCAAGAATCACCACCGATATGAACGGCACGGATAACAGGCACGGCCGCGCGACAGCGGTCAATGAGCGTGTCGATCACGTGCACAACCCCTGCACGAACGCGCTCAGAGGTTAGCGCTACCCGGTCCATCTCCCTGCCGAGGGATGTCGCCATCGCCGCGAAGCCTCGCATCTCAAGCACTGTGATTCCGTGTTTCATGCCGTAAGCTTACCTTGCTCGGTGAAGCTGTGAAGGTCAAGGCAGATCTCTCAGCTCCATCGCCAACCGCTAGGGATCGTGCCCCTCACCCAACCCTACTATCATGTCCCCCGCATGTCCGACCATGAAGAACCCGAGATCCCTGAATCCGAACTGATCCGCGTCCGCCGCGAGAAGCTGGAGCGCATCGTGGCCCTCGGCTTCGATGCCTATCCGACCAAGGCTGACTTTGATACGACGATCGCCGAGGTCGTCAAAACCTACGGCGAGAGGAAGGCTGAGGAGCTGGAAGCGGCGCACGTCCAAGTCAAGATCGCCGGGCGGATCATGGCCATCCGGGCCTTCGGCAAGGCGGCTTTCCTCGTCCTCTCTGAGAAGACGGCGCGCATTCAAGTCTACTGCCGGATGGACACGCTGCCGGAGCGGGAGTGGGCGCTCTATCAGAACCTCGACGCCGGGGACTGGGTGGAGGTGGGGGGGACGCTGTTCCGGACGAAGACGAATGAGCTGTCTGTCAAGGCGGCCCACCTCGGCTTTCTGGTCAAGGCGCTGCGGCCGCTGCCGAGCAAGTGGCATGGGCTGACCGACGTCGAGCAGCGCTACCGGCAGCGCTACGTCGATCTCATTGTCAACGACACGGTCAAGGCCACGTTCGAGACGCGGGCCAGGATCGTCCGCTACATCCGCAACTACTTCGACGCGAATGGTTTCATCGAAGTCGAGACGCCGATGATGCAGACGATCGCCAGCGGTGCGGCAGCGCGGCCGTTCCGGACCCACCACAACGCCCTGGACATCGACCTCTTCATGCGCATCGCCCCGGAGCTCTACCTCAAGCGCCTCATCGTCGGCGGCCTCAATCGCGTCTACGAGATCAATCGCAACTTCCGCAACGAGGGGGTCTCCACGCAGCACAACCCCGAGTTCACGATGCTGGAGTTCTATGAGGCCTACGCCGACTACAACGACCTCATCGAGCGCACCGAGGAGTTGCTCAGCGGGCTGGCGCGCGAGGTGTGCGTCGCGGAGAAGGTTTCCTTCCGCGGGAACGAGATCAGCTTCGCCCGGCCCTTCGCGCGGTTCACGATGAAGGAGGCCATCGCACACTTCGGGGCGATCGATATCGCCCGTCTCGACGATCGCGGCGCGCTGGAACGGTTCCTCCTGGAACGCAGCGGACGCGAGGAAACGGATCTGGCCTCGGTCAACAACGGCAAGCTGATCGCCGAGCTCTTCGAGCTCGTGGCCGAGCAGCACCTCATCAACCCCACCTTCATCACCGACTTCCCCACCGAGGTCTCGCCGCTCTCGAAACAGCGCAAGGACGACCCCGACTACGTCGAGCGCTTCGAGCTGTACATCGGCGGGATGGAAGTGGCCAACGCCTTCTCCGAGCTCAACGACGCCGACGAACAGGACCGCCGCTTCCGCCAGCAGCTCGGCGAGCGCGAGCGCGGCGACGACGAAGCGATGCAGATGGACGAGGACTACGTCCACGCCCTCGAGTACGGAATGCCGCCGACCGCCGGCGAAGGCGTCGGCATCGACCGGCTGACGATGATCCTGACCGATTCGCCGTCGATTCGGGATGTGATTTTGTTTCCGTTGATGAGGCCTGTTCGGGAGTCGGGGGTCGGGGGTCGGGAGTCGGAGAAGGGGACGTGAGAGCCTTGTTCGCTTCGGGTTTGAACCTTGGGAGTCAGAAGTCAGAGATCGAGGCTGACCTCACCATCTCCGACCCCCGACCCCCGACTCCCGACCCCCGCCTCGCATGATCGAAACCCAAATCGCCCGCCGTTACCTCTGGTCCGCCCGCAAGCAGCGGCATACGGCGTTTCTCTCGTCGATCTCGATGCTGGGTCTGGCCGTAGGCGTGGCCACGCTGCTGGTCTCGCTGGCGCTGATGGCCGGACTGCAGGGGCAGATCAAGATGCGGCTGATCGCGTCGAGTCCGCAACTGCTGATCGAGCCCTCCGGCTCGCCGACGATCGCGGACGCGGATGCGATCTCCGCGGCGGCGCTGCGCCTGGGCATGCACGACGTCCATCCGCTCGTCAGTGGCATCGGATGGGGCGCCAACGACCGGCAGCGGCGCGGCCGCCCGATGCGCCTGAGCTCCGGCACGACGCGGCCGCTGGAATCGGACACCGACATCGCCGTGACGCGCGACTTTGCCGCCGCGCTGTCGCTCGACATCGGCGAGACCGTGACCGTGGTCGCGCCGCGTACGCGCCTGACGCCATTCGGCCCGATGCCGGTCTGGAGGAAGTACCGGATCGCCCGGCTTGTCCCCCTCGGCATGGAGGGTCCGTCGTCCGATGACTCCTTCGCCACGGACGGCATCCTCAACCTCCGCGAGATCGAGAGCCTCTTCGGCACCGGCGGTCAGCCGACATCGATCGAGATGTACGGCCAGGAAGACCGCGCCGAGGAGATTCAGGGGAAACTGGCGGCACGGTTCCCGGGGGTGCAGGTCAAGACGTGGAAGGAGATCAACCGCCCGCTCTTTCTGGCGCTGCGCCTGGAGAAGATCGTGATGTTCGTGACCATCTCCATGATCATCTTTGTGGCCGCGCTGAATCTGATCTCGTCATTGTCGATGCTGATCCTGGAGAAGCGTCCCTCGGTGGGCGTGCTCCGGACGCTCGGTGCGACCGAACGGACGATCCTGACGATCTTCCTCGAAGTCGGCCTGCTCATCGGCCTCTCCGGCACGGTTCTCGGCAACGTCTTCGGACTCAGCATCGCGTGGGCCGTCAATCACTACCATCTCGTCCCACTTCCGGCCGGCATCTATCCGATCGCCTACCTGCCGCTGACCATCGACCCGACGGACGTCCTCGGCGTGAACGCCGTGGCCGTCATCCTCTCGGTCATCGCCACCTGGTACCCGGCCCGGATGGCCTCGCGGCTCGATCCGATCGCCGCAATCCGTGAGGAAGCATGAAGCGCACTCCCCTCGCCGCGGCTGTCTTCTTCTTCGCGGCCTCGTGCGCGAATATCGTTCATCACGACCTGATCCTGACGTTCGACGAATCCGGCGAGAACGTCACCGTGGCCGCGGTCACGTCGATCCCGTCGTCGAAGGACTCCCATGACCATGACCGCGACGAGCGCCTGCGCGAGGACATCCTCGCCGGCCGTGACGAGTGGGGCCTTCGCTTCGCCAACGCCAATCCGGAGTCGTATCGCGTCACGCTCGATCGCGAGCGCGGGGAACTGGTCCACGTCGAGCGGAGCGCGCGCATCGACAACGCCGACCTGCAGAAGATCTTCTTCGACGTGGCCGTGTCGGCGGTCGTTACACGCGGCGACGGCTGGGCGGAGCTGGCCATCTATCCCGGCACCTCGACGCGGGCCACGCGGTCGCAGCGCGACGACGCCGAGAAAAAGCTGCGTACCTATTCCGAGCACGCCATCGTCTACTTCGACGCGGTCCGCTCGATGTACGACTACCTGGACGGGCATCCACAGCGCGCGGAAGAGCTCTTCGCCGCGCTCTATCGCGATGACAACGACCCGCAGCCGCCCGTCGTCAGCGATCAGGAACACGATCTCGTCACCGCCGTGCGGAAAAGCATCGACGGCCTGACCGAGAATGACGACACGCAACTGCTCGAGGCGGAGGCGGACATCGTCTACAACCCCATGCCGGCGCGGATCGTCGTCCGCGTTCCGGGCCAGCCGCTCCTCGTCGAAGGGTTCGCCATCGCCAGAGGGGGCGATCTCGTGGCGGAACCGCCTTCGCTCCTCGATGCGGTCGCATCGCTCGAAGGACGCTGGGTCACGCCCGATCCCCTCGCCTTCGCCCTCCGCCCCAACGGCGGCGACCCCGCCAAAGAGGCCACCATCATCGCCACCATGCCCCGCCGCACCACCGCCGTTATCGGCCCCATCGAAGTCGGCGACGCCCTCGTGCAGAAGCTGCGTCCCGCGCCAAGGTACCGGGTGCGGTGGATCGTGAAGACGAATGTGGATCGGTAGGGAGTGGGGGGTGGGGAGTGGGGAGTGGGAGAAAGGCAATGTTGAATGTTCAGTGTTGAATGCTGAATGTTGAATGCACCCAACAACAACCACTGTCATTCAACATTCAACGTTGAACACTCAACATTCAACATTGCTTTTCTCCCACTCCCAACACCCCACTCCCACCGTCTTTCTCCCACACCCCACACCCCACCCCCCACTCCCCACCCCCCCAACCATCACAGCTCCTTCATCATCACCACCGCCGCCTCCCCGTCCGGGTAATAGGCCTTGCGGATGTACTCGGCTTCGAAGCCGAGAAACGTGTAGAACTGCTGGGCTTCGTCGTTCGAGCGGCGTACCTCGAGAGAGATCGTCGTCACGCCCTGTTCGACGGCGAAGGCGGTGCAGCGCTGCATCAGCGCCAGCGCGATGCCCTGCCGGCGTAGGGTCTCATCGACGGCGATCTTGTTGATGTGCATCTCGTCCGCGAGCCACATGGCGAAGAGATAGCCGGCGATGCCGCCATCGTGACGGGCCACCAGGTTGAACCGTCCTTCGTTCGTGAGCTCGCTCTCGAAAAACTCGCGGCGCCACGGCGAAGGGAAACAGCGCTGTTCGAGTGCGTGGATGGCGCGGATGTCGGCCGCGACAGCCCGTTCGATGGTGAGACCGGCAATCATCATTGCTTCTGCTGTTGCAGTTTCACCTCGGCTTCGGCGAGGCGAACGTAGATGGGAGTGACGTCGCGATAGCGCTCGCCGTCCCCTCGGGCCACGATCGCACGCGCACGCCGTGCGCAGGCCAGGGCTACATTCTCATACTGCATCACCTCGGCGACCCGAATGACGGGAGCGAGCGAATCGACTTCATCACGTTTGGCCAGGTGCGGGGCGACGACTTCGCGGCCGTCATCGAACACGGAGACGTAGAACTCGCCGCGGCCTGCGTCGTCGACGATGGCGGCGCGCCCCGAATCGGGCGCCATGGCCTCGTGCGTCGACATCGCGCAAACGGGCCTGCCGAGGGCCAGAGCAAGACCCTGCATCGTAGCCAGACCGATGCGAACCCCGGTGAATGAGCCGGGGCCGCGTGTGACGGCGAAGAGGTCGATGGATTTCCGGTCGATCGCTCCCTCGGTCAACAGCCAGTCGATGGCAGGGAGAAGCTTTTCGTTGCGCGACGACCTGCCTTCGAGGGCGATCGCGCCGAGGAGGACGTCGTCGAGAACCAGCGCCACCGAGAGAATCGGAAGAGACGTGTCAGCGGAGAGGACGAGCATGGATGCGGGAGTCGAGTGTCGGGTGTCGGAGAGAAACCGACACCGCTCATGCTCCGACCCCCGACCCCCGACTCCCGACTTCCGCTTCCCCGATCCCAATCAAATCGATCCCGATCTGCTTGGCGATCTCGCTCGAACGCTCGTCGCGATAGAACTCACTGTAGTAAACGCGGCGGATGCCGGCGTTCGCGATCAGCTTGAAGCAGTTCCAGCAGGGTGAGGCGGTCGTATACATCTCTCCGCCGTCGATGGCGACGCCGTTCTTGGCCGCCTGCAGGATGGCGTTGGCCTCGGCGTGGACGGTGGTGATGCAGTGCCCGTCTTCCATCACGCAGCCGGCATCCTCACAATGCGGCAGCCCGCGCAGCGATCCGTTGTAGCCGGTCGACAGCACCGTTCGGTCGCGCACGATGACCGCCCCGACATGTTTGCGCGGACAGGTCGAGCGCGTGGCCGCCTGTTGCGCGATGCCCATGAAGTACTCGTTCCACCCGGCACGCATGGGGGGATTGTAAGGGAGTCGGAAGGATGAAGTCAGAAGGATGAAGGATGAAGAGACCGTTCATCCTTCATCCTTCATCCTTCTGACTCCCCCCTTTCGCGCACGAAACGTGCACGTGCGTGGGGAGTGGCGTCCAAACCGAAGGTGCTGATCGTGGAAGACGACCCCGATGTGCGTAGACTTTACGCACTGGGGCTGAACCGGCATGGCTTCGAGGTAAAACTTGCCGCGAACGGGGCGGAAGCGATCGAGCGGATCAACGACGAGAAACCGGACCTTGTCCTCCTCGACTGGCTGATGCCGCTGATGGACGGCAATGAGGTCCTCGGCAAGCTCGGTGAAAACGGCAACCGCACCGTCCCCGTCATCGTCATCAGCGGGCAGCCGGCCCCCGAATCTCTCCCCCCGCGCATCCTATGCTGGCTCACCAAGCCGGTCTCGATCGAAGAGCTGGTGAGGGAAATCGAGCGACCGGTGACGCTGTCGTCCACGCTGTCATCCTGAGGCTGCCGCAGCCGCGCCCAAACAGTCGGTGCTTGCGCGAATGATCGTCGCGGCGGAGGACGCCGAAGGACCCCCAACCTGCAACCCGGAAAGGGAGGGGGGAGCTTCGACGCGCGCTGCGCCGCCTGCGGAAGCGGTCGCCAACAGCCCCCACCCTTCCCGGCAGGTTGGGAGGGGGTCCTTCGGCGTCCTCCGCCGCGGGACTAAATTGGAGCAAGCACCAACAGTCATGCCGCGGCTGCGGCAGCCTCAGGATGACAGCAAAATCAGCCAACTCCACCAATCAGCTACAATCCGCCAACCCATGGCCAAACTCTCTTTCGTCGGACTCGACGGCACGGAGAAGAGCTATCGCTTGCAGACGCACCGGCCGTTCACGGTCGGACGCGACCCAGGCAACGACATCATCCTTCGCGATCCGAAGGTCTCGCGGCATCACGCCGAGATCATCTTCGAACGGGGGTTCTTCGTCGTCCACGACCTGTCGAGCGCAAACGGCACGTACATCAACGGGAAGCGGGTGCGCGTCGCGCCGCTGACCCATTCCTCCAAAGTGCGCATGGGAAACACGTTCGGGCGATTCTCGGAGGAGCTGCCGACGGAGAACGACGGAGCGGCGGCCGCGGAGCCCTTCGAGCAACCCCTCCCCATTCCGGGCACCGGCCCGATTCCGGTCGCCAGCCCTACCCCGCTCGCCCAGCTCGACGCGGGGCCGACCGCGCTGCACGACCGCTTCACACTCTCCACGCAGCCGCATGAACAGATCGCGCCCGAGGAGCTAAAAAAAAAAGCGGAGTAGAGGATGACGACACGGTGCCGGTCGTCGACCCCAACACCGAGCCGATCCCCGATCTCCCACCGCTCCCGATCTCCAATCCCGCTCCCGCCCCTTCCCCCGAACCACCTCCCACCCCCACCGCTGCCTTCGACCGTTCGCGCTTCCAGTTCATGAGCGGGATCCCGGCCGGGGAGACGGCGTACATCCGGGCCGAGGACGGGAACGCAGTGCTGTCCTACCGCAGCTTCGCCAGCATCGTAGGGGTCATCGCTGCGCTCATGACGGCGATCGTGCTCGCCGCCGGCGCGGCCGGGGCGCTGTTGCTGCTGATGGATCATCGCCTGTTGCCGGCCATCGCCGCACTGATCCTCAGCACCGCGTTCGCAGGGATGATCGTCATGCTCATCCCGGCCACGAGCGTGACGATCTTCGACGCCGGGACGCCGGCCATCGCGATCACGCAGCAGCCGGGCTTCAGCTTCCCGAGCGTCACGTACGTCGTGACACTGCCGGACGGCAAGCCGATCGCGCGCATCGCCAAGTCGTTCTTCTCCCGTTTCGGCCGTAACCGCTGGAGGCTCCGCAGCACGGACGATTTCCTGGCGCGCGGCGAGGCCGTCGAGGAATCGTTCGGCCGCGCCCTCCTGCGCAAGGCCCTCGGCAAGTTCGCTCCCGCCTATCAGTCAAACCTGCGCATCACCTGGAACGGCGAAGAAGCCGGATGGATCATCCGCCGCCCGGATCCCGCGGGGCACGCCGACGTCCTTGATCTGAATCCGGCGTCGACGTTGGATCGACGGGTGGCGGTGGCCGTGGCGGTGCTGGTGTTGGGGAGCGAACCGTAGGCAGCGGTGGTAGTTGTGATCGGAGCGCGGGGTACAACTCTCACTGTCATCCTGAGGCTGCCGGAGCCGCGCCTCGAATGCTGGTGCTTGCTCGGATCTACGTCGCGGCGGAGGACGCCGAAGGACCCCCCGCGCGCTTGCATCGAGAAGTACCACCACCCGACCCGGCAAGCACGGAGGGGGTCCTTCGGCGTCCTCCGCCGCGGGACCAGATTTGAGCAAGCACCACGATTCGTACCGCGGCTCCGGCAGCCTCAGGATGACAGTAAAAGTGGAGCTCAGCGCGAGCATGCTCCACCCATGATCTCGATCTTGACGCGATACTAGCTAGTCGCGCCGCTGCGGTGGCCTCAGAATGAACGATGAAGCGAGAGGCGCTTAACCTGCTCAGCGTCCGCTATCCTTACTGCAGGGAGGGGTCATCGATGGGACGCTCACTCTTTGCGAAACTGCATCGCCGCTTTGGTCGCCGCATCTCGGGAGAGGAGCGGCGGCAGCGGGCCGCGGATCATTTCGAACGGCTGCGGCAGGCCATGCCGGTCGGGCTCATCGGCGCGCCGCAAAGGATTGCGTCAACCAGTCCGCGCGTGGCGGTGCTCGGCGCGGGGTTCGCGGGGGCGAGCGCGGCCTGGTTCGCGTCGCGGGCGGGATTTGGCGTGACGCTCATCGAGCCGGGAGTGACGGGTGGGCGGGTGTCGTCGACCGACACGTTCGTACCGGGGCGCATCCTCGAGGCGGGGGCGGAGCTGATCGGGACGAACCATCCACTGTGGATGGCGCTGGCGGGGCACTTCGGGTTTGCGCTGAGCGTGCTCTCCTCAGAAGACAACTACGCGGCGGCGGGGCTGGAGATGCCGCTCATCATCGACGGACGGCATCTCACGGCCGAGGAACAGGAAACGCTGCACGATGAGATGGACAAGGTCTTCCAGCTCTGGGGAGCGGAGTCGAAGGTCGTCCACAACCCATGGATGCCCTG
This sequence comes from Thermoanaerobaculia bacterium, assembly GCA_035482045.1. GTDB lineage: Bacteria > Acidobacteriota > Thermoanaerobaculia > Gp7-AA8 > Gp7-AA8 > JADGNZ01. Next base: position 12,595 of record DATHRD010000003.1, read on the forward strand.
GACGACGGAAGGGGCGGCGGAGCTCGACGCGCAGTCGGTGGCGGACAAGGTCCCGTCGGCGATCAGCGAGTTGACGAAGAAGGCCATCCTCCTCGAGTTCGAGCTCGACAACTGCATCCCGGCGGCGCAGCAGAGCTGGCTCGGCGCGCTGACACAGCTCGCGGCCGGTGGCGGCTACGCCTTCTTCGAGGAAACGGAAGTCTTCCGCTGCGCTGCCGGCAATCAATCGCTGGCACCGCGTCTCGTGGCCGGAATCGATCTGAACAAGGGACGGGCCACGAACATCCGCACAGGAGACCGGCTCTTCATCGAGCTGGAGGGAGGAGCGATCGAAGGACCGTTCGATTACGCGGTCGTGGCCGTACCGAGTGTGGCCATGGAGAAGATCACCATCGACGGCAAGCCATTTCCGTATCGCGCCATCGCCCACGGGCCGGCGGTCAAGTACCTCTCCGCGGTGGAGCGGCGGTTCTGGATCCCCGAGGGGCTGGCGCCCAGCGGGATGTCGGACCAGCTCGGGATGATGTGGGAAGGGACCGACAACCAGATGGACACGGCCCGCTTCGACGTCAGCGTCTTCGCCGGCGGCCGGCCGGCGCAGCGCGCCATCGACGCCGGCGGCGGGCCGGCGTACTTCGCACCGCGTCTCACCGCGCTCCTTCCGCACTACGAGGCCGTGCGGACGGAGTTCGAGAACTGGCCGCGACGCATCGGAATGGGCTACTCATGCCCCGGCATCGGCGAGGTGACGACGACACAGAAGTCCTACGGTGAACTGATTGCCGGCCGCATCGCCGTCGCCGGCGAGCACACCTCGCCGGCATGGTTCGGTTTCATGGAAGGGGCGCTGGAGTCGGGGCTCGTGGCCATGGCGCGCATCGCCACAAACGCGGGCGTGAAGATGTCACCGGGGTACGGGTCGTTCAAGGCGGTATGAGCAGATGATGATCGTTCGCATGGCCACGCCGGCCGACGCCGCCACGTTGTCGGCGCTGGCGCTGAAGACGTTCGTCGATGCCTTCGGCCCCGACAATACCGCCGAGGATATGGACGCTTACACGGCCGTCGCCTTTGGCGAGGCCCAGCAGCGCCGCGAGCTGGAGACGCCCGGCATCGTCACACTCTTTCTCGAGAAGGCCGGTGAGGCCATCGCCTATGCGCAGCTCCGCCGCACACCCGGCGCGCCGCACGGTGACATCGAGCTTGCCCGTTTCTATGTCGATCGGACGCACCACGGCCGCGGGACGGCTCGAACGCTGATGGATGCGGTCATCGACAAAGCCTGTGCGCTCAAAGGCATACGCCTCTGGCTCGGCGTGTGGGAACGCAATCCCCGCGCGATTGCCTTCTATCGCAAGTTCGGCTTCGTCCAGTGCGGAACGCAGCCGTTTCTTATGGGCAGCGATCTGCAGACGGATTGGGTGATGAATCGGATGCTGTAGGCGGCGCGGCGGCCAACTCATCGTGCGAGCCGGCGGATTTACCGCGTGAGCCGACGGCTCACCGCGCACGCCCGATGACTTTCGGCGCACACTCGATGACTTTCCGTGTACACCCGATGACTTTCCGCGTACGCCCGATGACTTTCCGTGCACGCTCGATGACTTTCCGTGTACGCCCGATGACTTTCCGCGTACGCCCGATGACTTTCCGTGTACTCCCGATGACTTTCCGCGCACGCCCGACGAGTCTCCGTGTACGCCCGATGACTCTCCGTGTACGCCCGATGACGTCCGGCGCCAGCTGGTCGATTCACCGCGCGTGCAGAACGATTCACCGCACCAGCCGAGAGGTTTACCGTCCGACCTGCGAGAGTCACCGCGCGGCCTGCGAGAGTCACGGCGCGGTCTGCGAGAGTTCGCGCTCAGCCTGGCGGAGTCACCGCGCGGTCTGGGAGAGTTCGCACTCGGCCTGGGAGAGTCACGATTCGGTCTGGGAGAGTTCGCACTCGGCCTGGCAGTGTTACGGCCTGGCCTGGGAGAGTTCACACTCGGCCTAGGCGAGTCACGGCCCGGCCTGGAGGATTCACGGCACGAAGCAATTTGTCATCCTGAGACGCCGCAGCGTAGCGCCGTCGGCTCGACGGCCGGACCGCCAGCGGCTCGCTGGCGGTTTGTCATGACTCGCCGCCGAGCCGGCGGCGGTCCGGCCGGCGGGCCGCCAGCGCTACGTAGCTGGTTCGCTCAGGAGGTCTTCCTGAAATCGGTCGGACTTCCCTCGTTCATCATCGCCGTGATGCCATTGCCGTCCAGCAGGATCGAATCGATGGGACGCGAACGAGTTCTTCGTTAGCGTCGGGCATGCCCGTCATCCTGTGCCTTGCTCCCACCCCCCACTCCCCACGCCCCAAGCAACGCATGAACCTCTTCATCCGTCGTCTGGGTGAAGTCCTCATACCAGAGACCGACTGCCTCGAACGGCTCCGGCATGCGGAGACAGACGATGTCGTCGACTTCGCGGCGCAGGTCCTCACAGGCCTCGCGTGCACCGACGGGGACGGCCACGATGATGGCCTCGGCGTGCATCTTCCGCAGCGCGCGGACGGCCGCGCGCATGGTCGAGCCCGTGGCCAGCCCGTCGTCGACGACCACGACCGTCCTGCCGCTGACATCGAGCGGCGGTTTCGATCCGCGGTAGATCCGTTCCCGCCGTTCGAGCTCCACCAGTTCCCGCGCGGCGACCGCCTCGATTGCGTTTTTCGAGACCGGCACGTGGCGGAGAACGTCTTCGTTGATGACGCGGACGCCTCCGCTGGCGATCGCTCCCATGGCCAGCTCTTCCTGGCCGGGCACGCCCAGCTTGCGGACGATGAAGACGTCGAGAGGCACCCGAAGCGAGCGGGCCACTTCGTATCCGACAGGGACGCCGCCGCGCGGAAGAGCGAGCACGATCAGGCCGGAGTGATCGCGGAGGTGCTCGCCTAAAGCCCGCCCGAGGAGCTGACCAGCGTCAATGCGGTTGTGAAATCGTTCCTGCCACATATGCACTACGCCTCTGGGCGCGTTGTCGGTTGTCGGTTGTCGGTTGTCTGCGCGCTGCGGCGCGCGTGGTCATTGTGGATCGAGCGACGTAAGTGCCGATGTCCCCGCCGTCAACCCCGACAACCGACAACCGATAACTGATAACTGATAACCGACAACGCGACGCCTAGCCCTGCATTCCTGGAATCGCCGCTGGCCCAGCGCCGTTTCCGCCGCAGTGCCCGCTGACACAACTCTGCGCAGGTTCGTGGCCCCCCGCACGCTCACGCGTGGCGATGCCTATTACGCGCAGGGTCGCGTTCGACGTCTGGAAAAGCTCGGCAGCGAGATCCACGCCGAGGTTCAGGGCAGCCTGCTCTATTCGGTCCAGCTTCTGCTCGAAGGCGATCGGCTGACGACCGACTGCACCTGTCCGTGGTTCCAGGAAAACTTCGAGGAGTGCAAGCACATCTGGGCGGTCATTCGCGCCGCCAGTGCGCGGCGCATGCTCCCGGAGCGGGCCCTAATTTTCGCGGGCGACATGGACGAGGATGACTACGCGCGGTACGACGACTTCGACGAGAACATTCCCGAGGATTACGACCCGCCTGTGAGGACGTTCCCTCGCGGCATCTCTCCCCGCCCGCAGCGTCCGCCATGGCAGCGCTTTCTCGACGCCCTCGGCCCGGTACCGCCGCCGGCGAACCAGTCGACGCGCAGCATCCCCGAGGAGATCGCGTACGTCATTGAGTCGCTGGCGCTGACACACCGATTGAACCTCGAGATCCTCGGCCGGGCCCACAAGAAAAACGGGGAGTGGGGAAAGTGGAAGCCGCTGTCGCTCCGTCTCGATGAGCTGCACCTGCTTCCGTCTCCGGACCGCGAAATGGTCGCGCTCCTGAATCAGAATTCGTGGGCGCGCACCGTGGAACGGATCGCCACCATCCCCCCATCGACGACAGCGTGGTGGATCGAGAAGATCGCGCGCGCCGGGAAATTGCGTGTGTTCGATCGGGAAGACAACCAGCAGCCGATCGCATGGGATGACGGGCCGGCGTGGACGCTTCGCGTCGCCATCGTCAACGACGCCGAGGCATCGACGTACCGCATCGCCGCGACGATCGAGCGGGACGGGGAGACCCTGCCGGTCGAAGCCGTGGAAGCGACGTTCCCGGGCGTTCTGATCTCCGGTGAACGCGCCAGCCGCTTCGACGACGGAGGCCGCGCGGCATGGCTGGACGCGTTGCGTGCGAGCGGTTCGGTGGAGATCCCGCACGCCGACGCCGATTCGTTCCGCAAGGCGCTTCTCCGCGCGCCTATCGCCAACATCGCGCTCCCCGAGGAGCTCGGATGGTCGCTGATCGACATCGGTCCGCGCCCCATCCTGACGCTTCAGGACCAGTCGTGGACCTCGGAATTGAGCGGGGAGCTCTTCTTCGAGTACGACGAATGGCGCGTCTCCAGCCGCTCCGAGGAGATGCAGTCGACCATCGGGCGGAAGCTGATCCGCCGCAACGGCTCGTTCGAAGAGGGCTTTCGCGGCCGGCTGGCCAGCCTGGGCGTGATCTCTACATGGGACGGCTATCGCCTCCGCCTGGCCCAGCTCGATGAGGTCGTGCGCGCGCTGAGCGCCGAGGGATGGACGATCGAGCTCGGCACGGGGAAGGTGCGCGTCGCCGACGATTTCGACGTCGAGATCTCCAGCGGAATCGACTGGTTCGATCTGAGCGTGAGTGCCACGTTCGACGATGTACGCATCGCCCTGCCGGAACTTCTGGCCGCGACGGGCTTGCATCGCTCGCTTCTGCGGCTTCCGGACGGCTCGTTCGGCGTCATTCCGAGCTCATGGTCGGCATCGCTCGCCCCGGTGCTCGAGCTCGGGAAGCGTGAAGGCGACTCGGTGCGCTACCGTTCCTCGCAGGCGCTCCTGATCGACGCGCTTCTGCGGACGAAGACGCAGACGGTGGATGACGCCTTCTCCGCGCTTCGCCAGCGCATCTCCGAGGCAACGCCCGAGCCGCGGCAGGAACCTCCGACGTTTACCGCCGAGCTGCGTCCCTACCAACGCGCCGGCCTCGGATGGATGGAGTTCCTGCGGACGACCGGGCTTGGGGGATGCCTGGCCGACGATATGGGCCTCGGCAAGACTGTGCAAGCGCTGGCGTTGCTCGAAGGGCTGCGCGTGAACGGCAACGCCGGCCCGTCGCTGGTCGTGGCGCCGCGATCGCTTCTCTTCAATTGGGCGGCCGAGGCAAGACGGTTCGCGCCGCAACTGCGCGTGATCGAACATCACGGAAGCGAGCGCGAAAAGAACGACTTCACCGGTTTCGACCTGGTGCTGACGACCTATGCCACGATGCGCCTCGACATCGGCAGGCTGGCCGAGACCGAGTTCGAATACGTCATCCTCGACGAGTCGCAGGCGATCAAGAACGCGTCGAGCCAGGTGGCCAAAGCGAGCCGCCTCCTTCGCGGCCGCCATCGCCTGGCCTTGAGCGGCACGCCGGTCGAGAATCACCTCGGCGAGCTGTGGAGCCTCTTCGAGTTTCTCAATCCCGGCCTGCTCGGCTCCATGCGCGCCTTCTCGCGAACCTTCGCCGCGAAGAACACGCCGCCTGAGCGCCGCGAAGCGCTCGCGCGCGGGTTGCGCCCTCTGCTCCTCCGCCGCACGAAGGAGCAGGTGGCGCCCGAGTTGCCGGAGCGCATCGAGCAGACGCTCTATTGCGAGCTGGAAGGCAAGCAGAAGGTTCAGTACGAGGAGCTGCGCGATCACTACCGCGCGGCCCTTCTGGGCCGCATCCGCAAAGGCGGCATCGACAAGGCGCGCATGCACATCCTCGAAGCGCTCCTGCGGCTGCGCCAGGCCGCGTGCGATCCGGGGCTGATCGATCCGAACACGGACGCTCCTTCCGCGAAGGTCGAGCTGCTGATGGACGAGCTTCGCGACGTGCTGGCCGCCGGTCATCGCGCCCTCGTTTTCTCGCAGTTCACGTCGTTCCTTCACATCGTGAGGACCGCCCTGGAGGCGGAAGGTCTGTCCTATCTCTACCTCGACGGCAAGACGCGCGACCGCCAGTCGCTCGTGGAGCAGTTCCAGCAGCCCGATGGCCCGCCGCTCTTCCTCATCAGCCTCAAAGCCGGCGGCCTCGGCCTGAATCTGACCAACGCCGACTACATCTTCCTCCTCGATCCCTGGTGGAACCCGGCCGTGGAAGCCCAAGCCATCGACCGCGCTCACCGCATCGGCCGCCTGAAAAAGGTCGTCGCCTATCGGCTTATCGCCCGCGACACGGTGGAAGAGAAGATCCTGGAGCTGCAGGCGAAGAAGCGCGAGCTCGCGGAATCGATCATCTCCGAGGACAACAGCGTCCTGCGGAAGCTGGAGGTCGAGGACCTGGAGATGCTACTGGGGTAGCGGGCACGGACTTCCAGGCCGTCAATAAGCCTCATCGCGGCGGAGCACATGCAGAATGTTCATGATGCGGCGATCGTGATCGAAACGGAACCGCACGCGCCACTTCCCGATGCGGAGTCGGTATTCGGGCGGAGTGATGTTCTGAAGCCGCAGTACGTCGCCTTGGACTCGCCGGCAAACACTTCCACTGCCTGCCGGACCCGATGCTGTTCCGCGCGGTCGAGACGGGCCAGCTCCTTCAAAGCCCGCGGCGCCCAGACCGCTTGCCAGCTCATGCCAGCCCGAGGCGCCGCATGGCCTCATCGTGCGGGATTCCCTTCCCCTCTTCGATCTCGCGACGTGCTTCGGCAACGGCCGCGCGTTCCTCTTCGGTCTCCGGCTCATCGTCAATGGGGATGTCTCGCAACGCCAGCGGCACGGGGTCGGAGCTGGAGCTCAGTGCTTCGAGAACTCGCAGAGCGGTAGGAACGTCCTCGCTCGGAAGCGATTCGACGAGGTCGTGCAGCTTCGTGCGTGCTTCGGCAGTTGTCATGCACCCACTACCTTAACTCCCGCGATGCCCTGACTTCAAATTGCCGATCCCCAGCACCCCAAAAACAAAAAGCTCGCGTCTGCGCGAGCTCGATACCGATTGCATTGGTGCCCAAGGCCGGACTCGAACCGGCACGGATTTCTCCACACGCCCCTCAAACGTGCGCGTCTACCAATTCCGCCACTTGGGCTTGAAAAGAACGACTACCGATTACCGTTTGGCCGGGGCTGCCGGCGCCGAGGTCGCGCCGCCATTCATCACCGAGGCGCGCGGACGAGCCTGAAGGATGGCCAGCGACAGCGAGGTGAGGACGAAGAGGACAAAGAATCCCGTTGTCAGTTTGTGCAAGATCGTCGTTGCGCCGCGCGCGCCGAACGCCGTCTGGGAGCCACCGCCACCAAACGCGCCCGCGAGATCCGCCCCCTTCCCCTGCTGCAGAAGGACGACGAGGATCAGGAAAAGGCTGATGACGACATGTAATACGACAAGAAGTACGGTCATGGATTCTCCGGAGCGATGCTGCTAACGGGGCAAGGGGGCGAATTCTTCCCGGAAAGGGGTTGGGAGTCAAGGAGCGGTGGCGCGGTCTCGCGGCTGTGGTGTCACACCCACCCCGGGACCGCGAAACCGCGCGACCTCGTCACCGCTTCAACGCCTCTGCGAGCGCGAGAAACTTCTTCGAATCGAGGCTGGCCCCGCCCACGAGGAAGCCGTCGATCCCGCCTCGCGCGGTGAGGTCATCGACGTTCTCCGGCGTCACGCTTCCGCCATAGAGAACGGGGGCGTTCCGCGCCAGTGCGGCGGGCCAGAGCCGGCCCAGGGAGACGCGAATGGCGGCGACGATCTCCGCGACCATGTCTCCCGTCGCGTTCCGTCCGGTGCCAATCGCCCAGATCGGCTCATAGGCGACGACGACTTCCCACGCGCTCTCGATGTGCGGCACCATGGCGGCCCGGAGTTGATCCGCGCAGAACGTAAGCGCATGGCCGCCATCGCGTTGCTGCTGGTTCTCGCCGATGCAGAGGATGGGCGTGAGGCCGGCCTCGATGGCCCGATCGAGCTTTCGAGCAACGCGCGCGTCGTCCTCGCCATAGACGTTGCGCCGTTCGGAATGCCCGACGATGACGAAACGCGCGCCGCACTCGCGCAGCATGTCCGCCGAGACCTCGCCGGTGAAGGCGCCCGATTTCTGGTCGGCGCAGTTCTGGGCTCCCGCCGCTACGCCGTTTGTGGCACGGGCAACGACATCTTTGAGGAAGACGAACGGCGGCGCCACGACGATGCCCTCCCCTTTCACTGCGCCGAGATACGACTCGATCCCCTCGGGCGGGAGGTTCATCTTCCAATTGGCGACGAGGTAGCGGTTGGGCATGCTTAGGAGTCTCTCACGCCGAGTACCGGTTCTTTCCGGCCCGCTTGGCCTCGTAGAGCCGCTCGTCGGCCCGGCGGATGACGTCGCCGGCGGCCGTGTCCTGGCGCTGATAGTCAGCGATGCCCAGCGAAATCGAGCAGCAGATGATGCCTTCATCGTCCGCGGGGATCGTCAACATGCGCACTCTCTGCAGTATCCGATCGGCCACCGCGCACGCTCCACCGAGGTCCGTGTGCGGCAGGATGATGGCGAATTCGTCGCCGCCGAAACGGGCCAGAAGATCGGGCGGCCGCAGCGTTTCGCGTACCGCGCCGCAGAGCTCTGAGAGGACGACATCGCCGACCGTGTGCCCGAAGTTGTCGTTGATCTCCTTGAAGTCGTCGACGTCGAACATCACCAGGGTCAGCGGCAGCGAATAGACGCGTGCACGCTCCATCTCCTGCGGCAGTTGACGCCGGAAGAAGCGCTTGTTCGCGATCCCGGTGAGCTCGTCGGTATCGGCCAGCCCCTGGATCTGTTCGCGCGCGTTGAGCTGCCCGATGAGGAGCGAGACCTGTGCGGCGAAGATCTCGACGATCTGCTGATCCCGCTCGTCGAACGGCTCGCCGCGATAGATCAGAAGCACGCCGCTGCTCCGATTCCCGACCGTGATCATGGCGGACGTGGAATGCTCCAGGCTGTCTCCGGCGCCGTGTCGCGGCAGATCGCTTCGTTCTGCCTTCACGATGACGTCCGTCGCGGCAAAGGAGACAGGGATCATCGTCTCCAGCGTTCGTCGCAGACTGTCGATGAGCGGCGGACCGACGAGCGACCCTGCTCCTTCGCGCGTGATGACGTAGAGGTCGAGGTTCTGCTCGATCATCACGGCGGCGGCGAGGTCAAAATCGATGGCGTGATCGAGCGCGCGGATCGATGAGACAAAGAGGTCGGCGATGTTGTCGGCGCGCGTTGCCGGCCCGATCAGCTCGCGGATCAGCGACAAAACCCCGGCGATCGGATGTAGCTCGTCATGTCTCACGGATGGCTGAATTATACGGAGCACCTATAATCCGATGCCATGACCATGCCTGAGTCGGAGGCGATTCCATTCGAGCCGCAGGACTTACGCGGTGAACGCCTCCTGGTCCTGGCACCGCATCCGGACGACGAGGTCATCGGGTGCGGCGGACTGGTGGCTCTGCATCTGCGCGAATTCCGGTCCGTCCACGTGGTCGTGGCGACCGACGGAGCGCAAGCCGGCGACGGCGCGCAACGGGAGGCGGAGTCGCGCGCAGCGCTGGCGATCCTCGGAAACGCCACGATCGAGTTCCTGCGCATCCCCGACCGCCAGCTCGAACGTGCGCGGGACCTCGACGAACGCCTTGCTGCCATCCTCCGCGAGCGGAAGCCTGACCTGGTCGCCGTCCCCAGTCCCATGGAAATCCATCCCGATCACATCGCGCTCTCCCGCGCCTTCTGCGGCCTGATCGCCCGCGACCCCTCGCTCTTCGCCGAGCTCGCTGTCGCGCGCGTCGCGTTCTACGAGGTCAGCGCACCTCTGAGGCCAAACACACTTGTCGACATCACGCCGGTGTCGGATAGTAAGTACACCGCGATCGAGGCACACGCGTCGCAGACGGCAATCCGCGATTACACGTCCTACGCGCGCGGGCTAAACGCCTGGCGCGCCATGACGCTGCCGCCGAACGTCAAGTCCGCCGAGGCATATTGGACGATTGCGCTGCCGTCGTTGCGGACGACGCCATTCAGCGCGTTGCGCGAGGCCATGGGGCCGCAGCGAATCGAAATCGTCAAGGAACCGTTGCCGATCAGTGTGATCGTCCGGACCAGGGACAGAGCGGCGCTGCTGGCCGAGTCGGTCCAATCGATCCGGGCCAGCGGGTATCCGGCCGAGATCGTCGTCGTCAACGACGGCGGGACACGGCCGAATGCCGACGGCGTGACGCTCGTCGATCACGAGACGTCGCGGGGACGTTCCGAGGCCGCGAACGCCGGCGTCCGCGCCGCGAAGAATCCCTACATTGCCTTTCTCGACGATGACGACCTTTACTACCCCGAGCATCTGGCCACGCTGTCGAATGCAGCGCATGGGTCGAATGCCACGGCGTGGTACAGCGATGCCGTTTCCGCGTTCATCGACGGCGAGAGCCGGGAGGTGATGCGCATCTACGGTCGCGACTTCGACCGCGAGTTGCTCCTCGTCGACAACTACATCCCGCTCCCCACGCTTCTCCTCCGCCGCGCCGATTTTCTCGACCTCGACGGATTCGATCCGGCCTTTGACCTGTTCGAGGATTGGGACTTTCTGATCCGTCTGGCGCAGCGAGGCGACTTCGTCCGCGTGCCGCAAATCACGTGCGAGATCCGGCACATCAAGGGGGGCGGGTCGGTCATTCTCTCCAATCCCGAGGGCTCGGCAGCGTTCCGCGAGGCCAAGCTGCATGTGTGGCGCAAACACGCCGCGCTCATGGGCGAGAAGCTGTTCGCAAACGTATTCGAGCGTGAGAAACAACGGACGGTCGCGATCGAAGGTGACGTTGTCGACGCCCACGGCGCGCTGAGCCGGATGTTGCAAGAGGTGGCCCGGATTGAGCGTGACAAGCAATCGCTCATCGCGCAGATCGGCGCACTGAGCGAACGGATCAATGAAACGATGATGCGCATCAGCCATTTGGAAGGAGCGAACGCCGAGGTCCGCGGGGAGCTGGCTCTCGCAAGGAGTGAGCGCTACGCGGCCATCGCCCGCCTCGCAGAGCTCGAGCCGGCCTTCGCCGGGAGCCAGACCGCCCTGGCCGAGATGCAGCGCACGAACGGAGCGCTGTATGCCGAGGTGGCGCGCCTGCAGAACCTCCTCGACACCATCTTCCGGTCGCGCACGTGGAAGCTGCACTCGATCGTCGAACGGATGAAAGGACGGGGATGACGCGCGCGCTGCTTGTGTGCCCCGAGCCGCTTGGCCATCACCAGCCGGCAGGAATCGGCATCCGCTTTCTGGAGATGGCCAAAGTGCTTCTCGCGGATGGACACGAGGTGACGCTCCTCTCGCGTGACGCGGGTGCTGTCACCGGCTGCCGCGTCGACGCCATTACGCCACAGAGCCTGAATCGACACACCGGCCAGGCGGACGTCGCGGTCGTACAGGGACACGCCGCGAATGACCTCTTCGCGCACGGAGTGACGATTCCGACGGTCGTCGACTTGTACGACCCGTTCATCGTCGAGAATCTGCACTACTACCCGACGCGCGGCGCGGAGGTGTTCACGCACGATCACGCGACGCTGATGCAATCGCTCCTGCGCGGCGATCTGTTTCTCTGCGCCTCGGAGGCGCAACGGCTCTTCTACCTCGGCACTCTGCTCGCGGCCGGCCGCCTGAATCCGATCGCGTTCGAGAATGATCCGCATCTCGATGCACTGATCCGCATCGCTCCCTTTGGGGTGCCGCCCGGGAACGTGAGCGGGGCGCCCTCGGTCCCCCGCGTTCTTTTTGGCGGCATCTATGACTGGTACGACCCGATCCTGGCGATCGACGCCGTTGGGGCCGCGCGAGCGTCGCTGCCCGACATCACGCTGACCTTCACGACGCACCCGAATCCGTCGCTGACGCCGCAGGGGAAACTGGCCGAAGCCATCGAGCATGCCAGGCGGAACGGATGCGACTTCGTCCACTTCGAGCCGTGGGTGGCGTATGAACAACGCGCGGCGTTCTACCGTCGCTTCGGCGCGACGTTGCTGTCGTTCCCGCAATCGATCGAGACCGATCTGTCGATGCGGACGCGTGTTTACGACTACCTGTGGGCGGGACTGCCGATCGTGACCAGCCCCGCCCCGGGCACCGACGAATTGCTGGCGCGCTATGGCGCGGGCGAGATCGTCCGCTCCGGCTCGCCCGCGGCGTTCGCCGCGGCGCTGGTGCGCGTCTTAAGCGACGACAACGACCGCATGCGCGAAGGAGCGCGACGCTTCGTCGAGGAGCACCAGTGGTCGCACGCGCTCCAGCCGCTCGTCGACTTCGTTCGCGCGCCGCACATCGATCCGCAAAAGGAAGCGTTTGCGGCGACACTGCAGGTGCCGGAGCGCTCGCGCTCGTTTCTCGATCGCATCAAACGCCGTATCGGAGGGCCGTCCTGAGCGCGCCGGTGGTCGACGTCATCGTCGTCAACTGGAACAGCCGCGACGACACGCTGGCCTGCCTTGAGGCGGTGTCGGCGCAGCTCAGCGATGACGCGATGATCACGGTGGTCGACAACGGATCGACCGACGGCAGCATCGGCGCGATCGCCGGCCGCTACCCGGGCGCGCGCATGCTCCCGCTCGGCGCGAACCACGGCTTCACGGGCGGCATCGCGGCGGCGCTGACGCGCTCGACGGCACGCAACGTGGTGTTCCTGAACAACGACGCGGTGCCGGAGAAGGGCTGGCTGGCTGCGCTGGTCGAGGCCATCGAACGCGCACCGGACGACGTGGTCTCGGTCGGCGGAAGGATCGTCGATCCGACCGGCGATCTGATCGATTTCATCGGCGGCGCGCTGACGTTCGACGGCCACGCCTTCCAGAACGGCTTCCGCTATCCACTGACGTCGCGCGCGGAGCCGCCAGCTGGATCGGAGATCCTCTTCGCCTGCGGCGGCAACATGATCTCGCGCCGCGAGAAACTCCTCGCCATCGGCGGCTTCGACGACGACTATTTTGCCTATCTCGAAGACGTCGACTTCGGCTGGCGTTCGTGGCTGGCCGGTTACCGCGTCATTTACGAGCCGCGGGCCACGGTCCGCCACAAGTCGAGCGCGACGAGCCAGCGCCTCGGCGATTTTGAGCGCGGTGTCCTTTTCGAGCGCAATGCCCTGCAGACGGCGCTGAAGAACTACGAATCGATCCATGACGCTTCGGGCTCGCTCTTCTTCACGTTCCTGGCCCGCCTCCACAACTACACAACCACGCGGAACGCCAACGCTGCCGAGCTGACGCGCGAACCGTTTTCGAAAGCGTCGAAGGCATCTCGGGGACTCCTCTCCCGCGTGAGGCGAACGCTCTTCGGGGCGAAGCCGCTGGCCACCATCGATGATCCGCTGACCGCGATGCAGTTCCGCGCGTTCGAGTGGATCGTCGCCCACGGCGATCGCATCGTCGCAAAACGAACCGCGGTTCAGAACCTTCGGCGCCGGAGCGACAAGGAGATCTTCGAACGCTTCCCGCTCCAGATCGTGCCGACCTATCCCGGCGACAAGGCGCTCATGAGCAACGCGCTCTTCGATCTGCTGCGGCCGTCATTGCCATCCGTCGAACGGACGCTGTCCGATATCATGCGAAGGTGACGCGGTTGGCCTGGTGGCGTCGTTTTCTCGTGCGCGGTGTCTTCTGGCGACAGGCACTTCGCTTCGCCGTGCTGAATGTCCCGCCGTGGACAGAGCCGATCGTCATGGCCTTCTGGTCCACGTTTTTCCTGGTGTGGGGCCCCGGCCGGCGCGGCGTGATGCGCAACCTGAAGGTGATCAAGCCTGGCTCCTTTGCGATCGCAAACCTTTTCCGCTGCTATCGCGTCTTCTGGAACTTCGCGTGGACGATTGCCGATAACGTCCGCTTCAAGGAGCTGCGGACGATTCCCGACTGGGAGTTCACCGGCTGGGAGCACTTTCAGGAGATGCAGATGCGCGAAGGGGCGATCCTCCTGACCGCGCACATGGGAAGCTATGACCTCGGCGCGCATCTCTTCTCGGAGACCTCGACGCGCCGGATCGTGATGGTGCGCGCGCCGGAGGCCGATCCGCAGACGCGCGAATTCGAAGAGCATCATGGTGCCGACGGGTTGCGGGTCGAGTTCAACACACGAGCCAGGGAGCTCGCGCTCGATCTGCTCGAGAACGTGCGCAACGGCGATATCGTGGCCATTCAGGGCGACCGCGTGACCGGCGCCATCAGTTCGCTGCCGGCAACATTGTTCGGCAAACCGACCACCGTGCCGGCCGGTCCGTTCGCCCTGGCACTGGCCGCGCGCGTGCCGATCTATCCCGTATTCGTCGTGCGCCTCGGCCGGCGCCGGTACCGGCTGATGACGTCGCGGCCGATCGAGATCACGCGCAGCAGCAATCGGAACGATGACTTCGCACGCGCCGTCGCGCAGTGGACGGCAGAGTTGGAACGCGTCATCCGAGAGTGCTGGTTCCAATGGTTCACCTTCGAACCCTACTGGCCGGAGTCTGCCACGTGACGATGAACGTCGCCGTCAATCGCCCGGAGGCGCGGTTGCTCCCGTCTCGGCACCGATTCGCGATGGCACGCCTCGTCGCGTACGTTCGCCTGCGCCTCGACCGGCCCGCAGCCGGTCAGCCGGAGCACCTCATCCTGCCGATCGAGCGCGATCAGACGGCGGCGGAGATGAATTGCGTCGCGGTATGGGTCTTCGCCACGACGGCATGTTACGTCGCGGCGTCGCTTCCCTTCAGGCTGCCATTGTCCGTCGTCCTGGCCATTCCGCTGGCCGCGATCGTCATCCATGCCCCGATCATCGCCGGCGGCATCGCGCTGCGGCTCGTGATGGGCGACGGGAACCACATCAAGATCATTTCGGTAATCACCATGGGACTTCTGCTGGTCGCCTCTTCATACGCTGTCACCACGACGTCATGGAGCCGCTTCGTGGCCTGGCTCTTCTTTGTGGTTCTCGCCGTCAATGCGGCCGCCGCGGTCATTCTCAGGCGGTTGCGAGGCGCTGTGCAGGCTGGTGAAGAACGATGCGTGCGCTGATCCTCGCCTACGCCTGCCTCGCACCGTTTCTCCTGATCCTGCTGTGGCCACACTCATGGCTCGCCGCGCTCGCCGTTCTCGCGCTATCACACGCGCTTCTCCTCTGGCCGACGCTGCGGCCGAACTCGCAATGGCTGGGGCCGGTCATCACCAGGTTTGAATCGTCCGCGAAGGAGGTCTGGCTCACGATCGACGACGGCCCGACCGATGACACGGCGGCGCTCATCGAGGCCCTCGGCACGCGCGATGTCAGAGCAACATTCTTCGTGAAGGGAGCGCTGGTCGCGCAGCGGCCCAACCTGGTGCGGTTGATGCTCGCGCACGGCCACACGGTTGCCAACCACTCGCAGACGCATCCGTCAGGGACGTTCTGGTGCCTTTCGCCGCCGGCAATCGCCCGGCAGATCGACGCGTGCTCCGCAGCGCTAGAGACGATCACAGGCGAGCGACCGCCCCTGTTCCGCGCCCCGGTGGGCATGAAAAACCCGTTCGTACACCCGATCCTGGCCCGCCGCGGCTTGATCCTCGCCGGCTGGAGCATGCGCGGATTCGATTCGTTTGGCGATGACGTGGAGCGCGTCGTCCGGCGCATCGTGCCGCGTGCCGGCCCGGGATCGATCATCGTCATGCACCAGGGCCGCGGCTTCTCGGTCGCCTGCGTCAGCCGCGTCGTCGACGAGTTGCAGAAACACG
Source organism: Thermoanaerobaculia bacterium (assembly GCA_035482045.1). GTDB lineage: Bacteria > Acidobacteriota > Thermoanaerobaculia > Gp7-AA8 > Gp7-AA8 > JADGNZ01. The sequence continues at coordinate 28,311 of DATHRD010000003.1, forward strand.
GCTACTCATTTGTGATCCCTTCCGTCGAGCGCCTGAAGACGAAGAGATAGTTGTTGAAGGGTGTACGCCCGTGCAGCGGCACGACGTCGACATGGAAACCCACGAATGGCCGGATGACATCCTCGCGCGTCGGGAAGTGAAGCAGATCCGCGCGCAGCCATCGGAGGGCTCGCGCAAACATCTCCTGCATGTACGTGATCCGATAGCGCCAGCTTCCGTCTCGGATGGCATCGCGGATGATCACGGTGTTCGCGTTTGCCGCGGCGTTGGCCAGGATGCGCGCCTGCTCCTCGCCGTGAAAGTAGTGCAGCAGATCGATCAGCACGATCGTCCCGCGGGTGTGGTTGGCCGTCCGCGCATCCGCGACATCGAACGTCCCGTCGGGCATGACGCTTCGGGCGATGGCGATCTTCCGCTCATCATGGTCGACGCCGCGGATCCCGGCGCGAACGCCGCGGGCACGGAGGTAGAGCGCCAGGATTCCAATGCCGCATCCGATGTCGAACAGCGGCTCATCGCTCCCGCGGATTCGCTCAAAGACAGCGTCATAGACGGGGTCAAGCCGGATCTTCGAGCGGACGTATGCACGAAGAAAGCGCGTCGGGTATCGCGCGGCGATCGGGCGCGCCCAAGCGTCCGTCGTCACGGCGAAAGGTGCTCGATGAGATCGATCAGGTCAGGCAGGTTGAACGGCTTCGGCAGAATCGCGGCGACCCCGAGCTGCAGGATGGCCTGCGGCTCCACGTGCAGATGCGCGGACACGACGATGATCGGAACCGTGCCGAGGTAGCCGGATTCCTTCAAACGCTGCAGAAAATCCCAGCCGTTCACGCCGGGCATGGCCAAGTCCAGAAGGATGACGTCGGGCCGATGGAGCGTCAGCGCCCGGTGACCTTCATTCCCGTCGCCGGCAAGCAGCACCTGGAAGCCGGCCTGGCGCAAGGCAGCGGCGAGCATGCCGCGCAACGGCAGGTCATCGTCGATGACCAGGATGCGCTTCCTGTCGACGTCCGAGACGCGTTTCCCACTGCCGTCCTGAGGCTGGATTTCACTCATGCCGGGCTCACAAGGACTCCATTTTACCGACTGCGGGCTTGGACGTGCACGACGCTGGCCACAACGACTGCTCAGAAAAGGTCGCTGTCGCCGTAGGTGTAATAGAGCCGCTGGCTGATGCGCGCGCTGGCGTCCGGCAGATCGAACGGCACACACATCAGCGACAGGTCCTGCGGATCAGCCCGCGACTCGAATTGCATGTCACTCAGTATCGCGCCGAACCACGACGGCCTCGGGGGAAACCAGCCGTCGATGCGATCGACCGGGTAGCTCGGCACGACGTGACGGAGGAGTACTCCCGCGGCCTCCGGCAACTTCGGGTCAAAGAGCGCGTCTCCCCAGGCCAGCCGCGAACCGCGGACTCCGAAGACACTCCAGCCGGCAAGCCGCCTCCATTTGCGGATTGCCACGATGAAGTAGGGGACGTCAGGGCATTCGAGATATCGCCACCGTAGGTAAGGCGCATCGCGCCGAACGAGAAAGTGATACGCCGGAGCGACACGTTCGAAGAAACGATCGAATTCCTCCCCCGGGTCATGGACGAGCTCGAGCTGCCATCCATGAAGCCACCGCTCACGCCGCGTGATCGGCCGCAACGGATTGGATGCCAGGTCCCGAACGCGATAGGCGACCGGCTCCACGGCATCGCTGCCGAGAAAGCGCACGGAGAGCTCGCGGTGGGCCGCGGTCGTGAAGCCGTAGTTGAAAGCGACTCTTCCTCGGCAGAAGACATCATAGAAATGCTGTGCCGTTCGAGCCAGGATGCTCGTGGGGCCGCGGCCGACCTGGCGCACGGAGCGGTCGGTCATGATGTCGCCGATCTGATGGGCAACGAGATCGCGGCCGTCGTCAACCACCCGCACCGGGTAGCCGGCGTATTGCCCGACCAGCCGGCCAGCCTGGTCGAACGTCAGCGAGATGCGCTCATTGCCGGCCGGGTTGCGCTGGTACTCCCAGCGAAAGTGATCGATGCCTCGGGGCGCGTGCGGGAACGCGCGGGCGAAGAGGTCCAGAATCTGCTCCTCGTCACCCGTCCGGAACGGGCGCGTGGCAAACCGCGCGTCAACGGGCATGCGTCGGCTCGACGGAGCGGATCGCGTGGAAGTTGACCGGCGCCCCGGCGCGACGCTTCGCCACGATCCGGATCGAGCCCGAGAAGAGCAGGAGAGGATCCGGAAGAATCTTCAGCATCATCCGCACGAGCGGCGCCAGTCCGGGCCAGCGCGTGGCGACGGAGTGACGCAGAAAGCGGTGATCGCGGTATGCCAGCTCGGCGCCAATGCTGACGATCTCGAACCCGGAGTGCTCCAGCAGTTCGATGAGCGCGGAGCGCGAATAAAGAATGAGATGCGTGCGGAAGTTCTGGGTCATCCATCGCCGCTCGGTGATGAGGTAGACCAACCCTTCCGTGTCAAAGGTCGAGAGCAGCAACACGCCTCCCGGCTTCAGAAGGTCCTTCATCCGAGCCAGGGCATCGTGAGGATCGGCCATGTTCTCGAAGACGTGGAAGAGGACGATGGCGTCGAAGGCCGGCCCCGTGTTGACGAAGTTCGGCACGGTGGAGCAATAGACCTCGAGCCCGCGCGCGCGCGCGGCGCGCGCAGCGGGAGCGGCTCGGTCGATGCCGACGTATTCGAGCTCGCGAGCAGCAGCGGCGCCAAAGCTGCCGTCGCGCACTCCAACCTCGAGAATGCGCGCCTTCGCTGTGAGGTGGCGCCGCAAGGCGGCCAGACGGCGCTCGCTCGTCTTCTCCCGCGCCACGCCATGATGGACCGTCTCCTCCCCGATCTCCATCGGCGCCGGTTGCGGGCGCAGAACACGGCGCACCGGCCTTGTATCGCCGTCGACTTCGAAACGCCCGAGGTAACGGCACTTGCAGCGGCTGCAGGCGCGCACCACATTGCCCGGGATCTGATCGAGGTTCCACACCTCGTTGGAAAAACAGACCAGACACCTTCGCGGCGCCCGGTAGCCGTTTCGCCGGTCCGTCATCCGGATCGCGACGGCGGACGCGACGCCCTGCCAGAAACCGAAGGTCCGCCTGGCCGGGCCCGCCTGGGCATGCACGGTCAGTCGCTCGATGCGGAATCCGTACTTGTTGGCCAGATACGCGGTCTCGAGGTCGAACCCGCCGCCGCGCAGCTTCGACTCGGCGACCAGCAGCCGGGCCGCGCCGGCGGCGAATGCCTTCAGGTGCAGCGATGGATCGGGGAGAATGGGAACGAGAAGCGAGCGCAAAACCACGTTGTCGCGGCAGCCCTCCCGCCGGGCGAAGACCACCTCCGCCGCGCCTGACTCGATCAGCGCGACCGCGTCGCCGATCGCGCTGACCGGATACGGCAGATCGTGGTCGGCGACGATGATGACGCTGCCCGCGGCATCCGCCACGCCGCGCCGGATCATGGCGCCATAGCCGGCACCGTCGCGCCGGTCGACCACGCGGATGTCGAAATCGAAGCCGGTAGCCTGAAGGTAGCGCTCGATCGTCTCGATCGTCGAAGGCAGTTCGGCCGACGGTCCGATCAGGGGGACGACGATCGACACGCTCGTCGAGCTCATACGGGTATTCTAGCTTTGGCCCAGGAACTGAGCACGCGCCCGGTGCGCCGGACGACCGCGCGAAGGTGGAGGACGTCGCCACGATACGCGCTCCAGATGTCGTCAGGAACCTCCACGATGTCGTTCGCAAAGTGGCCGGCCGCGGTTTCGAAGTTCGCCAGCGGCGATGCTTCGATAACGAGGTCCTCTCCCGTCGGCGCTCGTTCATCCGGCCGGACGGGAGAGTCGGACCTGCGCTCGAACCGCTTGATGAAGGCTCCTCCCCATTTGCGAAGGTAGAGCAGCTCTGACCGCACATAGAGCGAAGCCGCCTCGTCCGAACCACCGGCGCTCTGGTTGTACAGGTGCCGGCAGCGGGCCGCGGGCACGTACACGACATCTCCGCGAACGCGGCGGAGAAAGTCATTCTCTTCAAAGTAGAGGGCGAATCGCTCGTCGAACGCGCCAGCCGCGTCAAACGCGCTCGCGCGAATGGCCATGACCGCGCCGGAGAGGGCACGGACGGGCGTGGGGCCATCGAGTGACCAGAAGGCCACGCGTGCGAAGAAGCGGCGGCGGTCACGCCGGCGTGCCCACGTGCGCGAGCGGCTGGCCACCACGCGATCGATGACCTCGCGCCTGCTCTGCAACTCGGCCGGCGGCAGCATCCACTGGTGCGCGTCGTCCCAGAAAAGCGCTGGTCCCGCCACTGCCGCATCCACCTCGACAAGATGATCGATCGCCCGCGCCCCAAAACAGACGTCGGGATTGGAGACGACGATGACCTGGCCGTCACAGGAACGCCGTCCCGCGTTGATGCCGCCGGCGTAGCCGAGATTGCGCGGCGCGGCGATTACGACATCGGCGACGGCACGCAGCGCGTCCACCTCCGCCGGTTCGCCGCTGTTGTCGACGACGACCGCCTGCAACGGATGCACCGTCGCAGACCGCGCCGAGCGAATGGCTTCGGCCGCGAGCTGGGCCGAGCGGTAATTGATTACGAGCAGCGAGATCGGCGTCATCTGCTGCCGGCCGGCTGAGCGACACTCGACCCGGCCGGCGAAAGCGACCAGTGATGGTCCAACGAGATCAATCCGACCTCGAAACGCTCTCCGGTGATGGAGAACGCGGGCCGCACATCGCGGCGGTCAAACACCGTGATGGCGTTCTCGTCGCCGACAAAGGCGATGATCGAGTACTCGCCCCGGTTCAGAGGCACGTCGTGGAGCTGCACGATCAGCTCGTATTCATTCTGTCCCGACGGCGGCTCGACACCGTCGGCATGGGTGCCCACGGCGAAGCACTGGAGATCGTCAGCCGAGCGATGGACGCCCACGATCGTGTGGATCGCCTGCGAGGCGACCTCGGAGTGGATGTGCAGCTTCACATGAATGTCCTCGCCCCGCTCGAACACATCGCGCGGGCGTCCGGCGCGGTCGCAGATGACGATCTCGCGAATGCGGACCGGCGACGGCGGACGTTCGTGCTCGGGCTCGCCCTCGCTCGAGGGCCGCTCGCGATCGCGCTGCAAAAGGAACGTCTCGTATTCGTGGACGACGTCCAGGGACGGACCGTAGCGCATCACACGGCCGTGGTCGAGCCAGAGCGTACGCCGGCAGATGGAGCTGACGTGATACAGGCCGTGCGAGCAGAAAAGGATCGTCTTGCCCTCTTCCTGGAACTCGCGGATCTTGTCGACGCACTTCTTCTGAAAGTGTCCGTCGCCAACCGCGAGCGCCTCGTCGATGACGAGGATATCGGGGTTGACATTGACGGCGACCGAGAAGGCCAGGCGCATGTACATCCCCGAGGAGTAGGTCTTCACCGGCCGGTCGAGAAAGGTTCCAAGCTCCGAGAACTCGAGGATGGCAGGGAGTCGCTGTTTGAGCTCGGCCGGGCCGAGACCCAGGATCGTGGCATTGAGCGAAGCGTTATCACGGCCGGTGAACTCCGGATGAAAGCCGGTGCCGAGCTCGAGGATCGAGGCGATGCTGCCCCTGGTCTCGAGCACCCCACTCGTTTGGCGCGTCACGCTGCAGAGCAGTTTGAGCAGCGTGCTCTTGCCGGCACCATTCTGACCGACGATGCCGATCGTCTCGCCGCGCTCGACCTCAAAGGTGACGTCCTGCAGCGCCGGAAAAACCGTGTGCCGCGGCCGGCGCGTCACCGTTTCGATCAAACGGTCGATGGGCCGCCGGTAAATATCGTATTGCTTCGTCAGCTCGAATGCCCGGACGGCGTTGGTCATTGCGGACATTGTACGGACGGGACCGCGAAATCATCACACGCAAAAAAAAGTGGCGGGCCGGAGCCCGCCACTTTTTGTCGCGTTGCGGTGGATTGTGCTACGGCCTATGGCCATCTCCTAACGGCATGGCCTCCCCGCGGCACGGAGGGTGCGGAGACACCGGTTCCGACCTTCACGGTCGCCGTCAGGTCAACCGACATCGACGGGTTGGTAAGGTGCAGGGTCACCCTGTACGTCCCGTTTGCGACGTACGCGTGCGAAGGAGCCTGCGATGTGGAGTGGCTGCCATCGCCGAAGTCCCACGAGAACGTGTGCGATCCGCACGAGAAGTCGTACCCGAAATGATTTGCCTGGAAATTGATCGCCTCGCCGATTCCGCACGACGTATCGGCGGCAAAGCACTGGCTGGTAGGACCGAGAAACCCGATGTACACATTGGAGTCGGGATACATCGTCGGGCAGCTGCCGCCACTACCGGTACCGCCGCTACCACTTCCGCCCACGACGACCGCGTGGCTGAACGTGATGTTCTGTGAACCCTGCGTGATGGTGACTGTCGCGGTCCACGTGCCGGCCGCCGAATAGACGTGCGTGGGGCTCGGGCCGCTGCCCGTTCCTCCGTCGCCGAAGGTCCAACTGTAGTTGTGCTGGGCGCAACTGAAGTCGTAAGGGGAAGAACCCTTGCCGACGGCGGAGAACTGGATCGTATCCGAGGCGTTGCAGGTGCCGCCCCCATCGCTGCAATTAGGACCGCTGTACGTCAGTCCGACGTTCGATTGAGTCATCGTCCCGCAGGTCTTCTGCTGCACCGATCCGACCTGGAAGGAGATCGAGTAAGCCTGCGTGCCGCCGTTGTTGCTGGCGGTACACGTTGCCGAATAGGGTCCGGCGCTCGGGAAAACATGCGCGAAGCTCTGCCCGCTCCCGCTGGTACCGTCGCTGAGGCTCCATTGATACGTCGTCGTCGCGCAGGAGAAGTTATAACCCTCCGGATAAAGGGTAAAGAGAATGCTCTCTCCAGGAGTGCAGGTTCCGAAGCTGGGTGTGCACCCCGAGGTGGCACCGATCAAGCCGACATAGGCGCTTTGCGTAGTCTGCGCGGGGCAAGTACCTCCCCCACCGCCACCACCACCGCCGCCATTGCCGCCACCGCCACCGCCGCCACCACCACCGCCACCGTTACCGTTACCGGTACCAGCCGTGACTGTGGTGGCCAGGTGGGCGATGGTGGATGATCCAGCGGCGCCAAGTGCCAGCGTCACATTGAACGTACCTCCCGTGGTGTATGCGTGGGTCGGGCTCGCGAGGCTGGACGTGGCTCCGTCGCCGAAGGCCCACTGGTAGGTGTTGCAATCCGCAACCGCCCATCCGATTGTCGAGACGTGGAAGAGGATCCCCTCTCCTACGGAGCAGGTATCCAGGGTACTGAAGCAACCCGATACCGGGCCAGCGAAACCGAGCGCGCTGTTAGCCTCCTGCGGCACCGGGCAGGTAGCCTGTGCGACTGTGAAGGGGGCCGATTGAACCGTGGCCGATCCGATCCCATTGGTGACGACCAGCGTGGCCGTGTAGCCTCCAATCGTTGTGATGATCGGCGAGTAGTCGGATACGGCGCTGCAGTGCGGACACGGAACGGGCCCGCCAAGGCTCCAGTCATACGACCAGCCGCTCTGTGAGCCTCCCGAGGTGACCGTGAGGTGGCAGGTATCGCCGATGTGCGCGCATCCGGTCACAACGATCGTCGGGTCGGGGCCGTTCAGGGCATCTGTCTTGAGCGCCTGCGACTCGAATCCCACCCGGCTGCACGCGGCGCTGACAGCGCTCGTGTTCACCGACACGGTCAGGAGGACCCGCATTCCTGGCGAGTTGAACAGGCTCCGTGCCACGGAAAAAGTCGGAATGGTGGCGAGCGTACCGGCAGCCTTCAGGGTTTGTCTGTTTGCGTTCGACGCGTCGACCAGATCCCACTCGTAGTTACACGCGGTATTCGCGCCGGCCGGCAGATCGGCCGCGAGCTGAGAGGTGCGCACCAGGGCCGTGAATACCGCATTCGGGGTTTGCGGAGTGGTCGCGGGCGGCAATTGAATGGCGACGGAGTACGGTCTCGTCGCATACGTCACCGAGTCGATCGGGAATTGGGCGTCGGAAGCGGCGGCAAATGTCGACGGGTCATACGGACCGTAGTGGGCGACGAACTTCAGCGTGTGCACGCCACAGGCACCGACGGACTCGGTGCCGGTGGGTAGCTGGTTCGTCGACGCTGAATCGAGAACCCACTGCGTATAGTGACCCTCGGTGTTACCGTCGGAAATGTCGGCAAACGTATCCCCGGTCACGATCTGTGCGGGAGAGCTGGCATCGGGCAATCGGAACAGATAGCCCGTGGCAGGAACCTTGTAACCAGCCTGCGGCTTGGCCAGCGTGACGGTAAGCGAGTCCGTCATGGTGGAATCGGCGGCATTCGTGGCGGTGACCTGCCGTGTCAGCGGTAGATCGCTCGCCGTCGCTCCCCCGTACTGGTGGTTGATCGACGGCGAGCCGGGAATGGTCGCCCCGGTCGTTCCATCGCCGAAGGTCCAATTCACCGCCACCGGATTATTGGACGCCAAAGAGCTCGTGAATGTCTGCTTATCGCCGTAGAACGGCGTTGGTGAGCTGGTCACATGCGCGCTCAGCGTGTCGCCCGCTTTGATTTCATAGACATCGCCGAAGCCGAACGCCTCCACGATGAGATAGGGGGCGGCGTGACAGGTCGAGTCCCCTGGCGCGCACGAGAGTTTGTACGGCGCAACATCCATGAGCGCGCTGAACGTCGGGATCGCATAGCCGGCAGGAGCGCCGCCCGAGTAATACTGCGCGAAGTAATTGTTGAGCGGGACCTCCGTCAGCGATCCGCCATTCCCGATCTTGTACAGGTGGACGTTCCAGCCGCCGGCAAAGTTTTCGACCCCCCACGCGGCGAGATAGCCTGCTCCGGCGCGAACGCCGCCCGGTGTGGAGAAGGAGGCCAGAGACCCGTTCGTCTGGAGAATCGGCAGATCGGTCTCGGCGTACGTCGAGCCGTTGATCACGGAGATGTATGCGGAGCCGGCAAGCGACGCCAGAAGGTAGAAGTTGGTTCCATCCGTCGTGACGGACTTGAACTGCCCGCCGTTGGCCACCTTGGTGACGGTGGGATCGCCCCCGGTGACGAATGCCTTCGTCGTGAAGAGCTCGAACTTTCCGCTTGGGTCGAGGACGGCCACCCGTCCGTTGGCGAAATCCCTGGCAACGGAAGCGAACTCGTGGCCCGGCATGTCGGGCATCTTCACGGGGACGCTGGTATTCGTGACCTTCCACACCTGCGCTTTGGTGTCACTGCCCGACGTGATGACGGCGTAGTAATCAATCCCGCCCGCATCATTGGTCAACTTGCAGGAAACGATCGTGATCGGCGTGAGGTCTCCCGGATCCGGAACGATCGGCAGGTGTGTCACATCGTCGATGCCTGGGAGATGCTGATACAGGCTGGGCATCCAGTCTCCGCCCGTGCCGAAATCGTCGTGAAGGATGCCCCAACCGAAGGTCGAATAGGCCGCGTACACGTTGCCGCGATCGTCCCAGTCCAGTCCGTAGAGCTTGTCCTGCCCGTCGCCGCCGGGGATGATCCAACCGCCTCCGTCCTCCGCATAAAAGAACCGATCCCACCAGAGGAATTCTTCGGTATACGGAGAACGCTGGTTCTGGTAGGGGTGGAGAGGGATGCTCGTCGAGAGCGCAAGCGTCTCGTGAGCGGCCAGACGCTTGAAGAACGAGTCCGTTTTGTAGGCCGCCGGGGCGCTGCCGATCATCATATAGACACGGCTGTTCGCAATCGTTGAATCCAGAAAGCCGACGCTGCGCGCGCGAGCGGTTCGAAAGTTGAACTGGTATTCCTTCGTGATCTCAGAATCGAGGAACCGGCCTGTGAACTTGAGCGTCGGCGGATAGCCGATGGTTTTCAGGGTCGTCTTCCCGACGCAAGTCAAGCAAGGCACGTCTGTATTCGCCGTCGATGCCGGCAGCACCCAGTCCTGCGCATGCGCCGCCGCGGCCGTCAGGATCAACGTCAGACAGCAAACGAAAACCCACCTTCGATGAATCGAGTTCACTTTCTCTCCTCCGTGGCAATTGAAAACGGGTGATATGACGGACCGATCCGTCAACCGCGCGTAACGACCAGAGACACTGCGCGCAGCGATTGTTATTTTACCCAAAGAGCCTCGTCGTTGTCTATGTCTATCTCAAAAAAAAAGGCGGGCCGGAAAACCCGGCCCGCCTGTACGGCAAACTGCTGTTTGGGGAAACTTACGGCACGTTCGGGGTGACGTTGGTACCCGTGCACTGGGTGGTCGTGCCGTTGGTCATGTTGACCGGCGTCACGCTGCCAGGAGGCGGCGGGCAAACAAAGACACCACCAGCCGGTCCGATCGGAGTCGTACCGCCGTTGGCAGTGGAGAGCGCGGCAGCCGCGGAGCAGCCGTTTCCAAGCCATGCAGCGTCGAAGTCGACCGTCAAGCGGTTGGAGCCGACATTACCGAACATCTCGATGATGACCCAGTTCTGGCTCGCGCGCGGAGTTCCGAACACGGTAGGCGTCGGGCCGGTGATGATCGTTCCGCTCGGATGACCAGTAACGGAGTAGGCGCTCGAGCCGCCGTTGTTGAGGTTGAGATACATCCAACCGCCAACGTCGCCAGAGGCACCGATGGCCGGGAAGGACTGGCCGGCGGTGTTATCGGCTGAGGTTTCCGGAAGCGTCGGGAGCTGGGTGTTGCAAGGTGAACAAATGAAGCCGCCACCAAACGTGGTCGGGTTCTCATGCTCGTCGAAGCGGACAAACTCACCGATCGGCAGAATGCCGTTGTTCACGTACGAGGCGCACGACGCGCCCGATCCGGTGACACCTTCACGCCAGATCTTGTAGTTCGTCGCAAACGCGCCCGTGCCACCCTGGATGAAGCGGGCAGCCCACGTGGACGGCAGCGGCTGACGACGATCGATCGTCCGGTTCGCGGCCGGCGTGTAACGGTCGTAGAACGTGTACGGAAGGTTGGTTCCCGGCTGCAGTCCGCCGCCGATACCTGCGCCACCACCCTCGGGTACGGCGCGGATATGAACCATCGGGTTGCCACCGCCGTCAAAGCTCGACGCCGTGCCGGTGCCGGCCGGTGCCGGTCCGAGCTGCTGGTAGTCGCCGATGAGGACGTTGTCAAACAGGATTTCACCAGTACCCGTGTTGTAGTAGGTCGGGTCGTTGGGGAACTTGGTCGAGCAGTCAGCAGCGACGTCGACGGTCACATAACCGATCGCGTTCGCGTGCGTGCCACCCGCGGTCGAGCAAGCCGCAACTCCGCCGCCCGGATTGTAGACACCGGTGGTCAGAGCGGTCTTGACGGCGGCGACGAGGCTCGTCGGCAGATTGCCCGGGAGTCCGATGCAAGGCGCCACGCCAAGGTTGATGTTGTTGTTCGCGTTGTTCGCGGCCGACAGCGTTCCAGGCGTCGTCGCCGAGGTCGTGCCGCTCGGAGGAGCGACGACGCCGCGGACGATGATGTCATAGAGGTTGATCGGCTGAACGTCATATCCGGTCAGGAAGATGTTGAAGTCGAGGACCGGGAACGACCAGTCGGTCCAGATCGTAACGTGGGCGATCTGGGGATAACGGCTGACGTTCGTGATCGTGAACAGAGTCGTCTGACCCTGCACGGTCGGGTTCGGGTCGACCTCGAAGTACGGCAGAAGCAACGTCGCGGCCGGTGCGGTACCGATGTCGCACGAGTCGTCGTTGTTTGTCGTCGTCGGGCCGGCGGCGATACCCGGTGATCCAAATGAGAAGGTCGCGTTCGGAGCCGGCGTCAACGCTGGACGCTGGATCGCGAATGCCGAACCCGCCATCAGGAGGGTGGCCATCATGGCCAGAACCATTAATTTTTTCATGCTGTTCTCCTACACATCGATGATTGTTTGAATCTGCTTGTTCAGACTGGGGTCACCCTCTCTCGACGATACGATCACCTCCCGCGCCGGATTTGAAAACTTGTCTTCCTATTCCTGTTTCACGTAACAGTATTGCCTCTGAACCCAGAAGTCAATGCCTCAGACGCATTTTTATGTGGTTACGACATAGGCTCATCAAACGAGATCGGGCGGATTATACCGAAACAGCACTTCTGCACAAGTACAAATCGTATCCGGCCTGCCCCATCCCGGCAACTTCCCCTGCCTGCGCCGGCATCACGAAGGATCCCGCCGGCACGGCTGGGGAAGCCAATCGCCGGAGCGAAGTTGCGGCCGGGACGGTCCATCGCCGCCCGGCCGCCGGGAGAAAAGCGCTCACTTCTTGCCGGCCGCCTGCGACGGCTTGACCACGCCGCGGTTGAGAAAGACGTGAATCGAACCGTCGTTGATGCTGAGCGACGAGGTTCCCGACGTTTCGTAACCGACGATCAGGTCGGGCTTGCCGTCGCCGTTGACGTCGGCGACCGTGATGTCGTAGTTCCGCTGCGGCGCGATCGTCAGTCCCTCGATCTTCGCCTGCGTGAAGCCGCCCTTGCCGTCGCCGAGCAGGATCACCGCTTCGCGTGGGTTGGTACGTGTATAGATGATGTCCAGATTGCCGTCTCCGTCGAAATCGCCCGCGGCCATGCCGCTGACGCCTTCGTGTCCGCTCCAGCGTGCGATGGATGTCCGCTTCGGACCGTTCTTCGTGAACGAGATGCGATCGATCGACGTCATCTCCACGAGCGGCGGCTTGGCCACGATGCTCTCATCGAGATCGGTCGGCCAGTAACGGAGATCCGACAGGATGGCGTCGTCGAGCGTCTTCGATGAGAACTTGCCCGTGGCGCTGGCCATGAAGTAGGCGCGCGACGGAATCAGGTCACCGTCGTTCTTGATCGTCTCCCAGGAGTTGGGACCCTTGCTCATATAGATAATGTCCCAGCTTCCCTGGAAGATGCTGCCGAACGCGAAGTCGGGGTAGTGATCGCCGTTGAAGTTGCCGACCGACATCCAATCCGCGCCGGTCTTCACTCCCGGCTGCACGACGTCGACCCCTTCCCACTTCGTGCCCTTGTTCCTGTTCAGGTAGAGGCGCACGTTGCCGTAACGCGAGTTCCCCATCCCCTGCACGCTCGGACCCTCGGTGATGGCCACGATGTCGGGATAGCCGTCGTTGTTCGCGTCGGTGATGGAGAGATGACGGGTGGCGAAGTCGCGCGGGAGACCCTCGGTCACTTCCTTGAAGTTGCCCTTGCCGTCGCCGAGGTAGACGGCGACGCCGGTGAGATGGACCGCGAAGGCCACATCCAGGTGGCCGTCCTTGTTGAAATCGGCCACGACCACCCCGCCGTAATCGAAGGCGTGTGGGAAGTTGGTCTTGTCCCACAGCTTCCAGTGACCCTTGCAGTCGCCGAGGAAGATGGCCGGAAAGTTTGACGTGCCGCGCTGCGGCGGAGCGACGATGTCCGGGCAGCCGTCTTCGTTCATGTCGCCGACGGCGAGCGAATTGCGCCACGATCCTTCCTTCGGCAGGCCCTGCGACGACTCCTCGAAGCGGATCGTCTTCTCGCTCATGGCCGGATCGAGTGCGCTGTACTGATCCCTCGTCTTTTTGAGAAACGCGATCTCCAGATCGTTGTAGCGGCTCTTCGCCACAGGCGGCGGGATGGGCTCACCGGTCGGCGTGGTCGTGGGCTCGGGATCAGGAATCCAGACCCACACGAACTTCTCGTTCTGCTGGTAGATCTCGAAGGCGAAGTTCACCTGCGCCAGCGGGCGGACCGATCCATCTTCGCGGTCGTAGGCGGCCAGACGGCGTTCGAAGCGCTCGATGTGGTACGACTTGCCGTACCGCCAGAAATGCTTGTTCGGATCGGGATTCAAACCGGGATCCTCGACGCCGAGCCGGTCGCTCCGGTGCTGCGCCGTCTCGGGATGGATCCATGCCGGAACGCCGCCCTCCGGCGTCTGGTCCGCGGCGGCGCTGGTCGCCGTCGCCGGCGTGGGCTGAGGAGGAGCCGATGCCGGCGGCGCCTGCGCAAAGAGGCCCGGCACCACAAACGCGGCGGCCAAACAGACTACGAGAATCAACTTCCTGTCGATCATTCATCTCTCCTGCTTCGGAATTGTCGAGTCAACATCAAATGAGGTCTGCCAGCGTCGCTTGCGCCCGGCGGAAGAAAAACAACCCGCCGGTGAAGAGTCCTGAGGCGATGACCAATAGGTATACGATCGAACCGGCCGCAGGTAACGCTGCCGAGAGCATGGCGCTGCGAAACAAACCGGCGAGAGGCGTCATCGGATTCCACAGGAAGAAGCGCTCGAAGCGGCCGGGCACCGGATAGAGGATGGGGCTGAGATAGAAAACGAAGGAGAGCACGAAGCCGAGAATCGGCATCAGGTCGCGAAAGAAAACATAGCTCGCCGCCAGGATCCAGCCCAGTCCCACCTGCACCGCGAACTGCACCGCCAGCACGAAGGGGAGCAGCCACATCATGCGCAGCGGCATGCCTCGGATCAGAAGGAACCCGCCGAACAGAGCGAGGCCGATGGTTTCGAAGATCATGGCCGAAGCGTTCGGAACGAGCACGAGCAGCTCGCTGCGAAAAGCCAGACGGCGCACCATCGCGGCATTGTCGACGATGACCGTCGTCGATCGGATGATGCCCTCGTTGATCCCCAGCCACGGCAGCAGGCCGGCGATGAGAAAGTCGATGTAGTGCTTGTTGTCCGCCGCCGGACCGCGGCTGAACATGAACGTGAAGACGAACCAATAGAGAACGACGAGGCTCAGCGGCTGCAGCACAGCCCAGAAGACACCGAGGGCCGAGCCGGTAAAGCGCGCGTGGAAGTCTCTTCGGACGAGTTCCCGTAGGAGGTGGACGTTTTTGTACGTTTTCGGGACCCTCTGGACTTGACAGCGGACCCGCAAGTCCGTAGATTGGCGCGGAGTTTATGGTTCCCGCCGCATAAAAGTCAACGAAACCCGCATGAATAAGCCAGCCCAACTCGAGCTCGTCGGACGCAAAATCCGCCAACTCCGCCGCCAGCGCAAGCTGACCCAGGTGGAGCTCGCGGACCGCATCGGCGTTCACCAGTCGGACCTCTCGCGCATGGAACAGGGCGAGTACAAGGTCGGCCTGGACACGCTTCTCAAGATCCTGGCTACATTCGACCTGAGTATCGGCGACTTCTTCGACGAAGGGAACCGCACCGAGACGGTGGTTCAGAAATATCGCAGCCTCAGTCCGACGGCGCAGAAGGAAGTGGAGAGCTTCATCGAGTTCAAGCGCGCGCAGGAGGAAGACGGCTCGTGGGATTCAGACAGTGGGGAGAGCGAGGGTGACGATGTCTGAGCTGAACAGTCGCATCGAGGAGTTGCGCCAGGAAGCTCTGGCGAAGGTTCGCTCGGAAGAGTTCGACGATGCGCTCGTCATGTACGACGAGGCGCTCGTTCTGGCCACCGATGAAGAAGTCCGCGAACTGATCACGATCAACAAGGGCCACGCCCTCATCGCCGCCGAGCGCACCGGTCCGGAAGTGAAAGCGCTTCCGATGATTCTGATGCGCCGGCGCAACCCGCATCACACATTCCTCTCGTCGTACGCGCTGATGTACACGCACCGGCTGACGAGCGAATCGAAGCGTGCCATCTTCTACGGGCAGATTGCCCTGGAGGCGGCCACGCAGGCCGAACAGACATTCTGGAAACTGGCCGCGCTCAACGAGCTCGGCATGGTGTACGAGCTCGACTCCCAGTTCGCGAAAGCGATCGAGTGTTTCGAGCAGGCCCTTGTCTGCCTCGAACAGGTCGACAATCGCACCGAGCAGTCCTTCAGTCACGTGGCCATCATCGCCAACCTCGGATACAACAAGCTGATCAGCGGCGAGACGAAGGAAGGCCTTCGTCTGCTGCACAGCGTCATCGACGGGATCGCCTCCCAGCACCTGAGGTCGGACGCCTACGTCGATCTCTGCTACGGCTATCTCGATCTCGAGCAATATGAGAAAGCGCGCGCCTACGGCGAGACCTCTCTCGATCTCGCGTGCGAGCCCCGTCAGGTCAGGAACGCCCACTACCTCCTCGGCGAAGCCGCCTACAAAATGGGCGACATCGACGCGGCGGAGCAGCACTTCGAAGAGCTGGCCCGCTTCTACCCGCAGTTCCGCCATCTGAAGAGTCTTCTGTTCGCGATCGACCTCCGGTCGATGATCAACCTCAAACTATGAAACGTCTCCTGCTTTCGTTCGCCGCAGCACTCTTCGCCGTCGCCGGCTTCGGCCAGACGGTAGACCGCGACGTGCTCGTGACACCCGGCGGGACGGTCTATACCGTGGAGACGCAGACGCCGCCGGATAGCACGATGGACGCCAGCCGCACGCTCGTCCTCACCGTGCAGGACGGCACCAACGTCAGTCACGTCAGCGTGCCCGACTCCACCTCGGCTGGTTTTCACTCCTGCGGCGGACTGGCCTACGACGCCGACTCCGACACGCTCTTCCTCATCTGGATTCACACGCCCAACGGCATGTCCAGCGAGCTGCTGCTCACCTCGTACCACCAGGGCGCGTGGAAGCAGGCGGTATCGATCGACAACGAGCAGTACAGCCTGCGCAGCAACCTCCGCCTCGGCATCACGCGCCGCGTCTCCCAGCTTCAGGCGGATGGCACCTTCGCCGATGCTCCGGCTCTTCTCCTGCACGCCGTGTGGTGGGATGAGTCAGGGGACGGCGAGGAAGCGCGCTATGCGCTTCTGGCCACCGAGAAGGGTGCTCTGGCGTCGGTCGAGACGCACTCGCTCAGCGAGTTCGTGGCCGCCGCCGACAACCCAACCAACACGGTCGACCCGACGTTCAATAAAGAGCTCCTGCGCCACCCCGCCATCGTGAGCACGCCCATGCAGGACACGGTCGACGTCGTCTTCGGGGACACCGGCTCGAATGCCATCCATGGCCTGTCGCTTCACCCCATCGCCGATGTGCGTATTCACATCCCGGTCGGCATCGGCGGCGGTGGCAACGGAAGCGGCGGCGGTCCCAAGGCTTTGAACATCGCCGCGCCACCGTCCTTCAACGCCGACTGGACGGGACCGATCCCTGTGATCGAGCACGGTACCAGCCTGGCCTTCGCCAATGTCGGAGACACCTCGCTCAACTACATCACCTACACGAACGGCACCTGGGCAGGCGTGAAAGCCATCGCCATCGACAGCCACTTCCCGGCCGAAGCAGCTCTCGCGGCGCTCGACCGGATGCTCCTCAGCGCGCAATAGCAGATCTTCACGATCCATGATGCGAGAGCCGGCGACGTTCGCCGGCTCTTCTGTTTTCGCGCGAAACAGCCGGAACGGACTGCGGGACACGATCACGGGAGAGCCGTTCCATCTTGACTGACTCTCGGTATGGTCAACTGGCCATGGCAGCCAGGTTCCCGGACATGCCTCTCAGTCTCACGGCCTGACGGTTCACTCGCCTCGAATGGCGTCTCACACCGTTCGGCCAGACGTTTTGCTCGAATCAACAGTCCTTCACTCGCCTCGACTGGCGTTTCACTCCGGGCCGACAGGCGTTTCTCTCCGACGGACAGGCATATCTGTCGGGTGGAACAGAAGTTTCTCTCGGGTGGAACAGACGTTCTGTCGGATCGAACAGAAGTCCCTGCCGCGTCGAACAGAAGCTTCTCCCGAGCGGACAGGAGTATCTGTCGCGTCGGACAGAAGTCTCTCCAGGGCCGACTGAAGTCTCTCTCGGACCCGACTGAGCGCGTCTTGGACCCGACAGAAGCGCGTGTTGGGCTCGACAGAACGCGTCTCGGGCTCGACAGAACGCGTCTTGGACCCGACAGACGCGCCTCTTGGACCCGACAGACGCGCGTCTCGCACGGACAGAGGCGCGTCTCGCGCCGACAGAAGCGCGTCTCGGACGGACAGAAGCACGTCTCGGACCGGCCGAAGCGGTCTGGCCCGGTCTAGCCCGGGTCTAGCCCAGGTCTAGCCCTGGTCTAGGCCTGGTCTAGGCCTGGTCTAGGCCTGGTCTAGGCCAGGTCTAGGCCAGGTCTAGGCCGCATTTCTCACAAAGGCTTACCGTGATGGGACCTATCGAGCACCCTCTCCCCGCGATCGAGCGGGGAGAGGGTGGACACCTTCGACGATACACAAGTGTCCGCGATTCCACTCAGATGGTGTTCGAGCGCCATCCTGTTTGCATCCATCACCAGGCACGAGGAGCCGATTCCATGGGTGTGGAATATTCCTATTGACACTTGCGTTATAGGGGCGTATTATGGAGGGTTGCGCTTAGGAACTGACGATGATGAGAGATGTACGGATTGGAGCTGCCCCTGGGAGGAACGCGAATGACTCGCGCGGGGCCGGACTGCGTTCGCACGAACTGCACGAGGATTCGCGGTCGTGGGAACGTCCCATCCGTCACACGGTGAAGGTGATCGACGCCTCGCTGCGGCTGATCGACTCGTCCAGCCGTATCATCGAAGACTGCGAGAGGATGGCGGCGGAACATCCGATCATCGCCACGCACCGGCTGGAACGGGTTTCGGGCCGCCTTGCCCGAGTGGCGGGGCTCCTGGAGAGTGGTGTCGACGGTCTGAATGAGACGACCGAGCGCGTAGCCCTATCACCGGCAGAGGCCGGGGATGCTCCGGAACAGGTGATCGCCGCCACGCAACGCTGGATCGATGCGGCCACGCGGCTTGCCGCGCTCTCGAACCGGCTGGACGAGACCTTTGCCGCTCTGGTCGACTATGTCAACGGTGGCACCGCTCCGCTCGATCTCTCCGAGGTGTTCGGGAAGACCGGTCCCGCGCCGGAATTCATCACCACCCGCCCGTCGGTCAGGGTCCTGTCGATCGAGAGCGGCCGCATCTTCTGCATCCATCTTCGGCGACTACGGTCCGCTCGTCTGACCGTCGCCGATGCTCCGAAACGGGTCTTCCGAGGACGTGCTCCTCCATCCGTCTCAACCTGCTCGCTCTGATCACGGCAAGTTGAGAAAGGAAAAGGAGGACTCATGTCCAACGTGAATGCAGTACCCGTTACAGCCCCGGCGGCCCCGGCGACGTCCTATACGGACGCCGCGGCGACGCTTATCGATGTGGTTCGAGGTCTGAAAGATCAGATCCCGAATTTCGTGGTTCCGGAGTCCAAGGGAGCGAACCAGAAGCTTGCCAAAGCGGCTTCGGTGCCTCTGACGTTCATCAACCTCGCGGCGGTTGCGATCCGCAACAACGGGGAACTGGCGCGCGGAGGCAACACCGTTCAGCCGCAGATGCTCGATCTGGCGAGCTACGCCGAGGCGTTTGCCCCGGTGGCCGATGAGCTGGAAGCGATGGCTCTGTTCATCCGCCACAGTGTGCAGGCGGCGAGGAACAAGGCAGGGAGTGAAGCGCTCACGACCTACGCCCTGGCGCAGCGGCTGGCCAAACGCCCCGAGACTGCCAGTCTCGCTCCGCATGTCGAGGATATGCGGAACGCCCTCGGCAGCTTCGGACGCAAGGCCAAAGCCAAGCCGGCCCCGGCGCCGGCCCCCGGCACATCGCCGTCTCCGACGCAGTCCTCGCCCGTGACGCCGTCGTCACCGGCGCCGCTGCCGAAGCAGTGATGATCCGGAGGTCCAAGCAGTAAGTACCCGCGCGGGCGCGTCCGAAGGCGCGCCCGCGCATTTGGGGTGGGGGTGGGAGGGGGCGGCGAGTGTTGCGTCATCCGCTACTGTCATCCTGAGGCTGCCGCAGCCGCGCCTCGAATGTTGATGCTTGCCCAGATCAGCGTCGCGGCGGAGGACGCCGAAGGACCCCCTAACTAAGTGCCGGGAGGTTGGGGGTCTGCCGCGCAACTTTGAATCCCCGCAGCACGTGGGGGCCCGCGAAGCGAAAACGAAGATTTGGCCCCACACTTCTTCCTACGACGCCGACCTCCACTCCCGCTCCTTTCCCTCGCCGAAGGTGACCAGAAGCCCGAGGGCGGCGAGAGAGTCGAGGACGGATTGGACCTGGGGGCGTTTGGCGCCTTTGAAGGCTCGGGCGGTGCGGTCGACCGTCCAGGCTTCGTGGTCGCCGGCGGTAATGAGGTCGCGGACGGCGGCGATCTGAGCTGGGAGGTCTTTGGGCCAAGGGACGGCGGCTTTCGGCTGAGCCTCGGCCTCAACCTCTTCTATCTCGACGCCGGCCATCGTGGTCTGCTGAGCGCTCTTGCTCCCAAGCGGGTTCTGAAACTCGGGACGGAGCCAGCGGACGATGCCGCGCCGCTCTTCCTCGGCGCGCTCAGCGTTCAGCGCCACCAAGCGTTCGAGGATCTGCTCGTCCGTCAGGTCGTGCGGCCATCCGTAGGCGTCGAACACCGCCGCGTCGAGGTCGTCGTGGATCTGTTTGAGGACCGAGACTAGCCCATGCTCGTGGATGACCTTCTCTTTGTCCGTCAGCGCCCCGCCACTACGGAGCTTTTCGAGGACGTTGTACATGTCTGTCAATGCCAGATCTTGATTCACAAGCTGCTGACGCTTGCGATGGCGGTCCAGAGCTTCTCCCCACTGGGCGATTTCTCGAGAAGCACCTTCCGCTGCTGCCGGAAACGCGAAGGGTTCAAAGCACGTCACGTTTCTCCAGCGCAGGTCGTTCCCAACTCCCATCCGTGACCCCGCTGCTGCGGACCACACGGAATGTGCCCGGGACGACAGGACACCCATCGAGAATCCGTCATCGAGCGCGATTGCGAAGACCGTGTGGTCAGGTACAACGTTGAGCTCAAGGAAAACGAAGATGCGATGTTTGGATGTCTCTGGTGTTGCTATATATCGTGTCAGACCTTTCAGAGCCTTTCTAAGTCCACCTCGCGTCTCGCCAAAGAGCCACCATTTGCTGCGATAGCCTTCTCGTTTGTTTTGTTCCCGGTTCGGTCGTACGCGGTCATTCAGCCACTGGTAGATCGCAGGATGCCGTTCCCGCACGTCTTCGATGTCTAAGCCGTACAGGTCGATGACGAACCGACCGGAATTGATACGTGTCAGCTCGCGGCCGATGAGGTACGGGTGTACGAATTCCGGCAACTCGTCGCCTTTCAAACCCATATCGCTTAACTGATCGCTATTGATTCGGAAGCCTTCGCCCACGAGCGTCATGCCCATGAACGAGAGACTCTTGTTGGACCGCAGCGTGACGGCGTCACTGACGTTGGCACCGACAGTGAGATCCGCATTGATTGTCCCAGCCGTTGATTTGAAATCGACTGACCTTTCGTCACCCGAGCCCTCTCTTTCCCGAGTGACGTTGAGCAGCGTACCTTGACTTTGATCAGATGCTCCGACCGTCATCGCAATCCGTACCGCGGCGCCTGTCTCGGAATCTGACCAAGGGTGGTCTGGAATCGCGAAGGTGAGCCTCAGCCCACCACTGTTTCCCATTCGATTTTGGAGTAGTCGACGTGTGCCTGGTTGCGTAATGCTATTTGTCGTAATGAGCCCGAATCTCCTAATGGCGCCGATCGTAACAAGGCGAGCCGCCTCATCCCACCAATACATCACGAAGTCTGCGGTATCGGGAACGTCTTTGTGTGTTGACCGGAGCGCGTCGACGTATGCATCATCCAATGCAACCCGCATCTTCTTGTTCCCGATGAACGGCGGGTTTCCGACGATGAACTCAGCCTCCGGCCATTCTGTCTTCCGCGGATTCACATATCTATACACCGGCACTCGCGCTGTATCGTCCGGCACATCCTCACCCGTCACCGGATGCCGCTTCATCGTCTCGCCATCCCACCGGGTCACGGGATTGCCGTCGTCATCCAGCAGCGGCACCTTCTCGTCGTAGGCGAGCACGGCGTCGCGGCACTCGATGTTGTGGTAGTCGTGGAGGATCGGTTCCTCTGGGTTGCTGGCGAAGCCGCGGGTGCGCAGCTGCCACTGCAGGTAGCCGATCCAGAGAACCAGCTCGGCGATCTCCTTCGCCCAGCGCTTGATCTCGATGCCGAGGAACTGCTTCGGGGAGACCAGGCGGCCGAAGCTGGTGATGCGACCGCCGCCGAGGTTCGAGAACATGTCCAGCACCTCGTTCTCGATCCGCTTCAGGACGTCGAGTGAGACGTAGAGGAAGTTCCCGGTGCCGCAGGCAGGGTCGAGAATGCGCACGTGAGCGAGGCGGTCGAGGAATGTCTCCAGGAGGCGCAGCGCTTCCTTCTCGTTCTTCGCCCCCGATGCTTCATCAGCGATGAGGGTGCGCACGCTGGCGCGGACGGTCTCCCACTCCTTGCGCAGCGGCTCCTCGATCGTCGGCCGCACCAGACGCTCGACGTACGCCCTCGGCGTGTAGTGCGCGCCGAGGCGGTGGCGTTCCTTCGGATCGAGTGCGCGCTCCAGCAACGTCCCGAAGATCGACGGATCGACGTGCGCCCAGTTGCTCTCCGCGGCCTCGCGCAACGCGTGGAGCTGGAAGCGGTTCAGATCGATAGCGGTGGGATCACTAAACAGTCCGCCGTTGAAGCGCCAGACTTTCCCCTTTCCCCAGAGCACGCCGCCCTCGTTCATCTTTTGCCACAGCTCTTCGATGGCGGCTTTGAAATGCTCGGGGTTCTCGCGCCAGTCTTCGAAGGCATCGGAGAAGATGCGCCGCGGAAGGAGACCGACATCCTCGGCAAACATGGTGAAGAGGCAGCGCATCAGGAACTTGGCCACCAGCTCGGGATTGTGGCCGGCGCCTTCGAGCTGTCTAGCAATCGTGGCGATCCGCCCTGCCACCTCGCGCGTGATGTTGGCTGCGTGCTTCGAGGGATCGAGCTCATACGGATCGGTGAAGACGCGCCGCAGGCGACGGCCGAATTCCGTCAGATGCCGTTCCTCGGGTAGATACTCGATCGGGTCGGGCTCGGCATCGTGCGCCTGCCGGAAGATGTGACGCAGATAGATGCGCGAGTTCACGGCATCGGGAAAGGCGCGGTAGCTGGCGGTGTGATCGAACGATGCGTAGAGGTCGAAGCAATGGCCGACGTCTGTGACGATGAGGAACGGCGGCGGGGCGTTCATGGCCCGGGCGTAGGTGAGCGCCTGACCGAAGGCATCCTGCATAGCGATGTGCCATGCAGGGCTGTCGCGCCGTGCCGTGCCGAGGCGCGAGGAGCCTTTCTCCGAGCCCTGCTTGGCCTCCAGGACGAAATGGCCGCGCTTGAAGAGATCGATGAAGCCGATCCCCTCCTGCCGCCCTCCGTGCGGGACGGTGACCGGTTTCTCGAAGACGTAGGCGTCGCGCTCAGGGTCGGAGGTGGCAGCGTGCGGCGGGTCGACGTTCAGGACGGCGCAGAGGTCGTTTAGAAATGACTGCGCATTCGACCGCTCGGCGGCGGCGGAGTCACTCCACTTATCGAGGAATTCGGATGGGGTCAACGGGGGCAGTTTACCGGATGCTGGCTGCACTTCCGGCCAAATGAGGGACCGGGGCCATGCGCTGCCGGTGTCTTGAGTGCGCTGGGTAGGGAAATCGCGGTGTACGACACTCCTATACTGAGGGGGCTCAGCAGATGCAACCACCGATCGAGGAACGCGCGACTGCGACGATTGAAAGAGTTGCGACAACCGTGGAACGTGTCGGAGCGCCGGCCGCCACGCTCGCCATAGGTGCGACTATCATCATATTGAATAGTGGGCACGAAAAACTCGGGCCCCTCGTTTGGGTTGGTGCTGTTCTGGTGCTCGCAGCTCTGGGAGTCTACGTTTGGCTGACTCAGCGCTCGACAACGCATGTTCAGAGTCTCCCCCCGGTCGTGCCGGACGAGCTGATGCAGGATCTTCGGTGGCTACGCGATGAGATGAGTGAGCAGAATAAGTGGCTTCGTGCTCAACTTGAAAAAACCGGCCCTCCGAGCACATGACAATAGACTCCCCGCCGGTTACGGCTGAGCCCAAGCCGGAGTGAGTACGACGTAAACGTGAGAGCTGAACAGTACTGTTGATTGGAGATCGTCATGAGGGCTCACCTAGGTTGGTTGACATTTCTGCTGGCAGCCGCATTTGCGACCTGCCTCGTGGCGACGCTGATCCTGAACACTTGGTTCGGTTTTCCGGGGTCGAAGTGCGTGATTGGCTTCTTTGCCTTCGGTATTCCGACAATGATAACTGGCGGGGCAACCGCCACGTTGTGGGATGGCAGCAAGTCGCTCCAAACACTCCTCGGCTGGGCCGGAACCATGACCGCAATTGTCTGCGGCGTGGCCGTGCTACTCCTGGTAGGTGCATGGATATTCTCGGAGACGGTCCAGCCAGAAGTCGGCCCGTTGGTCTGGCGTCTTGTTGGCTTTGGTGTCTGCGGGATCGCGTGCGGCGGCTTCGGCATCGCTGTGTTGTTTCAAGCCGAGGGCAAGAGTATCTAGCCAACCAGCGTCGGCCCATGGCTCATCGAATCAGCGTTCCTGCTCTTCGAGCTTTCGCGTGAGCCGGTTACGTTCCGAGGCCGGAATGTCAGCGAGACTGGTCGCCGCCAGCGCGAGAATCGCTGCCGGCGTCGGAGCGATGTCGACCGCTTCTCCGTAGTGGCGGCGCAACAAGGCGATCACCTGTCCTTCGAAGCTGCGGCCACATCGCTCCGCGTCGGCCTGGATTCTCGTGCGGAGCGCACCGGGCATGCGAATGGTGCGTGCAATCGTCGGTTTTTCATGCTGGGCAGTTGTTCGCCGGCTCATAACCGGAATCGTACCAGTGTTGAGGGACGGCGAGGCATCGGCGGGTGGACCACACGTTACTAATGGCACATCCGGCCGTCGTGGTCACGCGCGAAACCTTCGGACAGCGCGCAACCGCCCGCCCTCGGAAGAATGTCGTCAACGTTTGTGCCGCGGACTCCGCGCTGGGGATTCTTCGCTTCGCTCAGAATGACAGGCTCCACGAGTTCTTCTCGACACCCATATCCATCGTCGTTACCATCGAGCCGATGAGCCCGACCATTTTTAGGGAAGGACCGTACCGGTTCTACTTCTTCTCCCGTGAAGAGACGCGAATCCATGTACATGTCGCTTCTGGCGACGGTGAGGCAAAGTTCTGGCTGTCACCGGAGATCGAGCTTGCCGAGGTGCAGGGACTGCCTGAGCGGGAAATCGGAAAGCTGGTTAGAATCATCCGGAACCATGAGCAACAAATCAGAGCAGCCTGGTCCACTCACTTCGGAGGTTGAAGTCACCAACATCTCCGGCCACGGGTTCTGGCTTCTCCTCGACGGACGCGAATTGTTTCTGTCGTTCAGTGACTTCCCCTGGTTTGCAGAAGCGCCCGTCAGCAAGATCGCTCAGGTGGAATGGCCCAGCAAAGACCATCTGTATTGGCCGGCTCTGGACATCGACCTGTCCGTTCGGTCGATCGAGCACCCCGAAGAGTTTCCGCTCAAGTCCGTGTCGCACGGCTAGTAAGTCAAGTCATGGGTGGAGCAAGCGCTGAGTTCCACTTTTGCTGTCATCCTGAGGCTGCCCCTTCGACTCGCTTCGCTCGCTCAGGGCAGGCTCCGCCGCGGTACGAATCGTGGTGCTTGCTCAAATCTGATCCCGCGGCGTAGGACGCCGAAGGACCCCCTCCGAGCTTGCCGGGTCGGGTGGTGGTACTTTTCGATGCAAGCTCGCGGGGGGTCCTTCGCCGTCCTACGCCGCGACGCTTCATCTGCGCACGTGCCAACATTAGAGGCGCGGCTCCGGCAGCCTGAGGATGACAGCGAAGGTGCTCAGCGCGAGCATGATCCACGCACGGCGGGCTCGTGGTTCATCGAATCAGCGTTCCGCTCTTCGAGCTTTCGGGTAAGCCGGTCACCTTCCGAGGCCGGAATGTCAGCGAGACTGGCCGCCGCCAGCGCGAGAACCGCTGCCGGCTTCGGAGCGATGTCGACGTCTTCTCCGTAGTGCCGGCGCAGTAAGGCGATCACCTGTCGTTCGAAACTCCGGCCACATCGCTCCGCGTCGGCCTGGATTCTCGTGCGGAGAGCGCCGAGCATGCGAATGGTGCGTGCAGTCGTCGGCTTCGGTGCTCGGCGGCTCATAACCGGAATCGTATCAGTGCTGAGGGAGGGCGAGGCATCGAGCAGCGGACCCCACGTTGCTGACGGCACATCCTGCCGTCGTGGTCACGCGCGAAACCTTCGGACAGCGCGCAACCGCCCGCCCTCGGGAGAATGTCGTCAACGTTCGTCTCGCGGGCTCCGGGCTGGGGATTCTTCGCGTCGCTCAGAATGACAGGCTCTTGTCGTCGAGCGTCGGTGAGGGCAGATCCGTCAGGTCGCCAGCCATACGCGTGGCCGTTATACGCAGAGTTGCTAAAAGCTGCGTATAACAGGGTACTCCGGCCGTCCTGGGCCTGCACGGCCGCCTGGCGCTCGCCGGCCAAGGGCCGGCCACCATCTCGCTGTCTCTGCTACCGCGCACGCCTCTAGGTACCTTTCGGCTCGTCCTTCGGCTCGTCGTGATTGCGAGTCATGGCGTCCCTGAATCCGCGAATCGACTCGCCGAGACCACGGCCGAGCTCGGGGAGCTTTTTAGGCCCGAAGAAGAGCAATGCGATCCCCAGGACGAGGAGGAGATGCGTTGGTTGGAGAATGTTTTCGAACATGGTTTCCCTCGTTTCCTAATGTGCGCGCGAGTATGCGGTATGTGGGCGCGATCCTGCGCGGTCGTGGCGCACACGGGGATGTGACGAGCGGCACTTGTCGAGGCTTTTTTCACGCGGAGGCGCGGAGACGCGGAGTGAGAGGGCAGAAACCTCCGCGACTCCGCGGCTCCGCGTGAAAACCGGCCCCTCGGCCGTAGGCATCGCCATTGCTGAGCCTTGTTTCTGGAGGTACTCCGTGAGCTGGTTCAATCTGTCATTCGTGGGCTGGATCATCCTGATCGCGGCGCTGGCGCTGGGGGCTTATAAGCTGCACGTCCCGACCATCTGGATCGGCATCGCCGCGCTGGCGCTGGTGGGCATCGGCGTCATCGCCTCGGTGGGCAAGGCGAAGCCGGGCGTCTGACCCGGAAACACAAACGGCCCGGCGAATCAACGCCGGGCCGCCCGAGTCACATCCTGCGTGGGCGTTACAGCTTGTAGACGGTGAAGGCGATCAGCAGCGCGTAGATGACCAGCGACTCGATGAGGGCGAGACCGATGATCATCGAGAGACGGATCGCACCTGCTGCGCCCGGGTTGCGGGCGATGCCCTCGACCGACGCGGCGATGGCGCGGCCCTGACCGATGGCTCCGGCAGCGGCTGCGATTCCGAGAACGAACGCCGCGGCGATGACGCCCCAGCGAACTCCGTGCGCGGCCGTGGCCTGAGTGATCGGATCCTGCGGCGTGGCTTGGGCGAACACCGCACCGGCCATCAGAACGATGACCAGAGCCATCAAGACGATTTTGAACTTGCTCATTAACCTATCCTCCTTTCCTGTATTTCTTGTGAGTCTTCAATTGCGAATCAGTGCTCTTCAACGACGGTGGCCCCGGCGATGTAGACCATCGTCAGCATGATGAATACGAAGGTCTGCAGGAAGGCCCCGAAGATGCCCAGGCCCATCATCGGCCAGGGCAGAACGAACGGCAGCATGGCCATGAAAACGCCGGTGACGGCGTGCTCCCCGAAGATGTTGCCGAACAGGCGCATCCCAAGGGAGAGGATGCGCGCCAGGTGGCCGATGATCTCGATGGGGATCATCAGCGGGGCCAGGAAGAGCACGGGCCCCATGAAGTGCTTCAGGTAGTGCACGATCCCCTGTGTCTTGATGCCCTGCCAGTTGTAGTAGAGGAAGGCGCAGATGGCCAGGCCGAACGTGGTGTTCGGATTGGTGGTCGGCGGCTGCAGGAAGAAGAAGAGGCTGAAGATGTTCGAGATGAAGATGAAGGCGGCGAAGCTGCCGATGATGTAGAGGTGACGGTCGCCATCATGGCCGATGATGTCGCGCAGCAGGTCTTTGAGCCCGCTCACGACGACCTCGAGCATCTGCTGGAAGTGGCTCGGGTTCTCGCGGCTGATCCTCCGGGCCATGAGCGGGAAGACGACGGCGCTGATGGCCAGCACGAGCAGGGCCATGACCACGTGATCGGGAATGTCCCAGGCATAGCGGTGCTGCACGGCGTGCCACAGCGCGTTGACGGGTGCGTAAAGGATTGAGCTTTCGTGTTCCATCGATCTCTATTCGGCGAAGCTTCGGAATGTCGAATACACAGCTTCACCCATGATTCCCACCACCACAACCGAGAATCCCAGCAGCACACTTACGGCATTGATACGAGCGACGAAGATTGTGACCAAGAGCGCAACACCGAGGAGAGCGAATCGCGACAAAATGACGAGCGTCGATCTCCCGAGGTGCCTGCGCGTCGGCTGGAGCAGCGCCTCGACGACGTCCTCCAGCCAGAGAAAATTGATCATAGTGACGAGGCCACTGCAAGTCAATCCGATCAGTCCCCGCCACCCGTTCGTGATCAGGACCGGGACGGTGAAGACGGCCCAGGCGGAGACGGCGATGCGCCGGATGCGGCCCAGGACGACGGCGGCCGATTCATCCTGAACTGCCGTCATCGTTCCGCAGTCCGATCCGGAAAAGGTTGACGAAGGCGGCGATGACGCCGAATCCGGTGAAGATCCACGTCAGCCACGGGCTGGTGTGAAAGAGCTTGTCCATCCCCCACCCCCAGAAGTAGCCGAGGGCCATGGCGATCGGGAAGACCAGGCCGATGGAGGATGCCTCCAGCAGAGTTTCGTTCTGGCGGCGTTTCTTGCTGTCGTCACCGTCCGGCATGAGGGGTAAGCGCCGCGCGGGCGGCGACGTTGTTCGAGGAGGCGATGACCCGGTCGATCATCGGACCGGGCAGGATGCCCAGCACCAGCGTCACGGCCAGGCACAGCCCGGCCACGATCCTGAGCGGCGTGGTGATGGCGAACTCCGCCTCGACGCCTTCTCTGAGGTACATGGCCACGACGAGGCGGAGGTAGTAGAACATCGAGACGGCGGACATGAGCACGGCGATGACGGCCAGCCAGCCGAAGCCGGCCTGCACGGCGGCGGCGAAGAGGAAGTACTTGCCGATGAAGCCGGCGGTGGGCGGAATGCCGCCGAGCGAGAGCAGGAAGATGACCATGGCGAAGGCCCAGAGCGGCGCGCGGCGGCTGAGCCCTTCGAAGTCGTCCACCCGTTCGCCGGCGTACTGGTGGCGGCGCAGCATCAGCACCGTGGCCCAGATGCCGAGGTTGGCGAAGACGTAGACGATCGAGTAGACCAGGACCCCGCGCAGGCCGAGTGCGTTGAGCGAGATGATGCCCAGCAGAACGTAACCGGCGTGGGCGATCGACGAGTAGCCGAGCATCCGCTTCACGTTGTCCTGCGTGATGGCGGCCAGGTTGCCGAGGATCATGGAGAGGGCGGAGATCGTGGCCAGGACGCTGTTCCATCCGACATGAAAGTCGTGCAGGCCGACGTAGAAGATGCGCGCGAAGATGGCGAAGGCGGCGGCCTTGGAGGCTGTGGAGAGGAAAGCGGCGATCGGCGTCGGCGCTCCCTCGTAGACGTCAGGCGTCCAGACGTGGAAGGGAACCGCGGCGATCTTGAAGCAGAGCCCTGCGCCGAGCAGCATGACCCCGAACATCAGCGCGTCGTTCTGTACGATCGTGGACATGGCCGCGGAGATGTCGAGCAGGTTGAGCGATCCGCAGACGCCGTAGATGAGGGAGATTCCGTACAGGAGGATGGCGGAGCTGACCGCTCCCAGGATGAAGTACTTCATGGCGGCCTCGGTGGACTTGAGCTCGCTCTTGAAGAAGCCCGCCAGGATGTAGCTCGACAGCGACAGCAGCTCGAGGCCGATGTAGATCGTGATGAGGTGGACGCCTGAGGCCATGAACATCATGCCGCAGAGGGCGAAGCCGAGGAGCGAGTAGTACTCCCACGAGGAGTAGCGCGACTCGGCCAGGAAGTCGTCGGACATCAGCACCAGCATGCCGATGGCGGCGATGAAGAGCAGCTTGAAGAAGATGGAGAAGGCGTCCAGTGCGAACATCGCCTGAAGC
This sequence comes from Thermoanaerobaculia bacterium, assembly GCA_035482045.1. Classification (GTDB taxonomy): domain Bacteria; phylum Acidobacteriota; class Thermoanaerobaculia; order Gp7-AA8; family Gp7-AA8; genus JADGNZ01. The sequence goes on from DATHRD010000003.1 coordinate 58,190, forward strand.
TGGCGGGACTGCACGATGGTCTCGACGGAGTGGGAGCAGACGATGAGCGATCCGGCCGTGATGGCCAGAACGGCCAGCATCATCCATTTCGCCCATTTTGCGGACAGTCTCTTGCCGTGCGGGCCCATGACCGGCACGAGCAGCATCACCGAGGCCCCGGCCGTGAGGATGATCTCCGGCAGGAGATAGATCATGTCGTTCCAGTTCATCGGGTTGTCTCGACCGCGCTGACGACGACGGGCGCGGCCGGCGGATACGTCAGCGGCTGTTTATCAAAGTAGGTGGGGTCGACTTTGCGGACGATGTAGTTGACCGGTTCCTCGATGACGTCGAAGAAGACGGCCGGTTTGATCCCGATCCAGACCATCAGGACGACGAGCGCCAGGAGCATGCCCAGCTCCCGCTTGTTGACGTCGGGAACGTTCTTGTTCGCGGGGTTGTCGAGCGGACCCCAGAAGACGCGCTGGTAGAGCCACAGCAGATAGGCCGCGCCGAGGACGATGCCGGCCGAAGCGAAGGAGGCCCAGACGATCGACTTGTTGGCCGCGCCGAGAAGGATGGTGAACTCGCCGATGAACCCGTTGAGCGCGGGAAGTCCCATGGACGAGAGCGCGGCGATGAGGAACAGAGTCGCGTACACGGGCATCTGTTTGGCCAGCCCGCCGTAGTCCGCGATCATGCGCGTGTGCCGGCGCTCGTAGATGATGCCGACGAGAAGGAAGAGCGCGCCGGTGGAGATGCCGTGATTGATCATCTGCAGGACGGAGCCTTTGAGCCCCATCGGATTGAGCGCGAACATTCCCAGCATGACGAAACCGAGGTGCGAGACCGATGAGTAGGCCACGAGCTTCTTCATGTCCTTCTGCACAAGGGACACTAGCGCGCCGTAGATGATGCCGATGATCGACAGGACGACGATGGGGATGATGAGCTGCTTGGTGGCGTCGGGCAGGATGGGCAGCGCGATGCGCACGAAGCCGTAGGTGCCCATTTTCAGCAGGACGGCGGCCAGGATGATGGAGCCGGCCGTGGGCGCTTCGACGTGCGCGTCCGGCAGCCAGGTGTGGAACGGGAACATCGGGACTTTGATGGCGAAGCCGAGGAAGAAGCCCACGAAGATCCAGAACTGCAGCGTCGGCGGGATGAGGTGGCCGATGTTGTGGTACTGCAGCATGGAGAACGTGGCCGGGTTGCCGAGCCCCTTGATGTTGAGGAAGGGGATTCCGCCGTCGTTGAAGAAGTAGAGCGCCACGATCGACAGCAGCATCACCACCGACCCGGACAGTGTGTAGAGGAAGAACTTGATCGCGGCGTACAGTTTCCGCGGCCCGCCCCAGATGCCGATGATGAAGTACATCGGCACGAGCATGATTTCCCAGAAGACGTAGAAGAGGAAGAAGTCGAGCGCGCAGAACGTGCCGATCATGCCCGTCTGCAGGAGGAGCAGGAGGATGTAGTACTCCTTCTGCCGGTGATCGATGGCCGAGTACGAGGAGACGATGGCGATGATGCCCATGAACGTCGTCAGCAGGATGAGCAGTAGGGCGATACCGTCGATGCCGAAGTCGTACTGCACGCCGAGCGAGGGAATCCACCGGTACGTTTCCCGGAACTGGAAGAGGCGGGCTCCGGTGCCATGCGGGTCGAAGTTGAACCAGAGGTAGAGGGATGCGGCGAAGTCGACGACGGCGAAGAACGTGGCCGTGTAGCGGATGGCGGCGCCATTCTCTTTTCGCAGAAAAAGAAGGATGACGATCGCGCCGATCAGCGGGATGTACGTAACGATGTTGAGAATGCCCATCTTCGGTCGTTCCCCTTAAGGCTTCATAAACAAATACACCGCGACGATGAGGACGATCCCGCCACCCATCGTCAGCGCATAGTTCTGGACGAATCCGCTCTGCAGCTTGCGGAAGAGGCGCGAGCCGCCGCGCGCCGTGGATCCCACGCCGTTCACCGCTCCGTCGACGATGTAGCGGTCGAAGAGCCATGAGCCGTGGCCGAGGATGACCACCGTCACGTTGCGGACGCCGTTGACGATGCCATCGATGATGTGCGCGTCGAACCACGACATGGCACGGCTGAAGGCAAGCGTGCCGCCGACGAAGACGGTGTTGTAGAACTCGTCGACGTAGTACTTGTTCTCGAGCAGGCGGTGCAGGAAGGCGAACCTCGTGGCCAGGCGCGCGGCCCGGGCGAAGGAGGCGTCCTTCTTGTACAAGACGTAGGCGATGAACCAGCCCAGCGTGGCCACTCCGACCGAGGAGAGAATGAGCAGCGCTTCCTGCATCCGGCTGGCCTCGGCGAACTCGAAACGCTCGCCGCCCAGCGGCAGCAGCACCGGCAGAAGCCAGCGCTGGAACCACGTCGGATGCGCGCCGCCGAACATCTCCGGGAGCCCGATCAGGCCGCCGAACACGGCCAGAATCGCCAGGATCCACAGCACGCCGGTCATGCTCCATGGCGACTCGTGCGGCGTAGCCGAGCCGCGGTCGTGGCCGTGCGCTTTGTCCGAGTGAGCATCCCCCTGATCGAGATGAAGGCTTCCGGGGATGAGGTCGTGACCGGCATGCTCCGGCTCGGATTCAGGATGGCCTTCGACGTGCGCGGCGCGATAGTCGCCTGAGAAGGTCATGAAGTAGAGGCGGAACATGTAGAACGAGGTACAGGTCGCGGCGACCATGCCGAGAAAGTAGAGGAAGCCGTGATGCTCGTAGGTGTTGGCCAGGATCTCGTCCTTCGAGAAGAACCCGGCCAGCGGCGGGAAGCCGGCGATGGCGATGCAGGCGATGAGCATCGTGGCGCGCGTCTTCGGCATGTACTTGCGCAGGCCGCCCATCTTGCGCATGTCCTGCTCGCCGCCGCAGCCGTGGATCACGGAGCCGGCGCCGAGGAAGAGGCAGGCCTTGAAGAATGCGTGCGTCATGACGTGGAAGATGGCCGCCGTGAACGCGCCGACACCCGCGGCCAGGAACATGAATCCGAGCTGCGAGACGGTGGAGTAGGCCAGCACTTTCTTGATGTCGTTCTGGGCGATGCCGATCGTGGCCGCGAAGATGGCCGTGACGGCGCCGACGGTTGCCACGACCAGCATGGCCGTCGGCGAGAGGCGGAAGAGGACGTTGGAGCGGACGACCATGTAGACGCCTGCCGTGACCATCGTGGCGGCGTGGATGAGCGCGGAGACGGGCGTGGGGCCGGCCATGGCGTCGGGCAGCCAGACGTACAAAGGGATCTGTGCCGACTTGCCGCAGGCGCCGACGAAGAGCAGCAGGCAGATCGTGGTGGCGATGCCCGTGTAGGCGGCGGGATTGGCGCTGGCCAGCGCGAAGACTTTGCCGTAGTCGGCCGTGCCGAAGGTGTTGAAGATGAGGAAGATCCCGAGGATGAAGCCGAAGTCGCCGATGCGGTTGGCCACGAAGGCCTTCTTGCCGGCATCGGCGGCGAAGTTCTTGTCGTAGTAGAACCCGATCAGGAGGTAAGAGCAGAGGCCCACCCCTTCCCACCCGACGAACATGACCAGATAGTTCGCCCCGAGCACGAGGAGCAACATCATGAACATGAAGAGGTTCAGGTAGGCGAAGAAGCGGGTGTAGCCCTCCTCGTGCGCCATGTAGCCGGTGGCGTAGAGGTGGATGAGGAAGCCGATCCAGGTGACGATGAGCAGCATCGTGCAGGAGAGCGTGTCGATGCGGAATGCGAAGTCGACGGCGAAGCTGGCGATGCCGCTGCCGCCGACATGACCGAGCCCCGCCGGGATCCATGTGTACCAGGCGTGCTGGAATGGGGCTGCGCTGCCGAAGTAGCTGATGACGGTCCACGCCGCGAGCAGCGCGGAGAGTCCGGTTGAGCCGAGGGCGACGATGTTCGTGATGGTCCGGTTCTTCGGCGTGTGCGGCCATGCCGCGGCGCGTACGCCGTTGATCAGCGCGCCGAGGGCCGGCAGGAGGGGGATCAGGAGCAGAATCGTTGCGTTCATGCCCGCCGCTCCTCGGTTGCCGGGTTCCCGAGTCGCCCCGTTGCCTGCCATCTGGTCACCGAGTTATCGCGCTGCCGGGTTTCCTTCAACCTGGTCACCCGTGAACCTGGCAACCGGCCTTCACCGGCGAAGCCGGCGTAAGAACCGTAGCCCCAGGCTTCAGCCGGGGGATTCGAGCAGGCTGCCCAATTCCGTGAGCCCGCTTTAGCGGGCGGCAGAGAAGGACGCTGCGACGCATCCTGCCGGCGCGTCTGTCGCCCGCTTAAGCGGGCTCGCAATAGGAGGTAACCCGAATCCCCCCGGCTGAAGCCGGGGGCTACGGATCTCACGCCGGCTCCCGCCGGCGACTGTGGATCATCGCGATATCGTCCGAGGTCGAAATTACCCATTCAGCGACCTCGCTTCATCGACGTTGATCGTGCTCTTGAGGCGATACAACTGGATGATGATGGCCAGGCCGACCGCGGCCTCCCCTGCCGCCACGGTGATGATGAAGATCGTGAAGACCTGGCCTTCCAACGATGCGAAGTGGTGTGAGAAGGCGACCAGGTTGATGTTGACCGCGTTCATCATCAGCTCCACCGCCATCAGGACGGTGATCATGTTCCGGCGGATGATTACGCCGACGAGACCGACGGCGAAGAGGGTCCCCGAGAGCATCAGATAGGCCGCGGTGCTGGGAATGGCGTCAGGCACGCATGGCCTCCTTGATTTCGTGTTCGGTCTCGACCCGCTCCAGCATGTAGGCCGGCACGTTCTCCTCTTCGACCGCGGAGAGCTCGCGCTTTCCGATGACGATCGCGCCGATCATGGCCACGAGGAGGAACAGCGAGGCCACTTCGAACGGGACGAGGTAATCGGTGTAGAGGGCCATCCCCATGGCCTCGGAGTTGCCGACAACCTTGCCGCGGCGGAAGAGCTTCCGGACGACTGTTCCATCCGGTTGCGGCACCTTGCGGTGGTGATAGGTGTACGTCGAGCGCAGAGCCTTATCGTTCGCCACCGGATCGTGATAGACGCCGGGACGGACGAGCGTGGCGAAGAGGATGAACAACGCCAGCCCGACCGCGAAACCGCCCTTCCAGAAATTCGAGAGCACGCGCTCGTCGGGCAGGTGCCGAACGTTGATCAGCATCACCACGAAGAGAAAGAGCACCATGATGCCGCCGGCGTAGACCAGAACCTGCACGGCACCGACGAACTCCGCCCCCTTCATCACGAAGAGCACGGCCACGCAGAGAAACGTCACCAGCAGGAAGAGCGCCGAGTGAACCGGATTCCTCATGGCCACGACGAGGATCGAGGCCGCCACGGCCACCGTGCCGACCAGGAAGAAGACGAGGAGGGCGGGACTCACGGCATCCCCCCCTCGATCTGTTTCGGCTCGGGCTCGTCCGGAGGAAGTCCGGCGTACTCCGGCCGTCCTTCCCAATACTCGAGCTGCTGCATGTTGAAGTAGAGGTCGCTGCGGTCGTAGGTGGCCAGCTCGTAGGTCTTCGTGGTCAGCCAGATTGACTTCGGCTTGGTGGGGCAGGCCTCTTCGCAAAGAGCGCAGAACATGCAGCGCTTCACGTCGATGTCATAGCGGTCCAGGACCTTCAGCTTCTTCATCTTGCCGTCGACTTCGCGCTGCTCGTCGTGGACGTCGATGTAGATGATGTCGATCGGGCAGGCCAGCGCGCAGAGCTTGCAGGCGATGCAGCGGTCGAAGGAAAAGCGGAACATGCCGCGGAAACGGTTAGCCGGTTCCATCCGCTCTTCCGGATAGCGGATCGTCACCTTCGTTTTGAACAGCTCCCGAAAGGTAGTCTTCAACCCCTCGAGCATGTCGAGGAGAAGAAACTTGTCGGACCACCTATGCTTCGGATACTCGACGTGCATGAGTCACCTTTGCGCGCGGCCGGAGCAACAGAAACAGAGTGAACGCGATGATCGCCGCCCCGGCGATCGAGAGCACCACTTCTCCCTGGAAATTGAGATCCTGTCCGAGGAGCACCACGACGGCCGTGACGGCGATGTTCGCCAACGCCAGCGGAATCATCCACTTCCAGCCCAGGTCCATGAGCTGATCGAAGCGGAAACGCGGGAATGTGGCCCGGAACCAGATGTACATCAGCATGAAGACCATCACCTTGGTGATGAAGATCAGCGCTCCGAGGATGCCGCCGTACAGACCCCATCCGCGGAGCACACCGGTGGTGAGACCGTAGCCGTTGATCGCCATCGTCCAACCGCCGAAGAAGAGGCTGACCATGAGGCAGCAATTGACGGTCATGGACGAGTATTCGGCCAGCATGAAGAAGGCGAACTTCATCGCCGAGTACTCGGTGTGATAGCCGGCCACGAGCTCTGACTCGGCTTCCGGCAAATCGAACGGCGTGCGGTTGTTCTCCGCGTTCATGGCCACGAGAAAGATGAAAGCGGCGATGAGCTGCGGGAAGAGATTCCAGACGTGATCGGCCTGGTAGTTGATGATGCGGACGAGATCGAAGCTGCCGCAAAGCATCAGCACGCCGACGATGGAGAGGCCGAAGGGCACCTCGTAGGACACCATCTGGGCCGCGGACCGCAGACCGCCCATGAGCGAGTACTTGTTGTTCGACGCCCATCCGCCGAGGATGATCCCGTAAACGCCGGTCGAGGTCAGCGCCAGGATCAGCAGCAGACCGACGTTGATGTGCGTCACCACGAAAGTCGGCGGCGGGCCGTACGGGATGAGGCAAAAGACGAGGAAGGCCGGGATCAGCGGCAGCATCGGCCCGAGGAAGTAGGCGACCGTCTCCGCGCTCGAAGGAACGATGTCTTCCTTCAGGATGAACTTGATCGGATCAGCGACGATCTGCGCCAGTCCCCAGGGAATGCCGAATTCACGGCCCACGCGATTCGGCCCGAGCCGCGCCTGCATCAAACCCAGCAGCCGCCGCTCGATCCAGTTCATGGCCGCCACGATGACCTGGACCACGACGAACGCGACCAGGAACTTGACCAGAGGCCAGATGAGGTAGCGCATCAGGAGGTCCTGCGTCATCGCGCCACCTCCTCTTCGAGTGAAAGGATGAAGGATGAAGGATGAAGGATGAGAGTCACTTTCATCGCGTTCATCCTTCCGCCTTCATCCTTCATCCTTTGCCTTTGTCTCACCTGTCCACCTCGCCGAGCACGATATCAATCGTCCCGATCAGCGCCACCAGGTCCGACACGAGATGTCCCTTGGCCATGGCCGGCAGGGCCTGCAGGTTCACGAACGACGGCGGACGCACGTGGCAGCGATAGGGACTCTGCGATTTACCGTCGGCGATGATGTAGTAGCCGAGCTCTCCCTTGGGCGATTCGATAGAGTGATAGACCTCACCCTCGGGCGGACGCACCACCTTCGAGATCTTCGCCTTGATGTCTCCGGCCGGCGTCGCTTTGACGAGCGGGATGCACTGCTTGAGGATCCAGTTCGACTGCCGCATCTCTTCCATCCGCACGAGGTAGCGGTCGTAGGTGTCGCCGTTCCTGCCGATGGGGATCTCGAACTTCAGTTCCGGGTAGCACTCGTACGGCTGCGCGCGCCGCAGGTCCCATTCGACACCCGATCCGCGCAGCGGCGGGCCGGTGATGCCCCAGTCGATGGCATCCTCCTGGGAGATGACGCCGATGCCGACCGTACGCTTCTTCCAGATCCGGTTGTTCGTCAACAGGGACTCGTACTCGTCGACGGCGTTCTCGAACTTGTCGACGAACGCTTCCAGGCCGTCAAGCCAGTCCGGCGGCAGGTCATCGGGCATGCCGCCGATGCGCATGCAGTTCAGCGTCAGACGGGCGCCGCAGTACTCTTCGAAGAGATCAAGGACCTGTTCGCGCTCGCGGAAACAGTAGAAGAACGGCGTCATGGCACCGATGTCGATGGCATGCGTGGCCAGCCAGAGCAGGTGCGAGGAGATCCTCTGCAACTCGCTGAGCATCACGCGCATGAGCTGCGCGCGCCTGGGGATCTGTTTGGTGATGCCCATCAGCTTCTCGACAGTCTCGACGAAGCCGAGGTTGTTCGTGGCCGAGGCGACGTAATCCATCCGGTCCGTGTGCGGGATGCACAGCGGATAGGACATGTTCTCGAAGAGCTTCTCGGTGCCGCGATGGAGGTAGCCGATGATCGGATTGGCGTCGATGATCCGCTCGCCGTCGATCTTCAACAGCACCCGCAACACCCCGTGGGTGGAGGGATGCTGGGGGCCGAAGTTGACTTCCATTTCATGAACGTCAAACATGGACCGCCCTCCCGCCGGGGAGTCGGGTGTCGGGTGTCGGGTGTCGGAGAATCAGCAGCGGGGCCGCGCACTGCGTAGCTCCGACACCCGACTCCCGACTCCCGACTCCCGCGAGATTCATCATGCCTTCCCCGCCATCAACTGCTTCAGCATCGACTCGGTCTCGTCTTCGCCGGGGACGCAGAGCGTGATGTCTTTGGTCTCACCCGAGGCCAGCGCCGCGGCGTAGCCCTCGCAGTCCCAGCCGCAGGCGGTGCAGTCGGTCTGTGCCATCGCCGCGAAAAGCTTGTCCTTCAGACTGCCGGCCTTGGCCAGCTCCATCCGTTCCGTGAGCGCCTTTTCCGGATCGTGCCAGGGCGCATCCTCGGTCGGCTGAGCCGTATCGGCGACGACACCAGCCAGTTCCGGCGCCGGCGGCTGACCGCCCAAGGCCGCGCGCTGCTGGATCTCCGCGACGGGCCACGTCCCGTAGTGCTTCCATTCGCCTTTGTAGATGTTGACGTCCGCGACATCCTTGCCGGTCGATCCCGCCCGGGGTCCACCGCCATCGGGGAAGACCTCGGGATAGATGCGCGCGCCGGTGTCGATCCCGCGGATCGGAAAGTCTTTTCGCAGCGGATGGCCGTTGAAGCCTTCCCACATCAGGATGCGCTCGAGGTTCGGATGGCCGTCGAACACGATCCCGTACATGTCGAATGTTTCCCGCTCGTGCCAGTTTGCTGTCTTCCACACGGACGTGACCGACGGCACGGGGGTGTTTTCATCCGTGGTGACCTTGAGCCGGACGCGGTTGTTCTTCGTGAATGAGTAGAGCGTGTACGACACCCCGAAGAGCTCGCCGGTCCAGGCCGGGTATTTCGAATAGTCAACGCCGGAGAGATCGACGAGGTAGTTGAACCCGTCGTCCCGAAAGGCCTTTGCCACCTCGACGATGCGGTCGCGGGCAACGGTCAGCGAGATCTCCCCGGCGAATTCCTTCGCGGCGATGATGGCGTCGCCGGCGCGCTCGCATGCACGCGCCACCAGCGGATCGCGCTTGATCTCTTCGAAGCTGCGCGCCGCCGGTGCCGTGGGCGCGGCTTTAGCGGGGGCCGAGGGCTTTTCGGGAACTTCAGTCATGGTGGTGATCGGTGGCCAGGGTCAGGCGGCCAGCTAGTTGATCTCTTCCTCTGTTTCGGCGATTTCGGGAACGACTTCTTCGGGCTGTGTGGCGCCACCGGCTTCGGCGGCCGGGGTGGACGCGGGTGCTGCCGCGGGAGCCGGCTTCGCTTTCTTCTCCTCGATCGGCGTCCGCTTGATACCGGAGATTGGTGCTGGTTTCAACTGGGCCTTGGCCTGCTCCGCGCGCAGCGCTGGTCCTTCGTGGACCGGCCGGATCGAATCGCGTACAGCCGCGCGGGCAAAGTCATACGACTCCCCTCCCTTGCGGATGACGTGCATCTTCTCGATCTTTTTCTGCAGCTCCATCAGCCCCCAGATCAGCGCCTCGGGGCGGGGCGGACAGCCCGGGATGTAGACGTCGACGGGGATCAGGCGGTCAACCCCCTGCGTCACCGCGTATGTGTCGTACGGGCCGCCGCACGTCGCGCACGAGCCCATGGCGATGACCCACTTCGGATCGGGCATCTGGTCCCACAGCCGGCGAACGATCGGCGCCATCTTTTCGGTGACCGTGCCTGAGACGATCATGAGATCGGCCTGCCTCGGCGTGGCGCGAAAGACCTCGGCGCCAAAACGGGCCATGTCGTGGCGCGGGTCGAGAACGGCCATCATCTCGATGGCGCAGCAGGCCAGACCGAACTGCATCGGCCAGAGGGACGATTTGCGTGCCCAGTTGAAAAACTTGTCGACGGAGGTGGTGAGGATGTTTGGATCGAAGCGGTTTTCGATCAGACCCATGAAAGAACCTTCCTCTTCCACGCATACACGTAGCCGACGAGCAGGATCGCCAGGAAAACTCCCATTTCCACGGCGCCGAACCAGCCGAGCTGTTTGAATCGGATCGCCCAGGGGAAGAGGAAAACCGTCTCGACGTCGAAGACGATGAAGAGGACCGCGACCAGGAAGTAGCGGACGGAAAACCGGTGGTCAATGGCCAGCGAGCTGGCCGGGATGCCGCACTCGTACGGCTCCAGCTTGACTTTGCCCCCCCGTGAGGCTCGAACGAGCGGGGTGATGATGAACAAAGTCAGTACCGGGAGCGAGATAACGATGACCGTGGCCACCAGGAGTACCGAATAGTTCGCCATTTTTTGCCCGTCGAAAGACCGCCGGTATTGTAAACGCCGACTGACAGGAGTCAACCATTCGTTGCGATGCGCGTGTGTCAGAACAATTTGGTCTGAAATCGCCAGCCGTCGCGACCCATCCCGCGTTCCTGCACGAGCACGCGGATATCGGCGCCGATACTGTCGGGAAGAATGAGGCGCTTGGCATCGTCACGGGCGCTCAGCAGGGCGATCCCCTGCTCGGCGTTGTCGACGGCGATCTCGTCGATCGGCCGCAGCAATTCGTGCCCGGCCGCGCCCAGAGCGAGCAGAAACTTCGCCTGGATATCGAAGAAGAGGGTGGCGAAGCCCTGGCCCTGCCCGGTAAGGCGGAGATCGTCGAAGTTGATGTGCGCGGTCAAATCCTGCTGGCCCGGATTGATGAGTAGGTCGCGGCTGACACGCTGCCGCGAGTACGCGGCCGCCGTTCCGTAGCGCCGCATCCGGCCCCGAAAGAGCTTCGTTTGCGGGAGACCATAGTCAAAGGTGACGATGAGCCCCCGCTGGACGAAGCGGCAAAGCTCGTCGTAGAACGCGGACCATTCGAGCGACACATCGGCGAACTGCCCGTCCTCCAGCTCGATGCCGCGCTCGGCGAAGTAGTCGTCGTACCGTGCATCGGCCTCGTGCTCAGTCCAGTCGAGTAGACCGTCTCGCTCCGTGACCCACAGTTCGTGCAGATCCTCGCCTCGCTGAACCAGCCGCGCGAAGGGCAACGCGTCAAACAGCTCATTACTAGTGATGAGACGCGCGCCGGCCGGAGGGATTTCGTCCAGAGAGGTGACGTAGGTGACACGCGGATCGGGCTGTGCGCGGCCGAGGTTGCGGTCGAGACCGAAGAAGCGGGGGGTGGGGAGTGGGGGGTGGGGGGTGGGAGAGGCGGCGCTCGCCAGCGCACGGATAAGCGCACCGTCTCCGCAACCAATGTCGATCACCTGCGAGATTTCGTCGCCGGCTCGGCTCAGGAACTCGTCGACGAGCTTGCCGAGGGCAAAAGCAAATATAGGACTGAGCAGCGGTGAGGTGATGAAGTCGCCCTCCCGTCCGACAGGCGACTCGGCACGCGCGTAATAGCCGAACTCGGGATGGTAAAGCGCCAGCTCGACGAAATCGCGAAACGATAAGTCACCGTGCGTCAGCGAGTTGTGAAGGACGTCGGATAGCGACCGCTCGCCGTGCATATGTTTAGCGAACCGTGGCCAGACGGCCATGCCAATAACCAGGACGCCGCCTGTGATGCGCCACTGCGACGATGACGATCTCGCCTCCATCGACAACGTAAATCACGTTGTACCTGAAGGTGCGGAGCCGGAATCTCCTAACGCGCTTCGTTAGAGGCTTCCCAGACAGGGGATGCTCTCTCACGAATTCGACTGTTTCGAGAAGATCCTGTTCGAATCGGTCACCGAGGCCGTTTCGCTGATCGTCGAAATATGCGACTGCTTCGTCAGCCTCGGCTTCGGCCGGAGGAAGGAAGCGAACCTGCCTCACTTGTTGCGAGCTCTGAGGCGCCCGAAGACCTCGTCAGCGGGGACCGCTTCGATGTTGCCGGCCTTGTAATCTGCAAATCTCCGCTCAGCCTCTACCGCCCATAGCTGATCGCTCTCTTCTTCCGAGAGATCATCAAGGCTATCGAGCAGCTGACTTGCTAACTCGGCGCGCGCCGTAAGGGGAAGGTCCAACGCCTCAGCAGCGATGTCTTTAGGGGTTCTGCTCATGGTTCAAAGATTCTACCCCCACTCCACCCCACATCCCCCACACCCCAACCCGCCACTCCGACCCCGACCCCACCCCCCACACCCCTCTCTGCTACAATCCGCGCCCCTACGCGACCCCTCGGGGGAGCGGAATCACCGCAAAACAAACTTTCGGAGGTCCTATGAAGTCATGGATCATGCGCACGCTGGTCCTGGCGATGCTGATGGTGTGCATCGCCGGCGTTGCCCAGGCGCAAAACGCGAACCCAACACAACCGGCCGGGACTGCGCCGGTCGCCACGCAGCAATCGAGTCCGGCCGGTCAGCCGGCTGAGGCACAGACCGAGGCCAACCTCGTACTGCCCGATCTCGGCAGCGTCTCGTTCCTTGGCGGGATCACCGGGCAGAAACTGCTCCTCTTCGGGCTGATCGTCTGCGTTCTCGGCCTGCTCTTCGGCTTCGTGATGTACGGGCAGCTGAAGAACCTGCCGGTCCACACGTCGATGCGCGAGATCTCGGAGCTGATCTACGAGACGTGCAAGACCTATCTGCAGACACAGGGAAAGTTCATCCTCCTGCTCGAGGTCTTCATCGGCATCATCATGGTCTTCTACTTCGGCGTGCTGCGGCACTACGGCCTCGCGCGCACGGCCATCATCATCATCTTCAGTCTCGTCGGCATCGCCGGCAGCTATGGCGTGGCCTGGTTCGGCATCCGCGTCAATACCTTCGCCAACTCGCGCTCCGCTTTCGCCTCGCTGCGCGGCAAACCCTTCCCGACCTACGAGATCCCGCTCAAGGCAGGCATGTCGATCGGAATGCTGCTCATCTCCACCGAGCTGGTGCTGATGCTCTTCATCCTCCTCTTCGTGCCGCGTGATTACGCCGGACCTTGTTTCATAGGATTTGCCATCGGTGAGTCGCTCGGCGCCGCGGCCCTCCGTATCGCCGGCGGCATCTTCACGAAGATCGCCGACATCGGCTCCGACCTGATGAAGATCGTCTTCAACATCAAGGAAGACGATGCCCGCAACCCCGGCGTCATCGCCGACTGCACCGGTGACAACGCAGGCGACTCGGTCGGCCCCACCGCCGACGGATTCGAGACCTACGGCGTTACCGGTGTGGCCCTCATCACCTTCATCCTGCTGGCCGTCTCCGACCCGATCGTACAGACGCAACTCCTGGTGTGGATCTTCGTCATGCGCGTGCTGATGATCATCACCTCGGCTGCTTCGTACTGGATCAACGGCGCCATCGCCGCGGCCAGGTTCCGCAACGCCGACGTCATGAACTTCGAAGCGCCGCTGACCTCACTCGTCTGGATCACATCGATCCTCTCCGTCGGCGTAACGTACGCCGTGTCGTACCTGCTCATCCCCACGCTCGGCGGCGACGCCTCGATGTGGTGGAAGCTCTCCACGATCATCACCTGCGGCACGCTCGCCGGCGCGATCATCCCCGAGCTGGTGAAGGTCTTCACCTCAACCGAGTCGCGGCATGTGCAGGAAGTCGTGACGGCGTCGCGCGAAGGCGGCGCCTCGCTCAACATCCTGGCAGGCCTCATCGCCGGAAACTTCAGCGCCTACTGGATGGGGATCACCATCGCGGCTTTGATGGGGGTCGGCGCGTGGATCAGCAGCATGTTCCCCACCGGCGCGGGCGCCCTGATGATCGCCCCGGCCATCTTCGCCTTCGGCCTCATCGCCTTCGGCTTTCTGGGCATGGGCCCGGTCACGATCGCGGTCGATTCGTACGGCCCCGTCACCGACAACGCGCAGTCGGTCTTCGAGCTCTCCACGATCGAATCGATCCCCGGCATTGAAGGAGAGATCAAGCGCGACTTCGGCTTCACCCCGTCATTCGAGAAAGGAAAGGACTTCCTCGAGGCGAACGACGGCGCCGGGAACACGTTCAAGGCCACGGCGAAGCCGGTCCTCATCGGCACCGCGGTCGTGGGTGCGACGACGATGATCTTCTCCATCATCGTCATGCTCACCCATAAGCTCACGGTGGATATGGACAAGCTGTCGCTTCTCCATCCGCAGTTCCTGCTCGGGCTCGTCGTCGGCGGCGCGGTCATTTACTGGTTTACCGGCGCGTCGACGCAGGCCGTCTCCACCGGCGCCTATCGTGCCGTCGAGTTCATCAAGGCGAACATGCACCTCGACGCCGGCGCCACGCGCGCCTCGGTCGAGGATTCGAAGAAAGTCGTCGCCATCTGCACGCAGTACGCGCAGAAGGGGATGTTCAACATCTTCCTGACGGTCTTCTTCTCCACGCTCGCCTTCGCCTGCTTCGAGCCGTTCTTCTTCATCGGCTACCTGATCTCGATCGCGCTGTTCGGCCTTTACCAGGCAATCTTCATGGCCAACGCCGGAGGCGCCTGGGACAACGCCAAGAAGATCGTCGAGGTGGAGCTGAAGGAGAAGGGGACCCCGCTTCATGCCGCTTGCGTCATCGGCGACACGGTTGGCGATCCGTTCAAGGACACCTCGTCGGTTGCCATGAACCCCGTGATCAAGTTCACGACGCTCTTCGGTCTTCTCGCTGTCGAGCTGGCAGTGGAGATGACGAAGAACGGGCAGCAGGGGCTGACCCACATCCTGGCCGTCACCTTCTTCATCATCTCGATGATCTTCGTCTACCGCTCGTTCTACGGCATGCGCATTCACTCGCAGGCCGCGGCGAATTAGCGAGGTTGCATTGAGAACCCTCTCCCCGCGATCGAGCGGGGAGAGGGTGGCCGAAGGCCGGGTGAGGGGACGCGCTGATCCTGATTTGCGAGGTGATGGGCCGGGGAAGTGCATAAAAACACGCAACTTCAGCGCGAGTACAGCCCCCTCATCCGCCGGAGCCTGCCCTGAGGAGCGATAGCGACAAAGGGGCACCTCGACGATACACAGTGTCCGCGATTCCATTCAGATGGTGAGAAATGCCGGCTCAATCTTCGGCTAAATCCACTCTCTTCCTCACGCTCCGCTCGCCCGCTCGTCGGCAGCATCGGCGTTTTGCGGCAGCAGGCACCGTTCGACCATTTCCTGAAATGCGTGATGGTCGAGCGGTTTCGGGAGCACCCCGCAGACGCCGTACCGAGTCACACGCGCCTGGTACTTCTCCGGCAAGGCGCTGGAAATGATCGTGCGCGGCAGCAAATCCGGCTGGCAGCGATCGAAGTACTCGAGTACCCCGAACCCGTCGATGCCGGGCATGAGCAGATCGAGGACGATCGCGTCGTAGCGGGTTGCGGCGGTTTTCTCGATGGCCTCGCGGCCGTTACCGGCAAGATCGACCACCATCCCGAGGCGACGGCCGAACACCGCCGCCAGCTCGGCTGACATCTGGTCGTCATCCACCACGAGCATCCGCCGCTCCGCCAATTCTTCCTGACATACCTCGTGCGGACGTGCCGCTGCCACAACCGCATCGACGAGCCGGCGATAGCTGAACGGTTTCCGGAAGAGCCGTGAAACGAGCTGTGGCGCCGTGTTCATCACCGTCTGCTCGGACATCCCCGTGATGAGGAAGACACGGTCGAGCAGGCCGGGCTGCTCCATCTCGATGAAGTTCAGGACTCCGAAGCCGTTGAGGCCGCGGTGAATGATCAGATCGAGGATCACGGCGGAGTACTCATGCGCGCGCAACTTCTCGATCGCGGCATAGCCTTCTTCAACGAAGTCGACGGCGAATCGTACGCGCTCCAGCGGGATGCGCAGGATGAGCTCCGCGGCGCGGTCGTCTTCGAGAATGAGAACCCGTTCTTGTGGCACTACGTCCGTAAGTATATGATATGTAGCCAACTTGGCAATCTCACTTCGCTCGAAGCCACCACCGCGTAGCCGGCGACGAGCCATGTTCGCCGCAGATACCATCGTCGATTCGATCTCCCAAGCGCTCATCGCGACCGACGATGAGGGCGTGATTGCCTTTTGCAATCGTGCCGCCGAGGAGTTGTACGGATGGAGCGCCTCTACGGTTATCGGGCGGCCGCTGCACGAGATCATGCCGGCAAACGACCCCCTGGCGCAGCCATCGGCCCTGTTTGAAGAGCTGCGAGCCGGCCGATCCTGGTCGGAGATTGGACGGGATGGGAAGGGTGGCGGGATGGTGCTTCACACCGTGTCTCCCATACGCGAGGACGGCGCGGACGTCTCCGGATTCGTCATCGTCTCCACGCCCCTCGGCGGGCTCGATCTGCCGCGGATCGAGAGCACCAGGCTGCTGCAACGCGAGGCAGAGCTTCGCCAGGTGCAGCAGATGGCGCACATCGCAAGCTGGGGATGGCATATCGGCAGCGATGCCATCGAGGGATCAGCCGAGCTGCTGGAGATCCTCGACCTCGACCCCGCTTTCGGCGGTTTGACACTCACCGAACTGCTGACCACGTACGTTCATCCCGAAGACCGCGTCCGCCTCGCCGCGGCCTGCGAACACGCGCGCACCGAAGACGCGCCGCTCGATATCGAGCATCGCTTCCGCACTCCCGGCGGCAGCGAGCGCGTCCTTCACCTGCGCGGCCAGCGCGTTCTCGACCGGGACGGGAACACCGAGCGGATCACCGGAGTCGTTCAGGACGTAACGGAGCGGCGGCGGCTGGAGACCCGGTTGCTGCAAGCCGAGCGCGTCTCCAGCCTGGGCCGTCTTGCCGCGTCGGTGGCCCACGAGTTCAACAACGTGTTGATGGGAATCCAGCCGTTCGTCGACCTTCTGACCAGGCGTGCCGGCACGGATCCGACGGTGCTCCTGGCCGCTCCGCGCATCGCCGACGCGGTGGCCCGCGGGAAGCGGATCACGCAGGAGATTCTCCGCTTCACCCGAATCGCCGAACCGTCGCGCGCCGCTGTGCCGGTTGCCGATTGGCTGGAGGCATTTCAGCCGGAACTGATCCAGCTCGCCGGCCCCAGCGTGACGGTGACGATCGAGGCTCCCCCGTCGCTGACCATGCTTGCCGATGCTCATCAGTTGCGCCAGGTATTTGCCAACCTCGTCGTGAACGCGCATCACGCCATGCCGGATGGCGGCCGGTTGGAGGTTCGCGCCGCCGGCGACACGATGCGCGACGGCGATGACCGTTCCATCGACGCCGTGCATTTCACCGTCCGCGACACCGGCGTGGGAATGGAGCAGGAGACGCTGCGCTATATCTTCGAGCCGCTCTACACGACAAAGAAGTCCGGCGGAACCGGTCTCGGCCTGGCCGTGGCTTCGCAGGTGGTGCTGCAGCACGAGGGGCACATCTACGTCGAGAGCGCGTTGGACGAAGGAACCACGTTCCACATTCTCATTCCCGCCGCCTCCGAGGCACCCGTGACCGCGCCGCGGGAAGAAGCGCCTCGCAGCCGGTCGGTGCGCCCTGGCTTGCACGTGACGCTGATCGAAGACGACGATTCCGTCGGAGCGGGTCTATCGGCCATTCTCGAATTCGAAGGGATCTCCGTCGATTGGGTCCGTCTTGGTGCGCAAGCGGTCGGGCGGATTGCCGCCCAGCCTCCCGACGCCGTGATCTTCGACGTCGGCCTGCCCGACGTGGATGGAATCACGCTGTATCAGGAGATCGCTGCACGATGGCCCGAGCTTCCTGTCATCTTCTCCACCGGTCACGGCGATGAGAACCTGTTGAAGAACGGCCCTGGCGAAAGACGCGTCGGCTACCTTCAGAAACCGTATGAATCCGACGCGTTGCTCGCGGTGCTGGAGAGGTTGCTGGGGTAACGCGGTTGCGCGGTCTCGCGGTTGCGGGGTCTCGCGGCGCTGGTTGCTGGGTTGCTGGGTTGCAAGGGATTCTTGCCGGCAACCTTGCAACTCGGTAACCTAACCATCAACCCGCGAGACCTCGCTACCGCGAGACCCCGCTACCGCCCTCCCGAACCTGCTCGAAGAACGCCACCAGTTTCGGCGACCAGGCGGTGCGGTCGAGGTGCAACGAGGGATCCAGGCGCAGGGCCGCCTGGATGTCGGCGGTGGCGCGAGCCATCAGAGCATCGCGGTCGCGGGAGAGCATCGCCTGCGTGTACCGCGCGCATCCGCGCAGGAGGTAGGCTTCCGCGTTTTCCTTCGTAGCCAGGAGCTGGGTGAGGACGCGGTCGGATGACGCGAGATCGCCGGCGGCAAAGGCGCGGTACGCCGATTCGAGCTGCTCGTGTACCGGATCGGGCGTGGCAACGACTTCGACCGGTTTGCGTGCATCGAGCTCGCGCTCTCTTGCGGCAACCTGATCGACGACCATCTGGATGGTCCTGGCGTCGCTTTGCGGCTTCAGCTCGCGATCGAACTGCTGCGCGTCGGTCACCGGCAGATTCAGGGAGACGAGACGACGCCGGTACTGCTGCACGGCGATACGCGCGGCAACGAGTGCTTCGCTCTCTGCCTCGAGTTGCGGCTCCGCCGGTGGCGGCTTTCTCACCTCAGTTTTCGGTTGTGGTGCCGGAACGGTCTGGGTAACCGGTACCGGAACTGGTACGGGTACCGGCGTGGGAGGTTGCGCTTGCACGGTCTGCTTCGGCTGCGGCAGGTCGTCGAACGGAATCATGACCTCGCCCGGCGCCGGCTTCCGCTGGGGGAGTGGATTCGGTCTTACTGGTCGTGATGCGCGCTGTTTCCTGGCGTCGTCGGCGGCGACAGCGAAGAGATCGCGTGCCTCTTCCGCCAGATCGGCTGCCCGTTTGTAGGCGCGCACGTCGATGCCGGCCTTCGCATTCGCCTCCTTCGCCTCCGTCAGCCTTCGTTGGGCGGCGTGGTACGTGTCGCTGCGATCGCCGCCGGCGGTCACGGCGTCCATCTGCGCCGACAAGGCCCGGCCGATGGCACCGTTCGCTTCCTGCTTACCAGGGGCTGCCGCGCCCTCGGCACGGCGTTGTTTCTCCGAATTGGCGCGGCCGATCAGGTCGCGGAGTTGGGCGTAATACGGCGTGTTCTGGATCGCCCCCTGCTCCTCGGAGATCTTCCACTCGCGCAGCGCGCCGTCGGGATCGCCGAGATTCAGCCTGGCGATGCCGAGCCAGAAATGCGGGACATAGGTGAAGATCTGATCCCGGATGCGCTGCGCGGCATTCTCATCCGGCCTCTCTTCGATCGCGCGCTGCAGCGCCTGCGCTCCCGCCTGGAAGTTCGACGCGCGCACCTGGTTCACGCCGCGGTTGTAGGCCTCTACCCACCTCTCCGCCGCGAGCAAGGGCTGGGCGGCGACGAGCAGCAGCGCAAGCACGGCCCGCTTCATTGCGTACCTCCCGAGAGCCGCGGAAGCGTAGCCGTTGATGGATCGGCGAACTGCACGTCGAGAAGCTGCTCCTGGCCGGCCTTCACATCCACCTTGCGCGTTATGGGCGAGCGAAACGAAGGATTCGACAGGGTGATCTCGTAGGTTCCCGGCGCGAGATCGACGGGAGCGGGCGTCACGAATGGCTCCTTCAGATCGATCGTGGCGCCGTTGGCAACGTTGCGGATGCTCGTCACCTCTCCCCACGGAAAGGCGTTGAGGGCAACCCGGCCCGGCGCCGCGGGGACGGCCGGCGCTGTGTTCGTGACGACTGGCACAACCTTCGTCGCGACCGGTTGCCGGGTCCGCAACATCACCAACGCTACCAGCGCTCCGATGACAAGGACCGCCAGGACGATCGCGATCCCCATCAACGGAGAGCGGCGCTCGCCCGGAATACGGACGACATCCGTGGTCGACACCTTGCGCAGCTCGCGCGCCATCGGCTCGCCGTTCGCCGTCAGGACGGTGGAGGCGTTCGGATCGATGGCCGCCGCCTTCAGCGGCACAGCCCCGCTCGGCACGGTCGGCGTGGCCACTCGCGTCGGCTCTTCCGTCACCTCGAAAGCCTTCGGCAGCGGCGGAGGCGCGCCGATCTGATCATCGAGAGAGGGCTCGATCTCCTCGAGCGCTCTGGCCATCTCCCGCGCCGTCGCAAACCGTTTCCTCCGGTCCTTCTCCAGCGCCCGGAAGATCAGTGCCTCCAGCTCGGGCGACGACGGCATCGACGGGTTCACCTCGCGCAGCGGCCGCGGCTTCTCCGAGGAGTGCAACATGAGATAAGCGTGCGGCGTCTCGGCCTGGAACGGCGGCATCCCGGTCAGCATCTCGTACAGGACGATGCCGAAGGAGTAGATGTCGGCGCGGCCGTCGATCCGCTCTCCCGCGTCGAGCATGCCGAGGTGCTCCGGCGAGCAGTACTTCCACTTGCCGACGAACATCCCCGTCTTCGTCTTGTTCCCCTCGGTCCCGTCGCCCTGCTTTGCGATGCCGAGGTCGATGAGCTTCACATGCTGCTCGCCGTCCTCATCACGGGCGATCATGATGTTCTCGGGGCTGATGTCGCGATGAACGATGCCGGCGCGATGGATGGCGTCGAGCCCGTGCAGCGCCTCGATGGCCAGCCGGGCGGCATAGCGCGGCGAGAGCGGCCCGTGGGTCTCGATCAGTTCGTGGAGGTTCGTCCCTTCGATGTACTCCCACACCATGTACCGCGAACCGTCCTCGAGCGTGGAGAAGTCGTAGAGCGCGGCCACGTTGGGATGGTTGATGCGGGTGGCCAGACGGGCCTCGCGGACGAAGCGGTCATCCGCCCCAGGCTCCCCGGCGATGCTGGTGCGCATGAGCTTGATCACCCGGATCGAGTTCAGATGCAGGTGGAGGACTTTGTACACCTCCCCCATCCCGCCGATGCCGAGACGCGACAGGATCTGGTACTTGCCGTCCAGAGGATGTTCGAGATGCCGGCGGAGGAAATCGGTGATCGGCTCCCCGCAATACGGGCACGCCTTGAACTTCGAATCGATTTCCGACCTGCAGTGGATGCAGAAGAAGGGCATGCGTGAGAGTGCAGGGATTATAACCGGGGGTCGGGAGTCGGGGGTCGGGGGTCGGAGCTTGTCATTCCGAGGTGCGAAGACGGCGAGGAATCCTCATCCACCAGCCGCGCAGCCGCCCAGCACGGGTTCAGGGATTCCTCGCCGCCCTTTGCCCTCAGTGCTCCTGGCGAGTACTCGGAATGACTTGGTTCTCCGACCCCCGACCCCCGACTCCCCACACCCCCACACCCCACACCCCACTCCCCACCCTCATCCCTTACCATCTCCCTATGCTGCGCGAGCAGATCTTCACCGTTCGAACCACCGCGCGCGAGCAGATCCTCATCATCACACCCGACGTGCAGCGTGCACTCGAATCGCTCACGCACGGCGACGGCATCGCCACGATCGTCGTGCCGCACACAACCTGCGCAATCTCCGTCAACGAGAATGCCGATCCGGAAGTGCCGGCCGATCTGACGAAAGCTCTGCGCGCTCTCGTTCCGAAAGTCCGTTTCGCCCACGGCGAAGGGAACTCCGACGCGCACTTCCTGTCGCTTCTGATCGGTTGTTCCCTCGCCTGGCCCTACCGCGCGGGAAAGCTCGTCCTCGGCACGTGGCAGGGGATTTACTTCATCGAGCTCGATGGTCCTCGCTCCACGAGAAAGGTAACGGTATACGTCAATGAGTAAGCAGGTCGTTCAAGTCGTCGCCCATCGCGGCATGGGTCAGGGGCTCATACAGCCGGAAGCCCCGCCCGAGAATACGCTGCCCGCCTTCGCCGAAGGGTGGAAGATCGCTCACGCCTGTGAGCTCGACGTACACCTCACCAGGGATGGACAGGTCATCGTCATCCACGACGACACGACGAACCGCACGACCAACGCGAGCTGGACGGTCCGGGACCGCTTCGCGGCCGAGCTACGTTCCCTCGACGCCGGCCGCTGGAAAGCACAAGCGTGGGCAGGCACGAGACTTCCCCTGATCGAGGATGTGCTCGACGCCATGCCTGATGGCTGCGAGCTCTTCATCGAACTGAAGGACGGCCCGCAGGTCGTGCCGCCAACGGCGGAGCTCGTGCGCCAATCCGGCAAGTCCTCGCGAGTCGTCTTCATCAGTTTCGATATCGACACGATCATGCTGGCCAGGCAGGAAATGCCCGACAACGATTGCCTGCTCATCGTCGTCTTCGAAGCCGATTACGGCCACGGCCGCTGGAACGTGCTTTATGACGAGGGGCCGGGCTTCCGCACCGTCACGAAGACATTGGTCATCGACGACCTCATCGCGCTCATCAAGCAATACGGCCTGACCGGCATCGATACCAGCTTCGCTGTACCGCCGTCGCTGATTACACGCCTTCTGGAAGAGAACCTCCGCGCCGTGGTCTGGACCGTCGACGAACCGTCGATCGCCCTCGACATGGTCCGTCTTGGCGTCAACACGATCACAACCGACAGACCGGGCCCCATCCGGGATGCGCTGGTCGCGGCGGGGTACAAGGTGAGGTGAATCCGGGGTGTGGGGTGTGGGGAGTGGGGAGTGGGGAGTGGGGAGTGGGGAGTGGGGGGTCGGTTGTCGGTTGTCGGTTGTCGGTTGTCGGTTGTCGGTTGGACCTATCTGAAGGAAGTGTCTCTTCTCCGACCCCCGACTCCCGACTACCGAAAACCGACAACCGACAACGAATACCCCCACCCCCCACTCCAGATAAGATTCACGCATGCCCGAATCACTCGACGTCGTTGTCATCGGCGGCGGCACTGCCGGACTGGTGACCGCTTCCGGCTGTGCGCGCCTCGGGCGCAAGGTCGCGCTCATCGAGCGCGAGAAGCTCGGGGGCGACTGCCTCTGGACCGGGTGCGTCCCGACCAAGGCACTGGTTGCGACGGCGCGCCTTGTTCACCAGATGCAGCACGCCGATGCATACGGGCTCGACGCCCAGACAGTTCGCGTGACACCAAAGTCGATCATGGACTCGATGCGCGCGCAGCGCCACGCCATCGAGCATCACGATGATCCGGAGAAGTTTCGCGCCCTCGGCGTCGATGTGATCTTCGGTGAAGCGACGTTTGTCTCGCGCAACGAAGTCGAGGTGGGTGGACGGCGGCTCGCCGCCAAGGACATCGTCATCGCCACCGGCACGCGCACGGCCACCCCGCCGGTCGAAGGCCTGGCCGAGCACGGCTTTCTCGATCACGCGTCGTTCCTGGAGCAGGACGCCTTCCCCGCCTCGCTGCTCATTCTGGGCGGAGGCTACATCGGCATCGAGTTCGCGCAGATCTTCCGCCGTTTCGGAAGCGACGTCGTCGTCGTCGAAATGCTGGACGAGATCATCAACAAAGAGGACGCCGGCGTCATCGCCCGCATTCGCCGGATCCTCACCGAGGAAGGGATCGGGATTCGCACCGGCTGGGCCGCGAAATCGGTGCGCATGGAGGCCGAGAAGAAAGTCGTCCGCATCGAGAACAAACTCGGCGAGACGATGGAGCTGCCCGCCGACGAGATCTTCGTCGCCAGCGGCCGCCGAGCCAACACGGAGAAACTCGGACTCGAATCCGCGGGAGTGAAAGCGAACCGCGGCTTCGTCGTCGTCGACAAATACCTGCAGACGTCCGTGCCGCGTATCTGGGCCTGCGGCGATGTCCATGGCGGCATGCAGTTCACGCACGTGGCCGCATACGAGGCGGTCAAGCTCGTGCGGAACATGCTATTCCCGGGGCGCTCGGCCGTGAGCTACGACAACGTCCCCTGGGGCCTGTACACCGACCCCGAGGTGGGGCACATCGGGATGACGGAGGCGGAAGCGGTCGCCGCGCACGGCGCGGACAACGTTAGGACGTACAGCGTGGAGATGGCCGAGGTCGACCGTGCCGTGATCGATCGGACCACCGGCGGATTCGTGAAGCTCGTCTGCAACCAACGCGGCCACATCCTCGGCGCGCACGCGCTCTGCGCCAACGCCTCGACCCTCATCGAAACACTCGTCCTGGCCAGGCAGAAGAAAGTCACCGTGGCCCAACTCGCGCAGCTCATTTCGCCCTACCCATCCCTCGCCGACGCCTTGCAGAAAGCGGCCTCGATGTACTACCAGGATGTGGCCAAAGGATGGCTGGGGTCGGCAGGGAAAACGATTGCAGCGTGGTCGCAATGACCCGTCCGGCATAGAATCATCCGGATCTTGCAAGATGGAGGCAGTATGAAAAAGCTTTTGGTAGTCCCATTCGCGCTCCTTTTCGCCGCATGCTCGCATAGCAAAGGCCCGATGGCCGTGGCAACACTCGAATCAACCAGCGGCTCAGCGGCGAAGGGCGTGGTTCACTTCCAGAGTGCCGGCGAAGACGGCGTCGAAGTCGTCGCCGACCTCACGGGCGTCCCCCCCGGCGTTCATGGTTTCCACGTTCACGAGAAGGGCGATTGCGGCAGCAACGCGGCCAACGCGGGCGGCCACTTCAATCCCAGCGGCATGGTCCATGGGGCGCCGGATGCCGTGTCCCATCACGCCGGCGACTTCGGCAACGTGACCGCCGACGACAAGGGCGAGGTACACGCGCGTTTCACGACGCACTCGATCACGATCAACACCGGCACGACCGGCGTCGTCGGACACGCGGTTGTTCTGCATGGCAATCCGGACGATCTCATCTCGCAACCGGCCGGCAATGCGGGCCCTCGCATCGCCTGCGGCGTCACCACGCTCATGAGCGGCATGAAATGAAGTAGCAGGAAAAACCATGGTCATGAAGCGACTAGCCCTCATCACACTCGTCTGTCTTCCGCTCGCCTGTGCTTCACACCGGCCCGGGACGACAAAGAGCACGGTCACGCCGGGTCACGGCGCGATCAAACTGACGATCACGCCGAATCCGGTCGTGGCCACCTCCCTCGGGGGCAACAAGTACGACTTCCCCTTCGACATCGTCGTCAAGGAGACGGGCGGTCATCCCGTGACCATCGACAGCGTGACGTCGAACGTTTACGCCGGCGGCGGCATCCTGGTAGCGACCGAGACCTACGACGCCGCCAAAATCAGCTCCCTCGGCTTCGCCACATCCATCGTGGCCAAAGGCGAGATTCATTACCACTTCGACCCCCGCAAGGACGTCACCGACGACCATCTCTTCAGCTCGGTCTACGGTGACGTCCGCGTCGAAGCCATTGACGACAACGGCTCGCGAACCTCGTCGACGACGAGGATCACGGTGACGAGGAAGTAGGGCGAAGGACGATTAAGAATGACGGACGACGAGCTGAAACGTCTGCTGGAAGCGAATGCTGAACGACTCGAGAAACGCTTCGACGAGCGTTTCGACGCGATCGACAAGAAAGTCGATGCGCTCGACAAGAAGATTGACAACAGCACCTCGGAGCTCCGGTGCCATTTCGACGTAGTCGTCGAGCATTTCGACAGCAAGTTCGAGTTTCTCGCGGAGATCGTCGGCGCGGTCGACGAAAAGCTGGACCGCAAGACGTCCGCCTTGGAAGTGCGGATGGAGCAGGGCTTCATCGAGACGCAGGCATGATCAAGTTCTCGCACGCCGAGCTCGATCGCCGCCTACATGCCCTCGAGGAAGGTTTCGCTAACCTTCAGGCCCGTGTGGAACGTCTCGAAGAGACCAAGACCACTCACTAACTGCGTCCACGCAGGCACTTCCGGCTCGCCAGCTCCAAACCAACCGACAACCGACAACGCGCCGAGGGCGCAGACAACGCCACGTCGCTCAATCCACCCACTTCGCGATGAACAGATTCATCTCATGGCTGTCCGGCTTGGCGCGGCCGGAGGCCCAGACGAGATACTGGCCGTCGGGGCTGAAGACGCAGAAACCGTCGAAACCGGGCGCGGTCGTGATGCGCTCCAGGCCCTGTCCGTCCTTCCCGATCGTCCAGAGGTCGAAGTCGAAGCCCTGCGAGTTCACGTTGGAGGCGAAGATCAGACGCTTCCCGTCGTTCATGAAGTAGGGGCAGAAGTTCGCCGCCCCGTTGTGCGTGACCTGACGCTGGTTCGTGCCGTCGGCGTTCATCAGGAACAGCTCCATGTGCAGCGGCTTGACCAGATCCTTCGCCAGGAGCGCGCGGTCCTCATCGAGCGCGGCGCCCACCGGGTGATTGGCGCGCCAGACGATCTCCGTGCAATCGCCGTTGTAGAATGCACCGCCGTCATAGCCCGGCGTGTTGGTCAGACGTTTGACCTTCCCGCTGCCCTCGTCCATCTCGTACAGATCGAGATCCCCGTCGCGCGTCGATGTGAAGACCATCTTCCCGCCCTTGTGACACCAGGTCATCTCCGCGTCGTATCCGGCCGTCGTCGTGATCCTCTTCGCGTTCGAGCCATCGAGGTTCGCCTCGACGATGTCGAATGACGGATAGACCGGCCACACGTATCCCTTCGACATGTCCGGCCTCGGCGGACACTCCGGGCCGCCACCCTCCGTGGTGGCATAGACGATGCGGTCACCCTGCGGGTAGCGGTAGTAGCCGCACGTCGTCCGCCCCTTGCCGCTCGAGACCAGCTTCGTCTCGCCCGTTGCCAGATCCATCGTGTACTCCTGATCGCACGAAGCGCCCGGCACGGTGGCCTGATAGATGATCTTCGTCCCGTCGGGGCTGAAGTAGGCCTCCGCGTTCTCGCCGCCGAACGTCAGTTGGCGAATGTCCTTCAGATGCTTCTCTCCCTCGAAGGTCTTCTCGTAAGGCTTGCCCGCGTTGATTACGAATGGCTTTGCAGCGGCCGGCGGCGCCGCGGTTACTCCTCGGGTGCTGAGGGTGGCACGCAATGTCAGTCGGGCTCCCTCGCGGACGACGATCACGTCGACCGTGTCGCCCGGCTTGTGATCCTGCAGCGCGTACGACATGTCGTAGAGATTCTCGATGCGCGTGCCGCCGATCGAGACGATCCGGTCTTTCCCACGAATGCCCGCCTTGTCCGCCGGCGAGCCGGGGCGCACGTCGCCGAGCAGAACGCCGCCGGTCGTCTCCGCCATGGCGCTGTAGTCCGGCACCGTTCCCAGGTACGCACCGTAGCCGCGCGAATCACCCTCCATGGCCGGGGCGGACGCGGCGCGGGCGTACTTCGGCGTCACTTTTCCGGCGGCGAGATGCATCATTACGCTCGTCCCGAAATCGACAACGTGCTCCATCCCCGCGTAGTTGACGCTGTCCGCGACGTCCTCGGGGGTGTGATAGCGCTCATGCGCGCCGGTGAAGAGGTGAAGCACCGGAATCTGTTTCGCGTAGAAGCTCGTCTGATCCGACGGGCCGTAGCCGTCCCCGCTCGACGTGACGTTGAGCTTGGTGAGCTCCGTCGCATGGTCGACCACCTCTTTCCACTGCGGCGCGGAATCGCTGCCGAATACGATCAGCTTGTTGTCGCGCATCATCCCGACCATGTCGAGATTGACCATGGCCACCGTCCGCGCAGTCAGCGGTGAATGACCGACGAACCACGACGACCCGGCCAGTCCGACCTCTTCGCCGGAGAAGAGAGCGATGACGACCGTGCGCCGGTTCTTCACGTCATCGAGTTGATTCCGCAGGCGCTCGGCGATGGCCAGGACCGCCGCGTCACCCGAGGCGTTGTCGTCGGCGCCAGGGTGGATGGCGTGGACGTTCGGTTTCATCGATCCCTGCCCGCCGTAGCCCAGGTGATCGTAGTGGGCTCCGATGACGACGACCTCATTGGCTAACGCGCCGCGGCCGGGAAGGACGCCGACGAGATTCTCACCATCGACGAACTCCGGCTTCACATCGGCGACGCCGCGCACGGTGATCCCGACCGCCTTCGAACGCGGCTTCAGATCCAAATCGACGTCTTTTTGAAATTGCGCGAGATCGATACCGACGTCCTTCAGCCATCGCTGCGCAACGGAGGTCGTCACCTGGATCACCGGAATCCCCGCCGGGCTCTCCGGACCGTCATTCATGAGCCTGGGAATCTTGTCCTTCCCTTCGTCCTGAATGGGTCCGGTAACGAAAATCACGGCCACGGCCCCGCGCTCACGCGCCTGCAGCACCTTGTAGCGCATGGCCGACCAGCGGCTCGGCTTGCGTCCGTCGAAGATCGAGTTGTCGTCCTTCTCCTGGGGCTCGTAGCGCAGCATCAGCGCCACCTTTCCCTTGAGATCGACGCCCTCGAAGTCGTTGTACCCGATCGGAGTCGCGTCGATACCGTAACCGACGAACACCAGCGGACCGGAGAACGCACCCGCGCTCGAGAACCCGAGGGGCAACCACGACTCACTGCTGACCCCTTCGAGCTCGTTCCCGCTTCCGAGCGCTACGCCAATCTTCACAGGAAACCGCTGCCGATACGACTCGCCGAAGGCGGGCTGCAGCCCGAGCGCGTGAAGGCGCCCCTCGATATAGCTCGCCGCCAGCCCGATGCCTTTCGTGCCGAGGCCGCGACCCTCCATGTTCGGAGCAGCCAGCGTCCGGACGTCGGTCTCGATCGACTTCGTTACCTTCGCGTCGTCCGCAAACGCGGTCGCGCACACGAGCAACAGCAGGGAAATGGTTCGTTTCATGCGGCGAATGGTACATCTGCGGCAATGCGGCGCTTCGCGCGTTGTCGGTTGTCGGTTGTCGGTTGTCGGTTGTCGGTTGTCGGTTGTTCGGTTGTCGGTTGTCGGTTGTCGGTTGTCGAGCGATAGTACCGATCGGGGAGGAAACCGACGATCACGCCTTCGGTTGATTGCGTGGCCACAGAGGCACAAAGGCTCAATGGGACACAGCAGACCACACACGAACCGACAACCGAGAACCGACAACCGACAACGCACGCGAAGCGCGCAACTCAAGGCAGTATTATTCGCCGATGCCCAGTCCGATCAGAGACTTCATCCAGCACCACTACCGTCACTTCAACGCCGCTTCGCTGCGCGCGGCGGCGGACGACTACATCAAGCACATCGACGCCGGCAACAGGATGCTGGTCACGCTTGCCGGCGCGATGTCCACGGCGGAGCTGGGCATCTCGCTGGCCGAGATGATCCGGCAGGAGAAGATTCACGCTATCTGTTGCACCGGCGCCAACCTCGAGGAGGACATCTTCAACCTCGTCGCACGCGATCACTACGAGCGCGTGCCCGGTTATCGCTATCTCTCCGCGCAGGACGAGAAAGCGCTGCTCGACCGGCACATGAACCGCGTCACCGACACGTGCATCCCCGAGGGGGAAGCGATGCGCCGCATCGAGTCGGCCGTGCTCAAACATTGGATGGCCAAGGACAAGGGAGGGCGCCGTCTCTTTCCGCACGAGTTCATGTACGAGATCCTCCGCGACGGCTCGATCGCCCAGTACTACCAGATCGATCCGAAGGATTCGTGGATGGTGGCCGCGGCCGAGAAGAATCTCCCCATGTTCGTCCCCGGCTGGGAGGATTCGACCCTCGGCAACATGTACTCCGGCCACTGCATCTCCGGCGACGTGAAGAACGTCCACACCGTGCGTACCGGCATCGAGTACATGATCGAGCTGGCCGATTACTACACGAAGACGACCAAGGACCGCACAATCGGCTTCTTCCAGATCGGCGGCGGCATCGCCGGCGACTTCCCTATCTGCGTCGTGCCGATGCTCCACCAGGACCTGCAGCGCACCAACGTCCCACTCTGGGGCTACTTCTGCCAGATCAGCGACTCGACGACCAGCTTCGGCTCCTACTCGGGGGCGGTCCCGAACGAGAAGATCACCTGGGGGAAGCTGGGCGTCGATACCCCAAGCCACGTGATCGAGTCGGATGCCTCCATCGTGGCGCCGTTGATGTTCGGGTATGTATTGGGGTGGTGATGAAATAACCACAGAGACACAAAGAACACGGAGATCTTCTCCGTGTCCTCAGTGTCTCTGTGGTTGATTCAGCCTCTCGATGAACTCGCCCTGCCGCTCCCACGGGACACGATGTCCCGCATGCTCGATGATCACCACTTGAGCGCCGGCCACTAGCGAAGAAGCCCGCCTCGCCTCCGCCACATACTTCGTATCGCGAGCCCCGGCGATCCACAGCGTCGGGATTGTCAGCTCGTGCAGCCGGGAAATAACCGGCGGCAAGGAACCGGACGACCATTCGCGCAGAGCACGGGAGTCGTAATCGTCACGGGTGCGAGGGAGCGAGGGTCCTGCGAGCACCGGCTGCGCATTCCAGTCCGCAACGACCGACTCGAAATCCTCAGACTCGAAACGCCGGGCCCACGCTTCATCGGAAGCTCGGCGATCGGCGCGAGCGGAATCATCCTCGATGCCGAGGCCGGTGGAGACGAAGATAGCGCGCGAGTAGCGAGCGCCGGCCAGCAGCGCGTGCAGCGCCAGCCGTCCGCCGAGGGAGTAGCCTAGGAGAACATCGCCCTGCGGCGGGATGACATCGAGCGGAGGCGTCTCGATGGCGAAGCCGGCCTCGCGCAGAAAGTCCCAATCGCGCGGGTTGCCGAGAAAGCCGTGCAGGCAGGTGATCACCACAGCGCGTCGTACCGTTTCCATGCCCGGGCGCTGGCCTCGGCGTCGGGGCGCAGCTCCGTGACGCGTTCTTCGATGCCCCACATGGCCGCCCAGTGATCGAAGCGGATGCCGTGGACGTTCTCGATCATCCGCTCGCGCGTGGCCGTGTCGAGGCGCTGCAGCGAGGCCACCCGGCTGAAGATCCGGCCGCCGCCGTTGTTGATGATGACGATCCGCCAGTCGATGCCGGAGTCGAGCTGCGGCACGATCCAGGGAGCATTGCTGTCGTAGATCGCCGTGAGATCTCCGACCACGCAGACGTTCGGACGCGACGGATCGCACTGGCCGAAGAACGTTGAGAGCTGTCCGTCGATGCCGTTCGCACCGCGGTTTGCTGCAATCGTGAAACCACGCGGCTCGCGTGTGCCTGCGAGATCCCATTCCCGAATCGGAAGCGAATTGCCGAGGTAGACGCGCGCGTTGGCCGGGATCGAGCGCGAGAGGGCGCGAACCATGGCCAGCTCGGACTGCGGCTCGTCATCGAGGATGCAGGCGATGGCATCGGCGTGATCCCGGTCGTTCGCGAAGAATCGTTCATCGCGCGCCCGCGGCGCAACGGCGACCGGCAGCGCTTCGAGCGGATGAACCTCGCCGCGGCTGCAGCCGGTGAAGGGCAGATCGCTGAAGCTGATCAGCGGCAGATCGCGCCGTGACTCGTCGAGATCCCGCCAAAACCGCAGCGTCGGCACGTTCCCGATCCGGATCACGCCGTCGAATCCCCCCCGCCCGATCATCCGCTCCCCGGATGTGATGAGGAGATGCGCAAGCGTCGGGTCCTCGCGCAGGCCGGAGAGTGGCTCGGCGTAGATGGGGGCGTTGAGACGCGCCGCGAAGTTGCGAACCTTCTCGCGGTGCGCGGATGCCAGGCCGCTGAGGATCAGGAGAGGCCGCGTGAACGTGGGTTGCTGAGTTGCTGAGCTGCTGGGTTGCTGGGTGGGTGACTCACCAACCTCGCAACTCAGCAACCCAGTAACTTCCCCCTCCGAGACCCCGAAACCGCGAGACCCCGCGACCGCGTCTATCAACGGCTCATCAAACTCAATATTGATGTGTACCACCGACCCCCGCCCGTACACACCGAAGATCCCCTCCTGCTCGATCGCCTGCGGCGCGCCGGTACCGCGGTATCGGGCAGGGCGGTCGGCGGTGATGAAGATCAGTTTCGTCCCCGAGTAATGCGCTTCGACAGCAGCCGGGAGAAGCTCCGCGACGGCGGTGCCCGAGGTCGTGACGACGGCGACAGGACGGCCGCTCAACTTGGCGCGGCCGAGGGCAAAGAAGGCAGCGGAGCGTTCGTCGACGAATGAATAGATGCGAAGGTCACCAGCACAGACAGGAGTGTCTGTGCCACATTCGACTCCGGACTTGGCACCAACACCCTTGTCTGTGCCGGACTTCATGGCACCGACACCCGTGTCTGTGCCGGACGATGTGGCACCAGCACCCTTGTCTGTGCCGGACGATGTGGCACCAACACCCTTGTCTGTACCGGATGATGTGGCACAGACACCCTTGTCTGTGCCGGACGATGTGGCACAGACACACTTGTCTGTGCCGGACGATGTGGCACAGACACACTTGTCTGTGCCGGACGATGTGGCACAGACACTCTTGTCTGTGCCGGCGCCGTAGGCGCCGAGAACGGCAAGCAGCGGCGCATTTCGCGATCCCGCGCAGACGCAGAAGTCGGTCGCGCCGAGGGCGCAGGCCCGTTTGATCACGCGCCGCGCTTCGGCGATGTTCGTCATGCGAACGCTTCGACGTGCGCGGCTACGCCGAAGAGCGCCTTCACCTGCTCGCGCTTCTCGCGCAGCTCTTCGAATTCGCGCTCCACGCGGCTCTCCAGCAACATCCCCGCGCCTGAGCCCACGCGTACCCGCTCGCCGCTCCAGTCCAGATTGCGGATGGCCACGAGCGCCAGAGCGGAGTGCTCTTCCCGCTCCAGCCCGAAGGGGGCGCCGAACGTACGCCGTTTCACGCCGCGGTCGGCTTCACGCAGCCATCGCTCCCCGGCCTCGCTGCGCGGAGAGACGCCCAGCGCCGCGGTGGGGTGCAGGCGCCGCACCATCTCCGAGAACGACATCCGCTCCGAGCCGCCGCTCTCGCTGAAGAAGATCGGCGTGATGAGGTGGGCGATCTTGGGCAAGCGCAAGGTCCCGAGCGGACCGATCTCGATGTTCCCGAACGGCGCCAGGCGGCGGACGATGTCGTCGACGACGAAGCGGTGCTCGCGCAACTCTTTCGGATCGCGCAGCAACTCCTCCGCGCGCGCGACCGGGCGTGTTCCCGCCAGCGCCATCGTCCGGTAGCCGCGCGCCGCGGACTCGAAGAGAAACTCCGGTGTGGCCCCGGCCAGGCCGTGGTTCTGGTACGAATAGCCGTATCCGCGCATCCCCGCAGGCAATTGCCCGAGCCGCGTGAAGAACCAGCGCCACCATTCACCGCGCTCCATGAACCGTCCCGACTCGAAGATGACCGGGACGATCTTCTTGAAGTCGCCGCGCTCCATGGCCGCGTGCGCGGAGTCGAACAGCGCCGTGAACTCCTCGGAGGACGCCGTATCCCATGCCACGCGCGGCGCGCCCCGCCCCTCGAAGCGCGAAGCCAGCTCGTCGAACGTCGTCTCCTCCCACGCCGCCGGATGCCGCCACGGATGCGGATCATCGAGAAAAAAATCGGCCACGAAGAACGCCGGCCGGTCCGGCCGCCGGAACGGCAACTGCTCGAACGGCCCCCACCCGACGAAGACCCGCCCCGGCGCGGTCTGGATGAAAGCGAAGTCGCGGTGGGACATGTGGAGAGGATTGTATCTGCCCGTGCGCCTGCCGCGCGTTGTCGGTTGTCGGTTGTCCGTTGATTGCGTCAGCGGGCGCGCGGTCTCGTGGTGGTAACGTTCGGGACGTCAACCATGGTCACCGACAACGCGCGCGAAGCGCGCAACCAACTGACAACCGACAACGCGCGGCCGGCGCGCGACAGCGCGACAGCCGCGCAGTACCAGGGTCCCGACCCCACCCGCATTCAATCCATGTTCGGCTCCATCGCCGGCCGCTACGACCGCGCCAATACCGTCATGTCCGCGGGCATCCATCACCTCTGGCGTCGCAAGGCGGTGCGTTGGTCAGGGGCGAAGGAGGGGGACGCGGTGCTCGACTGTGCCACCGGCACCGGCGACCTGGCCATCGCCTTCAAGCGGGCAGTCGGCAACGGACGCGTCATCGGCACCGATTTCACGCCGAGGATGATCGAGCTCGCCAGGCAGAAGTCCGCCGACATCACCTTCGAGGTCGCCGACGTGACCGCCCTGCCGTTCGACGACGATTCGTTCGACGTCGCCAGCATCTCCTTCGGCATCCGCAATGTCGGCGATCCGGTCAAAGCGATCGCCGAGATGGCGCGCGTGGTCCGTCCCGGCGGACGGGTGATCGTGCTTGAGTTCGGCCAGCCGTCAAACCGTCTCGCTTCAGCAATCTACGATTCCTACCGCCGCCACGTTCTCCCCCGACTCGGCGGCGCCGTCACCGGCGAGCGCGATGCCTACGAGTATCTCGAATCATCCGCGGCACGCTTTCCATGCGGGGAGGAGTTCGTGGCGATGATGCGGAGCGCGGCGGAGTTCAAGTTGATCGATTTCCGGCCCCTGACCTTCGGCATCGCGTATCTGTACCGTGGGCGCTCGTAGCGCCGTCGGCTCGACGGCTGTACCGCCGCCGGCTCGGCGGCGACTCAGAACCGCCCACCCCTAAGGCCGCGAGTACAAATCGATAATCCTCTCGATCGCCTTCCGGCACACGCGGCAAAACCCCACCTCATCCCGCGTGAACATGATGCAATCGAGCTCCGGACGATACAGGCCGCGCGGCTCGTAGGCGGCCCCTTCGAAGGCGCCTACCTTGCCGGCGTACTTCTGCCCGCCGAGGAACTGTGTCTCCCAGGCCCGCTCGGCGGTGAACAGCGTGTCCATCTCCGACTCCGGCGCATTCGTGGCCCGAAGATGGGCGCGTTCCTTCTGAACCTCGACGCTGTGCTTCTCGAACGTAGCCTTGTCCCACTCGGTGGGCAGCGGCGTGGCGGGATCGAGGAGATCGTGCCATTTCACCTTGGCCGGATCGTGCAGCGCCGTCACGTTCGGCTCCCACGGCTCGGGATGGTCGCTGCTGCCGCTGGTGGTGTACGAGACCGGCGACGTGTAGTACTCGTCCGCGAGCGCGGCGAAGTGATGCCCGAACTCGTGGACGAATACGTACTCCGCGAACGCGCTGTCGACGCAGGCCGTGGCCTGGTCGTTGAAGATCCCGCCGCCGCCGTAGGTCTTCTCATTGACGAGGATCTCGATGAAGTCGTAGGGAGCGGACGAGGCCACGTCGCGCATGCGGTGATCGTCCAGCGTGAGGACATAACGCTCCGAATCGAAGATGTTGTACTGGACGCCGGTCATCGTGCGCCGGTTGTCGTTCGTCCGCGGACGATTGACGCCGCTGGCCGGCTCGGCGAGATCGAGAGCCCGGACGTTGAAGTCCTTCCGCCGGCTCTTGAACGGCTCGGTGGCGAAGAGCTTCCCGACCATCCGCTCGACGTCCTTATGAAACTTCGGCAGCTCGCTCTCGGTGTATCCCTCGCCGATGACCAGGATGTCCACCTTCTCCGACGGCGGTCCGTTCTCGATGACGTTCCAGA
This sequence comes from Thermoanaerobaculia bacterium, assembly GCA_035482045.1. Taxonomy (GTDB): domain Bacteria; phylum Acidobacteriota; class Thermoanaerobaculia; order Gp7-AA8; family Gp7-AA8; genus JADGNZ01. The sequence continues at coordinate 93,346 of DATHRD010000003.1, forward strand.
CGTGCCCGGCCGGCTTGCGGTCGGAAGGATTGACGAAGCGCGACGACGGATCGATCAGCGTCGACCAGAGCTGCTGGAAGGCACCGCTGGCATCGCGCTTCTTGATGACCACTTGCACCGGATGCTTCGGCCACGGAAAACGGACCGACTCCGCGAACGTCCCGGCGCGCTGATTGGCCTCGTCCGTGGTCTGCCATTCGCCGAAGACCGAGCCGAAGCCGCGCGAGTAGATCGGCTGATTCGTATCGCGATCGACGACCTCGAAGTAGTAACTGCCGAGGTTCATCGTGTCGATGAGACGCGTCCGGCTGCCCGGCCACGGACCATCGGAGACCACTGAATCGAGGGCGATGATCTCCTCTCCATGGTTCCCGGTATGGAAGTAGTTCACCCGCATCGTCTTGTCGAGGAACAGCTCGTCGAACGAGGCGGCGAACGCGGAAGTGGCAGCGAGAAACAACGCGGTGACAAAAGCGAACTTGCGCATCGCGCGATTGTAGACTGCGGGGATGAAACCCCCGCCTGTCATCCTGAGCCTGCCGCAGGCGCGCGAGCAACACACGGCGCTCGTGCAGAACATGGCAAGCGCCGAAGGACGGCGAAGGACCCCCTACATGGCGCAGGAAAGGGAGGGGGAAGTCTGTGACCTTACACGGCCGCGCAACTTCCCTCGAAAGTCCCCCACCCTTTCCGGCGATAGGCAGGGGGTCCTTCGCCGTGCTTTGCCCCTCCGGGGCGCCGCCGGGCTCAGGATGACAGCGCTTTCTCTGCTGTTTCTCCTCCTTATGGCCGTATCTGCCTCCGCCCAGGTCCAGGAGCAGATCACCGTCGAGCGCATTCTCGTCGACACCCGCGTGACCGACGATCACGGCAACCCGATCACCGGCCTCAAGCCTGCCGACTTTCAGGTCAAGGTAGATGGAAAACCGGCCACGGTCGAATCAGCTGATTGGATCCCCGAGACAGCGGCTGCCCGCGAGCTGGCGGACATCGACTCCAACGGCGCCGAGGTCAACACATCGCTCGACCAGCCCGCGCCGAAGGGGCGGCTCCTCATCTTCTTCTACCAGACCGATTTCGCGCGCAACAGCGTGCGCCTCATCGGGCAGATGCAGCAGGTGGTCAACGCGAACGACTGGCTGGACTGGCTTGATCCCGACGACCGCGTAGCCGTCTTCTCGTTCGACTCCCATCTCAAATTCCGGCTCGACTTCACGAGCAACAAAGGCGACATCAAGAATGCGATGGAGCAGGCGTTGCTCACCGACGAGCCTCAGCCTCCGCGGATCGTACCGATGCCCGCGCTCTCGAAACGGCTCGATCGAAACGAGATGCGCAAGGCGGCCTCGCCGGAAGCGGCGTTGATCATCGTCGCCAACGCCCTGCGTCCCATCCCCGGTCCGAAGTCGATCATCCTCTTCGGCTGGGGTCTGGGCCGGCTGGTGGGCGGCGGCGTGATTATGGAAAAGAAGTACCCCGCGGCGCGGCAGGCGCTGGAGTCGGCACGCGCCAGCGTCTTCTCCATCGATTTCACCCAGGCTGATTACCACTCCCTCGAGGTGGGCCTCGGGCAGGTCGCAGGCGACACCGGCGGGTTCTACGCCAAGACGTTCAACTTCCCAAAGATCGCCGTCGAACGCCTGCAGAAGACGCTGGCCGGACACTATGAGCTCGAAGTGCGCAAGCCCGACACGAAAGTGCGCGGCACGCACACGATCGAAGTGGAGGTGCCGTCGCAACGCAACGCCGCCGTCCTCGCGCGCAGCACGTACGTCGATCGCGACTGAACAGCTTATCCGCAGATGACGCAGATTTGCGCAGATGGAGTGCCTTCACATCACCTATTTGCGTACATCTGCGTCATCTGCGGATAAAACCCTGTCCCGAACCCCTCGGAAGTCGGTGAGCGCCCACAGCACCAGCATCGTCACGCCCATCGTCCAGTAGAAGTTGCGCGAGTGGACGCCGGCGCTGAAGTTGCCGTACCACGGCGCGGCGAGGAGGCAGAGGGCCATCACGAGCTCGACGAACCCGTGCACGGCCAGGCCGATCTTCTTAACGATCCCGAGCGGATAGCGCGTCACCACCGCAAGCACGAAGAGCACACCCGCGAAGAGATACGCCCACGTGGTGGCCGGGCGCGCCGAAAACCCCGCGATGGACGGACCGATGGCCAGCAGGATGGCCAGGGCGTAGTCGATGATGCCGTGCGAGACCGCTCCGATGCTGCGATGAATCATGGCAAGTCGCGTCCTTCCCCTTGATCGAGTACCAGGAACGGCGGATTGCCGTTCGCTGCGAGCGCATCGTGCAGGTCGCGCAGCGGATCGTACTCGCCATCATCCCCCAGCGCGAACGTCCCGAAGTGGACGGCTACACTCGTGCGCGCGCCGAGGGCGAAATGCGCATCGACCGCCTGCGCCGGATCGATGTGTACCGGCTTCATGAACCAGCGCGGCAGATACGACCCGATCGGCAGGAGCGCCACCCGGATCGGCGCGAAGCGTCGTCCAATCTCCGCGAAGTGCCCGCCCCAGCCCGTATCGCCGGCGAAGTAGACATTCCCCGACGGCCCGCTGACGACGAACCCACCCCAGAGATTGCGATTCCGATCGCTCAGCGCACGCGCCGAGAAGTGCCGTGCCGGGACGACCGTCGTCTCGATGCCGTTCGGAAGTCGCATCGTCTCCCACCACTCCAGATCGATCGCCCCACGAATCCCATGCCGCCGCATCAGCGCCGCGTTGCCCAGCGGCGTCACGATCGGCGCTCCATGCCGGGTCTCGATCGCCCGCAACGTCGCCACATCGAGATGGTCGTAGTGGTTATGACTGACGAGCACGAGATCGATCGGCGGCAGATCCCCAAACCGGATCCCCGGCATCCGATGCCGCCGCGGCCCCACAAACGAGACCGGCGATACCCGCGCCGACCACACCGGATCGGTGAGGATGTTGACTCCATCCATCTGGATGAGCGTCGTCGAGTGATTGATGAACGTAACGCGCAACCGCCCATCCCCCACCCGCTCCGGCGGCGGCGGACCATACTTCTCCTCCGGATGCTCCGGCCACTCCCCTCTCTGCCTCGAAGCCTGCCACCTCAGAAACGACCCCTCGGTCTGCCGGCCCCGCTCATGGTTGCGAAACCGCTCGCCGTCGAAGTGATCGCTGACCGGACCGCGCCACCGGGGCGACGCGAAGAAGATCCGCTCGATGGCCGCGGCACCGAGCGCCGCCCCGATCGTGATCGCCGCAGCTTTTGCCGTCTTCCACATCCGCGTGTATTCGAGCACAAAAGCCTGTCATTCTGAGCGACGCGAAGAATCCCCAGCATGGAACGCGCGACACGAACGCGGACGCGCCTCGTCCCGAGGGCGGGTGGTTACGCGCGGTCTGAACGTTCGGGTCCTGACCACCACCCGCGAATGTGGATTGACGCGCCCACCCCCACCCACTATCCTGTCGCCCACCTCAGAAATAGCGAGGGCAAACAGCTCGTTGAGACGATCCCAAGCAGGCGCTTAGCTCAGTTGGTAGAGCATCACCTTCACACGGTGGGGGTCACCGGTTCGAGTCCGGTAGCGCCTACCATCCTAAATCACTCACGCCGCTCAGGTTAGTCTTACCGAGCGGCGTTGCGTTTGGGTGGTCAGAGGCTCGAAGTGTTCACGCAAGTTGTTCACCGGGTCCGGGTTGGGTCCAGAACTGGCGTTCTGCCGTCCTCCCTTGCACCGATCGCAGATCTTTCCTAGGCGAGGCTTGAGGGGCAGTGGTTCGCCGACGGCGAGGGTAGAAAACGAGACCGCCGGCGTTGGGTCCTCGCCGGCGGCTCGTATGTGAGGCCGAGCGCCGATGTTCTCGATCTTCCCGAGGTGCCGAGGTACCATCGCGTGCGGGAGGCAGTTTGGTGAGACGTTCGGCAGCGACGCAACGCCACGAAGAATCGACAGCGCAGGAAGTTCCTTCGGTATTCGCTGCGCGCGCGTTCGCCGAGTACAGCGCAAGTGCCTCGATGGACGAGCGCCGCGAGCTCGGCCAGTTCTTCACGCCACCCGTGGTCGCAGCGTTCATGGCCGACCTCGCGCTCCCGGTCGGGCCAGAGGTCAGAATCCTTGAACCGGGCGCCGGTACTGCGATCCTGACCGCATCCGTCTGCGAACGACTCGTCGGTCGCGCCAAGACCGTCCACATCGACGCGTACGAGTTGCACCCACGACTCGCGGTGGTGTGCGAGCAAGTGCTGACGCACACGGCTGATTGGCTGGCAGAGCACGACATCGCCTGCACGTTCAACGTGCACCGAGGCGACTTCGTCCTGGAGAATGCCTCATTCCTCCAGCCATCACTCTTCAACGAACATCGCGAGCGGTACGACATCGCCATCGCGAACCCGCCGTACTTCAAGCTGCTCAAGGATGACCGTCGCGCCAGGGCAGCAGCGCACATCGTGCATGGCCAACCGAACATCTACGCGATCTTCATGGCGATCATGGCCAGCCTGCTCCGCAAGGACGGCGTAATGGTCACGATCACGCCGCGCAGCTTCACGACCGGCGAATACTTCCGCCGCTTCCGCGAAGTCCTCTTCGCGACCGTGCTGCCGGAAGCGATTCATCTCTTCGGCTCACGCAAGGACGCGTTCCGCAAAGACGAAATCTTGCAGGAGAACGTCATCATGCGGGCGCGCCGCACGCGCGTCGAGTCACCCGTCACCATCACGACGAGCGCAGGCGTTCGCGACCTCGATCACTGTACGAGCCGCAGCGTTCCACTCCATGACGTCGTCGCCCTGCGCTCCCGTGATCTCGCCATCCACATCCCGACCACCGACGTGGACGATCGCGTGCTCACGTTCATCAGGTCGTGGCCGGAGACGCTGCACACCCTCGGCCTCAGTGTCTCCACCGGTCCCGTAGTCGCCTTCCGCGCGCTGGAGTTCCTCCACGAGGCACCCAACGGCGCGAAGGAGGTGCCACTCCTCTGGCTCCAGCACGTGCGGCGCATGACTGTCCGGTGGCCGGTCGACGGCTCGAACAAGCGCCAGTACATCGCGAACACTGCTGACTCGAAGTACCTGCTCCTGCCCAACGCGACGTACGTCGTCATGCGGCGCTTCAGCGCGAAGGAGGAGCACCGCCGCATCGTCGCCGCTCCCCTCTTCGAGGGCCAGCTGCCCGGCAGCATGATCGGACTCGAGAACCATCTCAACTACGTGCACCGGCCAAAGGGCAAGCTGACGCATGCCGAGGCGTTGGGACTCGCGGCGCTCCTGAACAGCGCAATCATCGACCGGTTCTTCCGCATTTCGAATGGCAACACGCAGGTGAGCGCGGTAGAGCTGCGCAACCTTCCCCTGCCTCCGGCCGAGACGATCAAGGCGATCGGGCGGCTGATCGAGCGGGAAGGTACCGAGGAACTTGACCGCGTCATCGCCGACGCGCTAGATGTCCCGGCGGATCTCAACGAAGACCTGGCGGGGACGGCGCATGGCGAAACTTGAGGACGCGAAGGACATCCTAAAAGCGCTCGGGCTTCCACCCAAGCAGCAGAACGACGTCGCGGCCTACACACTCCTCGCGCTCGGCGGCATTCGGCGCACGACAAAGTGGTCGGCAGCCGAGCGGCGACCCCTGCGCATTCACGACATGATCGTCTTCACGAATGCGGAGTACCGCGGCAAGGAACCCTACAAGGAGAACACGCGCGAGACCTTCCGGCGTCAAGCCATCCACCAGTTCGAGCAAGCGCGCGTCGTCGATCGCAACCTGGACTCGGACGATCTCGCAACGAACAGCCCGAACACGCAGTACGCGCTATCGAGCAGCGCGATCGCGGTGATTCGCAGCTACGGCACGAAGCAGTTCGCTGCGGAGGCAGCGGCCTTCCGGGAGAGTCACGTCAGCCTGCTTGCCGTCTACACGGCGAGCAAGCGCATGCACCTCGTACCCGTGAAGCTCGCGGACGGACGGGAGTTCACGCTCTCGCCGGGAAAGCACAACCAAGTGCAAGCAGCGGTCGTGGGCGATTTTGCCGCGCGCTTCGCTCCCGGTTCCACGATCCTCTACCTCGGCGACACGGCGAAGAAGACGATCATTCTTGAGGAGGACGCGCTGCGCAAACTCTGCGTCCCGATCACGAAGCACGACAAGCTCCCGGACATCGTCCTGTACGACGAGACACGGAACTGGCTCTTCCTCATCGAAGCCGTCACGTCCCACGGCCCCGTATCACCGAAGCGCAAACTCGAACTGGAGCGAGCACTCAAATCATGCACGGCAGAGCGCATCTACGTCTCGGTCTTCCCGGACTTCAAAGAGTTCCGACGGCACATCGACAACATCGCCTGGGAGACCGAGGTCTGGATCGCCGAGAACCCGGACCACATGATCCACTTCAATGGCGACAAGTTCCTCGGACCAGCGCCACAGAACCGCGAATGACCGCGCGGCCTGCTAGACAGACGCCTGGTGATTGAGCTGCTTGGCAGTCGAAACTGCACGGAATGGTTGATCGGCTGACGAACCTCGCCCGTCCTCGTTTCCGCAGCGAAGGATCTCGACGTTGCGACCTCGGAACCGCAGGCGCCATCCTCGCTCATCGAGTTCCTCCAGCAGTGCGTGACGCATCCGCTTACTCGATGACTCTTTGCCATGGAATGTCTGCCGCAGCAGTTCGAGGAGATCACTTCCTGAGCCAGCGAAGAGTACGACGCCCAATGCCCCATCTCGATCAGGCGTTGCTCCGTCCCCAAACGTTTCCCTAACCGCCTGCCATGAGCGACGCAGCACATCGGGCCAATAACGCGTCCCGCACAGAAGCTGGGCGTTCCAATGACGCATCTTCTTCTCTTCATCGTTTGGATCGTTCCAATCGCGAACGTAAAACGAAGGACCACCAAACGTGTGAAGGGCCTTGATCACAGCGGCGGGATTGTCAGCCAGCAACTCCATGTCGACGTTCCCCTTCGGTCCATCTGGGCCGAAGACATGAAGGCGTGGGCCATACTTGCGGGGGTACTCTTCAAGCTCACGCGCAACCGCTTGGTGAACAATGTCTCGAATGGGACCACCAAGTGGATCGACCGCGCGCATTTCCAGCAGTTCTGCCATTGCTTCCATCCGGCGGTCGGAGTCTAACGTGCCCGCTTCGCTGATTAACGCTTCTCGCGCCTTTTCGGCAGCTTGTGCCGGCCCGTGCTCGACCAGCCAGCGTGCCGCATGGGTCCATGAATGTGATTCCTTGAGCTGGACCAAGTTCCACAGCACTGCTACGCCGAGTTCGCGCGCATGTGTGTCGGGATGTTGTGACAGCGCTTGCGCAGACCAGAGTTTCAATCGCTGATCGTTTTCGCGGTCAGCAAAGAGGATAAGAGACAAGAACGCTGCCGACCACGCGTTCGTCGGCATTGCCTCGGCCTTGCCGATAATTCTCCAACCCAACCAGAAGTGATGCTGGGACGATGGGTTAAGCAAGTGATTGATCAACAGAGGAGCAACTTTCGGTGCCAGATCCGTCTCCAGCACGGAAACTAGCGCATGGACAGCGTCCGCGCTGTCCTTAAACTCGACGGCCGTGTCCTGGCTGTAGGCCAAGAGGACATCGGTAGCGTATTTGGATTCCGACGCATCACCAGATGTGGCTACCGCCTCAGCGAGTCTGATCTTGGTTTGTATCGCTGTCTCCGGGCGTACGAGAAGGTTCAGAAAGCGTGCTACCAAAACTCTTTTGTGGCCGTCATCTGCGAGGCGCAGCGCGAGACGCGCAGTGTTAACTCGCCAGTGGTCCTCGTCGCTCTCGCTGAGTCGAGCTATCGTTTCGACCACGGTCGGGCTGATATTCTCTTTGGTCAATACCCTGTCGAGGAGCTCCAGGACTTTTGCCGAAACTGCCCAGCCGCGGTAACGTCCGCGTAACGTCAGAAGGCCGCCAACGAGTTGTTCCGCGGCATCCGGTGATGACAGGAGGAGTTCGACCCACTCGATCCAAGGTTTCTTGTGGCCCGTGTCATCGTGCTCGCACCGCCTTGCAATCCGTAAGACGTCTGCAAATACAGGGTGCATTTGCTCAGCGATGTCGAGTTGGCGCTCGGGATCGAGCCCCCGGTAGCATTGGCAGAGGAGACCGAGGCGGTGCCGATAGAGATCGTCTTTCGTTCGATCCGCGAGCAGCGCGAAGAGTGGTGCGATGTCAAGCAGCAAGCCAGCGACAAACGAGATGAGTATTCCCCAAGCTGGTTCGAATGCCTGTTTGGCAAGTAGTTCAGATGCCGCAGCGCTTCGCGCATCATCCCAATACACTTCTACCCGTGCGTGCCAACCATCCGCGTTAATTCGCGAGGCTAAGTAGGACGCGGCAAGGAATTCGTGAAACGTCGGGTCGCAAAACGCGATCTCTGTTGGATCGCTTTGCTTCTTCAGAAAGCCGAGGTCCACGAATTCGTCCAGCAACTGCGATGCCGCAGTATCGGAAGTGGCCGATGTGTGTTTGATCGCGGTGAGCACGGCATGCTGAGTCAACGTGCTTGCGCCATTTCTGGGACTAAAGAGTTCCCACGCGATCTTTGTAAGGACCTGAAGAAGTTCCTCTGCGTGCAGCCGGCGTCCTGCTCGCGGAGCATCATGGCGCTGCGCGCCTGCAGCAAGAAGGTTCATGACTTCGCGATAGAACGCGGCTGGAGTACGCGGCAGGTCATGAGTCGGCCGGTTGGCGCGGACCATGCCGGCTAGGTCGATCAGCATCGGTGAGTGGTTCAGAAGATCGAGTGAGCGTTTGTCGTGGATAGCCGATGTCCGCTCGGTCGCGTGTTTGCCGGCGGCAATGGTAAGCCTTGCCTTGGCCGCGTCGAGTGTTTGATTGATGATGGTGTCGCCGACTTCCATTAGACGAGCAAGCGCATTCAGCAGGTCGTTTTCGGTCTTCGACAAGTCACCCGAGAGAGGCTTGTATCGAACGTCATGTTCGAGCTCGTGGTAGACGTGCGCAAGCTGGCTGCAAACTTGAATCTCGCATGCGAGTCCTCGGACGTTCCAGTACGGTCCAACGATTTCTTCGTCTCGAAGTCTTACCAGACAGTGAGTGGCACGGTAGAAACCGAATGGCTGATCCTTGACGTCAGGAGCGATCGTCGCGTCCGCAGCAAAACCACTGAATCGCTGCTGAATGAGGGCAATCACCCTCGCACGATCCGTCTCGACATAGGTTGTGATTCGAACGCCCGCGAGATCCTTGAGAACCAGAAAGATGCTGTCCAAGTCAACGAATTCGGCAGCATGCTCGCCTGAGCGAAGATACTTGTAGAGCTTCTCCCTGAGTCGATCAGCCGCCTTCGCGCGGAACTGGACCGCGCCGCGAATGCCATTGCTCTCCAGGAGAGTTCGGCACGCCTCACCAACTACGCGGGCAAGCTTTTCGTACCGGTCCGCCTCGCGCGAGTAACGCTCGACAGCAGCACCGATCAAGTCTTTCGTGAGGGGCATGCGAGCACCATCACCTCCATCATGGCTTTTCGCTCGGAGGTCGGCCATGATTCTCGCACGCAACCGGCCGCCAGGTGTTCATCAAGTGTTCACGCGGTCGGGCTACGGCCATCCGAGGCCATCCTGGGATCTCGCGGGACGCTAGTAAACCACCGCTACCACGGACATCCCAGGATATCCACGGACGGGCACACTAGTTCACAGAGAAGAGTTCGCGCGACGATATGTTTCAGCGCCTGAGTCGCTTAAGCGGATCGCCGCCCGAGCAACCGCCGAACCTCACGATTCGCTGGTGAGCTTTGGCACTTCTACGTATTGAAGGGCCGGTCTCAGTGTAGACACTTCGTGAGCGACTAGATCGAACCCGCGGACGAGCGCCTCGGCGCCCTGACCCGTCAGCGTGCAAAACCGTCCAGGCGTCATGTGCCGGGCTGCCTCCCGAAGGTCCGGCAGCACCAGTGTGGATTCGTCGTCCGTGAGATCGTCAAGGAACGGCCAGCCCTGCCGCATCCATGGCCAGAGACCTCCGACGGGTCCCTGGGTTTCCGGTGTCTCGAGGTAGGCCCAAGAGTGTTGCTTTTCCTCTGGCGTGCGCGGATCACGGCGCGCGACTGCTGGCACCTTCACGTGAAGCTCCCCACCCTGGAACGATCCCTCGATCTGTGCCAGCAGAGCAACATCGTATGGAATGTGTTGTCCAATGGCCGCGTAGAAGTGCGCCATCCGCCTGATGCTGTCGATATCACCGATCGAGTCGTAGAGGTACGCGCTGATGACGCCGAGAACAGGGTCAACGTGCTTCCACTCCCGAAGTTTGACAGTGAGGTTGACGACCGCATCGAAGCGCAGCGAACCGCGCTCCATGTACTCGATCGCCTCTGTGGTCGCGGCGGTCGTGTCGAGCGGCATGTCCTGTTTCCGATAGAGCAGTCCGCTGACGCCGCGCTCGTCGCACACGAGCCTGGCGACGAATTGGGGAAGCGCTGCGATGGCGGCGAACCGGCCATCCTGGAACTCGACGAGCAGCGGTACAGACCGCGTCACCGCGCTGCCGTCGTCCTGTGCGCGGATCTCCCAGGATTCGGATTGCTCGATGCGCTCAGCCACGATATCCTGCGGCGTCCAGAGGTGAACTGCGCGCGCGCCGACGATCGTGATGCCGCACTGCGTGTTAAACCTGCTTTCCGTATCGTCGCGCAGTCCTGCGAGCAACCGGTGCGTCCTGCGACTGTCCATCGCGCCCTGGCTTTCACGGCTTCCCAATCCAAGACGAGAGGCATCGACAGCTTCGGACGGCTCGCGGTCGTCGGGTGCAACCGGCAGATTACCGACCCTCTCAGGAGATGGCCAATCGGGGAACGCCGGTGCAGTAACGCTGACGCCAGCGAGAAAGTAGACGTCCTCGCCCTCAGGGAACGTCGGACTCACCTGAGGGTTGAGCGTGCGTTGGTACATCATGGCGACACGTGGCACTTCCAACTCCAAGAAGTGGCCAAGGCTGCGGCTCGTCACCTTCTCCTTCTCGATCTTCGAGAATGCTGTGGGCTTGATCCCCCACAACCCTTCCATGAGCACGCCCGTGAAGAGACATCGGTCGAGTTCTTCAGTCGCTCCCGGGATGGCGTATGCCGCCGCCCCATCCTGCGTGGCGATGAACTTGTCGATGGGCGGCACGCTGGTCGGACGCCTCGGGCCCCGGCCGAGGACCGCGTCGGCGGTGATGTCCCCTATGTCCAGCGCCGATGGCAACAGCCGGCAGGCGTCCGAGAAGATCGCTATCTGTTGAATGTCGTACATGAACAACCGTCGCTTGAGCGGCTCGACCGCCACGGCGCGCATGTCGGTGTGCCAGTCAGACAACAACCACAGCGTTTCCTCGGCCTCCCGGATGAGGCCATGTCCGGCGAAGTAGATAGCCAGTCTGTGCGCCGCAACGGCACGATCCCCGAGCAGCGCCTTCAGTTCATCCCGGAGCCGGTCCATCGTGAGGGGAACATCTTCGTCGGTGACAAGAATGGAGCGATACCCCAGTGCGGTCGCCCACGCGTAGAACTCACCCGCGCCGTTGAGTGCTGCGCCGAGATAGGGGAGGGGTTCGGCGTTGGCGACTCCGATCGCGACAGCGAACATGTGCTCCGTGTTGGTCACGAAAGCCTCCTACTGCACGGCGATCGAGTAGCGTCGCCCCTGATCGGTAAAGGCGAGAGGATTGACTGAAACTGTTGCGCGGTTCGCCGACCTCATGAATAATAGCGTACATTCGTATGGACGGAACGCCGATGTCACACGACCTCCCGCGGGCGAGAGCCTACGTCGCATCGCTCGACCTATCCGGAACACCTCGCGGCATTGTATCGATGGATGCAGCAGCCGACACGGGCGTTGTATTCGACGAGGCAAAGGCCCAGGCGCAGGTTGTCGGCTCCGGTGTCTTCGCATTTGCGCAAGGCGTCGCGAACGACGTCCGCGAAGCGATCTCCGATTCCGCTTTGCTGGCGCAACTCGTCGCCAACAAGCGAACCTCGGCGGAGCGTGATCCCTTGCAGTGGTTTGCCGCCTACTCCGAGGTACTGCAGAACGTTGGATGGACGCTCCAAGCGGCGGAATGGACCGACTATACCAGCGAGGGGACGGCCGCCGAGGTACACGAGAAGATTAGCACCTCGTCACACCGAGGCCGTTCGCTGAGTCGATCACGGTTGGCAGGTACCCAGAATGCCGCTCGTGATCGCGCTCAAATTGGCGCTGCGCTTCGCTGGAATCGTTCATGTTGTCGTATGGCTTTCGCGCCACAATCACTCTTCGCACCATCCTAAGCCTCCCGAACCTGCGCCGCCTCGCACTCTCGCGATTCGATGAGTGCAACGAGGTCCGACATTTCCCAAAGCTGATCCGTCACACCGGCAGCCATCGCGGGCGTGCAGCGAATTGTCTGATGGATGCGGATGAAATTGTAGTGGAACATATGCAGGCTGATCATGTGGCAGTGATTCTCAAACTTTTTGGAGAACGCATTGGTCAACCGGGTGAAGCGGCGCATGCCCATCCGCATGGTCAGGTTCGCGCGCTCCACGTAGCTGGTGCTGATGTGCTTCCGGTCAGGGTCACCCGAGATCACAGAGAGTTCCATGCCCTTGATGTGGCCGGGTGAGTAGCGCGTCTCGGCGCTGTGATCGTTACCGCTGGCGCCATACAGTTTTGTCAGCATCGCGTAATCGATCGCGCCTCCGAACGCTCCTTCGGTCGCGTTGAGGTACAGCTTCAATCCGTCCGTCGTCATCTGGACTTTGTTCGTCAGCCGCGAAGCAACGTCGCCGATGAACTGCGCCGCGCTCTGTTCATCGCGCGAGCCTACGAACCACGACAGCATTAGCTTCGAATCGCTGTCGATGCAGGTCCAAGTCCACACGCTGCCGATGGTGAAGGGCGTTGACTCGCGAATCTCGCGCTTGATGTTCCGGTCCTTGCCGTAGACGAACGACCAGATTTCGTCGCATTGGATGCGCTTGCACTGGAGGTTGCGGAGGATGCCATCCTGATACTCGGCAGCGACCTTTCCGGCATCCACGAGGAGCCGGAGGATTGTTCCCTTCGCTACGCCGGTCAGCCGGGAGGTCGATCGAACGCTGTTTCCCTCCACTAGGCAGGATAGGACGGCGGCGCGGCGGGTGGGAGTTAGCTTGTTCATATTCAACAATTTACATCCTAAACGGCGGTTTGTCAAGCTCAAACCGCATGAATCGTTCTATGCTGGTGAAGCCGCTTGACCTGCACCAACCGCATAAAGTACCATATGCCGGTCAACTCGAATGAGCCGCCAATTGAAACCCCGTACGAACCAAAGGAGAACATGGTGAAAAGCGATCTCGAAAAGCTGCTGGAGCGATTCAAAACCGTAGTCGAAGGTGGTGAGGTACCGCGCCCGACAAAGAGGTTTACGACCTACGCAATTTCAAACTTCCGAGGCGGCATCGGCAAGAGCACGCTGGCCTTCAATCTCGCGTGGGAGATTTCCCGGAAATCGAGGACGCTGCTGATGGACCTGTGCCCTCAGTGCAATTTTTCTCAGTCGCTCCTTGGCAGTGATGCCGACGACATTTCGCCGACGATCTACGACGCGCTCCTGTCGAAAGTGATGCCAGGAGCGCCAGAGATTGATCCGGACGACTTGGTGGTGAGCGTTCCGCCTTCGTGTGTGGCTTTCAAGGGCGGCCAAGGTGTTCATCTAGTGCCGGGCTCGAAGGAGCTATTTCTCTTCCCTAGCCTGCTTTACACACAGCTAAGTTCCGCCTCCCAGATAACAGGACGCGGCGTCGAAATTACGCGAAACATCCTTCAGTCGGTTGAGCGTCTCGCGGAGACCCTACGCGCCAACATGAAATCAACGAAGGTGCTTGTGGACACTAGCCCGTTCTTCGGCGGCGCAACTCACCTCGGGTGGGTAGCAGCCGATGCGCTGGTGATCCCTGTTCGGGTAGATCAGCATTCGATGGAGGCGCTCAAGCTCACCCTTTCCATGCTTACTCTCGACACGATGGACTTCGTCAGGCTGAGCAAACAGGCGGGGATTACGAAGCGCCCCAAGGTTCACGCGATCGTCATGACCCATTGCGGATGGAACCGGCAGGCGGCATTCACGCCGGACCGTTCTACTCAAGCTTACTTGGCTCAGGTTATCGAAATCGCGCGAGGCCATGCGGACCTGTTTTCATGCGAAGACCCTATCGATGCCATCCATCTGCTTGACGACTTCCATTCCGCTGGCCGGATCAGCGGATCGAAGCGCATTCCTTTGGCGAAGCTCAGCGTTGGAGAGTCGTACACGATCGAGGGACAGCGGCTTGAGGTTAACGAATCTCTGACTAGGTACCAAAAGGAATTGAAGTCTCTAGCTATGACCATCTGAACGCGGAGGCGACCGTGGCAAGCATGACAACAAGCGGCCCGGAGCGAGTCCGGGCCATCCCGTGTTACTTGGTCGCGCCGTTCTTCTTCGCCGGAGGCGGCGCGACCCTTTTGAGGTTCCCTCGCTGCGGTGGTTGTTCCGATCGTTCGATCAACTCACCAAAGACGCGGTGAGCGTTCGTGATCACGTCGCGTGGCGGTTTTGGTGCTTTCGGTTTCATGATCGGAAGTCTACCTCGTCCTTACTTGGCGCAGGCCGCTAGGATCTTGTCTGCATCGGCCCTTGCTTCCGGGGTCGGATCGAGAAGTCTGGCGTTTCTTCCAGTGCTGGAGTTTGCGGCTGCGGTAACTTGGAGCTGAGGGGCTTGATTCGGAATGGCCAGCACCAGGACGGACAGTTCCTCGTTGATCGTTGCGCCCCAATAGATGCTGCTCGCTCCCTTCCGTTCGCTGCGGATGGCCTTGAAAAAGCCGGAGTCTTTGTTCGCCTGTTCGACGGTATAGCCTGCCGATGTTGCGAAGCTGAGAGCACACAGGTAGGTCGCCTCCGGCGTTGCCGCTGGAGCCACGTGAGCCACCTTGTACGGCATAGCTCCTGCGCACGAGGAAAGGACAGCGGCGGCGAGGCCGAGAATCGTAAACGCACTGCTTCGCGTCAGGCGTGACAAGCGTAGCGCGGGTTGCTCCATCGCTTCCTCCAGGTTCTGAGTGATGAGGTCGCATGGTACTCCCCGAAGCAACGCAACGCATGCTTTAATTCACTGATCCCGACCGGGGTAGAAGTACGCGCGGCGGAAGCCGGGATGAACCGTCTCCATGCGATCGACAACGCCCCCAGCAAACTCCAGCAATTCCCCGCTGAGGAAGGCGTCAACCGTCGTCCGGTCCTCGGCTGCTACCGTCTCCAGCGCCCTGACGATGTACTCGGGGAGTCTGACGGTCACGCTACGAAGCGTGAGAAGCGGCGGGAGAGCGGTCGCGGCATCGCCCCCGAGCGCGTCTACGATATCCTCCAGAGCCCACCAGCGGAAGGCTATCAGCGCGATCTGTCGCCACGTGAAGCGCCATCGCCCATCGCGCTTGTACTCCTCACGAATGTCGAACGAAGCCTCCCGTTTCAGCTTGCCCGGCGAGACTCCGAGAAGCCGCGATCCCTCAGCGAGCGAATACGACTCGGCAGGCTGGAGAAAAAGAGTCTGAATGCATTGTTTCCTCTCTGTGGGCGTCACCATACTTATCGTCATGACTACGCATAGTATGTAGCGGCAGACCGTCGCGCAAGCCCAAATGTACGGGAAAAGATGCGCCGCGATCAGATACTCACCAAGTTCGGAAAGACTCTCCGCACCCTGCGGACAGCTCGCGGGATGTCGCAATGGGCAGTCGGCGACGCCGCCGGACTCGATCACAACTACATCGGGATGATCGAACGCGGCGAACGGAATCCGGCAGTCGTCAACGTCGTGAAGATTGCAAAGGCACTCGGAGTGCCGCCGGGAGAGCTGTTCCGCGAGTTCAAGTAGCGCTCTCTCTGATGCTTCGCAGAAGCGCCGCAGTGCGCTCCGGGGTGTACTCTTGCCTGCATGAAGTACCAAACTACGGAGGAGACGGAATGCGAACCATGGCGACTCAACTCGGCGCGGCGCTGACGCTGCTGTTTTTCATTGCATGTGTTAATGATGCACCTACCACGCTGGGGGCATCCGGCATCGCGATCGTGAACAGCAAAGCCGCGACCAGCGAGTGCTACGCGCTCGGGTTCATCAACACTCAGGTGATGACCATCCACCCACGCGAAGCATTCGTGGCGCAAACCAAGCAGATGGGCGGTGATACGCTCCTGATGGAAGGCGGTATGTCAACGCCGACCGCCTACGTCTGCGACAAGAACAGAATCAAGGAATTGCGCGCCCGAGACGCGGCCCGCGAGTCCGTCCGCATCACGAATAGGCAAGACGTGGTATCAACATGCAAGTTCATCAAGAACGCCAGCGCGGAGTCTGAGCCGGACGCGCGCGCCCAAACCGTTGATCTCGGCGGGGATGTTTTCTACATCCTTTCGGATACTTCGCGAACAGCCGAAGAGAAGGCCGCCGGAAGCAAGACGACATACAACTACGAGGTTCGTAGACTCACCGGTGAGGTCTACCGCTGCGCAGCGAAAGCTCCGTAACTTTTCAAACTACCAAGGGAGGCTACGTGGACTTTTTTCACACGAGGGAGTTTCTGAGCGCTAGGGATGTGGCCGTGTTGCAGTGCGACACACAATGCAACTTCCGTTTGACCGACGATTCGAACTTTGCGGCCTTCGAACGTGGTGACGCTCACACCTATTATGGCGGGTTCTTCACACACTTCCCCGCCAGAATAGTAGTGCCCTCAACCGGCTACTGGAACGTCACGATTGATCTCGGCGGCGGCTCGGCGAACATCCGTTATTCGCTGAGCTACATCAAACGTAGGTGACATCTGAACCTCTGTCAAAGCCTCGCTGAGCGTGGCCTCTACGGCCCGCAACTTCCCGACATCTCCGGTTGTGAACGTGACGGGATTGCCCGCATCGTCGTAGCTACGTTGCCACGCACGGACACCGTCAATCTCGACCGTGACGACACTCCGTCCGCGTGAAACCTCATCGTTCGTTTTGATACCTTCGTTGTCCATCTTTCGACTCCTTTCGCTAATAACTATCGAATTGACCCACTACCGAAGATTATCGAAGTCATGGCTGCCGTGCTCGCGCCCGCGCCAGCGGCCTTGGCCATCATTGGAAGCACGGTGAATGCCCTGAAGGCGATGAGGCCCGACAGTCCCTGGCTCACACTCTTCATTCGGGAGTCGCAGAAGGCGAGGATCGCGCGATTTCAGGTCGGTCTCGTCAACGTCGGAGAAGCTGATGATGTTTTCGTGAGCATGCTCGCGTGTCTGATCGAGGCCCGCAGCACACTGACACAGGTGTTGCTCTTCAAGTTCAAGTCGGAGCGAGCTACGTTCAAAGCCAATGCGACGAAGGTCTCAATCAATCGCAGATCCCTCGCGGATCTCGGGCCGACGATTCGGACGAAAACGAGGGCGTATCAGCTCGATTACGTGAGCAGCATTCTGGACGTGTGAATATCGATTCTCTTCGTCGCCGCTCGTCTCATGCAAGGTTGCGTTCGGCATCAACTAGCAGCGCCAGAGAACAATGCCACGTGCTCACAGGGGCCGCCTTTGGCTATCCCAGGCCACCGAGATGGGGGGGCTAGTTGACAATCTGCCATCGGCATTTCGCGTCCACTAGTCGTTACCAGCGCAACTCAATCACGTAGCTCGCCTCAGCGTGGCGCTAGGAGCGACGTCCGGCGGAGCTTCCTACCGCTCCGTAGCGACAGATTCTATTGTTTCCAGAACCGCGTAGTGTTCGACAAGTGTTCGACGGGTCCGGGTACGGCCGTCCGCGGCTGTCCTGGGATGTCCCGAGACGCTCGTAAACCATTGAAACCACGGACGTCCTAGGATATCCAGGGACGGGGCCTCTAGTTCACACGGTGGGGGTCAGCGGTTCGAGTCCGCTAGCGCCTACCATCCTAACCACTCACGCCGCTCAGGTTAGCAAGACCGGGCGGCGTTTCGTTTTGGTGGTCAGAGGCTCCAAGTGTTCACGCAAGTGTTCACCGGGTCCGGGTTGGGTCCGTGGTGTCGTAACGCCAAGAGGGTTATTCGGTGTGATCGCGTGCGTGCGATTCGACTACGACAGGGTAGATTCCTGAAGGGGGCCAAGCTCGCGCGCTTCGGTGGATGTGAGAGACGGGGGTTGGGACCTCGCCTCCCATCACTCATTAGCACTCGGGAAGCTTGAGCAAGTTTGTCGGTGAGGACGTTGTCGCGAACGGTCTGCACGTACTTCGTGCTCGTGCTGGTTTCTCGCGGGATCACTTTCGCACGGTTGCCGGCGTTGTCCTGAACATGCGCCTCTCCGTTCTTGTCCTTGAGCCAGTCGTAGATCTCCAATCGAGTGTTCTTGCCAGGGGCCACACCTTTGTTTCTCGCAGGCTCACAACCGATTGTGAAAACAGGTGCTTACGGACGAGCCCCAACCGGGTGACGGCAGGTTCCTGTGTTGTTTCGCACTACGAAGCTACTCGAAACGAAGGTCTGTCTCCAGCGAGTGGCGTGCAGGTGCGAATTGCGCGGCGGCGTCCCGGCCGCCTCCGCGGCCGGGCAATTGGTGACACCCTGGCGCCCCGCGCTCGCGCTACGCCGAGCGCAACGTCGGGCGCGGGGCTGGATTTTGAAGCGCGCCTTCGCGCGCATCCCGGACAGGACCGGCATCAATCGCGTTTGGCTGCGGGCGAAGCCACCGCTGCGCCATCGCCGAACTGACCTCGTCCTCTCCGGGAGTGCGATCAACGACGTCCGGTGAATCAACGCCCTCCTGGTCGTCGGGCTGTGCTCTACGCCGCCGCTATGCGGCGAGTGTTCATGCCGACGTCCTCCTTCGGCTCTCGGGTGCCGGATCCCGGCGCCTATTCGTCGGACTCGGCATCGCGCTGGCCTGGTCTCAAATCGCACGCTTGACCTGATTCATTTCAATGATGACATTCGATACGTCACGCATGGCATTTCAAAAGTCATGCATGTCATTTTTCAGGCCATGCGTGGATCTAATAATAACAAGCTTATCATTTATAAGGTTAACTTTAACATTTTAAATGTCACTAACGTAACAACAAAAATCAAGCGTGACCTCTATCATTCCATTCATGACATGAATACTGCCATTCGTGTTATTATTAAACTCATGAGTCATCCCGTGGATCCCATTCTCGAGGTCTCGCAGAGGCTCCAGCAGCTCCGCCAGCGCGCGGTTGCTCTCGATGCGGAGCGCGCCGCGCTGCAGCAACAGATCGAGGCCTGCGTCAACGAGCTCAGCTCGACCGTCGAAGGACAGCGCCTTCCCCCCATCGCCGGAACGTTGGCCGAACAGATCATCGCCGTCCTGCAACGGAACAAAGATCACCCCTTGGCCCCGAGCGACGTCGCCGACATCCTCGGCATCCGCTCCTTCCTTGATCTGGGGAACCTCCGAGTGCTCATGTCGCGCATGTCACGCGACGGCAGGATCGAGAAAGTGTCCCGAGCCCGCTATCTACCACGCGGAGCACGCAACACGCTCTGAACCCCGAATAGACTTACCGTCGAGGAGAGGCCAGGCACAGCGACGTGTTGAGCTTTCACATGTTCCGAAGCATGATCGGAAGACGTTCGCTGACCTCGCGAAACGGAACGGTTGCAGGGCCGCGGTCAAGGCGATGAAGAACTCGTGGAGTGAGCTTGTCATGACGTCACAGGTCAGAACCGTGTGGATGCGTGTCGTTGGCGTGGGCCTGCTGATCAGCGCCGCGTGCGGCACTGGCAGCGCGGCCCAGGCGCAGATGAGTCCGAAGCTGCTCGAAGGCATGCAGTGGCGGAGCGTCGGCCCCTTCATTGGGGGGAGGGTGAACGCGGTCTCCGGCGCGACGGGCCAACCGGCCATCGCGTATATGGGGACGGACGATGGCGGGGTCTGGAAGACCGACAACGCGGGGACGACCTGGCTTCCGGTGACCGATGCCGTGCCTGAGATTCGCGGGATCACGGCGCTGGCAGTCGCACCGTCGCAAGCGGGGACCGTCTACGCGGGGACCGGCAGCATCTTTGGATCCGAATACAGCAGCGGCATCTGGAAATCCACCGACGCCGGAGCCCACTGGCAGAGCGCCGGGCTGCAGAACGCAGGAGGCATCACTGCGCTGCTGGTGGATCCGCACGATCCCGCCTTACTGCTGGCAGCGACCCGCGGAATCGCTCACCGCGAAGGGGGCGCGCGCGGGGCATTCCGCAGCGCGGACGGCGGAAAAACGTGGCACTCGGTGCTGGCCGCCGAGCCAAAATCGGGCGCCACGGGCATCGCCTGGGCTCTCGAC
Source organism: Thermoanaerobaculia bacterium (assembly GCA_035482045.1). Lineage (GTDB taxonomy): Bacteria > Acidobacteriota > Thermoanaerobaculia > Gp7-AA8 > Gp7-AA8 > JADGNZ01. Next base: position 113,677 of record DATHRD010000003.1, read on the forward strand.
AATCCGCGCGTCATGTTTGCCACCGTTGCGGAGACCTACCGTGCGCCAGGCGCTTCCGGCGCCGCACGCCGTCATCCCGGACCGACGAGTCTCTATCGATCCAGCGATGAAGGCCTCACCTGGTCACGCGTCAGCGGCCGCAATCAGCCAGACGTCATCGGAGAGATTGCCGTCGCGGACCATACCCACTCCCAGCGTCTGTACCTGTTGAGCCGCAGCGGGCTGTATCGTTCCGATGACGGCGGTGCCAGCTGGTCGGTGGGAACGAAGACGATCTACACCTCGAGCAAACAAGTACTTGTGGATCCAGGCAACCCTGATGTCGTTTACACGATGGGGACGGCAGTGTACCGCTCCACGGACGGCGGTCACACGCTGGTGGCGTTCAAAGGCGCGCCCGGAGGCGACGATCCCAACCAATGGTGGATCGATCCGGGCAATCCAGACCACATCGTTTACGGCGGCGATCAGGGAGCCTCGATCAGCCTCGACGGCGGCCGAACCTGGAGCTTGTGGTACAACCAGGCCACTGCCGAAGTCTACAAGGTCGACACTGATAACCAATACCCGTACTGGATTTACGCCAGCAAGCAGGACAGCGGCGCCATCGCCGTCGCCAGTCGCGGACCCTTTGGCGAGATCAATGGTTTCTTCGATTGGTTCCAGCTACCGGGATGGGAGACGGGGTTCGTGACGCCGGATCCTTCCGACCCCAATCGGATTTTCATGAACAGCGATCTGGGCTTCCTGTCGCGCGTCGATCGGAAGACGTGGCAAGCTCAGATCATCGACCCCGGCATGGGCAGCATCACCACCACCAGCGACACCGCTTTCCGCCGTGCAGTCTCCGCGCCGATTGTTTTCTCGCCGCAGAATGGACAGGAGCTCTATTTTGGCACCCAGAATGTCTGGGAAAGCCAGGATGGCGGGACGCGTTGGCGGAACATCAGCCCCGACCTCACCGCGCATCCGGGCAAAGCACCGGAGCCACCGCCGGAGGGCATACATCACGGCGATGCTCTGACGTCCCTGTCGCCTTCCACCGCACACGCCGGCGTCATTTGGACCGGCAGCAACAACGGCGTGGTCTATCTGACCCGAGATGGCGGACAGCACTGGCAGGATGTGACCCCGCCCGGCCTGAGTCCATACAGCGACGTCAACATTCAGGCCTCCCACTTCAACCCGGCTGAATCGTATGCCTCGGTAGACAACAGTCACGCCGGGGACTCCGCGCCCCATCTTTACCGCACGCGGGATTACGGAGAATCGTGGCAGAGCATCATCGCCGGCCTGCCAACTGGCGAGCCGACCGGGAACTTCGTGCAAGTGGTGCGCGAGGACCCTCTCAAGCAGGGCTTGTTGTTCGCGGGGACGGAAACGTCCGTGTATGTATCGTTCGATGACGGCGATCACTGGCAATCACTGCGGCTCAATCTGCCAACGACCTCGTATCGCGACCTGAAGATTCATGACCACGATCTCATTGCCGGCACCTATGGGCGGGCGATCTGGATTCTCGACGACATCACGCCGCTCGAACAGATGCGTGCGGAGATCGCCGATCAACCCGCGCACCTGTTCGGCCCGGAGACGGCCGTTCGCGTTCGCTTCGACGTGAACCAGAACACGCCGTTCCCACCGGAGGTTCCGCACGCACGGAACCCACCGGAGGGCGCGATCATCGACTATTACCTGGCCCGCCCCGCAACGGCAGTGCAGTTGCAGATTCTCGATTCCGGTGGGAACCTGGTGCGCAGCTATTCGAGCGCTCCCATTCCGCCGCTGGATCAGCCGTTACCACCGGTACAAAGCCTGTGGCTGCGGCCGCGGTTACCATTGCCGGCCACCGCAGGAGCGCATCGCGTGACCTGGGACCTGCGCTATCCGACCCCGCCCGCGATCCGATTCAGTTACGGCGACACCATGGGAGCGGTTCCTGAGGACACGCCCTTTACGCCAGAGGGACCACTCGCGCTGCCCGGAAACTACACGGTCAAGCTGATCGTGGACGGATCGAGCTTCCCGGAGCCACTGCTCGTGAAGGAGGATCCGCGCGTCGGAGACTCACCTGAAGTGATGGACGGGATGCAGAAGCAACTGGCGCTTGCACAGAACGTCGTCGCGGTTCTGGCAGCGAGCAAGGCAGCCTACGAACAAGGCAAGGCGCTCGAGGCGAAGCTGGAATCGTTCCATGAAGGCGCATCCAGCAAACCGGCAAAAACGTTACAGGGAAGCGTGGCGGAACTGACCGGCACGATGGACGAAGCCGCGATTGGCCTCTCTGGCAGCAATTACGCCGTGCCGCCCGTCAAGGGGGCAATCAGCTTCAGCAGGACCAATGGACAAGCCTCCGCTTTGCTGCACCTTGTCAACTATCTCAGCGACCGCGCGCCCGTACCATCGCAGTACGCTACGTATCAACAGCTATGCAAGGACTTCAACGCCACCGCAACGGCCTGGCAAGCGCTGCAGCCTGGAATCGCCACGCTGAATCGGCAACTCGTGCCTCAACCAGTTCCTTCGCTCACGTGCGAATGACTTGAATGACGCCCTCGTCCCTGCTTCCCCTTGTGGGTGAGAGGATTGAAAGACAGATGCAACCGAGGATGTCCGCGGATGTCTGAGGATTCGCAGATCGGACCGGAGCAGTAGGCCGGGAGCCGGATCGGGGGTGGACGATCCTCAGTGACTAGCCCGCTTTTCTCACAGTGTGGAATCGCGGACACTGTGAAACGTCGAGAGCCTTCTCCCCCGCGCTTTTCAGCGGGGGAGAAGAGCCTGCCCTGAGCGAGCGAAGCGAGTCGAAGGGTGCCGAAGGCGGATGAGGGGGCGGTGCTCGCGCTGAAGTTAATTGTTTTCATGACTTTCCCACGCCCGTTCATGAAGCCAGTCCACTGTTTGGCAAGCTCCAACGCCCCCTCATCCGCCTTCGGCACCTTCTCCCCCCCGCTGAAAAGCGCGGTGGGGAGAAGGACGCTCGATGAACACTGTGCCTGCGATTCCACTCAAATGGTGAGAAATCCAGGCTAGCGGCGCGCCGGCGCGTGGCGTTGATCACGGTCAGGTCGTGGCTGACCTTGTTCAGCAGATCCTGGAGCGACATGTTGCCGATGATGGAGCTCGGTACAGCCGGGGTTGGATGCGTTTCCGCATATTGAACGTCCAGGTAAGGGACCTCCAGATAGTGCATGTGCGCATTGCCCGGCGTTCCGCCGTAGGATGCCGCGACCTGCGTCCCATTGAAAAAGACGGTCAGCACATGGTAGGCGGCCTCCTCGACGGTAAGGCCCGCGCACACGGTCGGATAACTCGGACATCCTTCGTCCTGAAAGTTGTTCGAGCCCGAGACTGGATGATCGAATTCGGCTCCGCCGAGAAACGGAGGAGAAAGCGGCGGCGAAAACAACGTCAGTAGCTTCACACCGGCGATACCAATATCGCCTGCGGCGAGCGTATCGGGGCTCGAGGCCGTCATTCCACCAACTCGGGTTGCCTTTCCATTAGGACCGGTCACCGCGACGAAATACGACAGGATCTCCGTTTTCGCTTCGCACGACATGATGCCTATATTGCTGGCGACGCTGGCCGCGCAGTCGTTGACGTAAAGTACGTTGTCGGGATGCGGCGTAACCTTCTTGCCGAACGTGGGCAGGTCATTCCCCGCGTCAGGACTTATGGAAAGGGTCACCCCCGAAAAAATCCTCTCATACGCGTCAATGACCTGTTCCCACTCATCGATGAACACCTGATCCGAGCCCTGGTAACTGCTGTTGTCCGGAAAGGAATGCTTGATCAGGGCGGCCCAGGTATCGTCGACCAACAGACCTGACGGTTGGATGGACGCGTCGTTGGCAGTGGTAGGGAGGATCATCTCATCCGACGGGCCGGTCGGCCCCGTCACGGCGATGCAGACGAACGCGGGATTGGCGGAGTATCTGGCACTGAGCTGTGTGAGGAGATTCTGCCATGCCCCTTTATAGACGCTGTTCCAGGGCAGAGGAAGCACCTTGCTGTCGGAGTGTTGCTCCTGCGGGAATCCCTCAAAGCTCACTGAACCGCAATCGGCTGAAGCGATTCCATTGTTAAAGAGTCCATCACAGGAGGGGATTTTCGCCAACAGGCATTGCGGCGAATTGAAGCCGGGCGTAATGATGAGCTGGACAGGTTTCCGAGCGGCAATGGCGTCGTCGAAGGCGTCGTCCAGGTAACTCCAATCATAATTCGTCTCGGATAGCTGGATGTTGTCCCAGTGCATCCCCACGGTGATCCCCGAGATCGCAGGGTTGGCCAACAGGTCCGCGTAGAGCGCGCGAAGGTAGGAGTGCAATTGTGCCGGCGACGGTGTGACAGAACCGGGATAGCCTTGGATCGCGTCCTCGACGTTGACCTTTGCGTAGACGCCCAGCGGCCTGCGTATGTCTTGCGAAGCGTCTGCCCGCGGAACCGCCGCGCATACGAAGAACAATGTCCAGCAAGCGATGATCGTTCGGGACATGGTGCCGATATCGATGAGCGCGATCAGTATAGCCTTTCCCCGTCCGGAGTCGCAACACCTCGGCTGCCAGTTGCTTGGGATGATCCGGACCGCCACGAGCCGTTGCAGTTGGCGATCGAACACTACCGCCGGCACATCGCGCAGACGTACTACTACTTCAAGTACCGCTACTTCGAAGCGTCCGCCCTCTGCTCACCATCGCTGACGACATCCCGGGATGTCCCGGGACGCTCGTAAACATTGCATCTACGGATGTCCTGGGATACCGTCGGGCGGCGCCTCTAGTTCACACGGTGGGGGGTCAGCGGTTTCGAGTCCGCTAGCGCCTACCAATCTGCCGGCGCGGAGGCGGCGGCATGGATCCTAGGAACGAAGTCGCCTCGGCGAACCGGAATCGCGCCAGAATCAGTTTCCCGATCGTTTCGTTTCTGTGGTTCCTCGGCATTGCAGCAGCGCCATCCGCGTCGTTTTCGCAACCCTCCCCGCCACCCGTCACCTCGTTTCGGGTTTACCGCGCGATCGATTCCCGTTTTCTCGGCGGATCGCTCGGAGATGCAGGCACCCGCCTCGGCAACACCAACGCGGCTTCGGCTGGAGGTGTGCTGGGTTACCTTCACACCGAGGTCATCCCCAGCTTTGCCGTCTCCAAAACCGGGTTGCGGCACAACAACATCGACGCGATTGCGGTGTTCGAGGTTCATGTTCTCAACGTGAGACGCGCGCGGCTGATCGCGCCCAACGATCCACCCGGCAATATGAACCTGTTCGGCCCCTTCATGGCTTTCGACAGGGGCATGGCCATGCCGCCGCCGGCTCGCGAGCAGATCATGAGCTACGGTGCGTATGTCGGCATTCAGGACCAGGCCAACAACCCGCGTCACGCGTATCCGGGCGATTGGTATTCCTTCGTCGGCGTCTGCCCATTGAGCCCATGGACGACAGGTGAAAACGGCTATGGTGACAAACCCTCGCCTTGTCCGACGACACCGGCACTCGAGGGCATTTGCCCAGCAGCGGGCGCGGCGCCCGATGGCACGCCGCTGTGCCAGTACACGTATTCCTATCTCGGCTACGTGCCGCTCGATGATCTCGTCGGGATCACTTCGAAGGCCCATCCGCTCTGTCAGGAGGGCGGTACGCCGCGAGCTTGCGTGGATTACGCCGACTTTCGGCGGAATGGCGGCATCGAGTATTCGGCCGGACCGAACGATGCGGTGGAGTGCGCGGGTGAGAAGGGCCCCGAGTCGGGTCTGCCCTTCTGGCGCGGCCGCTGCGATCCGGAGAAGGCTCTCGCCCGCATTCGCGCCCTGACGAGCTGGTCGCCTCTGGTCGTGCCGAAACGTCCTGCAAGATAGGCCCGCGGGTGTGGTGGCGCGGAGGAAACGTGCTAACCTGCCATCCAGCGTCCGGCATCGCCTGACACCCTCCTTTTGCTCTCCGTAGATTGCGGAGAGTCGATGCGGCCGCTGCGATAAAACCGCGCAACGTACGGCAAGGGTACGGCGGGCGGTTCAGCTAGTTTCCGGTCCAAAAGGGATTCTTATGACCACGCACGGGGCCGCTGGCTCGCAGGTGCAGATTGCGCCTTACAGGCTTGAAACGGTCGCGACCGGGCGGCAGAAAGCTGTCTTCCTGATCATGCAGCTTGTATTTCTGGCTGCGCTGCTCTGGCTGTCCGCAACCGTCCTCACCATCTTCCTGTCGCAGTTCATCAATGCAGCGACCATTCGCATCGCGCTCGTCGTCTGGGGCACGTTTGCCACCGCGTGGCAGCTCGCCTACATCTACCGGATCCTGGCGATGAAACGAGCGGTTCTCGTGGACGCCACTCCGCCTGAAGGCCTGCGAATCGCCATGGCCACGACCATCGTTCCAAGCCGCGAGTTTGAGCTGCTGCGCGGCAAACTGGAGGGAATGGCCCACGTCGATCCCTCTGGCAACGTCATTGACCACTGGGTGCTCGATGAGGAAGACGACCCGCGCGTGCGGGCGATGATCGCGGAATTCAACCGGCGATACCTGCACCGGGGCGTGCGCATCCATCACTTCACCCGCAAGGGCGTCGCACAGTATAACGAGGCGCCCTCGGGCCGCCGCTTCAAGCGTTTCCAATCCCGACAGAAAGGCGGCAACATCAACGCCTGGCTCGATGCCACGCGGGACGAAGGCTATGACCTGATCACCTTCCTCGATCTCGATCACGTGCCAAAGGCCGGTTTTTATCGGACGGTTCTTCCCTATTTCAGAGACCCGGAAGTGGCATTCGTACAGGGCCCGGAATCGTTTCGAAACCGCGAACAGAACTTTGTCACCAGGGCCGCGAGCCTGGAACGCGATACCTTCTTCGGCCTGGTCCACCGCAGCTATTTCGGGCTGGGCATGCCCGTGATCGTGGGCGCCCATACGACGTTTCGAGCCGACACGTTCCGTGATCTGGGCGGCTTCTATCCCGTTCACCTGACGGAAGATTATCTGATCATGCTTCACCTCCGCGCGCTCGGAAAACGCGGCCTCTTTGTCGACGAGGTGCTCGCCGTGGGGGAACTGCCATCGACCTGGGCGGCATATATCGGGCAACAGCTGCGGTGGGCATCGGGCGGACTGGACCTCTTCCTGCGCTACTTTCCGACGCTGTGGCGGCGCTACACGGGGAAGGAACTGCTCTTCACGTTCATCCTTCTCAACTACTACGCGTGGGGGGCATTCTTCATGCTTTCCAAGCTGGTCCTGTTTTTTCTCCTGCTCGGCGGTCTTACGCTGCGGCTGGAAATCCCGCTGATCGCAGGGATCGCAGTGTTCACCGTCGTTGCCATGATCGGGAACCATCTCTGGGAGCGGCAGTTCTTCATTGAACGGGCACGCCGTAGTTTCCTGCTCGAAAACGCTGTGATGAACAACTTCCTCGGCGGTCTGTATTTTTTGTCGCTGCTGAAAGCGGTGGTGGCGCCGAACACATCCTTCAGCGTGACGGCCAAGAGCGGCGCGCGGGCGTCCGCGGTTGCGCCGATACGCTCCTACCCGTTCGCTGCCGCGGTTCTTCTTACGCTCGAAATTATCGGCCTGTCCGTCGCATGGAAGTGGGCGATCGAGACCGGCGCTTCGCAGGGGAGCGGCCACAACGTTCTCGCGTTTCCGCTTGTAATCTCGGCGCTCGCCAATCTGGCGGCCCTCGCCGTTTTCCGAAGACATGAGCGGGCATCGAAAGACACGCCGTTACCAGAACCCTGGATCGTCAATGCCGAACCGGCACTGGCGGCCGGAGGGCTGACGAATATTGGGGCACAAAGGAAAATCTCTTGAAAAGAGCAACGTTGTTGTCGGTCCTGGCGTTTGTCGCCGGCGTAGTCACCTTTCCTTCTCAGGCGGCGACCATTAATGTCGCCGCGGGTGAGGTCATCGTGAGTCCCGGCAACGGAAAGTGCTCTCTGCGCGAGGCAATCCTCAACGCCGAATCCGGTAACGACACTTCCGGGGGTGACTGCGCAGCCGGATCAGCGGGCGGGGACATTATCTCGCTCGCTTTCGGCACCTATGTCCTGTCCGACCAGGATCCAAACCACATCGACGGTGAAGTCAACGGGCTGCCTGAGATCCACTATCAGATCACCATCAATGGCAACGGTTCGACGATCCAACGGGACCCTCTGTTCACTGGCAGCACAGCGTGCGGAGGAGTCGGAGCCAGGTTTCGGATCTTCTATGTGAGCGGACTCGGACAGTTGACCCTGAATGACCTGACGCTCCAGAACGGTTGCGCCAACGTCAGTGGCCTTTACGGCGCCGGCGGCGCGATCTTCAACCGCGGAACGCTGACTCTCAATAACGTCACGGTCTCGAACAACGAGGCTTTCCGGTCCGGCGGCGGCATTCACAATGACGGCACCCTGACGATTACGGGGAGCACGGTGAGCAACAATGTGGTCACCGCGCCAGAAGCCGGCGGCGGCGGTATCGTCAACCGCGGCACGATGCAGGTCTTACAGTCCACGATCAGCGGCAACAACGGCGCGGGCGCCGGCGGTGGCGTCGACACCGGCATGGGGAATGCCACATTCGCCAACAGCACGGTCAGCAGCAACGTGGCGGCGGGTGACGGCGCCGGTATCTTCAGCCGCAGCCCATCATCGACCGTCCTCAACTCCACCGTCGTATTGAATCAGGGTGTCGTCGGCGGACTTGGTAGTAACATGTTCCTTGGTTCGGGCACGGTCACACTGACCAACAGCCTCGTCGCCGAGCCGGTGAATGGCGCGAACTGCTCCGGCGTAAGCGGCGGCGGGAACAACCTCGCCGACGACGCAACCTGCCCGACCGCAACCGTCGCCACGCCCCTGATCGGACCACTCGCAAATAACGGCGGGCCGACCCAGACGCATGCCTTGCTCCTGGGGAGCCCGGCAATCGATGCCGGCAACAACACGGTCTGCAGCGCCTCACCGGTGAACGCGGTCGACCAGCGGGGCACGCCCCGGCCTCAGGGCGCAACTTGTGACATCGGCGCGTTTGAGATTGGGAAGTACAGCGTCGTCTACGACGGCAACGGCGACACCGGCGGCAGTGTGCCCGCCAGCAATACGTACACGACCGGTCAGACGGTCACCGTGTCGGGGAACACCGGCCCTCTGGTCAAGACCGGCTACAGCTTCGTTGGCTGGAACACCGCCGCTGACGGCAGCGGCACTCCTTACGCGGGCGGCGCCACGTTCACCATGGGTACAGGCAATGTCACTCTGTATGCGCAGTGGACGATCAACTCCTACACAGTGACGTACAACGGCAACGGCAACACAGGCGGCAGCGCGCCGGTCGACGGCAGCAGTCCGCACAACTACAACTCGACGGTGACGGTCCAGGTCGCGGGCAGCCTGATCAGGACGGGCTACACCTTCGCGGGCTGGAACACGGCGGCCAACGGCAGCGGCACGGCGTACGCCACGGGTGCCATGTTCACCATGCCGGCGGTCAACACGACGCTGTTCGCGCAGTGGACGATCAACACCTACACCATTACCTACGACGGCAACGGCAACACGGGCGGCAGCGCGCCTGTAGACGGTGGCAGTCCGCACATTTACAACTCGACGGTGCCGGTCCTGGGCGCGGGCAGCCTGATTCGGACGGGCTACACCTTCGCGGGCTGGAACACGGCGGCCAACGGCAGCGGTACGAGCTACGCGGTGGGTGCCACGTTCACGGTCCCGGCGGCCAACACGACGCTGTATGCGCAGTGGACGATCAACTCCTACACGGTGACCTACGACGGCAACGGCAACACGGGCGGCAGCGCGCCGGTCGACGGCGGCAGTCCGCACATTTACAACTCGACGGTGACGGTGCCGGGCGCGGGCAGCCTGATCAGGTTCGGCTACACCTTCGCGGGCTGGAACACCGCGGCCGACGGCAGCGGCACGGCGTACACAGTAGGTGCCACGTTCACGATGCCGGCGGCCAACACGACGCTGTATGCGCACTGGACGATCAACACCAGTTACACCGCCCCCTCGGCAACCGGCACTGGAACCATCACCGCGAGCTTCACCGGTGGCGGCGCCGGCTGCGGTTATACGGTTTCGCAATTCATCCCCCTTACCGGTAACGCCGCCTCGCCACCCGCGGGCAGCGCGCCGCTCAACGTCAGCTTCCCCGAGGGGCTCTTCGATTTCAAGGTGAGCGGCTGCACACCGGGCAGCACGCTCAACTTCACCATCACGTATCCGCAGCCCCTGCTGCCGGGCATGCAGTACTGGAAATATGGTCCGACTTCGACCAACACCACACCTCATTGGTATGCGCTGCCCGCGGTGGTCAGCGGCAACGTTGTTACGTTCTCGATTACCGACGGCGGGCTGGGCGATGATGATTTCGCGCTCGGGCCAAACGGCACCGTCGTCGATCAGGGCGGGCCGGCCGGGGTGCTCATACCGGTGCCGGCCTTAAGCGAGTGGGTGCTGGCGTTGCTGGCGTTGCTGATGGTCGGGCTCGGTCTGCGACAAGGGCTGCGGTGAATCAGGCAACGCTTCACTGTCCTTTCGTCGCTTCGATGTACGTGCCGTCGCCGGTCCGGTTGTCGTTGACGCTCGCATACGCGATGACGCGTCCCGCCGTGACGGTGACCTCGAGCCGGGCGGAGTCAACATCGCCCACCAGGCCGAGGTTCCGGAAGATCGATCCGATTTGCGTTGTCTTGCCGGCCGGCGTCGTGTAGCTCTGCTGGCCGAGCAACACACCGTCCGAGTCGAATGCGCGCACAGTCACTGCCGAATCGGCATCGAAACTGGTGAAGCCGAAGTTGGTCCGATACGACGCGTTGTCGCTGAGATGGATCAGGTGAGCGGTGTCGCCGGTGTCGAGTAACTCGCCGCTGCTTCGGGCGGGAATGTACAAGCCGTATGTCCCCTGGGACGTGACGTTGTAGGTACGCGATGTGGCGAGGATCGACGACGGCGCGCTGATGGCCATGGCGCCGGAGGCATTCGAGAGTTGCGGGAAGAGCGCGGCGATCACGTCGTCGTACGACGCCGTCTCGCCGGCGCCGAGGGTCACACTCCTGGTCTGCACTCCGTCCGCCAGGCGCAGCTCGATGGTGATCGACTGCGCCGCCGCCGTGGGGTTGAAGACGCGCACATCGCTGCGCCACACCGTGTTGAACGCGCCCGGGAAGTGCCCGACGATCGGAATGAGGAGCGTCGCAGGCTGATTGCCCGTGCCCGGCCTCGCCGGCACCTGATACATCGGATCGTTGCTCATCCCGTCGACCGTGGAGACGTAGACGAACGCCTTGCCGCCATGAACAGCCAGCTCGATGCGTCCGCGGCTCTGGAGCAGCGGATCGCCGTTGACCTGAACATGGCCGTAGGGAGGAACGGTGAAACTCTTCGTGCCGAGGTTCGCGTTGTGCTCGTCGAACGCGGTGACGTCGATCCGCGTGGCCACGCCCGAGATTTCTGTGAACCCGATGTTCGTTCGATTGCCGGGAATCCAGTGCTGCAGGACGATGCCGCGGTCCCCGTCCCCGAGTGCTCCGGTTGCGAAAAGCGCGTCGGATGAGAAGCCCGCGGTGCCGGTCGGTTGATCGTCATACGTCCGCGCCAGTGCCACGGCGTGCGGATGCGAGAGGTCGAGCCGGAGCGAGCCTCCGGAATCGGCGGCGCCGAAAAAGCGCGCCACGATGTCATCGGCGTCGAGCGACTGCCCCGCGCGCAGCGTGATCTGACGCGTGTACGTGTCGCTGCGCCCATCCGGCAGGTAGACCGCGTTGACCGTCAAGTCGTGCACCGGATCGGCGTCGAGGAGCGAAACGTCGCTTACGAAGAATGACCCCGCCGCGCCGTGAGCGCGCGCGACGACGGGGATGTAGAGTGACTGACTGGTCGATGGAGCGCGCCAGTCGGGCGCCGGGCCGACGACAATCGTCACGGTCGTCGCGGACGTCGCCCCCATGTCGTCGATTGCCGTGAGCGAGATCGTGTAGGTGCCGGCGGCCGTGAATGTGTGCGACGTCGTGCGCGTCGTGGCCGTAGTCCCGTCCGGGAACGCCCACGACTGGGCCACCACCGTGCCGTCAGGGTCGGTGCTGCACCCTGCGTCGAGCGTGACGGTCAGCGGAGCGTTGCCGGTCATGGCGCTAGCCTGCAGGCAGGCGATGGGCGGCTGATTCGTGAACGAGAACGAGACCGCGTTGTTCGCCATCAGCGCGTCGCCGGACGCGCCGGTGGGATCGACCGCGATCGTGTACGTCGGCTGGGATGCGTCGTAGACGGAATTGAACGTGACGTGCTTCGTTTCGCCGGGGAGCCATTCGCCGGCAATGGTCGTCGTCGAACCGGCCGGCGCGGTCGCGTCGCGGCCGCGTGTCAGCACCACCTCGGCATCGCGAACCGGGATGTCTCCCGCATTTTGAAGGTCGGCGGCGAGCGTCACCGCACTTCCCGCCGCCGGTTGCGCGGGCGTGCCGGTCATCGACTGCGGTAATGCGGACAGATCGACGCGGAATGAATGATTGATGTCGACCAGATCGACGACGTCGCTCGCATCCGAGCGAGCTCCCACCAGGTGGACCGCGCCGGTGGAATCGAACAGCACCGCCGGTCTGTCCTCCTGCTCATCGCTCTTCGTCATCTGGATGTCGCTGCTCCACTGGCCGGAACGTGGGTCGCGGACGCGCGCGAAGACGTCGCCGCGGTCGAGCCAGGTGACGAAGTCCGTGCCGTCGGGGGTGACGGCCAGAAGCGGGTTGGCCACCCCGCCCGTGGAGGCCGTGTCGCGGACGACCTCGTCTGAAGAATCGACTGAAGAATCGCTCAGGCGTCTTGTGATGATGGCGCCGTCGCGCAGCCAGAGCACGCGGGCGTTTCCATCAGCGTCATACGCGACGCTCGCGGACGAATCGCTGCCGGAGCCGGCCGATACATCGCTCATCGCGTTCCAGGCGTTGTCATGGAACGTGATCACCGAGACGGCGCTCCCGCGCGAGAAGACGAGTTGTGCGTCATTCGCCGTTGAGGCCAGCGAGAGCGAATCGACACCTCGTAGCCCGGATGCGAGCGTCTGCTCTGCTCCCCACGAATCGCCCTGAAGAATTCGTGCGACCAGTTGCTGGTCGCCGGAGGCGTCAGGCGTCTCGCGGATCCAGCCAAGAACCACACGCCCGTCGCTGAGGGGAACGAGTGCGGGCGAGTGGTCGAAGAGCGCGTTCGAGGTCAGCATCTGCGGCGACGACCATGAATCGGCGTTCGGGTCATAGGTGGCCGCGGCGATCTCCATCTGCGCATACAGCTTCGGCAGATCGCCCGCGCTCTGGATATCGGCGTTCGTGAGCGTGTTGTCGTGCAGACGCTCCCACGCCACGACGGCCCGGCCGTCTGTCGTGAAGACGAGCGCCGGTCCGAAATCGCCGGTCGAATCGTTCGTGATCGGCTTCGGAGCGGACCAGGAGCCGGTACCGTTCCTGGCGATGTAGCGGAGGTCGAGCCGCTGCGGGGACGCGCTTACCGCGGAGTTCTCGCCGAGGTAGACGATGAGCTCGCGATCGTTCTGCATCGCGGCGGCGGCTGACGTGTTCTCGCCGAGGTTCGAGAGGATGACCGGCTGGCCATCGCCCGGGACTTCCGGCGCATCAGCGGCGTTCGGCTTCACCGGAGCGATCGTGAGAAGCGATGCCGCCCCTGCCGGTGATCCGCAGGTTGCTCCGTTGGGGGAAATGATGCAGGTGTAGCTCGCTTTCGCCTCGACCGAGAATGCGTAGACCTTGGCCTTGGCGCCGGCTTCGAGCGTGGCGCTGGCGCTGCGGAAGTAGGGCGCTGTCAACGAACCCGTGAGCGACAGGTTGCCGCCGCCGAATACGCTGATCTTCACCGGTTTGACCTCGGCGGTGGCGGTGATGTCCACCCCTGCCAGCCCGGTCATCGTCGCGTCCTTGTATTGGACGTCTCCCTTGTCGTCGAAGGTGAAATTCAACTGTCCCCCAAACGTCCCCTGAAGCGTCCCTGTCACGGTGAGAATTGAGCAGACCTTCGAGACCAGCGGCAGGTCGCACGTTGCCGTCAGTGCCGGGATGACCTTGACGATGGGAACCGCCTTGGTGGCCACCGCCAGACTTCCTTCGGCGCCGATCGATGCGGTGCCCGAGCTCGAAATCCCGCTTTCGGCCGAAATGGTGCGGGTCAAGGTGCCGGCGACCTTGATCGCCGCTGTGAAGCCGCCGCCGGTGATGCCCCCTCCTCCGCTGATCTTCGAGCTGTAGGAGCAACTGCTCTTGTAGGTCTCCTCGAAGAGAATCTGGAACTCGGTGAAGCCGAACGGGAATCCGCCGATGAGCGGAACCTCGTCGGGAATGTCGACCGTGTCCTCCCACGGTACGAGAGGGATCCCGACGCTGGATGTGATCGAAACGCCCTGCGAGTCGTTGCTGATCTTGTTTTTTGTGCCGAGGTCGACGCTGAGAGCGGGGAAGTGCTGCGTTACTGGATCCGACGCGTCCTGATTGGAGGCAATCGCCATCACGCTGACCGTATTGTCCGTGATGGCTGCGCCGCTCTTGAAGAGCGATGTGTCGACGGAGAACGATCCGCCGGCGTTCGTCGCCGGCACGAGCTGGTGGTTCGAGCCATTCACGAGAATGTCCAGTACCGCGGGCTGATCGCCGCGCCAGTCGACAGCCGCCTGGAACGGGAGACTCGTGGAAATCCCCTGGAAGAAGCAGGGGCCCCCGTTCTCCGACAGGTTCGTAATGCCCGGCCTCTCGCTCGCCGGTTTGTCCTGCACAACGAGGATCTGGCTTGTCGAGTCGCTGCCCGCATCGTTCGAGGCCACCAGCGAAACGGTTGTGTTGCCGGTCAGGGTGAAGGTGTAGGAGAAGCTCTTGAGAGTTGAAACCACCGTGCCGTCGACGCTCCAGCTCCATGCAGTCGGTGAATTCTGCGAGGTGTCGGTGAACGTCACCGCCTTTCCCACCACCGGCGATCCGGAGGCGGTGAACGAAGCGACCGGCTTCACGAGAAGGTCGAAGCCTTTTTCACGGAAGGAGCTCGTGCCGTCGTTGAGCGAGACGGTCAGATCGACGGTGTATCGGCCCGGACTGTTGAGTGTCCGCGTCACGCTCGGCGAGTTGGCCGTAACCCCGTCGCTGAAGCTCCACGACCACTTCGTCGGATTTCCGGTTGATGTGTCCTGGAAGGTCACAGGCTTTCCTTGCACAGGAGGCGACGGCGAGATTGAAAAGTCGGCGGCGAGGGCTACGCCGGAGGCGACATGAACCGTCTGTGTGAGGGAGCTGGTGGCCAGCCCTTTCGTGACGGTGAGAGTGACCGGGTAGTCTCCGTCGGCCGCGAACGCGTGCGTCGGATTCTGAGCGCTGCTGGTGAAGCCGTCGCTGACGAGCCAGGCCCACGTCTCGGGACTCCCGGTCGAGGTGTCGATGAACGAGACGCTCTGCCCGTGGGCGGGAGTGGCGGGGTCCCACCGGAAATTGGCGGAGAGCGCGTTTCCGGTTCCGCATCCGAGCACGAGCGTCTTCGTGTCCGATCCGAACGCGTTGTGAACCGTGAGCGTGACGTTCTTGTCGCCGGCGATCGCGTATGCGTGCGTCGGATTCTCAGCCGTGCTCGTTCCGCCGTCACCGAAGCTCCAGTCCCACGAGGTCGCGCCGGCGGAGAGATCGCTGAACTGCACGGTTTGGAACACATCGGGACTGAGCGGACTCCAGATGAAATTCGCGACCGGAGGAACATTGCCGGGAAACACTTGCAGAAAATGCGCGGCGATCGTTTCGCCGGACTGGTTCTTCGCATGCATCTGGACCGTGTAATTCCCCGGCTGCGCAAACGCATGCGTCGGGTTCTGGATGAACTCGGGCTCTGTGTTGTCGCCGAAATCCCAGCGCCACAGCGTGACCGCTCCGGTGGCCGAGCCCTGAAACGACACGTTCTGCCCGGTCACGATCGTCGGCGGGTTGTACGTGAAGCTCGGGCTCGAGGGTGGAGAGCCCGGCGCCGCCTGCACCAAGACGAGCTCCGTCTGCTGCGTCGTGCCCCAGGCGTTCGTCACGGTGAGCGTGACGTTGTACGAATCGGGAGCTGGAAACGTATGGGCCGGATTCTGATCGTGCGACGTGGCTCCGTCGCCGAAATCCCAGAGGATCGTCTGGTCGCGAGCGTCGCCCGCCAGCACGGACGTGAATTGAAGCGGTGTACCGGCGACGGGCAGTACTCCAGCCGGCCCGTAGTCCATGAAAGTGATGCGCGGCGGGTCGGGAGCGACGGTGACATCGTAGGCTGCGGTCACCGCACCCGCCGGATTGCTCGCGTTCAGTGTCACGTGATACGTGCCGGGCTGCGTGTAGGTATGCGGTCCGGTGTAGCAGTTGCTGCACGAGCTGCCGTCACCCCAGATCCAGTCCCAACGGGTCGGGGTGTGCGGAAAGGGCGCACCGGCCGTGAAGGCGACCGGCTGATCCACGATCGGTATCACGGGCGCGGTGGCGAGACCCGTCAGAAAAGGAATGTCATAGACGTTGAAGATGATCGAACCACTGCCCCCGCTCCCGCAGCCGGGTTTCGCGGGATCTGCGGGGTCGAAGTATGCGTAGCCGACTCCCACACCGTACATTCCGATGCTCGGGGGCGTGAACGTGAAGGTGTTGCCGGTGCCCGTGGCGCTGAATACAATGCCGCTGCCAAAGGCGCTCCAGCCAACAATTACGCCCGTGCAAGGCGGGCTCGACGGAATCACGGTTCCCGACCACGAACAGGTCGTCGATTGACCGGCCACTCCGCCGCCGATGCAGCTCACTGCCAGGACTCCCGGATTTCCCTGGCCGAAAGCGTTCAAGGCGAACGCGAGCGTCGCGGCCGCGAAGAGCGTCCGAAGCCTCATGGCGCCTCCGTCTTGTTCCGCTCGCCCAGGGCGGCCGCGAGGTGGGAGGCGACGATCACCAACAGCGAGCGCAGCCGAAAGGAGACGGGATTCGCGGATTCAATCGACGGATCAGAAAGAAACGGCGGCACCCGCCCGTTCCATCGAAAGCGGCTCGTGGTCGAAATCGAGACGTGAAGCGTTCGGCGCATGACTCCTCCGCAAACCTGCGGGATAATCGGCCAGGCAAGGAAAGAGAGAGACGAAGGAAAGACGAAATCCGGGCGAAATCGGTCTTTCCGTTCCCCATGGCAACCCTGTCGTCGTCCCTGATCCGCTGCGGGAGTGTCGAAATCGACATCGCGCGGGAAACGGTCCACCGCGCCGGTCTGGAGCAGGGGCGCCTGCGCCAGAAGAGCTTCCAGGTTCTTCTCTATCTGATCGAGCACCGGAGCCGCGTCGTCTCCAGGGGGGAACTGTTCGACACCGTCTGGAACGGCCTCGCCGTCACCGACGACACCCTTGTTCAGTCGATCGTCGAGATCCGCAAGGCCCTTGGCGACGACCCGCGTTCACCGCGGTTCGTCCGCACGTTTCCGAAGTCCGGCTACCGCTTCGTGGGTGAAATCGAGGACGATCTGCCGATCGAATTCGAGACGGTCCAGCGCGTCGAATTCGATCTGGTCGAAGATGACGGCCTGGTGCCCGCGGGACGGACACGGAATCGAATCGCTTTCGCCGGCGCTGTCGTCCTGGCGGCTGCCATCGTTTCCGCCGCGGTTCTGGTTCGGGGGCGGATGGTCAATACCCCATCCCAACCGTCTCATCCTACGGTGGCCGTGATGTTCTTCGAAAAGCGGAACGGCGACGCCGGCCTCGACTGGCTGCGTGAGGGTCTGTCCGACATGCTCATCACCGGGCTGTCGCGCTCCGAATCCGTATCTGTGATCAGCCGCGCGGAGCTTGCGGAACTGCTCCGGAGACACGACACGCGCGCGGCGTCGATGCCGGTCTCGGAGCAACTGGACATTGCGCGCGAGGCCAACGCATCACGTCTCATCACGGGTACGTTCACACAGTTCGACGGGAAGATCCGGATCGACGCGCAGTTGCACGACGTCACCGGCGGCCGGGTCATCGGCGGCGAGAGTCTCGTGACCACTCCGTCCGAGTTGCTCACGCGTATCGACGTTCTCTCGTCGGCGCTGGCAAAGCGGCTGGCAATACCGGGGGCGCAGCCGGTCGCCCTGGCGCAGGCCATGACGAACAATGTCGAGGCCTATCGCCTCTACTCGCTCGGCGTGGAGCGCGCGCAGGCCTACCACAATCGAGAGGCCATCGACCTGTTCGGGCAGGCCATTGCGCTCGATCCCAACTTCGCCATGGCCTATGCGCGCATCGGCTACGCGTACGGCGTTACCTGGAACCTCGCCGATCGCGCCAAACCGTATCTCGATCGCGCGTTGCAGCTCGAAGGCCGCCTCGGCCAGCACGATCGGATGAACGTCGAGGCCTGGCGCGCCATCTGCGAACAACACTTCGAGACCGCTCTCGAACTGCTGCGGGCCATCATCGCCCGGTATCCGAACGACACCGAGGCGTACCTGAGGGCCGCGCGTGTCTTTCAGGGGGAGGAGCGGCTGGCCGACGCCGAGGCCCTGCTGCGCCGCGGGCTTGCCATCGATCCGAACGGGCCCGATCTGGTCAACTATCTCGGTGGAGTTCTCATGAACGAGGGTCGCACCGCCGAGGCCATTGCTGCCCACGAGAAGTACATCGCCATGCGGCCCGCCGAGGCCAATGCCCACGACAGCCTCGGCCTGGACTGGGAGGCCAGCGGCGAATACGACAAAGCACTCGCCGAATACTCGCGGGCTCTCGAGCTCGATCCGCTCTTCGACCTTGCGCGGGTGCATCTGGCCAATACGTACTATCAACTGGGCCGCGATCGCGAGGCCATCCGTGAATTCGAGCGCTATATCGACGAGGCACCGTCCGAGGTTGAACGCGAACGCGGGCAGGAGTCCCTGGCATGGGTGTACCGAAGCCGGGGCGAGGCGGCAAAGGCAGACTCGATCGTGGGACACATGGGGTCCGGAGGACATGCCATTCGCCTGATGCTTGCGCTCGACCGCGGGGACGTCGATGCCGCGCGCGCGGTCATGGCCTCGATGGAGGATTCGTATCGGACGAGCACGACCCGCGGCAGCCGTCCGAACATGCGCACTCGTTTTGCGCTCAATGGCTACGAGGCGCTCAAGCACGGCCACCCGGACGACGGCTTAGCGCTGTTGCGCCGTGCACTCACGTATCAACCGCCATTCTGGAATCTCGAGACGTTCGAGGACTGTCTCGCCAACGGCTATCTCGCCCTGGGCCGTTACGGCGACGCTGCTCGTGAGTACCAGCGCGTCCTCATCCGCAATCCTCACGACGCACGCTCGCACTACCGCCTGGCGCGCGTCTACGAACACCTCGGGCGCACCGCTGACGCCGAACGGGAGTACCGCAGCTTCCTCGAGCTCTGGAAGGACGCTGACCGCGATCTGCCGGAGGTCGTCGACGCGGTGCGAACCGCGAGACTGATCCAACCCTCGGATGCGACGTCACGAAAACGAGCGCTCTGAACGGTCGCTACGCTTCGCCAGATACGACACCGTTCGTTAGCCCGAATTTCTCACGCGACGAGTGGAATTGCCCGCAGCCTGTCTGCCGAATAGTGCGGCGGTGGTGCCGATGAGCAGGACCGATGTGGCACAAGACACTCTTGTCTGTGCTCAGGTTGCGCGCGAAGGCGCGCTCCAATCGCGTTGAGTTGAAGGCGAAGCCCTCGCTGTGAAATGTTCCGTCCCTCGCGAACGGTTCCGGATCCGGAATGTTGGACAACATGGCCAACATTGTGCAGAATCGTTCACCATGGAATCACGAATGACACCGGAGCCCATCTCGCGTCCCGCCTCGGACGTGAAGGGGCATTGGCGCGATATCGTCGACGAAGTCAACGCCAACGGGGAAGTCGTCGTCACGAACTACAACCGTCCGGAAGTGGTCGTTGTATCGATGGAACGCTACGCGAAACTCAGGAAAGATGCGGCGGCGCGGGATCCCTTGACAGTGCTTCGCGACGAGTTTGACCGCGAGTTCGCCGCGCTCCGCCAGCCGGATGCACCGAAGAAGCTGCGGAAGGTTTTCGCGTCGACTCCTGCCGCAATGGCCAGGGCGGCCAATGCCGGCGCCGGCCGCAAGCGCTGATGCCTTCAGCGCCGGATGCGCCGGCCATCTATGTGCTGGGCGGCGTCAATGGCGCGGGCAAGAGCTCGCTCGGCGGTGCACTCATCCGGCACAGCGGGCTCGATTACTTCAACCCGGACGAAGTGGCCCGGCGCATCCGTGACACGATCGCATGCACACCGGACGAAGCGAATTCGCTGGCCTGGGAAGAAGGGAAGCGGCGTCTGGAGTCGGCCATCCGCGGCCCTTTCAGCTATGCCTTCGAGACAACCCTCGGCGGGCACACCATCCCCGCCTTGCTCGCCGAGGCGGACCGCGCCGGAATCGAGGTGCTGGTGTGGTTCTTCGGCCTTTCCACTCCCGAGCAACACATCGCCCGCGTGCGCGCCCGCGCCATCGCCGGGGGACACGACATTCCGGAGGCCCTGATCCGCACTCGGTGGGAGACATCACGACGAAACATCATCGCCTTGATGCCCTATCTGACCGAGCTCAAGGTCTTCGACAACAGCGAGGAGAGGAGCGCCGTTGCCGGCACGATCCCGCCTCCCCGCCTTCTTCTGCACCGGCGCCACGAGCGAATCGTCGCTCCGGATATCGATGCGTTGCGAAACACTCCCGAGTGGGCGAAAGCAATCGTTGCCGGAGCGTTGAGGCTGCAGCGATCCTCTCGATAAGCGGGAGCTGCGCGAGATCCGGTGAAAACCCATTTCACCACGGAGACACAGAGCTGACATGGCCCGCAACCCAACTCTCACGCGAAGACGCGAAGAACGCGAAGGAAATCATCGCAACCTTCGTGTCTTCGTGTCTTCGTGTCTTCGCGTGAGAGGTTTTTTGCGCCGCGCGCAGAAGTCCGGGGTTAGTAGTGCAGAGGAAGTGCGCATCCCCGCCTCGAGATCCTGGCCCACTCAAGCCGCTCAGGTCAGGCGAGCTTCATCGAACCCTGCGAAGCTGTCCGCGACAACGCCCTCGATCAGGCTCACCTCGTCGTCGTGCAACTCACTGAATTCGCCTTCGCGGCGTTTCTTTGACAACTTGCCCTGGTTCTGCCGGATGAACATCACGAGATTCTCCGCGAGCCGATCAGGCATCTCCACGGCGTCCATGATTCGCCGGATGGCCTCGTCTTGACGGCTGAGATAGTCGATCTCGCGAGGAAGATCACTCTCAACCGTGCGCCGGACGAAGCCGTAGAGGAATTCCGCGACCTCTGTGCAGTCGAAGTATCGATATAAATCCGTTGTGTCGTTAAGGACTTCGACGTTGCGCTCTGGCGTCGGCCGCCACTGGATGAACGGCATCAGCGGGCCTGAGTGCGTCTGCAGTATGGACTTGTAATCGTCGATGCGGTCGAGCATCACGGACGAGACAGGGAAGACCATGCCTGGCGGTGTGAACTTGCGCTCGGCCAGGACGTGATGGATCAGGCAGCGATGCAGGCGCCCATTGCCGTCCTGGAACGGGTGGACGTAGACGAATCCGAATGCGGTGGCAGCCGCCTGCAGCACAGGATCGACGCCGTCGTCGCGCATACGGTCGTTGGCCTCGAGCAGGCCCGCCATCAAGTCGTCGAGGTCCGCCGCGCGCGCGCCGATAAATTCGGGCAGCGGGTCGCCGGTGTGATCGCGCTCGCCGAGAAAGACGCCATCGCGCCGCAGCCCCGCGCTCACGAACCGCGTATCCTCGATCAGCACTCCGTGAAGGCGGATGATCTCTCCGAGCGTGAGCGGATTCTTCCCCGCCTGCAGGACAGCGCGTCCCCATCGCTCCAGGCGGTTGCGCGGGGGGCGCTCGCCTTCGATCTCGAAGCTGGCGCGGCTGTCGGCCAGCAGCATGAAACTGGCTGCGCGGGAGACGAGCTGCGCCCCGGTGCGGCCGACGGTTTCGCGCGCCTCCTCCGCAAGATTCAGCTTGAGGAAGTGCTCCAAGGCGCCGGTTCGCCTGATGACGGGGCTGAATCGCCCGGTGCCCAGAAGATTGTCGCGGACACGATGCCGCTTGGAAAGCCGCGGTTTCCCGGTGAAGTAGCTTTTCGGGTCGAGAAGATCGACTGCCGCTACGTTCGGCGCGTCTTCGACATCGAGCGTGCGGCGGGTAAGCGCTTCCCACAGATACCACGCCCGGCGGACTGGAATACCCATGGGCTCAGCGCGAACAAGAGTCTCGATCTCTGCCTGGGGGGCGGCGTCAAAGATCCGCTTCAGGATCAGGAGATCGACGTGCTCATGGCGAAGCGCAAACGTGAGGTGTCCTGTGAAGCTGTCGCCCGGCCAATAACGCTTGTCGAAAATCGTCCAGCCGTCTACTTGCCGCCGGCTACCGCTGACATATTGCTCTGAGACGGCGCTCGGCCATCGGACGGGCGCGGCGATCGCGAGTTCATGGGAAAGCGCGGAGAAGCCGGCCAGTCGCGTTCCGGCCGGCACAGACCGGTCCTGAAAAACCCCTTTCACCGGCTTTTCGAGCTTCACTCTCGTCGAAATCCTTTCCTCAGCGTCGAAAAGTGTTCCATTTCGAACTCTTGTATCGAAATGACCATACGCGATTCGACCGTCGAAATCCATCCCAGACCGTGATTGCGCTCATGGTGTTCTCCGAATCGCTTCAAGGCGGCCTCGGCGGCTTCGAGCTCTTCCTTCCGGCGCAGGTAGCCGTGTTTGAAAATCAGTCGGCGGGCCTCGGCGAGGTCGTATTGCGGGGATTGCCATGGGTTGCTTCATCGAAGAGTGCCCTAATTGGACGATACGTCGCGTTGATCTGGTCGTCGTTGCTCTCGAAGGTGGAGAGATCGTTCTTCTCGTTCTCCGGTTGCCGTCCAGTGCTCAGTTCTCCCTTTCCTTTCCTGCACAGACAAGGGTGTCCGTGCCACACGCGCGGGCGTGATCGGAACGCCCGCGCGTCGGTTGACAGGTCAACTACGCAGCTATGCCGCCTCTCCTTTCTAGTCAGGATTGGGGTGAGTGTCGAGGGGCATGACCGCGGGCCACCCGGTCATGCCTGGTTTCTCACCCGATGGGCCCTCCGCTTACTGCCGGTTTGGGAACCGTCGGAACCGGGGCCGGTATTGGCGTGCCCGGAACGGGACTACCCGGCGTTGCGGTGGCCTTCTTGCGTCCCCGCTTTCCCAGATCGCGCTTCAGGTTGCTGACATGCGAAGCCACCGTCGTGCTCAGGGGATTGAGGGCGACGCGTTTGGCGATGGCGTAGACATCCAGCGCTCCATTGCCGGCGCTCGCCTTCCTGGAGTTGATGCTGAAGGTCAGGTTCCTTGCCGCCGCATACAGCCGGTCGGCCATGGGGCGGAAGGCGTCGATGAACTGCAGGGCATCGCGGGCCTCGGTGGCATCGAAGGTACTCCCCTGCAGTTCCGGGTTCGCCTCGACCGCGGCCACGGCCGTGGCGATGAACTGCAGCGGCACGCCCTGGTGCCGGTTGATGAATGCCGTCGTGTCGGGGTGTGCCTCCACGAAGGTGGGGATGATCGCCAGCATGTCGTCGAGGGCCTTGACCAGGTTCGCGGCGATCTGCTGGTAATGCGTGATTGTTGGGGTCTGTACCACGGGCACCGGCTCAGCCGGCACTTGCGGCACGTCTCCCGTGACTTGCTCGGACATTTGCGTCCTCCTTTTGTTGAAGGCCGCGAGCTCGCGCCACACGCGCGGGCGCACGACCGGGTTACCCGGACGGTCCTGGCCAGGAGCCTCCGGGCATTCGGCACTCGTACGCGTGCCGTTCGGTTGCGACGGGAAGCGGTCAGCCTGGCAGTCGAGCGATCCCACAAAGGGGCCGCGCGGGCCTTGCCGCGGCGTCTGTCGTCTGAGGTCGATCGCGTCCATCACGCACGAGGAGAGCCGGCAGGAGGTGGTTTCCCTACCCGGGGAAAATAAGCGCCTTATAAGGCGCTTAATCCGGCATCCGGAGCGAGGTGCCGGTCAAAGAAACATCGAAATTATTTTTCGGCAAACCCACCGATTTCGGTGATTAACACGTTGTCTGCGAGCGGGCTAAGGGCTCCCCCGCCGGTTGCAGCGCGACCCGCCATGACCGCCATGACTCGCAAATAACTATCCTCCAAAAACGATGGGGTTGATGCGGAGCTCGGCTGCCGGTGGCCAGGTGTTCACTCCTTGGAGGCAATCAATTGCCTTCGGAATGCTTTCAATTGCCTCCGGAATGCTTTCAATTGCCTCCGGAATGCTTTCAATTGCTTCCGGAATGCTTTCAATTGCCTCCGGGATGCTTTCAATTACCTCCGGGATGCTTTCAATTGCCTCCGGGATGCTTTCAATTGCTTCCGAGATGCTTTCAATTGCTTCCGGGATGCTTTCAATTGCCTCCGGGAGGCTTTCAATTGCCTCCGGGATGCTTTCAATTGCATCCGGAATGCTTTCAATTGCATCCGGGGGACCGCCGCAGATGGCGCGGATACCGGAGGGTCACTCCCGGCGGATCATCACGTCGCCCATCACGAGCAGATCCATCTTCGTGCGCAGGAAGCAGTCGAGGGCCTGGGCCGGGGTGTTGACGACGAGCTCGTTTTCGTTGAACGAGGTGTTGAGCACGAGCGGGATGCCGGTGGCGTCGCGGAGAGCGCTCGACGATTTCGGCCCCTTCGCGCTCGGTTGAACACGGCTGCCGGCGCGGACAGCCCGCGGACCAACGCCCGTGCCCCCCCACTGCGGATCTCTCCGCGACCCCATCCGGGGTCGGTTTTGGGGATGGAACGGATACCGGTGGTCGCTCGCTATCGCTCTCACCACCGGCTACCGTACGAGCCGCCTCCGGCGGCTTTTTTTGCCGCGTTGGCGACAACAAGACGGTAGCCAGGGGTGCGAGCGTTTTTTGCGAGCACCCCAGGTAGACAGATGTCGTGGTTGGTGCCGCGTCAGCGGCACTGGAGCAATCGGAACTCCATCCAGTGCCGCTGACGCGGCACGACTCAATCGACATCCGAACCAGGGGTGCTCGCAAAAAGCGCTCGCACCCCTGGCTACCTTCTTGAGCCGCTATCGCGGCGTCGTAACTTCTAATCTCCAGAAAGCCGCCGGAGGCGGCTCGTTCGTGGGTCGGAACTCTCCAGTCCGACCAGAGCTTGCGCTGCCTGTGGTTCCAGGCGGAGTCCCTCACGGCCAGTGGAATGGCTCATCCGCGCGAAGCGTCAGACTCATGAACGAACGATCGCGCAAGCTCCGGTCGGACTGAGAGTCCGACCTACGTCGAGCCGCCTCTGGTGGCTTACTTCCAGATCCCGCCGATCGGACGGACACCTTTCTCGTCGAAGGGCGGGGGCACGACGCCTAGCAGCGCGCAGACGGTGGCCAGAAGATCCTCGTGGTCATAGACATCCGCGCTTTTACCGGTCTTGACGTGGTCGCCCCAGAGCACCGTGTAGACCCGATTGCCCCTTGACGGGCTCGGTGTGTCGTCCTCGTCGAAGGTGAGAATGAAGACGAGGCCGTCCGTGAATCGCCGATCCTGCAGCAGCGGCTTCAGATTGGCCATCAACCACGCGTTCGCCCTGGTGAGGTCTGACGGCTCATGACCGTCGTGCTCGAGGTTCGGAATGATCATCGAGAACAACGGCAGCCGTTGGTTCTCGATGTCGGCCCTCAGCGACCCAACGCCGTCCTTCCCAACATCGAGCCGCACGATTTCCGCGCACTTGCCGTCCTGCACATCCGCGAAACTCAGGAATGGCACGTGCCGGCGCACGTACAACCGGTCTTCTCCGTCGCCTTGCCTGATGAGGTTGCACCGGCTGGGCAGCGGCGGGTAGTTCTCGGCGTAGACGCGCCAGGCGCCGCTGGGGAGAATGTTCCCCAGATGCTTTCGCGGCGCGGGCAGCCGGATGTTGCCGTCCGTCATGGCCCCGGCCGTGCTGCCCGAGATCATGGCCACATAGTTCGGCTGGCTCGGATGGGCGACGGCGTAGTAGGAGCTGAGCACCATGCCCGTCTCGGCAAGGTATTTCATGAATGGCTGACGCGAGGCGGTTTCCGGATTGCCGTTTTCCAGCACTACGACGACGACCCTGCTCACGCCGGCTCCGGCAAACGGCACGACGGCGTTTCTCGACACGGGAAGCGGCGTTCGCTCCGCGCTTTGCGCAACCAGGGCCACGAGCGCCGATGCCGCGACGGCGCCCAGCCGTTTGATGGCGCGGCATCGCATATTCACTTCGGATAGACGCCGAGAATGACGATCTCATAAGGCAACGGCTGTGCGCGCGTCGCCGTGCCGGGCTGCAGACTCTTCACTCTCCGGGCGATCTCAGCGAAATCCAGCCTCGGTATCCCGTAGACGTGCAGTTGGTCTCCACTCCCGAGGAGTCGCACGGCCTGTTCCGGCTGCGTTCCCTCGGCAAACACCATGCGCAACCGTTCCACGAGCAGCTTGCCGTGAGCGTCCATCGCCGAGGCCATCACGAACCGTCCGTCGCGGACGACGAGTTGGGGATCGGACGCAATCTTCATCACGAATTCGACGTCGTTGTAAAGGCCGTTATCGGCGACGATGGTCACCGTTTTCGGCGTGACCGCGAGCGTGCACGAGGCCTTCTGAAAGATCCCGAATGTCCTCTCGGCATCCCCCGGCGTGAAGCCCTTGATCGGCTTGAAGGAGTCGAGCAACGGAAGGCCGTTCATCCTCATGACCGGATGGATCTCGAACACATGGCCGGGAAGGTCCGTATCGAACGCGGGAAGGGGCTTGCCCTGCTCCTCCGTCTGGTGTCCGGCGTGCTCGGGCCATATCCTCCAGACGCCGGACACCCGCAGACGTCCGTGAGACGCCGCGGCGCGGTTGGCGAGATCGACGCCGGCCTTCTCTTCCGCGGCATCTGCGATCTCGGCGACGACCGGCAGAGCTACCTGTGGGGCGCGTCCCGCGAAGTGCAGGTCGCCATCGAACGGGGTCGGCAGCGGAGCGGCCATGGCCTTGTCCACCGTGAACAGCGTATGGATGGTGACCCGGTTCTGGTACTCCTCGATGAAGGACCGGCCGATCTCGATGGAGATGTGCCTGGGCGTCACCTTGGTATCGACCGCGAGGTAGGCGATGATGGCCTGCCGCCCCATCCATCCGCAGCCTGTGAAGGTGAGGACGAGCAGCGCAGAGGCCAGGAGCAGTCGCTTCATCAATGGTCGTTTCCGATATCGTGATCTGAGACGGAGCACTGCCCGTCCGTGCAGGTAACAAACGCGTCCGCCTTCAGTTTCGGCGCCAACTCCGCGATCCTGCGCCGCATCTCGTCGCGGCGTTGGGACAGCGCGAGGATGTACCTTGTATCCGGCCCGGACCACGCGCCGCCGTAGCGCGAGAGGTCGCGGATGGCGCTCTCGGCGCTGACGCCTTCGATCACCACCCGGTGGGCGGCCACCATCAGATCGGCGCGCTTCATTCCACAGCGGCAGTGTACGAAGACCGGAGCCGGCGCTTCGCTGATGATCGCCAGCACCCTTGCCACGCGGTCATCTTCGAGCGACGGGGCGATCATCGGCAGCGGCTCCCAATCGCGCACGTGATAGTAGCGAAGCTGGTGCGTCCGGGAGTCGGACACGGTGGCCTGGGCAAGTGCGGACCTGTCGTCATGAAAGATCTCCAGGTCGACGATCGTCCGAATACCCTGCTGCATGAGCCATGTGACGTCGTTTCTGTCGGGCCGCCCGCCGGCCCAGAGAACGTTCGGAGTGGCGATGCAGAACTTGGGAATCAGAGGTCCGGGACTGTCGGCGCACGAGACGGCGATGCGTTCCCTCGATACCCCGGAACAGCAGCCGCACAGCGATAGCGCAACCAGAAGCACGGCGGCGAGAGCACAGGTACGCGTGACGCTGAGAAGTGCCATCGTTGCGCGCAGAGCGGATGCAGGTCGGATGCCGAGTCACCGTCTTCCCGAGGCTAAACCCACTTACCACGGAGGCACAGAGAACACGGAGAGCTCTCCGTGCGCTCTGTGCCTCTGTGGTAGGTGGAACTTCTCGGCAGTCGGCGCGGAAAGCCCGCGGATCGAAGGCTTGCCCGGGAGCGGCCCTCTCGATAGCATTCGCGATCGCGCCGCGTCCGACTTGTCCGGTCAGGCAGGAGCGTCCGCAACAATCGTCGCAAGCCGTGACGATGTCATTTCCACAGAAGGTATTTCCTCGGGCCGAGGAAGGAGTGCGAACGATGAAGAGGAAGCTCGCCGTTGCAGTCATCGCCGTCGCCGCAGTCGTCGTCATCGTCTGCGCACCATATGCGCAAGCACAGGACCGGGAGACCAACACCACGATTCCAGCCTCGGGCAGCGGAGAGCGCCGCGACATCGCCGGAAACGGGAAACGGCCGATTCCCCTTCTGGGAGCCAGCGCCGATCTGGCCATCACCAAGACTGACGGCGTGACCAACGCCACGCCGGGCGGCTCGGTGACCTACACCATCACCGCCAGCAACGCCGGCCCCAGCAACGCCACCGGCGCCACCGTGGCCGATACCTTCCCCGCGTCGCTCAGCTGCACCTGGATCTGCGTCGGTGCTGGGGGCGGAACCTGTACACCCTCCGGCTCGATCAATATCAACGACACGGTGAACCTGCCGGCCGGCGGCCCAATCTGCACCAGAAGCGCGATGCGCATACTCCTGTGGCGGCCGCCTCTGCGGCCGCACTTCCACGACCACCGATACCCCGCGCTCGCGCTGCGCCGAGCGCGGGGCTGAATTGTGTAGCGCGCCTCCGCGCGCAACGGTCCTCACATGGGTTGCCTACGGACGGCTTCTCGGAGGCGGGGAGAAATCTTCGATCAACGGTCCGTCCCTCGTCTCGCGCTGACGATCGGGTTGAACCCGACGCAGTTGATGCGTTATTCGATGACGCGGACCTGATGACGCTTCCTGGGGTAGATGAATTAGGCACCCCACTCTTTCCGGCCTCTAGCCTACCTCTAGCCTGCATTTCTCACGACCTGATTGAGCCTCCCTGCCTGCCGCCGCAAGCCAGGACCGATGTGGCACAGACACTCTTGGCTGATGTGGCACAGACACTCTTGTCTGTGCTCCGGCCGAAGCCGCGTGCCGTGAGTGCTTGCAGTCTCTCGAGTCGGGCGAGACCCAGCACAGACAAGAGTGTCTGTGCCCGTCTGTGCCACATCGGTCCTGCTTATCGGCACCACTCCGCACGATCGGCAGACAGGCTGCGGGCAATTCCACTCGTCGTGTGAGAAATTCGGACTAGTTGGGGGATCCTTCGGCGTCCTCCGCCGCGACGCTCGATTTGCGCAAACATTCAACATTGAGGGCGCGGCTGCGGCAGCCTCAGGATGACAGGATTTTGGATTACGGGTTCTTCGAATCCACTGAGTTCGCGAGAAAAACCAGACAGAATCAATACTCCACGAACGCCTCATCCGGATAGCAATACAGCCAGCGCTCGCCGGGTTCCGCTGAGGCGATTACGGGGTGGGAGGTCGCGTGGGCGTGCTTGGTGGCGTGCCGGTTGGGGGAGTCGTCGCAGCAACGAGTGCCGCCGCACTCCTGGCAGGTGCGCAGGTGGACCCAGCGGGATCCGATCTTCACGCAATCCTCGCACTCGTGGCGCTTCGGGTGTTTCACGGTGGTAATGGCGCTGATGTGGGTACAGGTCTGGTCCGGCATTCAGAACGTCCTTTCACTGGTGAAGCACTTGATGAACGAAGGCGATGGCAATCGAGCCTTCCCCGACTGCGGAGGCGACGCGCTTGATGTTGCCGCCTCGTACGTCGCCGACCGCGAACACGCCGGGAAGACTCGTTTCCAGGAGAAACGGCGGCCGGGTAAGCGGCCATCCCGCGGCCGCCAGCTCGTCCGGCGAGAGGTCCGGTCCGGTCTTGATGAACCCTTTCTCATCGAGCACGACGCATCGATCGAGCCAGCGCGTGTTGGGGGCGGCTCCGGTCATCATGAACACGTGACGGATGTCATGACTCTCGGCAGCACCGCCCCCTTTTTCGAGCCAGCGGACCCGTTCGAGATGACGGTCTCCCTCAAGGGCAACCAGCTCGGTATGCGGATGAAAGGAGATGCCGGGATTCTCTTCGATGCGGAGGATGAGGTAACGCGACATGCTCTCCGCCAGACCGTCCGCGCGGACGAGCAGGTGAACGTGCTTCACGCTCTGCGCCAGAAACACCGCGGCCTGGCCGGCCGAATTGCCGCCGCCGACGACGATGACCTCCTCGTCGGCGCAGAGTTGCGCCTCCATCTGCGTGGCGGCGTAGTACAGCCCTGCCCCTTCGAACTGCGTGGCGTTCTCGAAGAGAGGCCTGCGATACTCGGCGCCCGAAGCGATGATCAGCGTCCGCGTGAGAACGCGCTGCCCGTCGTCGATCTGGACGGCGTAAGGCTGGCGGGCGCAGGTCAGCTTGACGGCCCCTTTGGCGATCATGATCTCGGCGCCGAACTTCTGCGCCTGCGTGTACGCACGCCCCGTGAGATCGAGTCCGGAAATGCCGGTCGGGAACCCGAGATAGTTCTCGATCCGCGAGCTCGATCCGGCCTGGCCGCCGGGCATATTCGATTCGAAGACGAGGACGTCGAGACCTTCCGAGGCACCGTACACGGCCGCCGAAAGACCGGCCGGGCCCGCGCCGACGATCACCACATCGCGCATCTGCGCCGGATCGATGGCCTGGTTCAAACCCAGGCACTCGGCGATCCGCTGATTGGTCGGGTTGCGCAACACCGCGTCGCCGCGGCAGATCAACACCGGCACATCGGCCGCGCTCACATGAAACCGGTCGAGCAGCTCCTGTGCCTCGGCGTCGCGATCGAGGTCGACGTAGGCGTACGGATGGCCGTTGCGGGTCAGGAACTCCTTCACCCGCAGCGTGCCGGCACAATGCGCCGAGCCGATCACGACCACATCGCCGAGGCCGCGCTCGATCAGCGCCAGGCGGCGGAGGATGAATGCCCGCATGAGGATCTCACTGAGCTCCGCGTCGGTCCGTATGAGGACCAGCAGTTGCTCGCGATCGACCTCGATCACCTCACCCGGCTCGCCGGCGCGGATGCGCGCCAGCGACCGGCGGCCGGTGATCAGGTTGCTTTCGCCCGAGAACTGCCCGCGCCTGTGCGTCACGATCAGCGTCTCGCTGCCCCCGGATGGCCGCAGCGCATCAATCTCGCCGCTGGCTACGACAAAGAACGGAACGACCTTGTCTCCCACCTCAACGAGCACATCGCCACGCGCGATAGGGCGGCGGCGTCCATGCGCCGCGATCCGCTCGATCTGCGCGTCGGTCAGCGTAGGAAACCGGTGTTCTTCAAGCGATGCAGTTACGGGCTCCAGCGGTATAAGCGAATCGGATGCAGTCAAGGGGTAGCCTCCAGCATTTCGTCGAACATCTTCCGGGATCTACTTCGACACGGAATCGAATACCACCTCCGCGCTCCCCTCCTGGAGCCGTTGCGTCGCCACCGGAGCGAAGGGGCGGATCATCAATGTTTCCATGAACTGCGGCGGCGACAGTTGTTGCGGCCGCTGTCGCGGTTGCACCTGCGGTTGAAAACCGGATGGTCCGCGCAGGATGTCGATGGGGCCGCTCTCGGCAAGGGCGGGGATGAGCAACGGGCCCCCTCCCATGACCAGCGGAGCGACCCCTCGGAGGGCAAGGTGCTGCGCCAGCACGGGCTGCGGAACGCGCAGTCCGCCGATGGCTACGCCGACCGGCGTCACCATGCGCGCGGGTATGTTGTTGATCACGACCTCGGCATCACGCTGCGGCGCGGCATCGGGAAACCGGACCTGCAGCGGCGTGGCGCGCTCGACCGGCGGTGCGCCAAGAATCCACAACGGATGCGAGAGCGAGACGATGGTCATGGTCTCATCGCGATAATGCGTTTGCTCGAAATGGAACGTTCCGTCAGGAGCAAGGTCGGCGCGCTCCGTCTCCACGCCCGCCGATGTGTACCAGAAGATCGCTCCGTTTGCGAAGGGACGGGCGGAGAGGACCTTCGCCTCCGACCCGCCGAGCGGAACGAGATCGACGTCGATGACTTTCTTCTCGCTCCCCGTCATCGAGAAAGGATCGATCTCCTTTTTCTTGTAGCCGGGACAGCTCACGGTGAGGTGCAGTTCCCGTCCCGGCGGCACTTCCCTGATCACAAACTGTCCGGCGACGCGGTTGCCGGGCTCATCGCCCTCGCCGCTCTGGCTGACGTCGTGGGTGAGCACTGGATGCCGCGGCATCCTCTTCGATATAACCACGTACTTGAGCGTCGCGGCGGGTAAGGGCATTGTTGTGAACGTGTCGGCGACGGTAACCGTCAGCGTGTTGTCGGGGATGTCGATGTCGAACCGCGTCCGCTTCCAGACCTCCATTGGCTGCTCCGCGAGCACAAAGGACCGTCTGCCGCTGCAGGTCACGATGTCGATCCTCGCATCCTCATTGAACCCTTCCCTCACCACGCCGCGATAGTCTCCCTGGCGCGGTGCGAATCCGACGCCAGCAGACGGAAAGGTAATCTGTGCCTCTTCGCCGAGCGGCGCACCGCCGCGGGTGAGACTGCCGTAGGCCTCGAAGTACATGGCCTGTAACTGCGGCATGGGCACTTGCTGCAGCGGCGCAACGTCCGCCGTCACCTCGACCGGAGGCAGTCTGCCGAAGCGCAGCTCCGCGCGGTACATCCCGGGCGGAACCTCCTCGACCCTGACCGAGCCGAACTTCAATTCGCTGCGGAGCGTTTCTTTGTGTATGGCGGTACACGATTCCGGGCCGGGCGTCTTGCCGGGCGTCGGCTTCGGACACGCGGAGATGGTGAGCTCAAATCGTGGAGGTTCCTTCGGCGGATCGCACGATCCGAGCGAGCGATCGAGCGCGGGGAGATCGCTGGACGTGCTCCAGTTGACCATCACCGTGGCCGAGGCAGCGGCCACGATCGGTTCGCGCAGCAGCGTCACCGGTTTCGCAGCGACGCGAAACGAGTGCCGAAACGGAAGCCAGCCGCGCCCATCGAGCCGAAGATCCGCGTCGCCCGCGGATAGGCCGCGAAACAGAACGAATGCGCCGCTCAAGGCGTCCTGACCGGGCAATGAGGCGGCCACCGTTTCCTTGGCGGCAGCGGTGATCCCGATACGCGGCAACTGGACGCCGCGCGCCGTCTTCACCGCCGCACGATCGACCTCGGAGACGTAGATCCAACCGAGAACCGCGGGCGCATCGTTGATGGAACGCGCATCGACGACGCGCTCGATTCCCGCCACCAGCGCCGCGATGGGGATGATGGCGACAGGCACTGCCTTCGAGGTGACGATGAGCCAGAGCTCTTCTCCCGCCGGGACGGTGGTCCGCGCCGCCGCGGGAAATGCGATGGCGTGCTTCGGCGCATAGAGCACGCCGGCCGCTTCCGCCGGAAGTTGCAGGACCAGCGTTGCCGCGGGAACGAGAGCGATGTCCAGATTCGCTGGCGCGGCTCCGCCATCCACGAGGATCGGATCGACCGACACCGCCCCCCGCGTGCGCGCGAAGACATTCCAGAGTCCGGACGGAAATGTCAGCGCTGCACCAGATGCGACACATGTGACCGGCGGCTCACTCAGCGCACTCAACCAGCGCTCGATCGGTTTCTCACGGTCGCGTGCCTGGAAGCGACAGATCTCAGCTCCCTCGGTGGTGCCTGTCAGCGTGACGCTTGTGTCCGCGAGAACATTCGCGGCCGAGAGCACGAGAACTACGAGATTGGCCCAGCGCATGTTCTATTTACGAAAGTGTCGTCGTAATCGTTCCCGGGACTCACGTTCTCCCCTACTACGGATAGCTTAAGACATCCGCCGACGGGACGGGACCTCCAGTCGAAACGGTGGGGTTCAGCGATGTGGCACAGACACTCTTGTCTGTGCCCCGGCCGAAGCCGCCTGACCCTGGGGGCTTGCAATCCTAAGTCGTTCCGAGACCCGCACAGACAAGAGTGTCTATGCCACATCGGTCCTGCTCATCGGCACTCTCTGCCCTGGATTTTTCAGAGCCTCTCAGCGAAACCGAAGCTCTGACCCTTCCTGGTCTCTGACCCTTCCTGGTCTTCACCGCGAGCCAGCGGCCGATGTGGCACAGACACTCTTGTCTGTGCTCCGGCCGAAGCCGCTTGACGGTGAGGGCTTGCAATCCTGAGTCGCGCCGAGACCCAGCACAGACAAGAGTGTCTGTGCCACATCGGTCCTGCTCATCGGCACCTCTCTGCCCGTTCATGGACAAGTACATCCCTATCCCCGTAATGAACATCGTGAAGATCCCCGGGTTCCTGTTCCTCATCGTAATCACGCTGGCACTCTCTGCGACGGCACAAACTCCGATCCCGACGCTCCTTCAGCCCGAGCGTGCCATCGCCGTTCCCGCGACGACAGACAATCCTTTCCCGGGCAATTCCGCCGTCGCCAGTAACGGAAAAGACTTCCTGGTGGTGACAGCTCAAGACCGTTTCGTCGGCGGCAGCGCGCACGCGATGATGCTCGTCGACTCCGACGGACGGCCGCTATCGGTAGCGAGCGGCCTGTTCTTCGACAGGGGCCTGAGCGATGGTGTGGCATCGAACGGTCATGATTTTCTGGTCGTGTTCGGCGGTCATGGGGCAACCAACGGCGTCCCAGTGTCCGCTGACGGCGCGCTGATGGATTCCACTCCAATCATCATCCACGTTTCGACGCGGCCTCCGTTCTTCGAGCACGACACGACCGGCGCGCGAAGCGTGGCCTGGGATGGAAGCCAGTACGTCGTACTGACGACGATCGAGCTGGTGACAGCGTTTGCAAAAACCCCAACCGCGTCCCTCTTCCCGGGAACCGTGAAACGGTTTGAGATTGTCACGCGCGTGGGCGTTGACGGACAGATTCTGCAGAATGACCTCGAGGTCAATCGGGGCGCGAACAATGCCATCGCCGCGCGAAACGGCCTCTCCGTGATCGCGTGGTCCGCGGGCGGCGTTTTCATCCGCAACATGAACGGCGCCGGCTCGCTCTCGGATCCAATCCAGATCAGTGTCGCGGACGCACATGCCACCGGCATCACCGCCGGCGATGACGGGTTCCTTCTGGTCTGGTCCGAGGTTGTGTCGAACATCGTGCGCGCTCAGCATCTCGATCCCGGAGGCCGGCCGGACGCGCCTTCGTTTATCGTGAGCGTCGTTTCGTTGCCCGACCTTCTTGCGGTCACCTGGGACGGCGCCGCGTATCGCGTGGCGTGGTCGAGCGCGGAATCGACGACCATCGAATCGATTCGTGTCAACGCCGTCGCTGTCGAGGCATCCGCGGCGACGTTGGCGGACGGAGGCGGCGCCGCTCTGGCGTTCAACGGTGAGAGCACCCTTCTCGTCTGGAATGACTCCGACCTCGGTACCCGTGCGCGACGCGCGGAGATCGCCGGCACCGGGCAACTCGTTCACCGCTTCTTCAATCCGCAGAGCCTCAACGCCATCGGCTTCACCCCGGCCGGCCCCGCGGTGGCATGGACCGAGGGCACGTCAAGGCTGACGAACGTAAGCAGCGGCGCGTCGTCGCCGCCGATCAGCGACGGCAGCTACACATTCATCCGCGGATTGAACCGGCCGTTGATCATCAGCGGGACAACTGCTCCATTCACCGCGCGCTACGCCGACGGGTCGGGGCAGCCGTTCGCTCTTCCAACGAAGAATCCCTTCTGGATCGGGAGCGGCTTTCTCTGCCTCTGGACAGATCCCCCACCCATTACCGACCCGTTCGCAGTCCTGCCGCTCTACGCGCAGCGATTCGACCCAAACGGCACACCCCTCGACGGCGCGCCTCGGCAGATCGGTACGTCGTTCTCGCTTTCGGGGGGTTCCGTGGGCCCGGCAGCGCTCTCCGACGGCGTCTTCGCCGGCGCCTCGGCCTCGGAAACTCTCGTCGCATACGTCGACCCGGGCGCCGCTCTGCGTGGTGTTCTGATCGACGATGGCAGTCAGTTCATCGACATCGGCCAGATTGCGGCACCCCAGGATCTGGCGAACCCGATCGCGATCACGTCGGACGGCCAGGACTTTCTCGTCACCTGGATCAGCGGCATGATCGGTACGAACTCCTTCATCGCCAGCCGCCGGGTGCTGGCGGATGGCAGCATCCCCGCGCCGAGCCGGATCGATTCGCCGGGAAACGACACGAAGGACTCGATGGAGACCTTCTGGACCGGTCCGAGCTATCTGGTGGTCTGGAGCAAGAAAGAGCCCGGCGGCCAGGCTCACGAGCTCGGGGCCCTCCGCCTCCGCGACGACGGAACCCTCATCGACTATCCCCCGCAACCAATCGGCGGAAGCATCCGCGGCGACGCTCCAAGATGGGCCTACCAGAACGGTGTGCTTGCCATCGCCTGGCAACGGGATTCCCGGGTGTACTCGAGCGTCATCGGGACCCCGCGACGGCGGGCGGTGGTGGGGCGCTGATGGAGGCTGAGAGGTCCGATTGCGCGGAGATGAAGTCGTTCGTCCGGTGAAGGAACTGCCCACCGGTCTGCTCAGCAAACCGCCCTTCATCAAGGGCGGGCTGGTTTGTCGTGACTGATGACGTACGCCGGCAAGTCGACGACGTCGACGGTCACGATAGAACTACGTCCCTACCATCCCTTCCGTTCTTGCCTTAAACTATCGGGACCGTTCGCTCCAATCAAGAAAAACAATCGACCTTCGCATCCGCGGAAGAGGCGGTGGGGGTCCGTCTCTCATTACCGGAAGCATCCTATGACGACCGATAAACTCGCCGGATATCCGATTCGCCGATGGAAGGCTGGAATCGGCATTGTCATGGCTTTAGTAGTCGTCGCAGCCGCAATCTCGTTGCTCCATCGTCGGCACAGATCAGCTGTCGATGGTGCGTTCGACGCCTCCGACTATCGGCGGATCGAACCGCGCGTCAGTGGAACGTCGCGGTACCTCCCGTTCCGACCGGCAGCCCGAGGCGTTAAGGTACCCCTCCGGATCGACGCGGACTCTGCTGCAAACATTCATCAGCTCGGCGTGCTGCAACTTCTCAGCGGCGACCCCCACGGCGCCGTCGCATTGCTGCGGCGCGCGTTGCAGGATGGGCAACGGAGTGTTGACGTCGAGACAGCCACCGACGCCGGATTGCTCACCGATCTCGCGGCAGCCTCCTACGAGGAAGCCGTTCAGGAGAACCGTCCTGCCGATCTCGTGACAGCGTCGTCTGCGGCCGGCCGCGCGATCGAGCTCGCGCCACACGAGCCATCGGCTTGGTATGTCTATGCTCTTGTCCTCGAAGCGCTGCACTTGCGCGAAGATGCGATCGAAGCGTGGCGATCGTATCTTGTCTGCGATTCCGGCTCCGGTTGGGCCCGCGAAGCGCACCAACACCTCGTCTCGCTGCAGCAGGGGGCAACGAAAAGTGTGCGAAAGGCTCTTCTCAATGCAGCGACACGCGGCGACACTGCTACGGTGGCCGCCCTGGCAAAGGCAGCGCCGCAACAGGCACGCATCGCCGCCGAAGAGGAGTTGTTGGGAGATTGGGGGGCCGATGTGCTGGCGTCGGACGAACCGCGAGCGCTGGCTTCGCTTCGGCAAGCGGCTCTGATCGCCGACGCAATTTGTCGCGGTAGCGGAGACTGCACAACGATCGACGCCACGGCGGTTGCACAGCACGGTGACGTCCAGACGGTCGCGCGCGCATACACCAGCTATACAGAAGCTCGAGCTGCTTACGGCCACGCGCGCGACGCCAAGGCGCGCGATGAGCTCGTGCAATCAGCATATCTACTCGAAGGGGCCGGTTCGCCGCTCTCGGCGCGGGCATGGGTCTATGCGGCAACGATCACGCACTACCTCGGGGGGAACGATCAGGCGCTCGCATTCATCGACCGCGCTCTCGGTACGCTGAAAGGCCGCGAAAGCCGCAACCCCTTGGCGATCGGTGAGGCGCTTTGGACGAGGGGCCTGATTGACTTCGCCCGCGGCCTGCCTCATCAATCCCTGCTCTCCTACAACTCCGCCCGCCCACATCTGTTGCAGGCCGGCGAACAGTCGGACATCGCCGGAATCGAGGCGGTGCTCGCGGAAACATACCGCTACATCGGCGATCCCGAAAGCGCGTGGAATCACCATCTGCTGACGTTGCAGGCACTCGCCGGCGATGCAACGTATACGCGGCGTCAGGTGGCCTTCTCTGATATCGCGAAGGCGGCCACGGACTCGCACCAGTTCCGCTTCGCATCTCTGATCGCCCGGCGCATGTTGCAGCGAGCGGAAGGCGAGCACGACGGCGCCTTCGAGTCTGTCGCGCTCTACGCAATGGCTCGAATCGACATCGCGCGCCAGCGGAGCTCCGCCGCCCGCGATGAGCTGGAACGCGCCGCTGCGCTGCTCGACCCCATCAAACCGAACGGCACGACTGTTCGCCTGATCGCAGACATCGCCATCGCGCGCGGTGAGATTCTCACCAACGATGACCCCGCGTCGGCGGTCGAATTCCTTGCCGACGCGAGCAACCGGCTGATCGCTCTCGATCATCGTTCGCGTTTACCGAGCCTTCACCTCCTGGCCGCGCGCGCCAGAACCAAGCTCAAGGAACCGGCGGAGGCGGAGCACGAGCTGCGCGCGGGAGTGCAGGAGCTCGAGCGGCAGCGCGGGAACCTCGTCGACGATGAAGAACGTAGCACGTTCACCGACACCGGGCGCGCACTCTATGACGACCTTGTTCAGCTCCTCGCTTCCGATAACCGCGACGGCGAGGCTCTACAGCTCATCCGCCGCGCTCGGACACTCGGTCTGATGTCTTCGGATCCGATTGTCAGAACGGCAGACGTGGAACGTCCCGCCGCGTCATCCATATCCAACGGCACACTCATCGAGTACTACGTCCTCCCTCACGCGCTTCTCACTTGGCGAACCATGCGCGGCAGCACGCGTTTGTTCGAAACAGCAGTTGAGCGAGACCAACTCGACGCGATGGTCAGCCGCAACGTTGCCGCAATCAGGAAGTGCCTGCATCCGGAGGACTGCACCGCTGCCGGCGCGGCGCTGTATGACATGCTCGTCCGCGGCCCATTCGATTCCCTCCCGAATGACCAGGAGGTTGTGATTGCGCCTGACGGGCCACTCCATCGCGTCCCGTTTGCTGCACTCTACGACAATCTCGCCCATCAGTACGTCGTGGAGCGACATCAAGTGACAATCGCGCTCGGCGGCAACACGGCAGCCCCGCTCGAACGCCCATATCGCTCCATCCTTGTAGCAGCGGCATCCGATCCCGGTGGCGATTTCCAGCCGCTGACTTCCGTCGTCAGCGAAGGCGAGCGTGCGGCGCGTCAGTTCAGAGAATCGCGCATTCTCCGAGGCCCCGAGGCAACGGCCGATCGGCTGCTCGAGTCAGCCGGCAAATTCGAAGTCGTGCACTTCGCCGGGCATGGAGAGGCGAACGAACGCCAGCCGCGCATGGCCACCCTTCGTTGTGCGTCGACCACCAGCCGCGCCGACGGCGCCCTTTACGCCTGGGAGATCTCCGCGCGCCGCTTCCCGAAGACCCGTCTGATCGTGCTTGCCGCCTGCGACACAGCCCGCGGCCGGCTCGTCGGCACCGGCCTCCTTGGTTTCGCCCGGCGCTTCATCGCGGCCGGGGTGCCACGGGTAGTGGGGAGTCTCTGGGATGTCGAGGATCATGCCTCTGCCGAGCTCTTCTCACATTTCTACGGTGCGCTCTCGACCGGCGCGAGCTCGGCCTCCGCGCTTCGCCAGGCGCAGCGCGCTGCAATCGCATCGCACGAATTCAGCGGTCCTGCGACATGGGCCACGTTCCAGCTCTATACCTCATGGTGATGCTAGACAGAGAAACCATTCGACTCATGACACAGTAGTACAGCAGAAGAAAGCGAATACCACGTCCGTCTACAAACTGGGCCGAGACCCGGTTCGGTTGTTGAAAACCACGCGCGATAGAAAGAGAGGTTCGAACCATGGACTGCAAGAAACTGTCAACACTCGTCTGTCTTCTCCTCGCCATTAGTTGTTCCAAATCGCCGTCACGCACAGCGAAAGCCGTACCCACAGGCAAGATGCGCGTATCCGTCACCATTGTGATTACCGGCATCGCTCACTTGATTGACGACGGGAACAATAAACTGGTGATCTTTCCGAACGGTACTGCGTACAACCCGCAACATCAACTGTTATTACTAGCGTCGAAACGATACTCACCAACTGGCTTGAGTCTAGTGCCGCGGGATCAGGTTGTCGGTGCTACAGTCGTCGATTCGTTTTACTACAAGGCACTCAGTCCCGGCATCGAAATCGACCTAGCCAAATCCGGCTTCGATCCCTTGATTGATCCGACGATTACGGCCGACGCGACCGGCGACAGCACCCACGAAGTATGTCCGTCACAGCAACTTGCGCCACGTACATCGTTGCATTGGCTTCCGAAACTCGGCGATGTTTCCCACGGAAGCGGGTTAGTCATCGACCCCGATCAGATAAAGCCCAGCCCTGACCCGATCGTTGTTTCGGCTCGAATGTCTATCGCGGGCGGTTCACTTATTGCACTATTACCCACCGCGGCTGACACCTTTACATTTACGACCACCGCAGGCAACGACCCAGTGCAGGCGGTGTCCGCTGGTCTGAGCTACACGTACTTCGCCGATGTCGACGCGACCAATCCAACCGCGGAGATTTGGGCCGCAGCTTACGGAAAACCGTCAGCCAAAATCGCTTCAGCAAACGTCTCCAAGGCGGCCAAGAGTGTGACCTTCATACTGGCAAACGTACCGCCCGACGAGTTCTTCGCGCCGACGCCCAAAAAGACGATCGAACATTTCGAGCACTACTATGAAATATACAAGAGCGGATCTTTCTTGAAAGCGACCCCAACGCGCGGCTTGCCAAAGGACTCTTGCGGGTCGGGCATGGGCGGAACCGTCGAGTGTGGTCCGGCCCGGCCATAGGTTATTGCGATGCTAACCGCGCGCTCACTCCTGCTGGCCGTCCTTGTCGCATGCACCGCTCAGGTGGCTCATGCGGTCGACCTTGCGTTCGTTGCAAAAGACGTATCGACAAAGCTGACCCTGCTCTTCGACGGCACCTGGGCATACACGGTCAACAAAGACGGGACGAACGTGGCGACGCTTTTCGGCCGCGTAAAGGATGTGACCGCCCTTTCGATTGAGAAGAATTTCCGGGAGCTTGTGGAAGCCACGGAAAGAATTCATCATTTGAATTTTGAGGAAGACTTCGATCACGATGTGGCCTCCCGAAAGCTCGGCGCCGTTCGGCAGTTTGTCTTGCAGCAAGTGATCGATACCAGGCGAGTAGAGAACGCGTATCTGCTGGTCAATTTCAATTCGGCCGCGAAGACAT
Source organism: Thermoanaerobaculia bacterium (assembly GCA_035482045.1). Classification (GTDB taxonomy): domain Bacteria; phylum Acidobacteriota; class Thermoanaerobaculia; order Gp7-AA8; family Gp7-AA8; genus JADGNZ01. Next base: position 155,069 of record DATHRD010000003.1, read on the forward strand.
TGGAGATCGTCGATCAGACCGTGCCTCGAACGCTACCGCTAGCCGCGACGAGGACGCCGGCCGACGCACAAAGAATCGTTCTGCAGGAGCTCTGCAATGATTTGGGTCTGCAACTCGGTAACGCCGACGATTCGGGAATCCGGCCGTGCTCACTCCCGGAGTCTGTGACCATCAGCGTCAAGGAACGTGCCGCCGATCCGCAACTGCTTTCGCTGTTCGGTACCGTCCATGTCGTCTATCACTTCGACGCCTCCGCGAAGCAAAAGATCGGACCGATCTGGCGATCAGTAGTCCTGCGGGAGTATGACGTCAGCGCTGTCACCGGCCCGATCGAGAATGCAATCGTTCGCAAGATCGACAGGGTTTATCACAGCACACATGGCTATGGACGCGTCTTTAGCCCTGATCCGCTGATGATCAGGGGCCGCTCAAAAATCAATCCCGAGAACGTCAAAAACAAAGATCGAGCGTACGTCTGGAAACGGTTGCCGGATTTGGATGGTCCCGTAAATGGTCACTACACACTCAAAGGCACGTACGCGGCGATCGTCAATATTGAAGATCCGCAGGTGCCGGATACGAAACCGACTTCCACGAGAAAGGGCGTTCCCCGGTTCGCCTTCTCGCGGACAGACACCAACGAATTTGCAAGTGTGATGGCGTATTTCCACGTGGCTACGCTGCAGCGCCAGACTGCGTTTCTCGGTTTCCCGGAACGCCGGCAAAGACCGCTGCCAATCGATATTCTAGTTGGTCCCGAGAAAGACAATCTACCGGCCATCACTAAGTGGGCTGAATTCGTCGACGGTGGGTCATCATCGGTCGGCGAGGGGCACATGGAGTTCGGACGCTTCCAACCGACGATCGACTCCATCGTGTCCGACGCGGAGGATGGAGAGGCCATCGCGCACGAATACGGACACGCGCTCCTGCTCTACGACGCGCACGGCCGGTTCGGCACCGAGATTGTCGGCGCGCTGAACGCCAATGAGCCAAAGATCATCAGCGAGGGATTCGCCGATTTCTGGGCCATGGCGACCTTCGCGGCGACTGCGCGCCATTCGCGACACGATCCACGCTGTTTTGCGGAGTGGGATGGCGGCAGCAACGAATGCTATCGCCGAATCGGCATGCTGCACACCACCGAGGAGATCGGCTCAGGAACGGACGTGTATAAAGCTTCGCAGCTCTGGTCCGGCGTCCTTGCGGACATTTTCGAAATGGTCTTTCATAATCGAAGAGTCCCCGCGGAACGGCTGATCCTACAAGGCCATCTCAACGCCATGAACCGTGGATGGGTGCCGACGATGAGTGCCGCGGCACAGGGAATCCTGAAGGCCGACGGCGACGAATACGGGGGGCGGCACAAGGACGCGCTCTGCGAGATCTTCGACGATCACCACATTGCCGTTTCTTGCTGCAGTCCGTACGGTTGTCTGCTTGCCTCGCCCCCGTGAAGGCCGGGCGCTCAGGTCCCCTGCCGGGTCCCACGGTCGAAACGTCGGGGGTCGACGACAGCAGGAGGCCGACGTTAAGCAGGAGAGCAACGCTGCTCCCGGCCCCCGCCGGGAGCAGCGTGGGAAACTCACTGCTTCGCATCCAGTCCGCAGCACCTCTCATACACCGGGAACGCCGGTCGGACCGGCTCGCTCCGAGGATGTTTGGCCAGCTCCTCCATCAGCACGGCCACGGCGCGCTCGAGCTGGGTATCGTGTCCTTTTCGCCATTCCGCGGGGTCGAGCTCCACCTCGATGTCGGGGGCCACGCCGGTGTTCTCCACTTCCCACTTGCCTGACAGTCCGTAGACCGCGGCATCGGGAGCGGTGTAGGTGCCGCCGTCCATCAGGCGCGGGCCCTGTTGCGACGCGACCAGTCCGCCCCACGTGCGCGTGCCGACCAGCGGGCCGACATTCATCTTCCGGAAGTACCAGGGCATGGCATCGCCGCCGCTGCCGGACATGCTGTTGATGAGCATCGCCTTCGGACCGTAGATCGCCCCCGCCGGCACGGGCACGTCCTTCTCGGCATAGCGGAATCGGATGGCGCTCAGTTGCGGCCGGGTCAGCATGTTCACCACGTAGTCGGCCAGGAGGCCTCCCTGGTTGAAGCGCTCGTCGAGCACGGCGCCTTCCTTCTGCGTCTGCACGAAGAAGTCGCGGTTGAAACTCCTGTAGCCGGCGCCGCCCGTGTTCGGAATGTAGATGTAGGCAAGTCTTCCGCCGCTGAGCTGGTCCACCTTGCGGCGGTTGTCCTCGATCCAGGCGCGCATCCGCAAGGCTGATTCATTCGGAATCGGAACGACGATGACCTCTCGGGCGTCCGAGCCGTCGGGCTTCGAGCCCACGCGGATGGCCACCTGCTTTCCGGCGGTGTTCTCGAAGAGGGCGTAGACACTCTCGCTGGCGCGGAGATCGCGGCCTCCCACCGAGATGAGGTACTCCCCGGCCTTTACGTTCACCCCGGGCTGGGTGAGCGGCGCCTGCAGCTCGGGGTTCCAGTTCTCTCCGTTGTAGATCCGGGCGAACTGATACCGCCCGTTGTCGACGCGGAAGTCACAGCCCAGCAGTCCGCCCGGAACGGACTTCGTCTCCAGCATGTCGCCGCCACGAATGAACATGTGACCGATCGTCAATTGGTTCAGCATCTCGCGGAAGAGGTAGTTCAGATCGGCGCGATTGGCCACCGCGTCGAGGTACGGCTCGTAAAACTTCTTCGCCGCTTCGAGGTTGAGACCGTGATGGTTCTCGTCGTAGAAATGGTCGCGCTCGCCCAGCCACACGTCGCGGAACATCTCCCGCCATTCGGCGCGCGGATCGATGCGGATCTGGATCGAGCCGAGCTTCAGCGATCCCTCCCCCGCTTTCGGCTCGTCGGCGGCCGGCACGATGGCCCAACCCTTCTTTTTCTGATAGAGGACCTTCTCGCCGTTGGCCGACACGTCGACTGCATTCACGCCGGAAAGGAAGTCCTTCACCTTGCGCTTCTCGAGATCGAAACGGCTGACGTTGTTGCCCTCGTCATCGCTTCCGAAGAACGAGGGGGGAGCGATCTCGACGAAGAGAATGCCCGCTTTGCCGGTGGCGAGACCCTGAACATTTCCGTTCGGGATCGGCAGGGCCAGAATGCGCTGGCTGATGCCTTCGAAGTCGATGCGGACCGGATCCACCTTCGCTTTGTCGGCCTCGTCCTTCTTGTCTTTCCCTTCCTTCTTGTCTGTCTCTTTGGCGTCCTTCTTCTCAGGTTCCTTGTCGTCTTTCTTCACATCACTCTTGGCATCACTCTTGACATCGCTCTTCGCGTCTTTGCTCTTGTCTCCCTCCGCCTTCTCCTCATCGCTCTCTGGAGCCAGCGGCGAGGGGAGATCGTTGCGAAGCACGACGGCGTAGACGTTGCGCGTGGCCACACTGTCGATGCCGGAGAGGTCGGCCCAGCTCAGGCCGCGGCCGACGTCGGTGCTGGCGGCGAAGTAGAGATACTTGCCGCCGCGGTCGAACACCGGGTAGACAACGTCGCTGAGACCGTCGGTGATCTGGGTCGATTTTTGCGACTCGACGGAATGGACGAAGACCGCGCGGACAAGATTCGGCAGATGCCTGGCGTACGCGATCCATCTGCTGTCAGGCGACCACCTCGGCTCGAGCACGGAGTTGGTGAAGCCGACCGGATTGGTGTCGACCTTGACGCGCGCTCCCGAGGCGATGTCGACATACCAGAGGTTCAGCCGCCGGTCGGTGTAGGCCACCTTCGTGCTGTCGGGCGACCAGACCGGCGTGTAATAGAAGGTGGCGGGCGGACCGAGGTCGATTCGCTTGCCGGGACGATCCCCGTGCTGATCGCGGATGACCAGCGCGTACTCGCCTGACTCCTCGGAAAAATAGGCAATCGACTTTCCGTCCGGCGACCAGGCCGGATCGCGCTCCATGACACCCGGGGTATTCGTCAGATTGCGCGCGTCTCCCTTCTCAGCGGGGACGGTGATGATCTCGCCGCGAGCCTCGAACACCGCCCGCGCTCCGCTCGGGGAGATTCGCCCGCTGCGGATGGAATCGGCCGCGGGCTCGTACCGCGCACGCAGTCCGAGGAAATCGCCGCGGACGGTGATGGACACTTCCTTCGACGTGCGTGTCTTCGGATCGAGAAGAAAGATCGTTCCGAACTGTTCGTACACGAGCGCGTCGGGACCGGCGGAGAGAGACTTGATGTCCAGCCCCTTGTTGGCCACGATCTCGGTCACGGACTTCGTGCGGGTGTCGTACGCGTAGATCGACGTCGTGCCGGTGGGGCTGCCGCGATCGGAGATGAAGTAAACGGTCTCCCCCATCCATGCCGGCGCGTGGTCGTTGGAGCCTGGATGGGGAACGCGCTCGATCGACGAGTCGGACATCTTCGCGATCCAGATCTGCCCGGTCTGGCCACCCTTCTGGCGCTTCCAGTCCGGCTGCCATTGCGAGATGGGCTGATAGGCGATCCGGGAGTCGTCCGGCGAGAAGGATCCTTCATCGGCATGCGGCAGCGGCACGAGTTCCGGCAGCCCTCCATCGAGACCGATCGTGAATAGCTGCCCATATCCTCGGGCGCTCTGTCGCGACGACCGGAAGAGGACCTTCTTCCCGTCACTCGTCCATCCCACCGCCTGATCGGCGCCAGGATGCCAGGTCAGCCGCTGCGGCATCCCGCCGTCCGCCGCGATGACGTAGACGTCGGTGTTGCCGTCGTATTCACCGGTGAAGGCGATGCGTGAGCCGTCCGGCGAGAAATGCGGATCGCTCTCCACCCCGGCATAGGTGGTAAGCCGTTCGGCGACACCGCCGTCGCGCGACACGGTCCAGATGTCCCCCGCATAGGCGAAGGCGATCTTCGTGCGGCTGAGCGTAGGTGCCTGGTAGAGCGTATGCCCGGCGGCCAACGCCCCCGTGGCGAGAAGGAGTGCAAGGATGAGTGCAAGCTTGTTCATGGACCCTCGATTCTTTCGTGATCGGTGAGGTGAGAGGAGCAGTATAGAAGTTGGGCAGTTCCCGGAGGGTCGGAAGTCGGGGGTCATCTTCCCGGATTGTTGCGTCCTGGAAACGATTTACCACGGAGACACAGAGATCATGGAGAGCCTCGATGTCCTCAGTGCCTCTGTGGTTTGTGCGTTCTACCCCTTCGAGCGCCCGAACCTCGCCCGGTCCTGCTCGAGACAGAAGGTCGCCCGCCAATTGGTCGGCCTCCTGGATTCCCGACCAATACTCACCGATGACCTGGAAGTTGAACTCAAAGCAGGTCGAGGAAGTGAAAACGGCCGAGAGGCCGGCCAAGAACGAGGTAATCCTGCGAGAAACCATGAGGTGGGAGATGCGAGCGATAGCTTCCTTCTCCCACGACGGCAGCAGCGGCGTGAAGTTCAAAGCGCCTTTTGGCCAGTACCCCGTGCGTACCGTGAGCACAGCGTACGGTGGCGCGCAACTCGCCGTGATTCCGGGTCTTGATGACGCTCTGCTCACCGTGAGGGATCTCGCACACACATGTTCCCTGCGGATGTCGAGGCCATAGCCAGAGCCTTGACGACGCGGCCGTAGCCCTCGGACACGATCAAAAACCCGAGGAACTTGCGTGTAGTTATCGTCCAGTTTTAGAGCGAAAAGATCGTTCAGGCCCCGGCATCCGCCTCGGTGATGGTCACATTGATGAGAAACCCGAAGCCGCACCGCGTCTCGGTGTCGAACCCCGATTCATTACCGCTGGCGTAACTATGAGCCACCGCTCGCGGGTGTTAACCTCGACAGCGCGATACCGACGAAGTACTGCCGCACAGAACGCAGCATTACACCGGCAGAGCCGCTCTCGAAACTCGTGACAACGTTGAAGCCCTTCTTCGGATCGGCGAGGTAGAGAATTGTGGCCTTATAAAGCTTCTGCGTACGCGGTGTCGTAGCGTCGCGCAGATCCCTGCTGTTGACAGTCCATGTGCCGTTGAGATCGAGTTCGTACTGGTTGTAGGCAAAGAGGTGATAGAGCGCACTGCCTTCGAAGACCGTGCCGTGCGCGTTCTGCGCGTCCTTGTGGCGGTTCCGGTACGCGTACGACGCTTCGAAAGAAAGCGGGTTAGCGATGAATTGCGTGTCACTGAGGAGTGTGAGCGATTGGATCAGCGGAACCGAGCCGCCGAATACCGCTGCGGCATCGATGTCCTGAGTGTCGTTATGAAAGGCTTTGCTTGCGCGGACGTCAAAGCCAGCCGATCCTTGGTTGAAGAGGTCACCGAGTTTAAGATCGAGCAAACGGAACCCGAGCGTGCCCCGGTTGTTGTCGACGAATGTGGGGTCTTTCTGGTCTGTAGTGTCGATGGAAAGCGTGGCGGTCGTCTGCATCGACGTGCCACCTTGCGACGACGCCGATGAGACGCTTCTGTCCTTCCCCATCCGGCCAAAGATCCCGCCATGTGCGTACTCGGCCGAGTACTTGAGACCGAGCGCACCGCTGCTGTCCGAGCCCGTGACCGGTGTGTCGGCGCTCGTGTGGACAGCCGAAGGTGTCACCGTCGTTCCGCCACCGGTGCCACTAACGTTGCCCTTGGCTGCGGGGCCGAAGGACCACGTGTGGCGATGATAATTGCTAAATAGCGCGAGAACACGGACAGTGTGCTTAGTCTTGTTCTCGGTCACCTCAACCTTTTCGAATTCGAGCGCGTGAAACGCGCCTGGGTCCTTGGCTTTCAGGGTGAAGGCCTTCGTCGGACCGACTGACAGCCCCACTCCGGTAACAACGAATTCGACGTCGCCGCCGGCGCTGATCGTGACGGTATCGCCTGTTGCCAGGGTGGCATTGCAAAGCGTGACTGTAATATCAGTCGCCGACCGGGCTTCGATATTCTCGCCAGCACAGGGCGTGTCGGCGGCGAAAGCGACACTGGCGGCGAGAATGAGCGAGAAAGCAATGGCGGCGTGTTTCATGGCGTCACCACCTGCACGATGGCGTCAATCAACGAAGAGACGAGGGAGACGAGATTGTTGTCTTTGAGAGCCTGAAAGCTGGGTGCCAGCAGCGGGCAGCCGAAGCCCTTGGCGCGGATGCAGTCTGTGACGGCGTCGCCGATCTTCAGGATCACCCGATCATCGAGCGTCGTCCACACTATGGTGTCTGTCTCACCGATTGTTTGATGCAATTCGGCGACGAACGCGGCGACTAGACAATTCCTGACGACTGCTCGCTTCACTGCGGCGCCTTCGGCAGCGCTCGGTTGCACAAGCGCCTTGGTAAGCGTTTCGCTGTGTCCCAAAGATGCATTGTTGGGTTCTTCTCCAGGCATGATCTATCCTCCTTACGTTCATGAGACGGACCGCCTCCATCGTTTCCCGCCAAAGGAGCCGCAAAGCTGCACTTGTCGAACTAGACGTCAAAAGAGGCCCTCGGGTGGATTCGCCGGCGGCTACCGGAGGCGATCCGGCTGGTGGAGCAGCGGGCGCGGGTCCCGCGGTATCAGCGGGACATGCTACGGGAGCTGGCGCGGCGGGAGGGACGTCGGTCGATGCCATCCTGACGTGGGAGCTTGAGGATGTTTGTGCATATGGCGACGAGCTGGCGGCGGCGATGCCGGAGCTGGGGATGGCGCTGGCTTGGCCGGGGTAGTTGGCTGCGTGTGGAAAGCGATTACCACGGAGACACAGAGATCACGGAGGGGGGTCTCCGTGTCCTTTGTGCCTCCGTGGTTTGATTTGCTCCGCCTGCGCTCCGGCGTTGGCTTGACGCGTCTCGCTTGTCATCATAAAGTCCTTGCTCGTGAGTTGGAACTTGGCGAGCGCGCGCAAACGAACTGGAAAGACGCTGGCCATACTGGCCCTTGCCGGTGCAATCGCTGGCGCGCTGCTCGTGGCAGCCCTCTGGCTGGAGCGACGAACCAAGATCACACTTCCGATACCCACCGGGCCGTTCGCGGTTGGCCGCGCCATCGATGACTGGACCGACGACACGGCGTTGGACGCGCTGGCGCCAGTTCCGGGAACGCAGCGCGAGCTTCTCGTATGGATCTGGTATCCGGCCGCGGCCTGGCGGTCTGCCGCGGCGGACGACTACGTGCCGGCGCAGATGCGGGCGGCGGCGGGGCCTGCTGGCGGCATCTGGTCCCTTCTGACGCGCGATGCGTCGAAGGTTCATGGGCACAGCATCCGTAACGCCGGTGTGGCGTCGCGGCAACAGTCGTATCCCGTGGTGATCATGCGAGCGGGTGCTTCGGGCAGGAGTCGTGAATTACTCGACACTGGCGGAGGATCTGGCCAGTCATGGGTACGTCGTCGTCGGATTCGACGCTCCCTATCGCACCAGTGTCGTCGTTTTTCCTGATGGCCGGGTGATGCGAAGGACGCCGGAGAACAATCCGGAGCTGTGCGCGGAAAAGGCGCAGGCACTCCAGGACGGCTGCGTGAGCAAACTGCTGACGGCGTGGACCGGCGACATCGCCTTCGCGCTCGACCGGCTCGCGCGGTTGAACGCCTCGGATCCATCCGGCAGGTTCACGGGACGGCTGAACATGACGCGCATCGGGGTATTCGGTCACTCCTTTGGCGGGGCAACAGCCGCACAGTTCTGCCACGACGACGCCAGATGCAAGGCAGGGATCGATGTGGACGGCCAGCCTTTCGGCAGCGTCGTTCATTCAGGCATCCCCAGGCCGTTTATGTTCCTGCTCAGCGATCACGGCAATGAGTCCGATCCGGTCAGCCGCCAGATCGGAGCCAACATTCAATCGATCTACGACCGCCTGCCTCCTGATGGCAGACTGCGCATCGCCATACGAGGGGCGAACCATTTTCTATTCAGCGACGACGGAGCGCTGCTGAAGAGTCACATCCTTTTGCGGGTTCTGCGTATGTTGGGCATCGTTGGGATCGACGGACGCCGGCAGCTCGCCATCACCACGTACTGCATCGACAGCTTTTTCGACGCGTACCTCAAGGGGTCGGGCGATTCGCGGGTCAAGTTGGCATCGCCGCAGTACCCGGAGATCGAGGTGCTGCCGTGAAACCTAAACCTTTAACTCACCTCCTACCCGGACTTCTCACGCGCGCGGGCGAGTGTTTACCTGTCATCCTGAGGCTGCCGCAGCCGCGCCACGAGTGTCGATGCTTGCACAAATCAAACGTCGCGGCGGAGGACGCCGAAGGACCCCCAACCTACTTGCCGGGAAGGGTGGTGGGCTTTGGCGAATACCCAAGTCGTCACGACGGCGCAAGCATCGACGCACCCCCACCCTTTCCGGCCTGTAGTTGGGGGATCCTTCGGCGTCCTCCGCCGCGGGAATCACATTGCAGCAAACATCAACAATTCGTACCGCGGCTGCGGCAGCCTCAGGATGACAGCGCGGGTGCTCCGATCAAACGAGGCGGACGAACACAGTCTCCTCGATTCCGCTCTGATTCTAAGTTCGCCCCCCCTACATCAAATTCTTCCTCTGCAAAAGCCGCAGGGAGCCGAAGTAGAAGAGGAGGGTGAGCGTTGCGGCGTAGGCCAGGGAGTAGATGCTCGTGGCCCAGAGCTCTCCGGAGACGCGCATCGATTGCGTGACGGCGCCGTATTTCTCCTCGTATGGGGTGGTCATCGGCAGGAGCATGTAGATCAGGTAGGAGCTCTTCTCGAGTAGCGGGAGAAGGATGTTCCCGCCGGTGGCCTTGATGCCGGTGAGCACGGCCATGCGAAGCTCGTAGAAGGTGGACTCGGTGAACACGACGGCTAGGAGCACGGCCACGACCGGGTGGAAGGCCATCGTCAGCAGGACGAGATAGCCGAGGATGATCACGGAGCGGACGAAGGCGGTGATGGTGAGAAAGGCGAAGCCGGCCTGCAGCGGAATCCCCCACACCAGGGAGAGGACGATGGCCACGAGCAGCGTGGCGATGTGGAGAAGGAAGGCCACGCCGATCGCCGACAGGAACGCCGAGGCCAGCCAGACCTCCGGGCGGCACGGCTTGGTGAGGACGAGCTTGATGTTCTTCGAGCGGACCTGCGTCGACACCAGCAGCAGGCCCAGAAAGGCGGTGAAGAGCGACGTGAAGTAGCTGAGCTGCATGAAGATCGCTTGCACGATCTCGAACCGTCCCGAGGACGATCCCCACACGAGCGAGCCGGTGATGAAGATGGCCGTCACGGCGATGAAAACGAAGGCGATGGCCAACAGCAGCCGGTTGCGCCGGAAGAACTTGAGGTCGATGGCGATGTTCGCCAGCAGTTGATCAAGCATGATGGTCCCCTTCGCCGACGAGGGCGAGGAAGGTGTCCTCGAGCGAGTGGTGGGTCCGCTGCAGCGATTCCAGGCGGATCGAGCCGGCGGCAGCCAGCGCCAGGAAATCAGCCATCCGCTCGGGATGGAGGATGGCCCGGACCGTGCCGTTCTGCCGCGCGATGACCTCGACGCAATCCAGCGGCTCTCCCTCGTAGGAGACCTCGTATCGCTCTTCGTCGCGCGTCAGGTTCTCGAGCCGGTCCTGGATCACGAGGCGGCCACGTTTGAGAATGGCGGCGCTCGTGGCCACGCTCTCCACCTCGCCGAGGATGTGGCTGTTCATGACGATCGTGCAGCCGTTGCGGTTCATGTCCACGAGCACTTCGCGGAAATCGCGGACGCCCACGGGATCGAGCCCGCGCATCGGCTCGTCGAGAAACAGCAAGCGCGGCTGCGCGAGGAGGCATTGGGCGATTCCGACTTTCTGCTTCATCCCCTTCGAGCATTTGCCGATGCGGAGGTTCCGATACTCGGCGAGGCCGAGGCGCTCGAGGAGCTCCGCGCGCTGTTGCGGCGGCAGCGCGTGCCGGTAGAGGCGGGCGTAGTAGTCAATGGCCTCTCCGATGGTGAGGTAGGCCGGATAGTGATGCGGCTCCTCGGGGAGGTAACCGATCTGCTGATAGACGTCGCTCCCCAGCGTGGGCGGCTGCCCGAAGAGGGTCACCGAGCCGCGCGTGGGACGCGTGAGCCCTAGCATGCAGTGCATGGCCGTCGATTTTCCGGCGCCGTTCTCGCCGAGGAGGGCGAAGAACTCTCCCCCGGCAACGGTGAACGTCACGTCGTCGAGCGCCTTCAGCACCTCGCTACGAAACTTCTTGAAGTGGACGGAGACGTGGCTCAGCGTGATCATCACATCCCCTTCATGCAGAACTCGGCGTTGACCTGTTGCATCACCGCCACGTCGTTCGTGCCGTCGAGCTTTGCCTCCTGCAACTTCTTCTTCATGCCGGTGGCGGTCGAACAGGTGCAAGTCGCCAGCGACTTGGTGCAGCCGCAGACGCAGTTCATCTTTCCAGCTAGTTGCTTGGCGCGCCCCGTGAGCAGAACGGAGTCTTCGTCTTTGGCGGCAGGCGTGCGGACTTCGCTGTAGCTCTCGGCTTTTTCCCTGGTCAGATAGGTCTCGCGGCCTATCCCCTCGTTTCTGGCGATCGCCGCGAGCGCGGTCTTGAGCTCCGCACCGAAGGCGACCTCGGTGTTGGCGATGACCCCGGTCTCGTACAAGGCAACCCGGCCGTCAGCACCGATGACGACGGTCGTCGGAAAGCTCTTCACGCCATAGGACTTTTCGACCGCGCCCTCGTCGATGGCCACCGGAAACTGCACCTTCAGATCCCGTACGTACGCGGCCACCAGGTCCGGCTTCTCGGAGTTGTCGATCCCGATCAGCGTCACGGGCTTGCCTCGGGATTCGGCGACGAAGCGATTCAGTTCGGGCGTCTCGGCGCGGCAGGGACCGCACCAAGTGGCAAAGAAGTTGAGGATGACCACTTCCTTCCCGATGTGGTCAGCGAGAACGAACTTCGATCCGTCTGTGCGGGTGAGCTCGAAGCTCGGTGCGATCTTTCCTTTCCAGAGAGCCGGCGTCATCACTTCCTGAGCCATCTCGTTGATCTGCGCCGGATCGGCTTGACGCTTCAGCCGTACGTGGAAGCTGAACAGCAGCAGTGCGAGCGCGACCACGATCAGGTTCTGGGTGCGTTTCATGTCGTTACAGGCTCCGAAGATAGGACGTCATCCAATGGTTGGAAGTTTCGCGGGAGAACTGCCGGCAAAGCCGAGGCTATCGTGCAGCCTCGCCATCGTGGCTTCACGCTCCCTCTTTTCGGCGTGCGACCTGTCACCGCTGGTTGTGAGGGAAAAGGTTCTTGCGAAGGCCACGGGCGCTCAGGTGTACAGAAACGATGCCGTTGCCGATCCGTTCTGCCCCTTCACGGTAACCGTGACCTTCTGCCCGGCGGTGCCGGCTGGAAGTGGGGCGGTGATCTGGCTATTCGAGTCCACACGGAAATTGACGGACGGGTTCGCGCCGAAGGTCACATCCGTCGTGCCGATGAGTCCGGAGCCCAATATCAACACGTTGGGTCCCCCGGCCGCGGGACCCGAATTGGGATCCAGGAGCTTGATCGTGGGGGCGGTTGCGGCGGCGGCATGTGTGGTGCCCGGAGTGAGGATGAGATCGACCAGCCGCTTGATCAACTCGCGGAAGGTTTCCTCCCGATACCCGACGAGAAAGGCAACCAGGTAGTAAAAAATGAGGTCCTTCGGAACGCCGGCAACAGCGTTGGCAGCCGACCCAACGGCATTGGTGGGGTTGGTTGGAGTCTGCCCAGCGGCGAGAACGCCCGATTTAACGATGAGCACGCCGACGACAGCCAGGCTCGCGCCCACCAGCGGCCGCGAGAGATGCCACAGCGCGAAGGACTCGTCCCAGTCATGCGCATGCTCGACGATGCCGGTTAGGGAGATCAGCACTGCCCCAAGCGCGCCGAACCAGATGACCCCGAGCGGCACCGGGCCTAAGGCGTCACCCTGCGGAAACGGAATGAGGTCATGCTTAAAGAAGAATACCGTGGCCAAGGCACCAAGGAAGACGAGCCAGGCCATCTGCACCCAGAAGATCGCGATTCTAGTCATGCCACACCTCCATGTTGGTGGATGAGAACAGTGTGGGCTCGGTCAGCGGACTCGTCAAGGAACCGAAGGCGATTGACCACAGAGACCCAAAGATCGCGGAGGAGTCTCTGCACCTCTGTGGTTTGATACGCTCCACAAATGCGCATTCCATCTTTAGCCGTCGCCGCTCTCGTACTTGCCACCCTCACCGCCTCCGCCCAACCGAAGCCTGCTGACCCTGTCGAGGCCCGCCTCGCCGCGCAGAACGCGCTCTTCAGCGAGTACTGGGAAACCACGCTCAAGCTCAACCCAACGCAGGCCACTGCAGTCGGCGACTATCGCTACAACGACAAGCTTGGCGACGCCTCGCTGGCGGCCATCGAGCACCGGCACGAGATCAACGCCGCCTACCTCACACGTATCAAAGCCATCTCCCCCGAGGGGTTCAGCGAGGAGGAGCGGACCTCGCACGACCTCTTCCTCCGCAACCTTCAGGAGGGGATGGATGACTACGACCTGAAAGACTACGAGATGCCGGTCAATGCCCAGGGCGGCATCCACACGGCGCTGGCCGACCTGCCGAACGCGGTGCCGCTCGACTCGGTCAAGCACTACGAGGACTACATCGCCCGGCTGCACCAGATCCCGAAGTCGCTGCTGCAGACGGAAGAGGTCATGCGCGCCGGGGTCAAGGATCACCTGGTCATCGTCAAGTTCCTGGCGGAGAAGATTCCGACGCAGTGCGCCGGGGTCATCGCCGCGGACCCGTTTCTGATTCCGATCAAGAAGATGCCGGCCAGTTTTTCGGACGCCGACAAGAAACGCCTGTCGGACGCGATCACGGAGGCCGTCAACACCGAGGTACTTCCGGCCTACAAACAGTTCGCGGCGTTCATCACCACGGACTACGTCCCCAACGGCCGGGCCACGCTGTCCATCGAAAGCCTGGCCGACGGCAAACGCCGCTACCAGGCAGCCATCCGGCGGTCGACCACCACCAATCTCTCACCGGCTGAGATTCATCGCATCGGCCTGGCCGAGTACGACCGCATCGTCGGCGAGATGACGGCCCTGGCAAAAGCCAACGGCTACGCCGATCTGGCCAGCTTCCGCGAGCACGTCGAGGCCGACCCGAAATACAAACCTTCCTCGGCGCAGGCGATCGTCGACGACTTCGACCGCTACATCAAGCAGATGCGCCCGAAGCTGCCGCAGCTCTTCACGGTCATCCCCTCGGCGCCTGTGACGGTCGAACCGATCCCCGAATTTCAGAAGGCCGCGGCCACGCACTATCAGACCGGCACGCCGGACGGGGCGCGTCCCGGCCGCGTTTCGGTGGCCGTCTCCGACTACGCGAACCGCTCCTTCATCAACGACGAGGCCGTGGCGTACCACGAGGGCATCCCGGGCCACCACATGCAGCTCTCCATCCAGCAGACCCTCAAGGGGCTCCCCGAGTTCCGCAAGCACGGCGGCAACTCCGCGTATGCCGAGGGGTGGGCGCTGTACTCCGAGGAGCTGGGGAAAGAGGTCGGCTTCTACCAGGACCCCGGCTCGGACTACGGCCGTCTCCGCTCGGAGCTTTTCCGCGCCGTCCGTCTGGTGGTCGACACCGGCATCCACGACATGGGATGGAGCCGCGACCAGGTGGTTGACTTCATGCGCAAGTCGCACGCCGTCGACGAGCCGACCATCCAGTCGGAGACCGACCGATACATCTCCTGGCCAGCGCAGGCCTGCAGCTACAAGCTCGGCCAGCTCAAGATCCGCGAGCTGCGCACCCGGGCTATGCAGCAGCTCGGCGCCCGCTTCGATATCCGCACGTTCCACGATGAGGTGCTCGCCGGCGGCAGCCTGCCGTTGGATCTTCTGGATGCAAGGATCACGAGGTGGATCAACGCGCAGATGCCGGCGAAGTAGCGTCGCGAGTCTCAATTCGCTGCCCATCCCAAGCTGTCATCCTGTGAGGCTGCCGCAGCCGCGCCGCGACTGTTGGATGTTTGCGCAAATCAGACGTCGCGGCGGAGGACGCCGAAGGGCCCCCCGCGAGCTGGCCGGGTCGGGTGGTGGTAATTCGTCGATGCTCGCGCCGTCGTGACATCACGGTGTTCGCCAAAGCCCCGCCCTTTCCGGCGAGCTCGAGGGGGGTCCTTCGGCGTCCTGCGCCGCGGGAATCAGATTTGAGCAAGCACCACAATTCGTACCGCGGCTTCGGCAGCCTCAGAATGACAGTAATAGTGTGGAGCTCAGCGCGACCGCGCTATCGGCGACGACAATCATCGACTCGGCAGAATCCCGAGCTGGCGATGCGTCGACAGATCCGCTTCAAAATCTGCTGCCGTATACCGGAGCGGCACCTGATGCTCCTTGAGCGGGGCATGAACCTGGAACCGGGTCTCGAACCCCAGCAAGCGGCGAATCTGGCTTTCGGTCAGCGCTCCGGTCCGATAGGCCTCGACGGCAATGGCTTCCAATGACCGGCGAGACACATTGTCCCACTGTCCCTCGAGGGCAACCGAAATGTCCTCAGGTAGGTTGATCGTGACTTGCATGTGTTCGATTATCTTACGCCCTCGGGAAGCGGGTTCGGAGTGATGAACCTGGCTGATGTCGCAAGGAGGGGTTCGATGAAGGAAACGGAGATCATCCACTCGGCGGTCGCTTCGTTGCGTTCGAGGATCACGCTGGCGCTGCCGAAGCAGATTCGCGATTGCCTCGATCTGCTCAGTGAGGAGCAGATCTGGTGGCGTCCGAACGAGCAATCGAATTCGGTCGGCAACATCGTGCTGCACGTCAGCGGCTCGCTGAACTCCTTCCTCAACCGCAACCTCGGCGGCATGGAGTACGACCGCGACCGCAAGGCTGAATTCGCGGAGCGGCGTCCGATTCCGAAGAAGGAGCTGCTGGCCCTGTTCGACGACATGGTGGCCAACGCGGCGAAGACGTTCGATACTCTCGACGTCGACAAGCTCGCCGAGCCCTCGCCCGAGCCGGCGATGCACAACCTGGTCATCGACGACCTGATCAATGTCCTCTCCCATCTCGCCAATCACGCCGGACAGATCGTCTGGATCACGAAGATGCTGCGCGGCAGCGAGGTCGATGAGATCTGGATCCGCGCGCACAAGTTGCACGCATGGGGGGCGGAGAGGGGGTAGTGGGCTGGAGCGCTGCCGTCCCGGCGGCTGGCCCGGCGCTCCGACAGCTAGAATGCCCGTCGGAGTTCCCTTCATGCGTCTTCGGTTGATCGCTATTCTTGTCGCTGTCCTCGTCACGATTGCACCGGCGTTCGCGGCGGACATCGCGCCGCAGGCGGCGAAGAGCATCCTCCTTCGTCCACAACGCGTGTTCGATGCAACCAGCGCGGCCACGCACGAGGGCTGGGTCGTGCTCGTCTCCGGCGAGAAGATCGCGGCGGTGGGGCCGGCGGCGAGCATCACAGTGCCACCGGGAACGACCACGATCGAACTGCCGGGGATGACGCTTCTCCCCGGACTGATCGATGCGCACTCGCACATCTTTCTCCACCCGTACAACGAGACGCTTTGGAACGATCAGGTTTTGCAGGAGCCGTTCGCCTATCGCACGATCGCGGCAACGCTCCACAGCCGCGACACGCTGCTGGCCGGCTTCACGGCGCTGCGCGACCTCGGCACCGAGGGAGCGGGGTTCGGGGACGTCTCCGTCAAACGCGCCATCGAGGAAGGACGCATCCCAGGTCCGCGGCTCTTCGTCGCCACTAAGGCGATCGTGGCCACGGCCAGCTACGGCCCCGGGCCCGGCGGCTTCGCGCCGGAGTTCGAGCCCGTCACGAAAGGGGCGCAGGAAGCGAGCGGAACAGCGGAGATCCTGCGCGCGGTGCGCGAGCAGATCGGACACGGCGCGGACTGGGTGAAGGTCTACGCCGACTACGGGCGGGGCGGAGCCGATGCCACGCCGACGTTTTCGCTCGACGAGTTGAAGACGCTCGTCGACGAGGCCCATAGCGCGGGCAAACCCGTGGCCGCCCACGCGACCACGGCCGAGGGGATGAGGCGCGCAACCCTGGCGGGGGTGAACACCATCGAGCATGGCTACGGCGGCACGGACGAGGTCTTCAAGCTGATGGCCGCGCACGGCGTTGCCTTCCTCCCCACGCTCGCCGCCGAGGAGGCCTACTCCGAGTACTTCCAAAGCTACAAGCGTGGGACGAAGCCTTACACGGCCAGCATGGACAAGGCCCTGGGCGCGTTCAAACTGGCCATGGCCAACAACGTCGTCATCGGCTGCGGCAGCGACGTCGGCGTCTTCACGCACGGCGAGAACTACCGCGAGCTGGAATGGATGGTCCGCGCGGGCATGACGCCCGCTCAAGCCCTTCTGGCCGCAACCTCCGTCGACGCGAAGATCCTCGGCCAGCAGGACCGCTTCGGCCGCATCGTCCCCGGCCTCCTCGCCGACCTGATCGCCGTCGCCGGCGACCCCACGCACGACATCACGACGATCGAGCACGTCCCGTTCGTGATGAAGGGCGGGCGGGTGGTGGTGGGGAAGTGAATTGAGGATATGAGCGGTCCGTTAGCCCGCCGTTAGCCGCATTCTCACGATCTCAATGGCATCTCGGACGTGTATATCGTCGAGAGCCTTCTCCCCCGCGCTTCTCAGCGGGGGAGAAGGTGCCGAAGGCGGATGAGGGGGCGGCGCTCGCGATGAAGCTGATTGTTCTCACGAGTTTTTTCCGGCGGCTCGTGAAAACAGTCCACTGCTTCGCAAGAACCAAAACCCCCTCATCCGCATTCGGCACCTTCTCCCCCCCGCTGAGAAACGCGGTGGGGAGAAGGGCGCTCGATAAAGATAAGAGATTGTCGACTCAGAGGTCAGCCGTTACAGGCCCGCGTAATCTCGTCCAGCGTCTGCTGGGCTCTTAAGTGTACCTGAGCAGTAGGTCACTGCCTCCGTTTGTCCAGCAGTTAAGGGAGCGAGGATCACGCGGAGGCGCGGAGGCGCGGAGATTGGATTTCTCACCATCTGAGTGGAATCGCAGGCGCCTGTGTTAATCGAGCGTCGACGTTTCACAGGTCCGCAATTCCACAGTGTGAGAGAAGCCGGCTGGGCAGCTTCCCACCGAGGCATCGGTGCGATACGCTCATTCTGGGATGGAGCCATGCGCACTCTGCCGCGCGTCAGGTTACGAACCACCGTTGATCTGTACACCGTCTGAACTCCTGGAGCCATGACTATGGTCGAAGATCCGATCGTCGAAGAACTACACAAGATTCGAGAGGAGATGCTGGCGGAGCACGGCGGACTCGAAGGGCTGGTGAAGCATCTCCGTGAGGTTCAGGCACAGATGCCGGAGCGCGTAGTCAAGCTCGATCCCAAGCCTCCAATCGAATCAAAACGCAAGATTTCCTGAGCGAGCCCTCGGCGACTTCGTCGGTCGCGGCGAGTGGCTCCCGACCCAGGACGGCAACGACTTTAGAGGATAAACTAACCACAGAGGCACTGAGGACACGGAGACCTCCGTGCTCTCTGAGTCTCTGTGGTTGGTTTTTTATGAGTACGAAGAAGCCGTCGAGCCCCGAGTACGCCGCGAAGCTCGTCCTGTACGAGAAGCTCGTGGCCACGAATCCCGACGTCGAGCGGAAGGGCGACACGATGCCCTACACCTCGGTGAACGGCCACATGTTCAGCCTCCTGACCAAGGAGGGAACGCTCATCCTCCGCCTGGCCCCGGATGACCAGAGCGCGTTCCTCGAAAGGTACGAGAGCAAAGTGCCCGTGCAATACGGAACGGTCATGAAGGAGTACGTCGAAGTCCCGGACTCCCTGCTCTCGAAGACGCGGGAGTTGAAGAAGTACTTCGATCGCAGTTACGCCTACGTTTCCTCTCTCAAACCGAAGCCGACGACGAAGAAGAAGTAGATCACACCGAGGCCCTCGGCCATCTCCTGGGTGCGCTGGGTGGCGTCGACCACCCATGTGAACGAAGCCGGCGGAGCGGTCACGTTCAGGCCAACCGGCCTGCCGCTCACGTCAGGAGACGTGCCGATCAGGTCCAAGGACGTCCGGCTCAGGTCGAACTGACTGCCGTTTCTGTCGCGCCGACTGCCGTTTCTGTCGGCCGGGACAGATCTTTCTGTCGACCGGACAGCCCTTTCTGTCGGATCGGACAGAAGTTTCTGTCGGCCCGGACAGAAGTTTCTGTCGGCCCGGACAGATCTTTCTGTCGACCGGACAGATCTTTCTGTCGGTCCGGACAGATTTTTCTGTCGGATTAGACAGAACTTTCTGTCGGATCGGACAGATCTTTTTGTCGATCGAACAGATCTTTCTATCGGATGGGACAGATCTTCCTGTCGGCCGGACCAGATCTTCCTGTCGGACGGACAGATCTTCCTGTCGATCGGACAGATCTTTCTGTCGGCCGGACAGTTCTTTCTGTCGGTCGGACTGAACTTTCTGTCGGTCAGACAGTTCCTTCTGTCGGCCGGACAGATCTTTCTGTCGGTCGGACTGAACTTTCTGTCGGCCGGACTGAACTTTCTGTCGGTTTGACAGAACTTTGACTCGATCCGACAGATCTTTGAGTCGACCCGACTCACCTTTCGACTTGATCCTGGTGGCCTTCGACTCGATCCGCCTGGCTCGCATGTCGATTCGACCGCCAGATTGGTCGATCCGCCTGGCCGGGATGACCTTCGAACAGCCCGCAAATCGCTCCCTCGCGGCCGTCTTCAACAGCGCAGCAGACCTCGGGATACCGTCCGCGCCGCTCATCCTTACCGGAGATGTCCTCTGTAAGGAGACACATGCCATGCCTGTTTCGACCATCACCAGCAAGGGCCAGACGACGAGGGCCGCTTCGTTCGGCGCTACGCGGGGTAGGGAAGAGTGGCCTCTCAGACACTCCTCCAAGAGAAGCACTCCTTGCAGGGTGAGAAGGCATGCGGAACGGAGGCAATATGACGCTTCAAGAATTCGCCCGCGACTGGATTCCGATACTCCAACTGATCGTCTCCACAATCGGTTTGGGCTCGCTGGTCCTAGTGTGGTGGCAACTACGCCAGACCAGTCGTTGGAACAAATTACGAATGAGCTACATGTTCTTGGGACCAGCAACGCAAGAGACGTTACGTCACTTTACACGTGAAGCAAAACGAGCGGGTGTAAACATAAAGAGCGATTCTCCACTTACTGATGCTGAGGTTCAACTTATCTGGGACGATGATGAAGTGTTGCAGGCGTTCAAAGACGCAACGAATGACATGGAGTCGCTTTGCGCCCAGATCAGGCTTGGGGCAGTAGATCCCGATGTAGCGTTTACTTTGCACAGCGCACGCGTGACGCGCTTCTGGCATCTATATTGGCCAATGATCGAAAGGCTACGGCGCAAATACAATGATGACGATTTGGTCAATGAGGTGCAATGCGTTGCCGAAGACTGGAAAGACCGGCGTGAGGCGGAGCGCATGCTGAAAGAACAACAGCGCCGTAAAAAGATTCAGCAAAAGGTGTGATCTAACCGACGTGCCCCTTAGTGCAGCGCCCCGAAAGAGAGTGCCCAGTCTGCGGCTGCCCGATTTGGGCCGGCGAAGCTGGCTTAGTCCGTAGCCCTCGGCTTCAGTCGGGGGAGAGGGGGGCATCAATTGGTCCGAGCCCGTTGCCAACTTGATCAGCCGGAAAGAAGGCAGCCCAGACTGCAGGACGACCGCTCGGTGTACCTGACTATCGCCGCCCGAGCAGGCGTAGCGGCAGGGGCGGGAAGCGGGAGCTTGTCGTTAACGGCGATGTATCGCGAGAACGGCGGATATCGCCGGCGCTCGAAGGTCGTCCCGTACATCCGCATGTCGGGTGTGTGGCTGCAGCGGCTCGGGTTCCGGCGCGGGGATCGGATCGAGGTTACTGCCGAGCATGAGCGGCTGGTGTTGACTGTAGTTCGCGAGGATTGATCACGCGGAGACCCGGAGACGCGGAGGGAGGCACGCGAAGACGCGAAGAAAGGCCGCGAGGGATCGACAGGCCGAGGTTCAGGCGATTCCCAACTCTGCGTCTCCGCGCCTCCGCGTGACAACTTCGCGTCTTCGCGGCTTCGCGTGAGACGGTTCCCTCCTGTGCGCGTCGTCACACCCTTTGGTGACATTCTTCCTCCGAGGCACGCCCATTCCGCTGCTACCTTCCACCCTGGGTTTCATGCTGGGGGTCCTTCACCGTGCTTTGCCCCTCCGGGGCGCCGCCGGCTCAGGATGACAGCGAGAACTTTGTGTGTTGGAGCGATCTGTGAAACTAGGAATCAAGAACTTCCGCTACCGTGACCTTTACGACAACAAACGCCTGCAGGATCTCGCGTTGGCGTTCGACCGCCATCTCGAGACCGGCGACGGGGCTCTCTTTCAGCGATTCGAGTCGTATCGGATCGGGGTGCAGAGCGGCATCGCAGGCGGGGGACTGACCAAGCCGGAAGAGTCGGCGCTGCTCGTCGCCGTGAGCCGTCCCCTCGGGACGTTCCTCGAACAGCTCTTCCAGACGGACGCGAAGCCGGTTGCCAAGCGGACGCTGCGCGACGCCGAGGTGGCGCGGTTCAAGAAGGAGTTCGTGGCCAAGCGGGTGGCCAAGGTCACGGCCATTCCGGAGGGCGACTCCGGCGCGGCGGTGGACATCCTCGTTCGCGCCATCGCCGGAGGGCAGGAGCGGGACCTCGAGTTCGCCGTTGCCGTCACCGCCAATCGCCTTCTCGACTTCGAGCGAGAGTATCCACGCGGCACGAAGGCGTCCGCGCCGTCGCCGCAGACGAGGGCCGCGCTCGGGCAGTTACGCGACGAGCTGCGGACCTCCGGCGCATTCGCCGAGGCTGTCGTCTATCGGCAGTCCGTCGAATCGCAGGAAGCGATCGCGCGCGAGGCGGCGGCTGTCCATGCCCTCGGCGATCTCCTGGTCGACTGGCTGGCAGTGCAGTGGAAGCACGGACGATTCGATGACTGGACCTCGTTCCGGCTGCCCAAGCCGATCGTGTTCGATCACCTCGTGGAAACCGAGCGCATCGACAATCTCAGCGTCGTCGGACCGCACGATGAGTACCGCCGCCGAGACGGATTCAAGCTCACCGATGCGCGCATGACCCCGCGCGAGGTCACCGACGAGGCCAACTACTGCATCTACTGCCACGAGCGGATGAAAGACTCCTGCGCCACCGGCATTCCCGCGGCTCCGCCAAAACCAGGAGTGGAAAAGGACGACAAGTTCAAGGTCAATCCCCTCGGCGTGCCGCTGACGGGCTGCCCGCTCGACGAGCGCATCGGAGAGATGAACGCGCTGCGCAAGGACGGCGACTCCATCGCCGCCCTGGCCATCGTCATGATCGACAACCCCATGTGCCCCGGCACCGGCCATCGCATCTGCAACGACTGCATGAAGTCGTGCATCTTCCAGAAGCAGGACCCGGTCAACATCCCGCAGATCGAGACCGGCGCGCTGACCGACGTTCTATGGCTGCCGTGGGGTTTCGAGATCTATTCGCTGCTGACGCGATGGAACCCGCTGCACGTGCGCCGTCCGATGGCGCTCCCCTACAACGGCAAGAACGTTCTCGTGGTCGGCCTCGGCCCTGCCGGCTACACGCTGGCGCACTACCTGGCCAACGAAGGCTTCGGCGTGGTGGCCATCGACGCACTGAAGATCGAGCCGATCGACAGTAAATGGCTGCGCGAGCCGATCAAGGACGCACGGGCAACGCTCTGGGAGGATCTGGACGAGCGCATCCTGGCCGGCTTCGGCGGCGTCTCCGAGTACGGCATCACCGTCCGCTGGGACAAGAACTTCCTCAAGGTCATCCGCATCGCCCTGGAGCGGAAGAACAACATCCGCGTCTATGGCGGCGTGCGCTTCGGCGGTACGCTGACGATCGAGGACGCCTTCGACAAGCTCGGCTTCGATCACATCGCCGTCGCCGCCGGCGCCGGAACGCCGACCATCGTGCGGATGAAGAACAACCTCATCCGCGGCATCCGCAAGGCCAGCGACTTCCTCATGGCGCTGCAACTCACCGGCGCGGGAAAGAGATCGGCCATGGCCAATCTGCAGGTACGCCTGCCGGCGCTGGTCATCGGCGGCGGTCTGACCGCCATCGACACGGCCACCGAGCTCTTCGCCTACTACCCGCTGCAGGTCGAGAAGGTCCTCGACCGCTACGAGACGCTCTCCGAGGGATTCGGAGAGGCCGTGGTGCGCGGCGGGTATGACCCCGAGGAGCAGATCATCCTCGACGAATTCCTCGAGCACGGGCGCGCCGTCCGCGCGGAGCGCGTTCGCGCGGCCGCGGCCGGCGAGAAGCCTAACTTCATCCCGCTCGTCCGCTCCTGGGGCGGCGTCACCATCGCTTATCGCAAGGGGATCACCGACGCACCCGCCTATCGTCTGAACCACGAAGAGGTGATCAAGGCCTTCGAAGAAGGGATCGCCTATGCCGAGAGCCTCTCGCCGGTCGAAGCGCTGGCCGACGAATACGGCCACGTGAAGTCGCTCCTGTTCGAGAAACAGATCAACGAAGACGGCCGCTGGAAGGATTCAGGCGACGTGATCGAGCTCGCGGCGCGCAGCGTGATGGTGGCGGCGGGGACGAGCCCGAACGTGATCTACGAGAAGGAGCATCCCGGCACGTTCAAGCTCGACAAGTACGGACAGTTCTTCCAGAGCTTCGCGATTTCAAACATCGATGCTTCGCCGGAGCTGATCGAGGTTGATGCCAACCGCGACCGCGGCTTCTTCACGTCGTATCAGCATCCGTCGTCGCGCGAGAAGGTGATCTCGTTCTACGGAGACAACCACCCCCGCTACGCCGGCAACGTGGTCAAGGCCATGGCCTCGGCAAAGGACGGCTATCCATTCGTCACCCAACTCTTCGCCGGCGATCTGCTGCGGCTCGATCGTTCCCCCGAGGCTCAGACCGTGCGCGAATCGCAGTGGAACGACCTGCTGCGCACGCTCGATGACGGACTGCTGGCGGTCGTCCACGCCGTGAACCGGCTCACGCCGACCATCGTCGAGGTGGTCATCCGGGCGCCGTTCGCCTCGCGGCACTTCGAGCCGGGCCAGTTCTTCCGGCTGCAAAACTTCGAAGAAAACGCGCCGGTTGTCGACGGCACGCGCCTGACGATGGAAGGGATCGCCCTGACCGGCGCCTGGACCGATCCGGAGCGCGGTCTGCTGTCGCTCATCGTCCTCGAGCTCGGCGGTTCCTCGCGTCTCGTGGCGCGGCTCAAGGTTGGCGAACCAGTCGTTGTCATGGGTCCGACCGGCGCGCCGACGGAGATCCCGCGCGGCGAGACGGTGCTCCTGGCCGGCGGAGGACTCGGCAACGCCGTGCTCTTCTCCATCGCACGCGCTTTCAAACTGAACGGCTGCAAGGTGGTCTACTTCGCCGGCTATAAGAAGAAGGATGACGTCTTCAAGCGCGACGAGATCGAGGCGGGCACCGATCAGGTGATCTGGTCGATCGACGCCGGCGATCCGATCGCTCCGCGTCGCCCGGGGGACCGCGGCTTCACGGGCAACATCGTCCAGTCGATACTCCACTACGCGCAGAACGCGCCGGAGACCGACCTTCGCACCGTACACCGCCTCATCGCCATCGGCTCCGACGGCATGATGCGCGCCGTCAAGGACGCGCGCCACGGCGTCCTGGCCCCCTATCTCAGCGACGACCACGTCGGCATCGGATCGATCAACTCCCCGATGCAGTGCATGATGAAACAGGTCTGCGCGCAATGCCTCCAGCGCCACGTCGATCCGAAGACCGGCAAGGAGAAGTTCGTCTTCTCCTGCTTCAACCAGGACCAGCCCCTGGACGAGGTCGACTTCACGAACCTGCGCGCCCGCCTGCGCCAGAACACGGTGGTGGAGAAGATGACGAACCTGTGGCTGACGCGACTGCTGGCGAAGGCG
>DATHRD010000004.1:0-62012 GCA_035482045.1 Thermoanaerobaculia bacterium
GAGTCTGCGAGATCCGATTCGGACTGTGCTGCGGTGCTCGTGACAACTCCTCCAGTCCTGCCAATCCAAACCGCCGATAGCGATCTACCCACTTGTATGCGCACGACCGCTTCACGTCGTGAACCTCCGCGGCCTTGGTCACGCTCATCCCGTTGTTTACATCCCACATCAAGGCTTCCTTCGCGCTCATCGGGTTCCTCCAAGGCATCCAAATTCCTCCGGATGCATCATCCTTGAGTCGTCCTCGATGTCCCGGTTTATGTCCTCGATGTCCCCGGTCAGAACAACCTTCTCCCCCGCGCTTTTCAGCGGGGGAGAGGGTGCCGGAGGCGGATGAGGGGGCGGTACTCGCGCTGAAGTTGAGTGTTTTCATGCGCTTCCCCCGGCCCGTCACTTCGCAGATCGACAGCCGCGCGTCCCCTCACCC
This sequence comes from Thermoanaerobaculia bacterium, assembly GCA_035482045.1. Lineage (GTDB taxonomy): Bacteria > Acidobacteriota > Thermoanaerobaculia > Gp7-AA8 > Gp7-AA8 > JADGNZ01. Next base: position 428 of record DATHRD010000004.1, read on the forward strand.
GGCCTTCGGCCCACCCTTTCCCCGCTCGATCGCGGGGAGAGGGTTCTCGATAAGTACCATCACGGTGAGCCTTTGAGAGAGTCGGGATAGCCAGGCTCCGACCCCCGACCCCCGACTCCCGACCCCCGCTTACCTCCTCAGGATAAACTTCAATCCTTGCGCGTTCTTCACAAACACCGCATCGCCCTCGCCGCGCTCGCCGTTTACCACCTCGTCTTCTTCTTCCCGACGCTGTTCATGGGGCGCATGGCCTCGCCGAACGATGTCTTCTACAACTCCGAGCCGTGGAAGAGCGTGCGGCAGGTCGACGTGCAGAACCCGCTCATCAACGACCCGCCGACGGCGTATTACACCGTCCTCTCGCTGATCAAGACCGATTGGCGCGCCTTCCACTGGAACCCGTTCATCGGCTCCGGGGTGCCGGGCTTCGGCTCGACTCTCCTGTCGCCGTTCAGCCTTGTGCCCGCGCTGTTGCTGCCGCTGCCGTGGGTCTATACCGGCATCATTCTGCTGAAGCTCAATGTCGCTTTCTGGCTCGCCTACCTCTGGCTGCGCGAGGAGCGCCTCGGCAAGCGCGGCGCGGCGGTCGGGGCGATCCTTTTCGCCGCGGCGGGACCGATCGCGGTGCGATGGTGGTGGCATGTGACGAATGCGGCGCCGCTCTATCCGGCGCTCCTCTGGATCGCCCTGCGCACGGCCCGCGGGAAACGGACGCCGGCCTGGGCCATCGGCCTCGTCGCGTTTTGTTACGCGCTCTCGGCGTTTCCGGCGGCGATGGCGTATGGGGCGTATGCGGCTGTTGCGTATTTCGTGTTTGTGTTGATCGGGGGTCGGGGGTCGGGGGTCGGGAGTCGGAGAGCAGATGAGGCAACCTCTCTCCGACCCCCGACCCCCGACTCCGGACTCACGATCGAAGCGACGGGCGTCGGAAGTCGGAGAGTTGACCCCAAAGCCTCTCTCCGACCCCCGACCCCCGACCCCCGACTCCCGATCAAAGCCATCTCCATCGCCATCGCCGCCACAGTCCTCGGCATCGCTATCGCCACACCATCGTTCGTCCCGCTCGCGCAACTCGTCCAGCGCAGCGGTTACCTCGGGTCGCGCGCCAACGCGGCCGCGGAGCATGTCTTCCCACTGCGCCACTTCGCGCTCTTTCTGAACCCCGACCATCTCGGCAATCCCGCGCTACGCGACTGGCGCGGCGATTACTCGCTCGGGATTCTGAACAACTACATCGAGGCGACGGTCTACGTCGGGATCGTCGCGCTGGCGCTGATTCTTCTCGCCGCCGCCAACCGCCGGGCCCGCTCGCGCTGGTTCTGGCTGGCCATGCTGGCCGTGATGCTCGCGGCGATGTTCGGCTTCGCGCCGGTAACGAAGATCGTGGCCGGATTTCCGGGGTTCAAGTACTCGCCGCTGACCCGGATCGAATTGATGCTGCCGATCGCGGCGGCGTATCTGGCAGCCGCCGGAGCCGCCCTGCTCGCGCGTGGGCGTTTCCGCATGGCCATCGGCATGCTGTTGGCCGTCGCTTGCGCGGCTGATCTCGCGGTGTTCGCCGGCCGCTTCTATCCGTATCTCGAGCCTGCTCTTGCGTCGTCGCCGCCGGCTACGCCGACCATCGTCTTCCTGCAATCGCAGCCGAAGCCGTTCCGCATCGCGCCGTTCTTCGACTATTTCTGGCCGAACGCCGCCGAGCTGTACCGGCTCGAGGACGTTCGCAGCCACTTCTCGTCCGAGGCCAGCTACCGGCGATTGCTGGAACGGATCGATCCCAGCGCGGTGCTGACGTCGTCGACGGTCATCAACTTCAACAGCCTGAAATTCGACTTCAACGATCCGCTCGTGTCGATGCTCGGGATCCGCTACCTGATCGAGCAGCGGTCGATCGACGTCATCAAGTGGACGATCTTCAAGAATACGACCAGGGGAGTAAAGGAGATCGCGGCGACGGTCATCGAGCCAGGTGCGGCCGTGGAGCGTCACGTTCGGATCGACGCGGAGCCGTTCTACGCGATCGAATTGCCGATGGAGCTGCAGGCGGCGCTCGGGCCCGCGCCGCATCTCGACGTGACGTTGACGAAGGGGATGAACGTCGTCTACGCGCGCTCCTTTTCATCGGGCGACATCACGGCGCTGAACAAGGTCTACATCCCGCTTCGCCCTTACGCGCGCGTCGGCGAGACGGTCGTGCTCCGCATCGCATCGAGCGGAATCCGCGTGCGCATGCTGACCGGAGCCACCGAAGTCGCCGGCGACGCGCCGCTCTTCTACGGGCGTGTGATGACACCGGTGATCTTCGAGCGCGATCTGCCGGACGGCCGCATCTTCCGCAACGTGGGCGAGGTACCGCGCTTCCACGCGGTGACGCGCGTACGCCGCATGACCGCCGATGAGATGCTGGCCACGAAGAGCATCGACTTTGCCGACGAAGCGATCGTGACCGATCCTCGCCCGCTGCCGGTCGAGGCATCCGATGCCGTGGTGACGCTGCGCAGCGATCGGGATGACGAGCAGGTCGTCGACGTGTCCGCGCCGGCGAAGACGCTGCTGGCATCGTCGGAGAAGCTGACGCCGGAGCTCCGCGTGACGGTGGACGGCCGCGTCGTCGAGCCGGTCGAGATCAACGTTCTCTTCGCCGGTGTGCCGGTCCCTGCCGGCAATCACCGCATCGTCTTCACCCGAGTGCTCGGGCGGGGGTGGTGGTGGGTGGCGGGGATGGCGCTGGTGTTGATGGTGGCGTTGTCGGTGGTTGACGTCGTAGCTGTAACGCGGAGCAGGCAACACTGACTGTCATCCTGAGACGGCGGCGCCCCGGAGGGGCAAAGCGCGTCGAAGGACCCCCCGCGAGCTTGCATCGAACGAGTACCGCCGCCCAACCCCGCAAAAACGCGGGGGGTCCTTCACCGTCCTCGACCCCTCCGGGGTGTCGGCGGTTCAGGATGACAGTGGGTTCGCCACCGCTACCAGAATAATCTGATACGCGAACAGCCCTCGCCAGATGCGCGTGATCCAGGTCAGTACGCGTTCGCCGAGGCGCAGGAGCGGGTCGGGCATCCAGCCGATGATCAGACGGATAGGCACCGACGAGCCACGGATGGCGATGATGCGAAATCCTGCGTTCTCGATCTCGCGCTTGATCGTGCGCATCGTGAAGAAGCGGAGATGCGTGAAGTCGAGGATGCCGCGGTCGCGATACTCGAAGATGCCGAAGAGCAGGCCGAGGCGAACGGTGATGTTGGCGATGTTCGGAACGGAGAGGAAGAGGATGCCGTCGTTTGCCAGCGCCTGCTTGACGATGCGCAGCAGCGTGGTCGAGTTGCGCAGGTGCTCGATGACGTCGGCGAGAACGATGGCGTTGACGTTCGACGGCAGTGTCTCCACGGTCTCGAGGTCGGCGATGACGACCTGATCGAATCGTCCGCGAAGCTGCCCGATGCGGTCGGCGTCGTATTCGAATCCGATCGTCGTGTCGAAACGATCGCGCACAGCCGCGCCGAGCTCCCCGCCCGCCGCGCCGAGGTCGAGCAGCGTGCCGCCCCGCGGCGCGAACCGCCGGATGAGTTCGATGAGAATCCGATGGCTGCTCCCTTCGAAGTCCTTGAAGGTATAGACGTTCGGCACGCTCGCGCGAGGGTAGTGGATGGGGGGCGGGATGACAATGGCTGCCGGATCAGAACTCAAAAAAACATCTCACCACGGAGACACAGAGATCGCAGAGAGCTTTTCTCTGTGCCTCCGTGGTGAGATGCTTTTCGTTTCGAATGCCCGCGTTGGACAATTCCAGCACGCGCATGCTCAATACTCCCCATACCCCCGACCCTGCCCGTCCCGCCCGGGCGCCCCGCTGTGGACGTCGATGATCGCGTTGCGGCCGGCGGTGACGGGGTTGGTCGTGAAGTCGTCGACGCGTACGGTCTCCTCGGTGGTCAGTCGCCAGGTGGTTGCGGAGTGGGTGAGGGGATCGACGGGGATGATCGGCATCGCTTCGCGCAGTGTGGCCGGGCCGTGGCCGTTCGTCTTTGTGTATGCGGCGATGGCGGCGCGCATGGTGGCGAGTTGAGCGCGGAGGGTCGCTTCGTCGCGCGCGCGGTCGCGTTCTGCGCGGCCGCAAGCCAGCGTGACCAGCAGCATCGCCAGAGCGGTGCTGCGTCTCAATGCGAGGCGACCGTGCCGACGTTCTTCAGCGAGATCGAGATGCCGATGCTCTGCTCCGCTCTCTCGAACGGGATATAGACGAGATAGCGCCGGTACTCCAGGGCCACGCCGTAGCAGGCGGCGGTGCCGCCGAGCAAGTAGCGCTGCTCCAGGAACTTCCCGTTCTTGGCGTCGAAGTTCAGCTGCACGTCGGCGCGAAAGCGCTTGCTCAGCAGCGACGATCCGGTATTGAGACGGATCTGGCTCGAGCTCGTATCGACCACGACGCCGTCGATCGGAGGTCCCTTGTACGACGAGAACCAGGTGAAGCTGAGGTACTTGTCCGCGCGCGTTCCAGAGCCGAGCAGGTTGGCCGCAAGGCTGGTCTGATCGAGCTGGTGCGAGATGTTGCCGAAGGTCGCCGACGCATCGAGCGTGAGCGACGAATACGGATTGACGTGCAGCCCGGCCACGAGCGGCGTGAACCTTCCCTGTTGCGGAACGGTCGAGGAGGCGCCCACCACCGTCGCTGATGTAAAGGGCGTGCCGAGGGAGACCGACTGCGTCAGCGAGAACGACGCAACTTCGCGTGAGTTGCCGTTCACGCCCCCTTCCCGGCCGATGAGGCGTTGCGTCAAGGAGTACTCCACGGAGTTGCGCACGATCGGAAGCAGCGGCGAGTCGACCGTGTCGAAGCGCATGATGCGGCTCTGATCGTTGACGTCCGACGTGTAGAGATAGCGGATGCGCGGTTCGATGACGTGTTTGAACTTCTTGAAGCCGCCCAGCGACTTGTCGAAGATCTTCGAAAACGAGGGCCCCACCACCTCCACCTGTCCCTGGGCGTAGAAGCGGTCCACCGGGGTGTCCACCGCCGTCTGTTCGCCGCCCGGGTTTGCCACGGAGGCGTCGCTGAGCGTTTGTGAGTAATACGTCTCACGCGCCGAGATCTGCGGGCGGATGGAGAGCCAGGCCGGCGTGTGGAGCTGCATCGAGAGCGTCGGAAAGAAGTCGGCCCGGAAGTAGTCCGCGGTCGGGCCGTTGGTCAATCCGGTGGTGGCCAGATGCGACGCCGACGACTCGAGAGAGTAATAGAACGGCGACTCGCCGATCCGGTTCGGATAGAGCCGGAACTGGATCGAGGGGAGCTGCTCGAAGCGCTGGCGCGGCGGCGGCGCGAGAGGATTGTTCGGATCGACGTTGTTGATGAGGATGTCCCGCCGGTCGGTGAGGATGTTCAATGAATAGGTGCTGCGGTTCTTCGTCAGATACGCCGAGGAGTAGATCTGCGAGAGAGTGTGCAGGCGCGAATCGGTGCCATAGCGCCGGAAGAACTCGATATTGGAGATGTCTTCCGCGTCGATGACGCCGCGGAACCCGCCCCACAGATTGTTCTCTGCGTGTTGATAGCTGTATCGCCATTCGTTGCGGCCGGTCTCGGGGTCATGAACCGTATAGGCGCTGAGGTCGCCCTGCTTGACATTCTCCGATGGGCGGTAGCGGATGTTGACGCCGGCGCCGTTATAGCCCTTGTCGTTGATGGTGCCGTAAAACGTGGCGTCGGCGCTGTCGCCGAACGGGACGAAGTAGCCGACCTCGAGCCGGTCGCCGTAGGTCGGCGAGAAGATGATGCGCGGGATGAGAAAGCCCTGCGAGCGGTCGCTCTTGGTCGGCCACACCAGCCGCGGCGTGAAGATCAGCGGGATGTCGTGAGCCCGGAAGGTGACGTCCTGCATGTGAGCGTAGTCGTCGAGCGTGACGTCCGCCACCGCCATGTGGAACGACCAGGACGGCCTGTCGGGCTCGCACGACGTGAACATCCCGTTCGTCAGAATGTAGTGGTCTTCCGAGAGTCGCTCGATCTTCTCGCCGGCGAAGTACATGTCCGGCTTCAACGCGCCGGTGGCGTTGAAAAACGTACCGGTCTTCGAGTCGAGGTTGAAGACGATGTGATCACCGGTGAGCCTGGTTGGCCCCTGATCCATGATGACGTGCCCTTCGGCGACGCAATCCTTCGTCTTCAGGTTGACCGTGATCTTGTCGGCGTGGACCGTGATGTCCTGATAGTTGACGACGACCTCTTTCTCGAGGATGGCGTACTCGTCGCGCACGACCTCCTGCCTCCCGCCCTCGGCGACATGCCAGGTTACGTCGCCGCCTTTCTTCTTCACGCCCGGCGTGACGTGGAACTTGGGCTTCGGCTGGTTGTAGTACTGGCCGGCAGGTCCCATGTCTTTTCCCTGCGCGAAGAGAAGGGAGGGAGCGGTGGCGAGGAAGAGCGCGGCGGCGGATCGGAGGAACAGGGTGGGATCAACCCTCATGCGTCGGGGTCATTGTATCCGACGACGCGCCATCTTCGGCGCCCGCGGAGAGCACATCACGATCGATGTGGCTCATTTCCTGGATCTGCATCCGCAATTTGATGATTTCGATCTGGTAGAGGCGGGCCACGTCGTCGGTGCGGTCGCGCTGCTGGCGCTTGCGGAGGGCGATGCGATTGGCCAGCCGGACGAATTCACGGTGTGCGCGGCGATCCGCCCATCCTCCTCGGCCGAGGCGAAAGAGAGGGTGGGCCGTGACGCGAACGTCGCGGTCGCTCAGGAAACCGAGCGATGATTCGTGCCGCAGCTCGGCCCGGACGTCCGGCCACTGCTGAAAGACCGCCACGACGACGATCAGCGGCAGGGCGATGGCGATGGCCAGGAGAATGTGCCGTTCTCGGATCCCATACCGGACCACCAGCGACGGGAGCCATGCCACCACGATCGCCGCGGCGGCGGTGGCGACGTCGAACGCGATCTGCTTGCGTTTGTCGGCCACATGGAAGACGGCGAAGGTGATGCCGTATCCGGCCACGGCGCCGGCCAGCATGAGTGAGGCGATCATCGCCGCCTCGTGGACGGACGTCATCACGAAAGGGATGGCCGCCGTCGCTCCCATCACGCTTCCGACGATCATCCCGTCAACCGCCTCTGTCTCCCGCCCTGTGTGCCGCACGTACAGCGCGGCCAGGGTCAGGGTGATGCCGCCGACGACCGGATAGAGGGCGCGGACGAGGAACAGCACAAGGGAGACGGCCAGGCCCACTGCCAGTGCCGTGCGCCACGCCGTCCCCAGGTCGTTGTCGAGCGTCTTGAAGAAATGCGCCGCGGCCATGGCTGCCAGGAAGACGGCGTAGACGACGATGCAGAGGACGGGATCGGACATGCGTCAGGGGAACGAATACCCGGCTTCATCGAAGCGGACGGGGTGCCGCTGAAAGTAGCGGCGGGAGACCTCGATGTCCATGCGGATCTGGTTCGTCAGCTCCACGGCCGACTGGAACTGCTTCTCGCGCCGGAGCAGCCTGTGGAAGTAGAGCCGCACCGTGTCGCCGTAGACGTTGGAGTCGAAGTCGAGGATGTGGCTTTCGATGGTGATGGCGTAGTTCTCATACAGCGTCGGCCGAACGCCGATGTTCGTCACGCTCTCGAAGGAGCGGCTGAAGCTTTCAAAGCGGGAGGTGGTGACGTAGACGCCGCCACCAGGGTGAAGCTCGTTCGCGGGATCGACGTTGACGGTGGGAAAGCCGATCTTGCGCCCGAGGCGGCGGCCGGTGGCGACGCGGCCGTCGATGAAATAGGTCCGGGCCAGGGCCATGGCCACGGTGCGCATCGTTCCTTTCTGGATGGCGTCGCGCACGAGCGAGCTGGAGACGCGGATGCCGCGGATCTTCACCTCGTCGACGCCCTGGACGGCGAAACCGTACCGCGCGCCGGCTGCCTTGAGCTTCTCGAGATTTCCCTCACGGCCGGCCCCGAAGCAGAAGTCGCGTCCGATGCGGACGTCGCTGACCTTCAGGGCGCTGACGAGGAACTCGGTGATGAAGCGGTCCGCCGTCCATCGCGAGAACTCATGCGTGAACGGTACGACGATCAGCGCGTCGACGCCCATGTCCCGCAGCAACTCGTGTTTCTGTGGCAGGGTCAGGATCTGCGGCGGAACCCGGTCCGGCGCCACGATCGACAACGGATGCGGGTGAAACGTGATGACCGCCGAAGGCCGCCCCGTTTCCCGCGCCCGCTCCACGACTCCTCGGATGATGGCCTGATGCCCGATGTGCATCCCGTCAAAGTTCCCGATCGTGGCCACGCAACCGCGAGGCAGGTCGGTCTGGCGTAGGGGATCGTTGATGAGGATCATTTCGGTTGCTGGCGAGCGCAGGGATCATCGCATACGTGGAGCGGCGTAGCGCCGGCGGCCCGCCGGCTGGACCGCCGCCGGCTCGGCGGCGGTGATCGATCGGTCGTGCCACCGATCCCCAACTCGGTCTAAACTCGGGCCGTGAAAACGCCGCTTCGCCTGCTCATCGCTTTCTTCGCCGTGATGATTGCATCCTCGGTCCTCGCAGAGGATCGTCCGTCGCGTCCCCCGGAAAAGGGCTGTCATTGGGAGAAGGTCTCGAATGCCACGCTGGGCTTCGAGGCCTGGGTTGAGCGCTGCGTCTTCGGTTCCCGCAAGATCGACCTCTTCATCAAAGGATCGTCGCTTTTCATCCGTTATTCGGATGGCGGCGCTCCTGAGGCTTTGATTGATGTTCTCCCGCTACTGCCGGGCGAAACGGCGGAAGCGGGGATGAAGCGGATCTTCGCGGCGCACACCGATCAGAAAATTGCCAAGCGCTGTGTGCTCGCGGCCTATCCCGGCGACACCCGTCCCGGCGCGAAGCGATACACGTTCCTCCCCGATCACGCCTACAAGAAGGAGCTCGATGCGAAAGCCAGTCCCGACGAGGTTGGCGATCCCCCGTGCGGCGACTGGGGCGATGCCCCCGACGGCATTCAGTACTTCGAGGTGCAGCCGGCCAGCGGCGCCCGAAGCGTTCTCTTCGTTCGCGTCGGTCAGGATGTGCCACTGTTTGATGAAAAGACGCTGCGCGTCTTCGCGGGAAAATAATGATGTCGGTGCCTTGGCACCCAACGCTCCCGGCCGTGCGTCCTAGCGGGTAAGCGGGACCAGCTTGAACTCGATCCGATAGTCGGCACGGAGCTTGTGCAGGGCGGCGTTCTCGATGTTGTCGCCGAGGTTCCGTAGCGGGAAAAGGAGCATGTCGAGCGTCGTGGCGTTCTGATCGAGCTGGTGGTGCTCTTCTTCACGCAATTGCAGGCCCTCTTTCAGGACGAGGCCGCGATCGAAGCGCACGTGCAGCGGATGGTAGCCCTGGGCGACGACCTCGATCGTGCAGATCTCGGGGTAGCGGGGGACGTCGACGCGGACGGGCGTAGTGCCTTGGACGAAGTTGCCGGCGCCGCAATCGAGGTTTACGGAAGCGTGAATGGGCACGCTCCAGACCTCGACGACGTTTGGCTCCGGGCGCTGGTTGACGGAATGCGTCGCGCAGCCGGTGGCCGCGAGTGCGATGAGAATGGCGGGTGCCAGGCTTTTGCGCATGCTCAATTCTACTGCGTTGCCAGCACGCTGCTGTCGTGCTCGCGTTTGTGAAGGTCGCCGACCTTGGCCATGATCTTCTCGTCGATCTTGTTGATGGCGAAGTTACGCGCCACACCGACGGCATTCTTGATCGCCTTGGCACTCGACCGGCCGTGGCAGACGATGCAGCCGCCTTTCACGCCGAGGAGCGGGGCGCCGCCGTACTCGGAGTAATCCATCCGTTTCTTCAGGCCGTCGAACGCGCTCTTCGCCAGAAGCGCGCCGAGCTTGCTGTACCATGAACGGGTCAGCTCCTGACGCAGCGTGGTCGAAACGAACTCGCCGAGGGCCTCGGATGCTTTGAGGACGACGTTGCCGGTGAACCCGTCGCAGACGACGACATCGGCGTTGCCGTTGTAGACATCGCGGCCCTCGGCGTTGCCGATGAAGTTGAGCCCGGTCTCCTTCAGCACCCGGAACGTCTCCTTCGTCAGCTCGTTGCCTTTCCCTTCTTCTTCGCCGATGGAGAGAAGGCCGACGCGCGGAGCGTCGACGTTGAAAAGCATCTGCGCGTAGAAGTGGCCCATCACGGCGAACTCGCGAAGGTGGTTTGGCTTGGCGTCCACATTCGCGCCGACGTCGAGCAGGAGCGTGTGTCCTTTCAGGCTCGGCAGGACCGTAGCCAGGGCGGGACGGCTGACGCCTTCGATCATCCCCATGACGGCGCGCGCGGATGTCCACGTGGCGCCGGTGTTGCCGGCGGAGACGAAAGCATCGGCGCGACCATCGGCCACGAGATTCGCGCAGACGCGAACGGAGGAGTTGCGCTTTCTGCGCAGAGGAGCGAGGGCCGTGTCCTCCATCGTGACGATCTCGCGCGCGTCGAAGACGTCGACGTTGCGCGGGGTCGCGCCGGCCGCGGCGAGCTCTCTCCGCACGATCTCCTCCTGGCCGACCAGGATGATTTCTACGGAAAACTCGGCCGCCGCCAGGAGGGCGCCCTTGACCACCTCGGACGGCGCATGATCGCCGCCCATGGCGTCGAGGGCGATGCGGACGGCCTCAGTCATCGATCGATCTGTTTAAAACGCGTCCTTGACCGCGATGACTTCGCGTCCCTTGTAGTAGCCGCATTTCGGACAGACGCGGTGCGGCATCTTTGCCTCGTGGCACTGCGGGCAGGTCGACAGCGACTTCGCTTCCAGGAAGTCATGCGCGCGACGCGTGCGCGTGCGCGTTCTCGAGTGTCGCCGTTTTGGGTTAGGCATGGTGTTGCTCCTTGTCGTTTGTGGATGAGTAGATGAGTAGATTAGTGGATTAGTGGATTCGTAGATTATGGCGAGGAGATCAGCTCTCGCGCCGATCTACTAATCTACTAATCTACTAGTCCACTAATCTACTCATCACTGTTCGTTCTTCTTCGCTAACTCCGCTCTGATCCCCGCCAGCGCGCCCAGGCGTCCGTCGAGAGCCGACTCCTGGCACGAGCATCCCTCGCCATTCTTGTTCGCGCCGCACCGCGGGCAGAGACCGAGACAACTTTCCGTACACAACGGTTTCATCGGAATGCCGAGCTGGATCTGCTCAGCCGCCAGATGCCGAAGAGGAATCGACCGCTCCGTGTAGAACTCGATATCGAGCTCGTCCGGGGTGATCTCAACCTCGTCGCTCTCACCGGAAACCTCGGGACGAGGGCGGAATCTTAAGTGAAACTCCGATGCGTTCGCAAACGGATACGGCTCGACGCAGCGCGAGCAGAGAAAGTCGGCGGTGAATTTCGTCGTGCCGTCCGCCAGATATTCGGCAGGAAGATCGCCCTTGCGCGCGTTCGCGACGAGCGACACCGCTCCGATGGCCACGAGCTCGATACGGTCCAGCTCAGCGGTGCTGAACTGGTACGTCCTCTCGTAGCTCTGCGGGCCATACTTGTCGATGTCGTCGAAGACGATCCGTTCTTTGTCCGGCATGGTGTTCGAGGCTCTAACTGCGCCCTCCCGGCTTCTATTTCGCCCCGATTCTTACCTTTAGCTCTTCCGCGGAGCCATCCTCGGAGTCGGCCGCTTCGAGCACGGCGGCCCCCTGCAGCGCTTCGATCCAGCGGTCGAGGTCGCGTGCCGAACGGTAAAACCGAGGAGTGGCGATTCGCAGGCCGATGCTGTTGCCCAGGCGGCTCAGGATCGGAATCAGGCGTTTCGGATCCGCCCGGACGGCCCACTTCCCGGCGGGCCAGGAGCCCTGCATGACCGCATCCTTTAGATATAGGTCGATTGAATCGTCGAACGAGAGCAGGAGCGTGCCACCGTGCTCGGCCGTTCGGAGATGGATGCCGAGGGACTCCCCCTGACGGGCTTTGTTCACGAACTCTTCGAAGGAGGCCCGCCGCGGCGGATCGTCGGGAAGGGAGATGACCCCCATCGGCCGCGGCAGGAACTTGTGCGTGTCGACGTCGTAGATGGCGATCGAGCCGCCGTTTTCGAGCAGCGACGAGACTCTCGTTCCGAAGACGCGGTTCATGTCCTCGACGATCCTCGGCATCGTGGAAAAGGCCGCCGCCAGGAGTGAGCCGCGGGCGAACTGTGCCGGCTGAGTCGATTGCGCGGCCGGCGGCTCGTTCGGGTCCCGCGCCGCACGTGACGTGAAGAGGATGTCATCCGGTGTGACGGACATCGACGTGACGGCAGGCCGCCCGATCGGTGGGAACGCGCCGCGCGAGCCGCGCCGCTGGACGATGAAGGCATCGCCGGGCGGAAGTTTCCCGGCCAAGGCCAGGATCTGTGCGAGATCGCCGGCGTTGATCGGTTGCACGGCCGGTGCGGTGAGGAGGAGCGTGTCGCCGATGTCGCCGCCGAGCATCATGTAGGTTCGGACGATCGCCGCGCGGATTGGATCCAGACGGACCAGGTAGCGCGTGGTGCCGGCGTCGCGCCAGGCCAGGAGATCGGCACCGCCCACCATCCACGGCGACGGGAGCGAATGCGATTTCTCCCACCCCTCGACCGCGCCCGCGGCGACGGGATTGTCGCGCAGCTTTGCGTCGAGAGCGGCCGCGGCCGGGATCAGCGCGAACGATTCCGCGGACTCCGGCACCGCGGCGATCAGCGCGCGCTGCGTTCCCGTCAGCGGAAAACGGACGCCAGCCGACGTCCTGGGCGTGGTCACCGTCAGGTAGATGACGATCGCCGCGGCGAGCGCGGCGACGATGCAGAGGATGATGGCGAGCTTTTTCATGAATTGCGCTTCGCGCGTTGTCTGCGGCTTCGCCGCGTTGTCTGCTCGCGGCGCGAGCGTTGTCGGTTGTCGGTTATGTACTCGCTTCGCGCGTTGTCATTGCATTGTCTCAGACGAAGTGGCGAAACCGCAGACAACCGACCACCGACAACGCGCGCAGCGCAGACAACGCGCGCGAAGCGCGCATACGTTACGATCCCCGTCCCGATGCCGTCCACGGTCAGCACCGTCGTTCACACTTTGAGCCAGGCCTTGCGCGAGCGCGCGGCGGGCGCGTTTCGCGCGGCCACACGGCGCGAGCGGACGCTGCGCATCGGCGTCGATATTCGCCCTTTTTACGAGCCTCTCACCGGGATCGGCTGGTATCTCTACCACCTGCTGCACGAGATCGCGAAGCACGATGACGTGAAGCTCTACCTCTTCGGCGACGCGCGCCTGACGGACCTCGGCCCGACGCTGCACGCTGACCTGCCGCCCCATGCGCGGCTCTGTTGGTTCGATCTCCGCAGGCAAGGCGTCATCTCGGGCCGGTCGCGCGCGCTGACCGCCGCCGCGTACGTGGCGTGGATGAAGCTGATCGATGTCGACGTGATGTTCGGAGTCAACTACTTTCTCCCGCGTCTTCTCGGCGCGGTGGCCCGCCGCCGGGTCGTCACGATCCACGATCTGACGTACAAACGCTTCCCCGAGCTCCTGCAGAAGGAGACGTTGACGAATCTCGAGCACCATATGCAGCGCGAGATCGCCATCGCCGACGCCGTGATCTGCGTCTCCGAGTCGACGAGAGGCGACCTGCTCCATTACTACGACATCGATCCGTCCCGCGCCGTCACCATCCACTCCGGCCTTACCGCCCCGACCGCCGACCCCCAACTCCCGATCCCCGATCTGCCGGATCGCTACATCCTGTTCGTCAGCACGATCGAGCCGCGCAAGAACCTCGATGTGTTGCTGGACGCGTACGCCCGCCTTCGCGCGCGCGGTGTCTATGACGGCGCGCTCGTAGTGGTCGGGCGCGTCGGCTGGAAGGCGGAGTCGATCGTTCCTCGCCTGCGAGCTCCTGGCGTCCATCACCTCGATTACGTCGCCGCACCGCAACTCGCCGCGGTCTACCGGAACGCGGAGCTGTTCGTCTTCCCGTCGATCTACGAGGGCTTCGGCTTTCCGCTGCTCGAGGCGATGGCGAACGGCGTGCCGTCGATCGCAGCCCGGTCCTCGTCGCTGCCGGAGATCGGCGGCGACGCCGCGCTCTACTTCGATCCGCGCGACACGAAAGCGCTCGAAGCGCAGATCGAGCGGGTGCTGGCGGACGCGGCGCTGCGTGAGCAACTCGCTGAGGCGGGCGTAGCTCAGGCCGCGCGGTTTCGCTGGGATGTGGCCGCGGAGCAGACGCTCGACGTTCTGCGCCGTTGCGCAGGGTTAACGTAGCGCCACCGGCTCGGTGGCCGGACCGCCGCCGGCTCGGCGGCGATCTGTCGTAAACCGCCAGCGAGCCGCTGGCGGTCCTGCCGTCGAGCCGACGGCGCTACGCTCTACGGCGCTACGCTACGGCGGCTACACTGGCATCCCGAACATGCAAGTAACCATCGACGGCCGCGCGCTGGTCGGCAATCGGACCGGTATCGGCGTTCATACTGCCGAGATCGCGCGGCGGCTCGTCGACTCGCCGCTCATCGCCTCGCACACGCAGATCCTCGATCGCTCGGGCCTGGAGCGTTGCCGCTTCCGCGTCGATCCGATGCCGCTCGGCGTGGCGTGGCAGCAGTTCGTGCTGCCGCGCATCGCCACCGAGGGCGTGCTGTGGGCGCCGCACGGGACTCTTCCCGTGGCTCTGCGCATCCCCTCGGTGGCGACGATTCACGACTTCAGCTCGCTCACGATGCCGCTTCGACATCGCGTGAAGACGATGCTGTCGTTCAACGTCTTCATCGGCCGCAGCCTGCAGATGGCCTCGCGCATCGCCGCGGTATCGCGCGCGGTGGCCGAGGAGGCCGTGCGATGGTTCGGCGTGGCCCGACAGCGGATCGAGATCGTGCCGAACGGCGTCGACGAGTACTTCGCGCCCGAGGGCGAAGAGGAAGACTACGTTCTCTACGTCGGCACGATCGAGCCGCGCAAGGGGCTCGACGATCTTCTGGCGGTCTGGGATTCGCTGCCTGCGTCGCGACCGCGACTGGTGGTCTGTGGCGCCGCGGGTTGGGGAGACGTGCGGTTGCCGGACGGCGCGGAGTTGACCGGGTACGTCGACCGCGCGCGGCTACGCGAGCTCTATCGCCACGCGCGCGCGTTCGTCTATCCCTCCCGCTACGAGGGGTTCGGCATTCCGCCGCTGGAAGCGATGGCCTGCGGGGCGCCGGTCATCGCCACGCGCACCGGGGCCATTCCTGAATACGCGGAAGGGGCGGCGTTGCTCATCGATCCCGGCGATCGCGTAGCACTTCATGAGGGTCTGGTGCGATTGCTGCGCGATGCGCCGCTGCGGCGCGAATTGCGCGCACGCGGTGCCGAGCGCGCTCGGACGTACACATGGGACCGGAGCGCGGCGCTGATGACGACGTTGCTGGCCGAGGCATGCCGATGAGAATCGGGATCGACGCCCGGAAAATCGCCGACTTCGGGATCGGCACCTACATCCGTGGTCTGCTGCAGGCGCTTGTGGCGGACGGAGGCGACGACACGTACGTGGCGTTTGCGCCGGATCGGCTCGCACATCGCCTGCCGGCCGGCGTCGAGCACGTCGTGGTCGACGCGCCGCACTACTCCATCCACGAGCTCGTCGCCGTCGGTAGGGCAGTCGATCGATCCGGGATCGACCTCTTTCACGCGCCGCACTACGTGGTTCCATTCACCAGAGTGCCGCTGGTCGTGACCATTCACGATCTCATCCACCTCCGGCATCGCAACCCGATGGCACGGATGTACGCGCGGCAGATGATCGGCCGTGCGGTGAACAAGAGCCGGCGGGTGCTGACGGTAAGCGAATCGGTGAAGCGGGACATCGTGGCCGCGTTCGGCTGCTCCGGCGATCATGTCGTCGTCACGCCGAACGGCGTCGGTGCGCCCTTCAGCACGACTGCTCCGAGTGATCAGACCGGCGCTCATACGGCGTTCCTCTACGTCGGCAACGACAAACCGCACAAAAACGTCGACGTCCTGGTCGACGCGTTCGCGGCTTTGGAGATGGCCGGCTCCTCGCTCATTCTCACGGGCGCGCCGTTCGAGCGCTTCCGCTCGCGCGATGGAGTGACCGTGACCGGCTTCGTCGACGATGACGAGCTGGCGGCGCTCTACCGCGGCGCGATCGCGCTGGTGATGCCGAGCGTCGAGGAAGGCTTCGGTCTTCCCGCGCTCGAAGCGATGGCGAGCGGCTGCGCCGTGATCACGTCGAAGGCCGCCGCGCTCGTGGAGATCACCGGCGACGCGGGGCTGCACGTCGAGCCGAATGTTCCCGCGCTCGTCGATGCGATGCGGCGCGTGGCGTCGGACGAAGTGCTCCGTCAAACGCTGGCGAGCCGCGGCGTCGAACGTGCGCGAACCTTCACGTGGACGCGCTGCGCGGACCTCACGCGCGGCGTGTATCGCGCCTCGATGACGCGCTGAAAGGCCGCGGTTTTCGTGGAACGGACGTGGAACACTCCATGCCGAATTACGATTTTGATAAACAATTGCTTGACAATATGACTTAACGATCGCATATTAACGACAAGTTAAAACGATGACCGCCAAGAACTGGACATACAACCTCGAAGGTCTGGTGAATGTTGAAGGTCGTCGTCTCTCCAATCTCCGCAACGTCCACGTGCAAGTCAGTTGGCCGGAGAGATCCGGCGTTTTTTGCCAAGTAGGCGCGACCGTGAGGTCCCGTACGGCATGAAAGGTGGTGAGCTTAATGGCCGCAAAGAAGAAGGCAGCTAAGAAGGCAGCGAAGAAGCCCGCGAAGAAGAAATAAGCACGAACATCGACTTTTGGGGAGTCGTACTCGAGGGGCCTCCGGGCCCCTCGTTTTTTTTTCGATAACCTTTTCGCCGGCCATCCGTTCTCACATCCGGAGGACGATTCCCATGCCGGCTCTCATCTCCATCAGACTGCCTTTCCTGGCCGTTGCGGCGCTGCTCGTGGCAGGCGCGGCCCTGGCCGACGAGGAAGTGACGCATCCCTTCGCCACCGCGGCCGCCCGCGGACATGTGCGGCGCGTCGTCATCGACATCCCCGCGGGCGAGGTGCGGATCCGTAACGGCGCGCCGGACCGCATCGCCGTGAGCGGCATGAGCAAGCGGCACTTCGACGGATATCGGCAACGTGAGAAGCAGCAGCGGATCGCCGACGACATCTCCGCCGAGGTCGTGATCCAGGGCGACGAAGCGATCGTGCGGCGGCACTTCGGTCCGGCGGCGCAGAGCTGGAACGCCAGGAGCTATCACTCGGCCGTCGACCTGACCATCGATATCCCGCCCGGGGTCGATGTCGACCTGTCGACACGCTACGGCTCCGTCGACATCGACGGCGCGTTCGGGAACATCGACACCGACCTCCGCGCCGGCGAAGTCCACGTCCGCACCCCGCGTGCGAACGTCCGTGATCTCAACGCCTCGGTGAGCATCGGCGAAGTACACACGTACTTCGGCGATCGCTACATCGAGAACGAGGGCGTTCTCCCCCGCGCGGCGCGCTTTCACAACGCCGGCGGCCAATCGGCCGTGAATGTCCACACGACGTTCGGAGAGGTCCACGTCACGCTGACGCAGTGATGCGCTTTGCGCGTAGCGCCGGCGGCCCGCCGGCTGGACCGCCGCCGGCTCGGCGGCAACTCGGCAAGAACGCCAGCGAGCCGCTGGCGGTACAGCCGCCGAGCCGGCGGCGCTACGAGCGCTGAGCACTTCGGATGAGGTGTTCCGCTTCCTCGCGCGTCGTGACTCTGCCTTCGAGCTCCGCCTCGAGGAGTGCGCGCTTCAGCACGCCGACGCGCGGGCCGGGGTCGATGCCGGCGATCGAAGCGATCTCGTCGCCGGTGAGCAGCGGCTTCATCGTGTAGTCGGGAAGCTCGATGTGATCGTCGCGGCCGAGGGCACGGAGCATCGGCGGGAGCTGGCGAGCGGCCTCTTCACCGGCATCGTAGAGGGCGAAGAGCGAGTAGCCATCGCGCAGGCGTTGGAGCGTCTGAATGTCCCGGAGCGACGCATCACTCAATCGCCAGCGCTTCGCGAATGCGTGAGCGTCGTCGACGAGCAAGGCCAGCGCGGCGGCGAGCGGCACGTCATCCGCGTGAAACGCGCCCGAAACGAGCACGCGGCCGAAAAGCGGAAGGTCGAGTCCCGTTTCGTGCAGGAGCGCCACGGCGCGGCGGAATGCGCGCGCGGAGAAAATCACCGTCAACTCGTATGCGACGCGCTCGACGGAGACGTCCATGATGCGGGCGGCCCGGAGGCGGATAGCCGCGATGGTGACGTCGTCGATGCGGAAGTCGAATCGCACAGTCATCCGCACGGCTTTCAGCATCCGCAGCGGATCGTCGTCGAAGTTGCCGGCGTCGATCATGCGCACCAGGCGGCGCTCCAGATCGCCGCGGCCATCGTGCGGATCGAGAAGCGCTCCGGAGCGAAGGTCGACGGCCATGGCGTTGACCGTGAAGTCACGGCGAGCCAGATCGGCATCGATGCTGCCGTCGAGCAGAGCGGCGAAGTCGTAAACGTGCGGCCCGTCAACGACGCGGTATGCGCTGAGGTGCTCTTCACGTCCGAGGCGGATGACGTTGCGCCCGAGAGCTCGGGCGCAGGCCAGCGGATCGAGACAGGCAATGTCGACGTCGGCTGGGGCCGCGCCGTGGATCAGATCGCGGACGGCGCCGCCGACGACGTAGGCGTCGATCGGCAGGTCGCGGAGGCGCGGGAAAAGACGGAGAAGGTCGTCTTTGACTGTCATCCTGAGCCGGCGGCGCCCCGGTAGGGGCAGAGCGCGGCGAAGGACCCCCATCCTGCAACCGCGGGCGGGCGGTGGCTGCGTGCTGGGAGTCCTTCGCCGTCCTCAGCCTCTCCGCGGCCTCGGCGGCTCGGGATGACAGTTGGTCTATACAACGCGATTCCTCAGCGTCCCGATCCCTTCGATCTCCACCTCCACGTGGTCGCCGGAGACGAGCGGGCCGACTCCGGCGGGAGTGCCGGTCAGGATCACGTCGCCTGGTTGCAGCGTCATCACCGCGGTGATGAACTCGATGATGAAGGCGCAGTCGAAGACCATGTCGCGCGTATTGCCGTCCTGTTTCGTCTGGCCGTTCACACGTGTGCGGATCGAGAGCGCCGCGGGGTCCAGCTCGGTCTCGATGCAGGGTCCGAGAGGGCAGAACGTGTCGAAGCTCTTGCCGCGCGTGAACTGCACGTCCTTTTTCTGGAGGTCGCGGGCGGTGACGTCGTTCGCGCACATGAAGCCGAGCACGACGCCGCGCCAATCGGTCCGCGGGACGTTCCGCGCGGTCTTGCCGATCACGATGGCCAGCTCGCCCTCGAAGTCAACGCGTTGCGACTGCGGCGGTCGAATGACCGTGCCGTTCGGCGCCAGGACAGCCGTTGGCGGTTTGAGGAAGATGATCGGTTCGGACGGCGCCTCGTTGCCGAGCTCTTTGGCGTGCTCGGCGTAATTGCGGCCGACGGCCACGATCTTCGGCGGGACGACGGGCGCGAGAAGATCGGCATCGGCGAGCGCGATCGAGTCGTTCGTCGGAGCGCCGAGGTTCATGGCGTCGCTCCCGCTGTAACGGACGATCCGGTCGCCATCGGCGACACCGACGGCGGGGCTGCCAGAGTGAAGGTAGCGATAGATTCTCACGGCGGCGAATTGTAATCGTAGAATTCGCAACCAATGGCACAAACAACGTTGTTCAGCAAGGCAGACATCGAGAAACGTGTGGCCGAGATGGGGGCGGAGATCACCCGTGATCTCGCCGGCAGCGACCTCATCGCGCTCTGCGTGCTCAAAGGCGCGGTGTTCTTCTGCAGCGACCTGATGCGGCACATCGGGTTCGACGTGGCCCTCGACTTCATCCAGGTCTCGTCCTACGGCAATCAGAAGACGTCATCAGGAGTGGTGACGATCCTCAAGGAGCCGCAGCTCGACATGCGCGACAAGTCGGTGCTGATCGTCGAGGACATCATCGATAGCGGCCTCTCCATGAACGAGGTCTTCCGCTACATCAAGCTCGATCGCGGCGCGAAGGAAGTCCGCACGGCCACATTCCTCGACAAACCGACGGCGCGCAAAGTCGAGTTCAAACCGGACTACGTCGGCTTCTCCATCGACCCGAAGTTCGTCATCGGCTACGGGCTCGACTACGCGGAGAAGTACCGGAACATACCGGAGATTCAGGTGCTGTCGGATTGACGGGAGTCGGGAGTCGGGGGTCGGAGTTGAGACCGGCGAAATCGCGAGGGTTGCTCGCAAAAAGCGCTCGCACCCTCGAACACAAAGGCTCACGTGACGGTACCTATCGAGAACCCTCTCCCCGCATCGAGCGGGGAGAGGGTGGGCCGAAGGCCGGGTGAGGGGACGCGCGGCTGCCGATCTGCGAAGTGACGGGCCGGGGGAAGCGCATGCAAACACTCAACTTCAGCGCGAGTACCGCCCCCTCATCCGCCTTCGGCACCTTCTCCCCCGCTGAAAAGCGCGGGGGAGAAGGCTCTCGACGTTTCACACTGTTCGCGATTCCATTCAGATGGTGAGAAATGCCGGTAAGAGTTGGCGCGCGTATGCTCCGACTCCCGACCCCCGACCCCCGACCCCCGTCACTTCAAATACCCCGTCGCCAGCATCGCGATCAATACCACGCCTAGGACGTAACGGTAGTAGATGAACACGTGCGTGGTGTGCGTGCGAAGGTAGCGGATCAGGAACCAGATCGAGGCGTAGCCAACGATGAAGGCGACGCCGATGGCGACGATGATCGGCGTCCAGCCGAGTTGCCCGAGCGCGTGACGCTCCTTGAAGAGCTCGAGCATGCCCGCGCCGCCGACGGCTGGAATCGACAGGAGAAACGAGTAGCGCGCCGCGGTGGGCCGGTTGATGCCTCGGAAGATCGCCGGCATGATCGTCGAGCCGCTGCGCGATGATCCGGGGATCAGGGCCAGGCATTGCCCGAGCCCGATGGCCACGGCGTCCGTCACGGTCATGTCGTCGAAGTCTCTGACCTGGCGCCGTTTGGCATAGGCCTCGGCGATCTGCATGAGGATGGCCACGACGATGACCATCGTCGTCACGATCCACAGACCGCGAAAGGTCGACTCGATGTGCTTCTTGAATAGAAGTCCGAGGACGCCGATCGGAATCGAGCCGATGACGACGAGCCAGGCCTCACGCGAATCGACGTCAGACAGCGGCCGGCGCGTGACCAGTCCGCGGAAGAATCCTGCTGTGAGACGGACGATGTCCCGGAAGAAATAGATGATCGCCGCCAGGAGCGTGCCGAACTGAATGACGGCCGACGCCGCCGCCCCCGGATCGCCCCACCCAAGGATCGACGGCACGATCAGCAGGTGCGCCGTCGAACTGATGGGGATGAACTCGGTGAGGCCCTGGATGAGGCCGAGGACGATGGCTTCGGTAATGGTCATTCGTGCTCTCCGCTGTCATTCCGAGCCCGGCGGCGCCCCGGAGGGGCAAAGCGCGGCGAGGAATCCCCAGCCGGTAGCCGCCACCGCACGCCCGCGGTTGCAGCCGGGGATTCCTCACCGCGCTTTGCCCCTACCGGGGCGCCGCCGGCTCGGAATGACAGTTTCTCCTACATTTCCCAGATCACCGGCAGAATCATCGGCCGCCGTCCCATTTCCTTGCGGAAGTAGCGTTTGAGCAGGCTGCGCATTTTCTCCTGGGTCACATCGTGGTTGAGCAATTCGTCGGGCCGGCTCTGGTGCAGCATCTGCACGAGTTGTGCGCGAACCTCGGCCAGGATGTCCTGGCTCTCGTCGACATGGAGCAGGCCGCGCGTGATGATCTCCGGCTCCCGCCCGACGTTCCCGTTCGAGTCGATGGCCACCACGACGATGACGAAACCGTCCTCGGCCAGATGCTGGCGGTCGCGGACGACGATCTCCGGAACTTCCTCGGCCTCGCTATCGATGAAGACTTTGCCGTGCGGGACGCGCTCCTCGAGAACGCGAATCTCATCATTGGCGATCTCCGCGACCTGTCCGTTCGTGATGACGATGCCGTGCGGCACGCCAACGTTCTTCGCCAGCCTGGCGTGATGAATGAGATGCCGCAGCGTGCCGTGAATGGGAATGAAGAACTTTGGCCGGGTAACGTTGAGCATCAGCTTCAGCTCTTCCTCGCAGGCATGCCCCGACACGTGTACGTCGGCATTTTCCCAGTTCAGAATCTCGGCACCGCGGCGGTAGAGGTTGTCGATGACGTGCGAGACCGCCCGCTCGTTGCCCGGGATCGTGCGCGCGGAGAGGATCACGATGTCGCCGCGTTTGATCTCGACCTGCTTATGTTCGCCGATGGCCATTCGCGAGAGCGCCGACGACGGTTCACCCTGCGTGCCGGTGGTGAGGATGACCACCTCGTGATCGGCAAAGTCGGAAGCCCTCGCGTTCGACCCCGGCCGTTGCTCGCGGGCAATGCGCAGGTAGCCAAGGCGCTCGGCCGTCTCGGCATTGTCGACGAGCGAGCGGCCGACGAGAAACACTTTCCGCTTGTATTTGCGTGCGAGGTCGACGATCTGCTGCACGCGATGAATGTGTGATGCGAAAGTTGTGGCGATGATGCGCCCGGTGGCGTGGGCGAAGATGTTACTGAGGGCGCTGCCTACCGTCTTCTCCGACGGGCCATGGCCCGGGACGAGGGCGTTGGTCGAGTCGCTCATCAGCGCCAGCACGCCTTCTTCGCCGTACGCCGCGAAACGCGCCAGGTCGGTGCGCTTTCCATCGACGGGCGTGTGATCGATCTTGAAGTCACCGGTGTGGATCAGAGTCCCAGCCGGCGTTCGGATGGCCAGCCCGAGGGCGTCGACGATCGAGTGCGTGACCTGGATCGCCTCGACGCGGAACGGACCGGCGTCGATGACATCCCGCGGCATCAGCCCGCGCAAGTCGACCTCGTCGATCCCGAACTCCTCCAGCTTGTCGCGCACGAACCCGAGCGTGAGCGGCATCCCGTAGACGGGCACTCTCAGCTTCTCGACCAGGAACGGCACGGCCCCGATGTGGTCTTCGTGGCCGTGCGTGAGAAAGACCGCCTTCACGCGTTCGGGCCGGTCGAAGAGATAGGTCATGTCCGGGACGATGACGTCGACGCCGAGCGTGGTGGCGTCCGGAAACATCATCCCGCAGTCGACGATGATGGCGGCGTCGCCATACTCGTAGACCATCAGATTCATCCCGATCTCGCCGAGTCCGCCGAGGGGGATGATGCGGAGTGCGGCGCTGGGCGCCGCGTTGTCGGTTATCGGTGGTTGGTTGTCGGTATCTGCAGTCATGGTTCGCGCGGGACTCCGATGCTATCGCACCGACAACAGAAAACCGACAACCGACAACGAGCCTCGATGGCGGCTCACGGATAGATTCTATTCAGCATTCTCGGATACGGAATCGTCTCGCGCAGGTGCGGGACGCCGCTGATCCAGGCCACGCAGCGCTCGATGCCCATGCCGAAGCCGGAGTGGGGGAAGGTGCCGTATTTGCGGACGTCGAGGTACCACTGGAACTTCTCGACGGGCAGGCCGTGCTGCTTGATGCGCGCCAGCAGCAGGTCATGATCGTGGATACGCTGCGAGCCGCCGATGATCTCGCCATAGCCCTCGGGGGCGATCATGTCGAGGCCGAGGACGACCGACGGGTCGTTGGGGTCGGGCTGCATGTAGAACGCCTTGATGTCAGTCGGATAGCGGCTGATCATCACCGGGCGATCGAAGGAGTTGGCGATGACGGTCTCTTCGTCACCGCCGAGGTCGTCGCCGAACTTCGCCTCCATCCCCTTCGAGGCCAGCAGGTCGATGGCTTCGCGGTAGGTGATGCGGGGGAAGGGGCGTTTCACGTTCTCGAGCTTCGACTGATCGCGCTCGAGCGTCTTCAGCTCTTCCTGGCAGCGTTCGAGCGCGCGCACGACGAGATACTCGACGAACTCTTCGGCCAGCGACTGCAGTCCCTCGAACTCGAGGAAGGCCACCTCGGGCTCGACCATCCAGAACTCCATGAGATGCCGGCGCGTCTTCGACTTCTCGGCGCGGAACGTCGGCCCGAAGCAGTACACGCGCCCGAACGACGCGGCCGCCGGCTCGAGGTAGAGCTGGCCGGACTGCGAAAGGTAGGCCTTCTCGCCGA
The DNA here is from genome assembly GCA_035482045.1 of Thermoanaerobaculia bacterium. Lineage (GTDB taxonomy): Bacteria > Acidobacteriota > Thermoanaerobaculia > Gp7-AA8 > Gp7-AA8 > JADGNZ01. The sequence continues at coordinate 24,508 of DATHRD010000004.1, forward strand.
AGTAGTCGGTTTCGAACAGCGTCGACGTTCCCTCGGCGGCGTTGGCGGTGAGGATGGGCGAGTCGATGAGGACGAAATCGCGGTCGTAGAAGAAGTCGCGGATGCCTTTCTCGACTTCGTTGCGGATGCGCAGGACGGCATGCTGTTTCGATGACCGCAGCCAGAGGTGGCGATGGTTCATCAGGAAGTCGGTGCCGTGCTCTTTCGGCGAGATCGGATACTCGCCCGCGGCACCGAGAACCTCGAACGTTTCCACACCGAGCTCGACCCCGCCCGGCGCGCGCCCCTCGGCGCGCACGGTGCCGACGACGCGCACCGACGACTCCTGCGTCACCTCATCGGCCGCCTTCCAGGTTTCTTCGCTGACTTCCTTCTTGAAAACGACGCACTGCAGGTACCCGCTGCCGTCGCGAACGATCGGAAACTGCAGCTTCCCCGAGGTGCGTTTGTTGTACAGCCACCCGTCGATGGTGACCTTCTCTCCGATGTGCAGGGGCAGTTCTTTGATGCGGGTCGTGGTCATAAGGGGCGGGGATTATATGCGGAGCCCGGAGCGCTCGTGCGATGGAGCGCTGGCGGCCTGTCCTAACCGAAGCCGAAGAGTCCCGCCGGCTGCCCCGGTCGGCCGAGTGAGCGCGGTATTTGACGTTCGGGGACGTGAAACTGACGTTCGGAGACGTGAAACTGACTCCGAGAGTGAATTGATGTCTGAGGATGTGAGCTTAATGTCTGATGGTGTGAACTTAATATCTAAGGATGTGAACTTAACATCTGAAAGTCAGAACTTAACATCTGATAGTATGAACTTAACATCTGATGACGTGAATTTGACATCTGGAGATGTGAACTTGACGTCTGAAGATGTGAGCTTGACATCTGATGGCGTGAACTTGACTACCTCTCACGCCTCATTTTCTGCCATCGGCCAAGTACCGCCGTAGAGCCGGAGCGAGAGAATACGGCTGACGTGGAGGCGATCAGGCGGCGGGCGTAGGCGCAAGGAGTTGATTCCACGCCTCGAGGGCCTTTAGTTGCGAACCGAGTGTATCGATCCTGATTTCCGTCTCCTTTTGCCTGAGTAGAGCATTTTGGAGAGTCAGTGAGCCGAGGACAAGGACATCCGGAGGTACATGAGGGTTGCGAATCTCATTCATGAAGGCTACGAAAAGTATGAAGTGGTTCTCGCGAGCATGAATGTCCTCTACATGCCACCGCCAGCCTCCGGTAAGCGTCTTGACCTGAACCGTCGTGACGGTCCGACCGTTGATGATGACGACATCGACATCATCAGGCTCACCGAGTGAGAGCGTCGCATCCGCACCGAGCCGGTGGAGCGCCGATAGAACGAAAAACTTAGCGGCGAGCTCGAGTCGGGAAGGATTGACTCTCCACCGGCGGGGTCTGACGACAGCTTCCTCTTCCCATGCTGTTGGATCGTCCGCCTGAGACACGACGAGCTCATCGATCTCTTTCTCGGTCCTGTGGTTCTTCTGAGTGACCACGGCTGATTGTAAGCGCTCCGGCGGGGCCGGGTTACCGCGGCACCTTCACCGAGAGGCTCTGCGGCACGGTCGTGATCACGAGCGGCGTTGCCATCGTCACGACCTCACCGTCCACGCCGAGGTGGAGGTGATGTTTAGAGGAGTCCACCTTCACGCGCGAGGTGCGGAAGGAGCGGAACCCGGGGGTATCGCGGACGCGGCCGGCGAGGTAATGGGCGACGAAGCGGGTGAGGGCAAGGCGCGGCACGTGCGGGAGCCAATAGACCGACAGGCGGCCTTCGTGGAGCGCCGTGCGGGGCGCTTCGATACCGAGGCGTGAGAGGTCGTAGGAGTTGTTCGAGATCATCAGCACGTGGGTACGCACGACCTCCTGATGGTGCTCGCTCTCCAGCGTCACGGCGACATGGGGGTACTTCCGCAGCGTCGCGAACGCCGCGTAGAAGCGCGCCTTCCAACGGGGATAGTCGCGTCCTTTCTCCTCGCGCCGGGCCACAAGCTCGGGGTAGAGGCCCATCGAGATGTTGTTGACGAAGAAACGCCCGTTGATGCTGCCCGCGTCGATCGACCTGGTCGCGCCTCCGACGACGACGTCGAGCGCGTCGCGCCAGGCCAGCGGGATGTCGAGGTCTCTCGCGAAATGGTTGTATGTACCGACAGGGATCACACCGAGGATTCCGTCCGTGTGTACCAGCGGCTGGATGACGGCGTTGATCGTGCCGTCGCCACCCGCGGCGACGAAAAGGCGTGTTCCTTCACGCATCCGATCGCGAATCAGCGGTGAGCAATCGAGCTCTCGGGTCACGCGAACGACCTCCAGTCCCGCCTCCCTGGCCGTCTCCTCGAGTGACGTCAGCTCTGCCGCCGAGGCTTTCGCACCCGATGACGGATTGAAGAACATGACCCCTTTTGTCTTTCGGTCGGGCAATTTCAGCTCCGGGGCAGGCGTTTGAAAAACGTCAATGAAACGGATCGCGCTTCTTCTCGCTCTGCAAGTTTCCGTCCTCTCGCTCGCCGCCGCGGAACCACCGAAGGAATGCGCGCTGTGCGCCGGTGCCGTGTCTGACCTCCAGGTTGCTCCGGCGACGCCGGTGCCGCTGCTCATCAACCTGAAGCAGGACGACTTCGCGGCGACCGGGACGATACTCGATGCCATGCCGCCGGCGGTGCGCGCGAAGATGACCTTCGTCGTCAGCTACGCCGTCGACCCGCAGAAAGATCCGATCGCCGAGGTCGAGACCCATACGCAGGCCATCATCGACTGGGCACGCCAGCACGGCCCCTTCGACGCGCTCGGCATCGTCGTCGACAACGTCGATCCAACCGTGGCCGGCTACGCGATCAAGCGTCTCGCCGTTACGGCGCAGGGGCAGAATGTGGCATCACGGATCGTATTTGCGGGGGTCGGGACTCGGGGGTCGGGTGTCGGACCAGTACCGCCCTCATCCCCAGCCTCATCCTCCGACTCCCGACTCCCGACCCCCGACTCCCTCAATGATCTCTACCAGACTGGCGCGCAGTCCTACATCGACGTGTTGCTCGTCGACGCATCGAATGTGAAATCGATGGTGGCATGGGTCGCGGAAAAGGACCCGGCAAAGAAGATCTGGGCCATCGTTCCGCCGCAGTCGCCGAACGTTTTCTTCGATCTCGCCCGCGCGCTTGCTGACGGCGCAATGCGTGCCTACGTAAGCGCACCGGCGACGGCGGACCTGCTGGCATCGCTGGCGAGCTTCGACCGTGCCCTCATCGGCGAGTACGCGTTCGACTCGACCGCGCGCATCGACATGCTCGATGCGAAAGGTAACAAGATCGACGAGCCGGCGGAGAGCTTTGTCCGCGGTGAGGATCTGCGCACCGTCATCGTCCCCCGCGGCGACGCCACGGCTTCGACGATCGCCTCGTTGCCCGGTGACTACTACAAGGGTCCGCGGCGCTACGACGCCTCGGGCGATAAGGAAGTGACGGACGTCGGTACGAAAGGCGGACACTTCCTCATCGGTATGCCACCGGTGACCAGGCCCTTCGTCTTCACGGTCGAGCACAACGACGCGCCGCGAGCGAACGTGACCAAAGAAGCGCTCAACATCACCACTCACCGCGGGATCACGGTCGAGGAGATCATCCGCAATCATCAGGCGTACAAGTCGTATCAGGAGTCGATCCAGCCGCGGTACGTGGCCCGCGACGCCACGAAACTTCGCTTCACAATGACGGGCGGCGATGCCATCGAGGCTACGATCGCCGGCGACTACTTCTCGGACCCCAATGGACGCGCCGACTGGGTGTGGCAGGACTTCTACATCAACGGTGTGAAGTGGAAGTACGGCCGCATCCCGGAGCTGCCGCTGATTCAGCCGGAGAAGGTCTCGCAGCTCCCGCTCGACATTCATTTGACGAATGAGTACCGCTACGAGCTGGTCCGCGAGACGGACCTCCTCGGCTATCACACGTACGAGGTCCGCTTCGAGCCGCCGCCGAACGCGGCGCCGACCTTGCCGCTCTACCGCGGCACAGTGTGGATCGATTCGCGGACGTGGGCACGCGTTCGCCTGTCGATGGTGCAGCTCCACCTCAGCGGTGAAATCCTTTCGAACGAGGAGCGCGTCGACTTCCAGCCGTTCGCCCGCGCCACCCACGCGCCGCTCACCTCTGCCGAGGTGGCCAAGAGCGATCCGCGCGAGATCGTGTGGCTGCCTCAGACGGTCAGTGCCCAACAGGTGGTCTCGGCTGTTGGACGGGGCACGGTCGTGCTGCGGGAGACGGACTTCACCGACTTTCGCATCGATCCGGCGGACTACGAAACGCACCTCGCCGACGCGGAGAAATCGGATGCGCGGATGGTGCGCGAGACCAAGAGCGGCCTGCGGTACCTCGACCGCACCCCCAGCGGCGAGCGTGTCGTCCAGGAGGGGTTCCACACCGCGCGGACGTTCCTGCTCGGGGGGATCCATCACGACGCCGGTCTGCAATATCCGGTCGTCCCCCTCGGCGGCGTCGACTACTTCAACTTCGATCTCGCCAATCGCGGCATCCAGACGAATGTGTTTTTCGCGGGTATCGTCCTTGCGGCGAACGCGACGAATCCGAACGTCGCGAACACACACACAAATGTAGGCGCCGACTTTTTCGGCATTGCCATCCCGACGACGCAATCGTTCTACCGCAACGGTCAGGAGCAACTCAGCGAGGAGGTCAAGTCGCTGCCCACGCGACTCTCGCTTCGCGTCGGCCATCCCTTCATGCAGTTCGGCAAGATCGATGTCTCCCTCGGCGTCGAGCACGACACCTACTCGCGAAGCGACAACACCGCATCGTCGTTCGTCGTGCCTTCCGATACGTTCGTGATCTCCCCGACCGTTGAAGGGCAATACGCCCGCTGGGGAACCACCCTCACCGGCTGGTTCAGCCACGAGATGCGGACGACGTGGAAGCCATGGGGCAATCCGGCGGAGTTCGATCCGAAGGACAAGACCTACAACGACTTCGGCGGCTCGCTGGCGAAGAGCTTCTATCTGCCGAAGTTCCAGCGCATCGGCGCGGAGATCGACTACATGGATGGGCAGCGGCTGGACCGCTTCTCGGAGTACGGCTTCGGATTCTTCGGAGCGCAGCGGATCCACGGCATCAAGTCAGGCTCGGTGCTGGCCGACAAGGCCTTCCTCGGGCACCTCTCCTACGGCTTCGTCTTCTCCGATCAGTTCCGGCTGGAAGGGTTCTACGACCAGGGCCTCATCGACAACAAGCTGGCCGGCTTTCACAACAAGCCGTTCCAGGGAATCGGCATCGCCGGACAGACGGTCGGCCCGTACGGGACGCTGCTGCGGCTCGACATCGGCAAGACGGTCGGCAGTAACGCGCAGGCGGGTTTCGTGGCGGATGTGGTGTTCCTGAAGCTGTTTTAGGCGCAGCATTGCTCACACTCTCACTGGAATCGTCGGTACCCTGTACCCCGTCGAGAGCCCTTCTCCCCCCGCTGAAAAACGCGGTGGGGAGAAGGACTCTCGATTAACAGAGTCCCGATCTACCGTTCCCTCTGCGCGATCACGATCGCTCCTTCGATGCCGCCGTGATTCGTCGGGATGATGCGCGGCTCGCCGCAGCCGTGGTTTCGCATGATGGCGAGGACGCGCGCGGGGTCGTACTCGTTCATCTGCATGTAGGGCATGGGCCGCTCGCCGCGAAGGCGCTGGACGATGCGGTGAACGAGCGGCACGCGCGCCCGGACGGAGCGAGCCGCGCGGCGCAGTGATGAGCCGGGGCGGCGGAAGGTGAAGTGCAGCGCGGCCACGCCGCCGATATCGAGATGATCGAGAAGCTCGTCGAGCAGAATCTCCCCGCGGCGGATGGGGATGTGCTGGAAGACGATGAGCGAGAGGATCAGATCGAAGCGCTCATCAGGGATCGTGAGTGAAAACGCGGCGTTCGGGACGTTCTCGCGCGCGATGCGCAGCATGCTCGGTGCGACGTCGACGCCGGTCACACGCTCCACACACCCCGTCAACGCTCGCGTGAGACGTCCGACGCCGCAGCCGAAATCGAGAGCCGACCTCGGCGCGAAGTCATGACGGTCGACGAGATCGAAAACGTGCGCGACGTCGGCATCCCCGCTGGCGAAGAATGCCTCGCGGTCGTCGTCCGACATCCGCTCGCGAAGGAAGCGCTCGTCCGTGAGGACGGCGAAGAACGGCTCCGATTCGCCGAGGGCGTTCCAGTCGTGGGCGGAACGATCATGCATGCGCGGGTAGCGCCTCGACGAGCGCCATCAACTCGCGCAGGTCACGGATCGTCGCATCCGGCACGATCTCCAGCCCGTGATCGACGTGCGGCGCGATGGCCGTGCCTCGCGAGGGCGGATCGAAATGCACACCGGTGATGCCGAGCCGCTGCGCGCCGTGGACGTCGACGTAGAGGTTGTCTCCGACGAACATCATCTCGTCGTAAGCGACGCCGAGGGCTTCGCGGAGAGTGGCGAAAATCGAAGGACGTGGTTTGCAGGCGCCGTGCTCATTTGAATAGACCATGGCGTCGATCGAGGATGCCAGGCCGACCCGATCGAGGATCTCGCGCAGCGCATAGCCCGGCGTGCGGCCGGTATTGCTGATCAGACCGATGCGGTAACCGCGTGCGCGCAGCCCGGCAACGACTTCGTGCGCACCGGGAACGACGGATGGAAGCACGTCGATCGCCGCGCCGGCGTAGACCTCTTCGAGCGCGGCCAGCGACGCCTCGTCGAATGTCGCCGCATCCAGACCAAGCTCTTCGAGGAAGTGCTCGATCTGCACGCGGCAGGGGATGTCCTCATCACGCGACCAGTAGAGCTCGTGGCAGCGATGCCAGAGTGCCCGATAGGCCTGTTCAATCTGGACTGAAGTCCGATCCGAAGTCCGGCCTGCAGTCCCACCAACCCCGCGCTCCGCGAGCACCCGTTCCATCCGTTCCAGCCGCAGCCTCTCCTGCCGCCGCGACAACTCCGGCGTGTCCGTCAGAAGGGTTTCCCAGAGGTCGAAGGAGATGGCTTTGAGCATGGTTACTGAGTTGATGGTTACTGGGTTGCTGGTTGCTTTACCTGGTTGCGATGTCTCGCGGTTTCGAGGTCTCGGGGTGTTTGGACGACCGACTTGCGACTAACCCGAGTGACCGCGAGACCGCGAGACCGCGAGACTGCGAAACCCCGAGACCGCGCAACCGCGCTATTGCAGCTTCACCCTTCCCCCGAATCCCTCTTCATACCCGTGGAAGTATTGGAGAGAGGCCTCGGGATGTTGCCAGCAGTAGTAGCCGCTGCCGTTGTCGAAGTCGATGAGCCAGAGTCCTTTGACTTCGATGCCGAGCTCGATGATGGCTCCGGCCCATGCAGTGATGATCTGCTCCGACGCGGCGGCCGCGGATTCGTTTTCTTCCAGCGACTCCACCTCGGCCACGGCGCTGGCCGTGATGCGCTGCGCCTCAGGCAGGAGCCGGGCTGCCTCTTCGTAGGTGAAGACCTTGCGTTCGTTCAGCGCTGTACTTCGTCGAGCCATTTGTCGAATTTCTCCTTCAGCTTGCGTGCTTCCCCGGCGCGATTCGAGCGGCGCAGGTCGCCCTCGATCTTGGCGACGCGCGCCTTGATTGCTCCGAGGCGGTGGTCGAGGGCGTCGGTGCCCTCGGCTTTCCAGTCCGGCACTTTCGATTTCAGCGCCGCCAATTCTTCGTCGATGTGCTTTTCATCCAGCTTCTCGATCTCGTCGTCGGCAGCGCGTTTCACCCTGGCCACCAACGGCTGTACCGCGGCGGCATGCTTGCTCAGCCAGGCGCTCACGCCGTCCGTCCGCGCGCGGAGGACGTCGCCGTCGGCGATCGGCGAACCGATCGCGAACGTGTTCGTGGCCACGATGCGGTGCTTGTCGATGGCGAATGACGAGTCGCTGACGATGTCGCGGCGATGCTGGCGGTCGATACGGATCGAGACCGCGTCACTGCCATCGAGATGCGTGATTTTCGTCACGACCCCGACCGGTGCGCCGTCGGCGACGACGGCATCGCCCGTGCGCAGGCCCTCGGCCCGATCGAACACGACCGTGGCCTTGATCTCGCCGCGGTGCACGAGGGCGCGTGCGGCAAACCACACCACGGCCACGATCACCAGCAGCAGGAAAAGTTTTCGCACCATTGCTTGCAGTGTGAACTCGCGATTGACGATTCGCATTCTGCATTCGTTTGTTTTGTGCTAAAAAACGACCTGCATTCCCCCCCACCCAGGTGGAATTGAGGAGGAGAAACCGATGTCCGTTGAGGATCGCGTAAAATCAATCATCGTCGAGCAGCTTGGTGTCGACGCCGACGAGGTGAATCCCGACGCGTCGTTCGTGGAAGACCTCGGAGCGGACTCGCTCGACACCGTCGAGCTGATCATGGCTTTCGAGGAAGAGTTCAAAGTCGACATTACCGACGAAGATGCCGAGAAGATCAAGACGGTTCAGAACGCCGTCGATTATCTCGCCAATCACCCGAAGGCTTCCTAGGAGAGTCCATCCGGCACGGGCCCCCGGGCCCGTGCCGCAGGCGGAACGAGCCTGGCCGCCTTTCCCGTCGCACATTCAAGAACTTCCATGACCAAACGCCGCGTCGTCGTCACCGGAATCGGGATGATCTCCCCTCTGGGCATCGGCAATGAGCCGACATGGCAGGGGCTCATCGAAGGCCGCTCCGGCATCGGCCGCATCACGAAGTTCGACGCCAGCGCGTTCCCCTGCCAGATCGCAGGCGAGGTGCGCGGCTTCAACCCCGAGCAGTGGGTCGAAAAGAAAGACGTCAAGAAGTCCGACTCCTTCATTCACTACGCCATCGCCGCCGCGGACATGGCCGTTCGGGACGCGAACCTCGATTGGGCCGCTTGCGACGGGGAGCGCTTCGGCGTGATCGTCGGCTCCGGGATCGGCGGCCTTCCGCTGATCGAGGAAATGCACACCAAGATGATGGAGCGCGGTCCGAGCCGGATCTCGCCATTCTTCATCCCCGGGCTCATCGTCAATCTCGCCGCCGGGCAGATCTCGATCCGCTACGGGTGCAAGGGTCCGAACTCGGCGCCGGCTACGGCCTGTGCCACAGGCGCTCATGCCATCGGGGACGCGTTCAAGGTCATTCAGCGCGACGACGCCGACATCATGTTCGCCGGCGGCACCGAGGCGGTCATTACGCCTCTGGCGTTGGGAGGGTTCGGCGCGATGCGGGCTCTCTCCACGCGCAACGACGACCCCCAGCACGCGTCCAGGCCCTGGGACTTGAACCGCGACGGCTTCGTGATGGGCGAGGGGGCGGGCATTCTGATCATCGAGGAGATCGAGCACGCCAGGAGGCGCGGCGCGACCATCTACTGCGAGGTGACCGGATACGGGATGTCGAGCGATGCCTATCACATCACCTCGCCGGCCGAGGATGGCAGCGGCATGATCCGGGTGATGCGCAACGCGCTTCGTGACGCCGCCCTGCATCCAGCCGACATCGATTACATCAACGCCCATGGCACATCGACGGCCGTGGGCGACAGGACCGAGACCGTGGCCATCAAGGGCGCGTTCGGCGATCACGCCTACAAGGTGGCCGTGAGCTCGACGAAGTCGATGACCGGCCATCTCCTCGGCGCGGCCGGCGGGCTGGAGGCGGCCATCTCGGCGATGACGATCCGGACGAACATCATCCCGCCGACGACCAATTACGAGACCCCCGATCCCTCGTGTGATCTCGATTACGTGCCGAACAAGGCCCGCGAGAAGAAGGTGACGCACGTGATGTCGAACTCCTTCGGTTTCGGCGGTACGAACGCGACGCTTATTTTTTCGCGGCTCGATTGACGACAACGGAGCGCTGGCAGCCTGCCCTGAGCAGCCGGCGTGAGATCCGTGGCCCCAGCTTCCAGCCGGGGGAAAGTTGTTGCCGCCGATGCCGATGAAGAGGCGCTGCAGCGAAGAGCAGGTCGCGATGCCGGGCCGTGCTGGACGGCTCGTGCCGCGTTAGCGGCAACAGGACGGTAGCCAGGGGTGCGAGCGTTTTTTGCGAGCACCCCTGGTAAACAGATTGTCGTGGTTGGTGCCGCGTCAGCGGCACTGGAGTAATCGGGGACTCCCTCCAGTGCCGCTGACGCGGCATGCTTTCGAGAGACAACGTAGACCAGGGGTTGCTCGCAAAAAACGCTCGCACCCCTGGCTACCATCTTGAGCCGCTATCGCGGCGTCGTAACGTCCAATCTCCAGTCGGGCGGTGTCCTCGCCGCCGTGCAAAGCAAATCCACGACCTCCGGCGTCTTGGAATGACAAACGGTATCCTTCCGCAATTGGACGCCGCCACCTTCACGCCCGCCTGGTTCCTGCCCGGACCGCACGCCCAAACCGTCTGGGGTCGTTTGTCACGCCCTCGATGCGTTGTGGATTTTCGCCGTGAGACGCTGACCACGCCGGATGACGACGAGCTCGTGATCGATCACCTCGACGCGCCCGTGCGCGATGGCCGCTTCCGCTTCATCCTGCTGCACGGGCTCGAAGGAAGCACCAACTCGGTCTACATGCAGGGGTTGCTCTCGGTGGTCGCGCGGCATGGCTTCGCGGCAACGGCCATCAACTTTCGCTCCTGCGCGCGCGACCAGCAACACATCGGCCTGTCGCTGCCGAACCGGCGGCCACGCTTCTACCACTCGGGTGAGACGGGCGATCTGGATTTCGTCGTCAACACCCTGCGCGCGCGCGAGCCTGGGGTGCAGCTTCTCGCTGCCGGCGCGTCGCTCGGCGGCAACGTGCTGCTCAAGTGGCTCGGGGAGCACCCCGGCCAGAGTGACATCGCCGCGGCGGCCACGTTCTCCGTTCCGTATGACCTCGGCGCCGGCGCGCGTCACCTCGAAACCGGTCTTATCCCCCGGCTCTACGTCAACCGGTTTCTGGCAACGTTGAAGCAGAAGATCGAGTGGCTCGTCACGCATTTTCCGGAGATGCGCGACCGCGTCGATCTCGAGGTGGTGTTGCGCGCGAAGACCTTCCACGAGATTGACGACTCCGCGACGGCACCGATCCACGGCTTCCAAGACGCGGATGATTACTACACCCGTTCGAGCTCGATCCACTTCCTCGGCGCGATCACGACACCGACACTCTGCCTCAGCGCGGTCGACGACCCGTTCCTGCCGGTCGAGGCGCTGGAGCGGGCCAGAGCCCAGGCGTCGGACGCTGTCGAGTTTCGCATCACCGCGAACGGCGGGCACACCGGCTTCATCTCCGGCGCGCTGCCGTGGCGGTGCGAGTACTGGGCCGAGGAGTTGATCGTCGACTGGCTGGCCGGACACGCGCGATGACAGGACGCCGCGACCTCATCCTCCGGCTCTCCGCGGCGATCTGGGGCTTCGCCATCGCGATCTCCCTGCTGCCGCTCTGGCTCGGGCCGCCGTACCCGGGTCAGTTGCCGGGTTACGCGAAGACGATGGGCTTCGATGCCCACGCGCCGATGAGGTTCGTCCTTGGCCTGATGCTTGTCCCGCTGCTGTGGACGTTCGCTCTGCGCCCGCTGCTGACGATCCTCGGACGCGACGATACGCAGGCATGGGCGCGCAACGCCTTCGCATCGGCGTCGGTCCTCATCCTCTGGTTTGCCATCATCACGCACGATGTGGTGTGGGTGCTGATCGCGCCGGCACTCGTTCTCGCGGTGGCGCTGGCGATGCGAAAGATCGACGGGCGATTCACGCGGTACGACCTGATCCTGTTACCGGTTCTGGCGACCGTTAATCTGGCGTTGCTCGATTTCCTTCCCGACCCGGTTGACCGGGTGCTGCTCATGGCCGTCGGTGCCGTGTTCGCCGTTCGAATGTCCATCGTCACGATCCGTCCGCGAACGGCTCTTCCGCCGGCGATGTGCTTCGCCCTCGCGCCGCTCGGCCTGGCCTTCCAATCGAGTTTCAACAGCCGCGACATCCGTCACTTGCCGTGGTGGCCACTCATCTTCGCGATCGTTACGCCCCTGCTCCTGCGCGCGCTCGTGCGCGACAGTCCTGCCACCCGCGCGCGATTCCGCAAGGCTCTTTGTTATGTCGTCTATCCGCTCGCCGGGTACGCCTATCTCAGCGCTACCAGCATGATCGCCTGCGAGGGGATGCCGCGCTCCAATCTGTTCGAAGACCAACAACATATGGTTCCCGCGGCGGAGATGCTGCGTGGTGAGAAGCCATATCGCGACATCATCCCCCCGCATGGTTTGGTGCAGGATGCTCTGCTCGACTACGCGATTTTCCGTACCGGGCCGGCTACGCTCGGCCGAGCTCTGAAAATCCGAGGGGTGATCTCGGGGACGATCGTCATCGCGCACTATGCGGTCGTGGCCGCCGCCACGGGGTCGCCCGAAGTGGGCCTTGCCTCGATGTTTCTGGCCATGCCGATGGGCACCGCTGGTGGCCCGATCCGCGTTCTGCCGGCCATTGCCACACTGGCTCTGATCGCATACGCCATCCGTCGCCGGGATCCTCGCTGGCTTGCGGCGGCGGGAGTGGGCGTCGTCCTCTGCGTCCTGACGAGCCTGGATGAGGGCGCGTACATGCTGCTGACGCTTTTCGTCGCCGTGCTGCGTTTCCGCGGCGATCGCAAGCGCGCCTGGACGTTCGCCCTGGCCGGAGGCGGTGCAACGGCTCTGATCGTGTTCGCCGCGATGGCGCTGTACGGCATCGCCGGCGATTTCGTGCGCACGACGATCTTCGAGGTCGCCACGGTCGGGCCGGCCTATACGCTGACTCCGTTCGACGCGCCGCAGGTAGTGCAGACGATCAGCAACATCCCCGAGGTCCTCGGCGTGCTGCTCGACAAACGGGCGTACCTGTACGTCTTCTGGCCATTGATGATGCTGCTCGTCGTGGCAACGCTCACGTCGAAGACGCCGATCACACCGCGCCGGCGCGCGCGGCGTGAAGCCTTCCTCATCGTGGCCGTCTACGGTGTCGTTACCGCCATCTCCTATGGGGAGCGTCATCACCTGATCTGGCAGTTCGTCGCCGTGCCGCTGATCTCCATCGGCATCTTTCGCCTCTTCCGAAGCCGCGTTCCACTCGCGCGCGCCCTGGCACCTGTGGCTCTCGTCGTCGCTCTGATGAACGCCCAGCTCACCGCGCATTTCGCCGTTACGGGCGTGCTCCGCCGCACCCACGGCCCGATCGAGAGCGGTTGGCAGGAAATGGGGGTTCCGAGAGCCCGCGGAGCGCTGACGAAGGCGAACGAAGCCAGCGACATCGACATCATTCATCGTTATGTCGTCTCGCATCTGAAGCCGGGCGAGACATGGTTTGACTTCACCAACCGCGGCAATCTCTATTTCATCCTCGACCGCGACTGTCCCATCCGCCAGGTCGAGGTGGCGTTCTACGAGACCGAGCCGCGCCAGCGTGAAGTCATCAGCCGCATCGACCGGAACCCACGCATCCGCTTCGCCATCATGCCGCCGGAGCCCGTAGACAACACCGCCGTCGACGGCGTCGCTAACCGCGACCGCGCGCCGTTGGTGTACGCATATCTGAAGGAGCGCTTCACGCCGGACTATGACGAGGGGGGTGTTATCTTCTGGCGAAGGAAGTAGGTGGGGAGCGGTTGTCGGTTGTCGGTTATCGGGTGTCGGTACTCTGTCATTCTGAGCGACGCGAAGAATCCCTAGCTCGGAATCCTCGGCAGGAGCGTTGACGCGATCCGGCCAAGGGCGGGCGGTTGTGCGCTGCATGCACGTTCGCGCGCGTGACAGCTTCCGCTGCAGGTGCGACGCAGCCGATTGGCGGCTGGCATGACACGTCACATCCTTCGACGGTGATCAGCCGCGAAACGTTCCTGCAGCGCGCAACCGCCCACCCTCGGACGGAACGCGTTAGCGTCCCGGCTGCGGGCTCCGGGGCTGGGGATTCTTCGCGTCGCTCAGAATGACAGGCTCCTCCGACTCCCGACCCCCGACCCCCGACAACCGACAACCGACAACGATTCAAGACACCGACACTTGCGTTAGCATCGCCCTATGACTGCTACTGCCGATACGGCGGCGCGGCGGACGGAGTTGCTGGCGCGGTTCGCGTCATTTGTGGCCGAGCGGCATCCGCTGGCGCTCCGGCCGGCCGTGACCGCGCTCGACATGGCCACGGGCGGCCGCCCGATCGATGAACGCGACGCCGCGGCTATCGAAGCTCTGCGCGAGCCGTTGCGGCGCATCCTGCTCCAGACTCTCTCCGACTTCCTGTCACCCGATGCCAGCGCCGCGCAGAAACTGCACGGCTCCGTCCCCGAAACGACCCCGGGCATCAGCGTCAGCGAGCGCCTTCATCTCGCCGTCGCCGAGGTCGTCGAAGCCTGCGACGGCTTCCTCCGCCGCGAGGCCATTGCCGCATCCCTGACAGCGGACGAGAAGCTCGAGATTCTGCGCGGCATGATTCTTACCCGCGCCACCGATAACCGCCTCAAACAGTTCTTCACGGGTGGCGAGGTTCGTTACGGCACGACTCAGTTCCAGGGGAAAGGCTTCCGCTCGCTGGGGCAGGAGGCCATCTACGCGGCAGCGATCAGGCTTCGTCGAGGTGAGGAGTTCGCCTCCGATGACGGCTGGAACGGCGATGTCGTCTCCCCGATGATCCGCGACCTCGGCGTAGTTCTGGCGATGAACAACGACCGCTCGACCGTGCGCATGGTGCTCAGCGCCCAGATGGGCAAGGCCGGGCCGCCGATGAACGGGAAGGACCTGCACGTCGGCGATTGGGATCACGGCGTCCTCCCGGCCATGGCACCGCTCGGCTCTCCCGCGCTGACGATTGCCGGGATAGCGATGGCGTTTGCTATTCGGGAGTCGGGTGTCGGGGGTGGGGGGTCGGAGAACCGAGGCGCTTCTGTTCGCTCCGACCCCAGACCCCTGACACCCGACTCCCGAGCAGGTCGCGAGTCTCAGAACGGCAACGCTTCTGTACTCTCCGACCCCCAACTCCCGACCCCCGACCCCCGAATAGACTCCCGAGTAGCCATCTCCTTCGTCGGCGAAGGCACGACCTCCCTCGGCGAATGGCACGAGGCCGTGAACGCCTGCGC
This sequence comes from Thermoanaerobaculia bacterium, assembly GCA_035482045.1. GTDB lineage: Bacteria > Acidobacteriota > Thermoanaerobaculia > Gp7-AA8 > Gp7-AA8 > JADGNZ01. Next base: position 39,566 of record DATHRD010000004.1, read on the forward strand.
GGCGCGCAAGCTGCCGGCGGTGTTCTGCGTCCAGAACAACCAGACCGCGCTATCGACGCCGATGGGGGAGCAATCGGCCGTCCGCGTTTTTGCCGACAAAGCGATCGGCTACGGAGTCCCCGCCGTCACGATCGACGGTACCGACCCCGAGGCCATCGCCGCCGCCTTCACCTGGGCTGCTGAGCGCGCTCGCGCTGGTGCCGGGCCCGCGCTGATCGAACTGGTGGCGATGCGCATGTGCGGGCATGCCCATCACGACGACATGCTCTACCTCGGCAAGGACCCGCAGACATCATGGGGCTATCCGCCGCTGGCCGAGAGCGGCTACGCGGACCGCGAGCGGTACGAGTTCTGGAGCCGCAGGGATCCGATTCCGACCTACGCCGCAAAGCTTGAAGCCGAGGGGATTCTCGGCGAGGGCGATCTCGAGCGGTTCCAGCACGAAGCCGAGGTACTGGTCGAAGCGGAGGCGCGCGCCGTCATCGAAGCGCCCTGGCCGGACGCGGAGCTGGCCGGCGTCGGCGTGATTGCTGACGAGCCGCGGCGCGTCCACGTCGAAGTACTCGATGAGGCGTGGCGTCATCAAGCGTCTGAGAACAGGGCATTACCGTCCGTCGAAGAGGCGCCGCCGTTCGACGCGAAAGGGAAGACGTTCCTGGAGGCCGTCATGCTCGGCGTCGGCGATGCGCTGCGCGCCGATCCGCGCACATTTGTCTACGGCGAGGACGTCGGTGGCAAGTACGGCAATGCCTTCCTGCTCCTGAAGCCTCTGATGAAGGAGTTCGGGGACCGCATCATGAACTCGATCCTCTCCGAGGGCGCCACGCTCGGAGTCTGCATCGGTGCGGCGCTGGAGGGGATGCGGCCCATCGGCGAGATCCAGTTCAACGACTTCGTCGCCAGCGGATTCAATCAACTCGTCAACAACGCGGCGAAGATCCGTTACCGCTGGGGTGGTTCGGTTCCGATGGTGGTGCGGATGCCGTGGGGCGGATTGCGCCACGCTGGTCCGTACCATTCGCAGAACACCGAGGCCTGGTTCTACCGAACGCCCGGGTTGAAGATCGTGGCGCCGTCGACCCCGCACGACGCACGCGCGCTGATGGCCAGCGCGGTGTCCGATCCAGATCCTGTCCTCTACTACGAGCACATCGCGCTGTATCGCGATCCGAAGGTGAGGCAGGCGCTGTCCGATGGACCGCCGCAACCGATCCCCATCGGCAAGGCCGCGCTCCGCCGCGCCGGCGACGATCTGGCCATCATCTCCTACGGCGCCTTCGTCCATGCCGGCATGCGCGTGGCCGAGACTCTGGCCAGGGACGGTATCGAGTCGTCTGTGCTCGATCTGCGCTCGCTCGCGCCGCTCGACCGCGAGGCCGTGCTGGCCGTGGCCCGCCACTGCAACCGCGTGCTCATCATCCTGGAAGACACCCGCACCGGCTCGATCGGCGAATCGCTTGCGGCCATCATTCAAGAGGAGGCGTTCGAGTACCTCGACGCCCCCGTCCGCATCGTCGGCGCGCTCGACACACCGATCCCTTACTCGCCGCCGCTGGAGGAGGAGTTCCTGGCCAGTGACGCGCAGATCGAACGGGCGGCGAGGTTGGTGTTGGGGTATTGACCAAAGTTACTGAGGCATTCGCTCCAGCTTGTCGGCGTCGAGAAGATCCATCGGCCTCCCGCTCGCACGTTTGTTCGCGATCAGATCCTCACGCCCGATGACTTCGTAGGCCTTGCCGTCAACAACAGCCTGGATACGCCTTGCCCATGCGGTTTCGAACTCCACACCCGAAAGCGTGGTGAGGATATCAATCCGCTCTGGCTTGACACCGATTTGATAGATGAGCCCGGGCGTTGTCAGGTCGTTGATCGTCAGACCATGCAACGGTGCTCCAAAGCGGACAATCGCCTGATAGACGCGGGGAGCGTTCTCCGGCGTCGGCCGAACCCAGATATCGAAGTCCATCGTCGCGCGCACATAGCCGTGAGCCGACAATGCGTGACCGCCGACGATGAGAAAGTCAGCTTCCGTTGCGGATAACTCGCGCAACATCTCGACGAAATTCTGGTTCAGCGAAAGTTCCACTATGGAAGGCCCATGCTTGACGCGTTACGTACCACGTGAGTGCCAATCGTTCGCCCGGCGTCATCCGGAGTATCTCTTCGTCGAACTCCGGCTCCTCGCCCATCTTGAACTTCCGCACGGTGATCCCTGGTCGCGCCACGACCCGAATTATATCCCGCGGTAGACCCGCCGGACCCACGACGCATCCGCATCGCGCAGCACATCACCGCCCGCGCTGACCGCGGCATCGACCTGCTTCGGATTGCGCTGGCCGAGGAGGACCGTGGCCGTGGGATTGCCTGAGAGGAGAGCGCCTGTGAGGGCATGAATCACCGGCTCCGGCTGGTCGGTGAAACGGCGCACCATCTCGTTGCGCGCGTAGCGCATCCGCGCCAGGAACTGCGGATCGCCGAACTCGGGTATGTTGCGGCGAAAGTCGCCCTCGGGGAAATCCTGCGGCTCCTCGTACTTGCCGAGGAGCACGCCATGCTTCAGCGGTGAGAAGAAGGCCACGCCGAGGTCGTGTCCCTCGACCCACGCCTTCAGGCCGCTCGATTCGTAGTCGTCGTCGAGCAGGTTCCGGTAGGGCTGCACGGCATCGGGATCGACACGCTCGACGAACTTCATGATCTTCCGCCCGTCCCAGTCGGAAAGGCCGATGAAGCGGATCTTCCCCTCGGCGCGGAAGCTCCGCATCGCCGCCAGCGCATCGTCGAAGTACTCGTCCTTCGGTCCGAAATCGCAATGGTGGAAGTAGTAGAGATCGATGACGTCCGTCTGCAGGTTCCGCAACGATGCCTCGCACTGCGCGCGCATGAACGCCGGGTCGTACCAGTGATCGGACGGCCCCTTCTGATACCCGAACTTCGAGGCCAGGAAGATGTCCTTCCGCGGCACGCCCTCGGCGAAGACCTGTCCGATGAGCTGCTCGGCGTGCCCGCGCCCGTACGCATCCGCCGTGTCCCAATGCGTGATCCCCTGCCGGTGCGCCTCGACGAGCGCCGCCTTCGCCAGCCCGTCATCGTGCCCGCTCCAGCCGACGGGAGCACCCTCGGCCGTGTTCGGACCGCCATGTCCCCATGTTCCAAGACTGATGGCCGGGACCTGAGCATTCGTACGGCCGAAACGGAGGGTTCGCATGGTGATCAGTAGATTAGTCGATTAGGAGATTAGTGCCTCGGAATCTAGGGTTTTAGCGCCTTTCAATTCTTACTGTCATCCTGAGGCTGCCGCAGCCGCGGTACGAGTGTTGGTGCTTGCTCTAATTTGATTCCCGCGGCGGAGGACGCCGAAGGACCCCCCGCGCGCTTGCCGGGTCGGGTGGCGGTACTTCTCGATGCAAGCTCGCGGGGGGTCCTTCGGCGTCCTCCGCCGCGACGTGTGATCTGAGCGTCCATCAACATTCGAGGCGCGGCTGCGGCAGCCTCAGGATAACAGCAAGAAATTGAGAAGCGCTTGACACTAATCCACTGATCTACTAATCGACCAATCCACTAATCTACCCACATGCCCTGCGTTTTCTGCACCGCCCCCCATTCCTCCGGCGAGCTGTTGTTCGAGGACCCCCGCGTCCTCGTCATCCTGCACGAGGACTGGGCTGTGCGCGGGCATGCCATGATCGTCTGGAAAGAGCACGTGGAGAATGTCGCCGATCTGACGATCGACGAGTACACCCACTTCGCCGCCATCCATCACCGCGCCGAGCGGGCGCTGCTGGCGGTGACCGGGGCCGAGCGCGCCATCCTGCTCAAGCTCGGCATCGCCACGCCGCACCTGCACCTGCACATCTATCCCGTGAGCGCCTCGCTCGATCGCGGCGAGGTGATGGAGATCATCGACGGGCGTGTCCGCGATTCGATGGACGACCGCGATCGGCAGGCCTTCGTCAACGCGCTGCGTGAGCGGCTGACTTAGTTCCCGGAACGACTTGAGCTCACGGGGAGGCGCGGAGACGCGGAGAAGAAGACAAGGAACTTCTCTCTCCGCGCACTCCGCGCACTCCGCGCCTCCGCGTGAGTCATTCAGGCCAGAAGCACACGCAACTGTATGGCATTCGCTTGACAAGCAGGCGGGACTGAATGAGCATTCATTCACATGGCCCGGCAAGTGTCCACGATCCCACCTCCTACCGAGACCGCCCGCGGCACGACCAAGCGGGAACGCATCCTTCGCGCGGCCATCGAGGTCTTCGCGCAGAACGGCTACTTCAACGCCAAAGTCTCGGAGATCGCCAAGTCGGCCGGCGTGGCCGACGGCACCATCTATCTCTACTTCGACGGCAAGGAAGATCTGCTGGTAACCATCTTCCGCGAGCACACGCGCAACTACCTGCAGTCGCTGGAGCGGGCTCTGGCCCACGTCCGCCGCCCCGAGGAGCGCATCCGCATCGCCATCCGCCACCACCTGGAAACGCTGGGCCGCGACCGTTCGCTGGCCATCGTGGCCCAGGTCGAGCTGCGCCACAGCCTCAAATTCATGAGCCTCCTCTCGCAGCAGGAGGTTGCCGACTACCTCAACATGCTGCGCAAGATGATCGAGCACGGCCAGTCCGACGGCAGCTTCCGCCGCACCATCCACCCCCAACTCGGCGCCAAAGCAGTCTTCGGAATCCTGGACGAGATGGTGACGTCATGGATCCTGTCGGAGAAGGACTACGTCCTGGCCGACAGTGCCGACCAGATCGCGGATCTGGTGTTGACGGGGTTGCTGTAGGAGGGGCGTGATTGCCGGTAGTCGGGCGAAGCGGTGGCTCGCAGGGTAGCGCCGTCGGCTCGACGGCTGGACCGCTGCCGGCCCGGCGGCGGTGTGTACGCGGAGACCGCCAGCGAGCCGCTGGCGGTCCAGCCGTCGAGCCGACGGCGCTACGTCGCTCGCGTACTTGAGATCCGTAGCAAAGGAGTTGTGAGCTCGCGCGTTACAATTCGCATCATGTCGGACCGCATTTCGATCGATCCTGCGGTGCAGCACGGCAAACCGGTGATTCGAGGTACTCGAGTCCCGGTCGCGCGCATCCTCGGCAGCCTCGCCGGCCGGATGACGCCTGAGCAGATCGTCGACGAATATGGTGTGACCACTGACGACATCGCCGCGGCGTTGGAGTTCGCGACGGATCTCGTTGACGAAGAGCAGTTCCACCCGCCCCCGACGCGGTGATGCGGTTTCTGATCGACGCTGTGCTCCACTTTTACTGTCATCCTGCGGCTGCGGCAGCCTCAGGATGACAGTGAAGTGAGAGGCGCTCACCCCGATTTCAATCTTGAGGCGACACTAGCAATTCTCCAAAAGACTGCGCAGCAGTTCCGCGGAGGAGATCATCGGATCCGTGGGGTCAGCGAGACGCTGCATCGCGATTCGACCGTCAATGTAGTCGGCGATGAGCTCTTCGGCGTCGTCGGCGAGATCGATCGGTAACGCGGTCATGGTTCGAATCCTACTCCATAGCCGCCACCGCCCACATCCGCTCTCCTCTCGCAGCAGCAGGTGGCCGACTACCTCAACATGCTGCGCAAGATGATCGAGCACGGCCAGTCCGACGGCAGCTTCCGCCGCACCATCCACCCCCAACTCGGCGCCAAAGCAGTCTTCGGCATCCTCGACGAGATGGTGACGTCATGGATCCTGTCGGAGAAAGACTACGTCCTAGCCGACAGCGCCGATCAGATCGCCGACCTGGTGCTGACGGGGTTGCTGTAGCAGGGGCGTGCGAGCGGCCGGAAAACCATTCACCACAGAGGCACTGAGAGCGCAGAGGTCTCCGTGTCCTCAGTGTCTCTGTGGTTGAAGGGTTTGAGTGCGACCGGTCCAGCGGGGTTACGCCTTGACCGGGCAGTATGGCGTTCCGGCGTGCCTGGGGGTGGAATCGGCTGTCGAATAGATCCATGGATCTACTGACGAGGCCTAAAGCCTTCATGGGGCGGCTCTTAGCCTCATGCGGTAGGGTCGGAGCCTCCCGGAGTCCATGGATTCACTCCCGGAGTCCATGGATTCGCCCCCGGAGGCAATTGAAAGCATCCCGGAAGCAATTGAAAGCATCCCGGAGGCAATTGAAAGCATCCCGGAAGCAATTGAAAGCATCCCGGATGCAATTGAAAGCATCCCGGAAGCAATTGAAAGCATCCCGGAGGCAATTGAAAGCATCCCGGAGGCAATTGAAAGCATCCCGGAGGCAATTGAAAGCATTCCGGAGGCAATTGAAAGCATCCCGGAGGCAATTGAAAGCATTCCGGAGGCAATTGAAAGCATCCTGGAGGCAATTGAAAGCATCCCGGAGGCAATTGAATGCGTCCTGGAGGCAATTGAATGCATCCCGGAGGCAATTGATTCACTCCGGGGTGTGACGCGACGTCGGCCGGCGCGGCGCCGAGAGCCTTCGACTGTGCTCGGGGCAGGCTCTGCTTCGCCAGCCGGCGAGGACGCCAGCGCTTCGATGCGCGCTACTCCGCCGCCACCACCGCCACACCCGACCCGGCATCCTCCCAGTTCGCGTGTGGCTTGCGGTTGAGCACGAGCCAGCCCCAGAGCAGGGTGCCGTAGCCGAGGGGGGTCATGCCGCGTTTCTTGTAGAACGGCAGGAGAAGCTTCTGCAGGCGCGGGAGGTTGTAGAACGGAACGCCGGGGAAGTAGTGGTGCTCCAGGTGATAGTTCGAGAAGAGGAAGACGATGTCCCAGAACCACGAGGCCTTCACAAGCGTCGACCATTTGGCCGGGTCGGAAGGATCGATGTCGTAGTGCTGGCCGAGGCGATTCAGAGCGAAGGCGATGGGGAAGACGAAGAAGACCGGGACGACGTAGAGCTTGAATGCCACGGCCCAGCCGAAGATCAGCGCGATCGCGGCGAGGACGCCGAGCTGGAAAACGATGGTGAACAGGCGCTCGCGGGCGATGCGCGTGCGCAGCTCGGGCTCATACGCCGCTGTCTCTTTGGCCGCAGCCCGGAAGTAGATCGGGAAGAGGGCCGGGGTGAAGTAAAGCGCCTTGAGCCAGCGGGCGTTCCTCTTCGGAGAGAGATAGTGCCGCTTGGGGTCGTCGATGTCCGAGCCCAGGGCGGCGTGATGATCGAGATGCCAGCGGGTGAACTGCGATGCCGAGATGCCGCTCGGCACGGCGTAGAGCAGACCCAGGATGCGGTAGGCCCGCTCGCTCGACTCCGCCAATACCGCGCGATGAACGACCTCGTGCAGCAGCACGGTGAAGTCGAACACGGCGAAACCGGCCACGAACGCGAACGGCAGCCAGAAGTACCAGCGATCGAAGTGGACGATGGCCACGCCCGCGGCGACGAGCACCGCCACGTTGAGGAACGCCAGCATCGCATGGAGCATCGGCCGCTTCGCATGCAGCACGCGCAACTCCTCGGTCGGCACCTCGGCCGCCAGGTCGCGTTTCAACTGCTGCGCGTGCTCGCTGTAGTAAGCCATGGAACGCGAAAGAGAACCGGTGGGGAGGGTGGGTTATTCGGTCAACACTGTCATCCTGAGGCTGCCGCAGCCGCGCCTCGAATTGTGGTGCTTGCGCAGATGAGAATTCGCGGCGGAGGACGCCGAAAGCCCGCCCTGAGCGCAGCCGAAGGGGACCCCCCGCGAGCTTGCCGGAAAGGTGGGGCTTTCAGCCGTTTCGGTGATGCCTACACGTCATCCTCCCCCAACCTCCCGGCAGGTAGAAGGGGGGTCCCCTTCGGCTGCGCTCAGGGCAGGCTTTCGGCGTCCTCCGCCGCGACGTTTGATTTGAGCAATCACCAACAGAATTGGCGCGGCTGCGGCAGCCTCGGGATGACAGTGAATTTCTCGCGACCAAGTGGAATCGCAGACACAGTGTTCGTCGAACCGGTGGTGGTTCATGCCGCGTTTACCCCGTTCGGTTAAACTCCGGCGCCCGATGTCAAGGCGTCAAGAACTGCTGGTGATTCTCATCTTCTTCGCGGTCCCGCTGCGGGCGCAGACGGTGCCTCCGATGACCATCCAGAACGCCACACAGGCTGCCCTGCAGCAGGCCAATGCGTACCAGCAGGCGGTCATCGACGAGCAGACCGCGGCGATGGATTTGACGCAGGCGCGGGGCGCGTTGCTGCCTCGGGTGCGCAGCTCATCCACGGCGAGCCTGAACAAGCCGCTCAATCCCGGCTCGCCCGATCCGTCGTTCATCGCTCAGAACGCGACCCGCGAGTACCAGGAGCTGCTCGGCGTCGAGGGGTCGCTCGATCTCGGGATGCGCGCCACCATCGCCCGCAACGGCGCTCTCCTGGCGGCGGCACATGCCGGGACGGAGGTGGCCCGTCGTGCGCTCGTGCGCGGCGTGCGCGAGGCCTACTTCGGCCTCGGACTGGCGACGGCAAAGCGCCACAGTGCCGAGGAGACGCTGGCCGCGGCCGAGGAATTCGAGCGGGTCACGAGCCTGCAGCACAGCGGCGGCGAGCTGGCCGAGGTCGACGTCATCCGCGCGCGGCTCCAGACCGCGCAGCGCCGCGATGACCTCGAACAGGCCCGCCTGCAGGAAGCGGAAGCCCTCGCCGCAATGCGCGTGCTCACCGGCGTCCACGCGCCGGAGCCGCTGACGGTCTCGGAACTGACGCCGCAGCCAACCAGCGCGGACCTCGATCGATTCACTTCGGCCATGGTCTCGCGCAGGCCCGAGCTCGCCCAGGCCGAGGCGCAACTGCGCGCCGCGAAATCCGATATCGGCGTCGCGCGGGCAGGCCGGCTTCCAACGTTGACTTACCAGGTTGACGAAGGCTTCGACTCGCCGTCGCTACGCTCCTCGGACATCCGGGAGCACCGCGGCTATCTGGCCACGGCCAACCTCGATATCCCGATCTTCGACTGGGGTATCGGCCACGCCAAACAGCGCCAGGCCGAGCTGCGCGCCCAGGCGGCGGAGAATGAACTGATCATCACGCGCCGCGGCATGGACTTGGAGTTCGACGCCGCGCACGAAGAGGCGCTCACGGCCATCCGCCGCGCCGACAACGCCCGCGCCGCGGTCGAGGACGCGCGCCACAACGTCGACATCTCCATCGCCCGCTACCGTGCCGGCGAAGCGCCCATCGTCGAGGTGACCGACGCCCTCAGCACGCTCGCCCAGCAACGAACGAACTACCAGCAGGCGTTGTTCGATTTCGAGATCGCCCGCGCTCATCTGCAGGAGGCCGCAGGAGAATGACCGACACGAACGAGCCGCTATGGAAACGCCGGCGCGTGCAGATTGGAGCCGGCATCGGCCTGATCGTCCTTATAGGCACCGGCTGGTGCTGGCACAGCCGTGGCGCCGCCGAGGAGGACGAGGCCGCGCAGCAGATCGTCAGCGTCCGCCTGGCCAGAGCGGAGATCGGTCCGATCGCGCAGCCGCTGGACATCGTCGGCACGATCAGTGCGCGCCAGGAAGCGACGATCAGTCCGAAAGTCAGCGCCCAGATCGCGACGATGGGACTGATCAAGAATCGCGTCGTCCACCGGGGCGACGTCCTGGCCGTGCTCGAGTCGCGCGACCTCACCGCGCAGCAGGCCGAGGCCGCCGCCGCGCTGCACGAGGCGCAGATCGGTCTCAACAACACCGGCCAGGGAAGCATCCCGCTGACGAATGCGCAGGACGCGAAAGCGGTACACGACGCTCAGGCCACCGTCGACAACCTGCGCAAGACGTACGAGCGCCGGAAGGTTTTGTACGACCAGGGCGGCATCTCGAAAAAAGATCTGGAAGCCTCGGAGCTCGACGTCACGAAAGCGGAAGACGATTTGCGGCTGGCCGAGCGCTCGGCGTCGTTGCACGAGGGCACCACGAACCCTTCCGACCTTGCCGCCGCGCACAGCAAAGAGCGGCAGGCCGCGCAACACCTGGAGACGCTCACCGCGCAGGCCGGATACGCCACGATCCGCGCTCCGTTCGACGGCGTCATCAGCGACCAGTTCCTATATCAGGGCGATTTCGCAAACGCCGGGACGAAGATGCTTACCATCGCCGACACCTCCACGGTCATCGTCAAGGCGCCGCTGTCCATCGATGCGGCCATGCGCGTCCACGCGGGCGACGCCGCCAGCGTGCAGCCTGACTCGCTCCCCGGCGTCACGCTGCACGGGACCGTCAGCCTGGTCGGAAGCGCCGCCGATCCGCAGAGCCGCGCCGTGGAACTGTGGATCACTCTTCCGAATGCCGATGGCCGCCTTCGGACGAACAGCGCCGCGCGCGTCACCGTCAGCAGCGGCGGGGTGGCCAAGGCCATCGTCGTCCCGACCGCGGCCGTCACGCTCGACGCCACGAACGCCAACGCCGGCACGGTCATGGTCGTCGACGACAAATCGGTCGCGCACGAGGTGAAGGTCACTACCGGCGCGCACACGCGCGACCGGACGCAGATAACGTCCGGTCTCCGCGGGGGCGAGACCGTCGTCATCGAAGGGAACTACGGCCTGCCCGACGGCACGAAGATCGTGAACGCCGATGCGGCTCCGAAGCCGGCCGCCAAGCCCGCGGACAAGGACTGATGAACCTCGGCCGGATCATCTCGAACCACAAGCGCGCGGTGCTGCTCGTCATCGCGCTGCTTTGCGTCACCGGTCTGATCGCCCTGACCCGCATTCCCCGCGCTCTTTTTCCGCAGACCGACTTCCCGCGCATCATCATCGCCGCCGAGAACGGTGTCGCTCCGGCCCAGCAGACGCTCGTCTCCGTGACCAAGCCGATCGAAGAGGCGATGAGCGGCATCCCGGGCATCTCCCGCATCAAGTCGACGACGGCCCGCGGCTCCACGGAGATCGATCTCTTCTTCGATTGGAGAACCGATATCGTTCAGACGCTGCAGATCGTGCAGGCGAAGGCGTCGCAGCTCGCTGCGTCGCTGCCGCCCGGCGCCTCGTTTGACCGCGCCGACCGGCTCACGTTCGCCGTCTTCCCGATCCTCGGATACAGCATCACCTCGCCCAAGCGCGACCCCGGTACGCTGCGCAACCTCGCGGATGTCACCCTGCGGCCGCCGCTGGCCCGGATCGACGGGGTGGCCATCGTGCAGGTGATGGGCGGGCAACTGCGCGAGTACCACGTGCTCATCGACCGGACCCGGCTCGAAGCGCGCGGCGTCTCGATGAAGCAGGTCTCCGATGCGGTCAGGAATGCCAACGTCATCGAGTCGCCCGGGCTCATCAACGAGAATCACCAGCTCGCGCTCGCGCTCGTCAGCGGGCAGGCCTCAACGATCGACGACCTCGCGGCCATCGTCGTCACCACCGTCAACAACGTGCCGGTGCGGATCGGTGACGTCGCCACAGTGAGTCCCGGCCTCGAGCCGCGCTTTACGATCGTCACGGCAGACGGACGCCCGGCCGTGCTGCTCAACGTGCTCCGGCAGCCGACGGCGAACATCATCGCCGTTTCCGATGATGTGAAAGCGGAAGTGGCACGGCTGAAAAAGGCGCTTCCGCCCGACGTCGAGATTCGCCCGTACTACGACCAGTCGCTATTGGTCGCCAGCTCGGTCAGCTCCGTGCGCGATGCCATCCTCATCGGACTTCTGCTTTCGGTGGCCATCCTCTACGGCTTCCTCCGCAACTGGGGGACGACGTTCGTAGCCACGCTGGTCATCCCTGTCACCGTCCTGGTCACGTTCGTGGCCATGTGGATCGTCGGGCTGAGCTTCGATCTGATGACCCTCGGCGGCGTGGCCGCGGCCATCGGTCTGGTCATCGACGACGCCATCGTCGTCGTCGAGAACATCTACACGCACATGGTCCGCGGCGAGTCGCGCGCCGACGCCGTGAGGAACGCGGTCGGCGAGATCTCCGGGCCGATCATCGGTTCGACTATCACCCCGGTCGTCGTCTTCCTTCCGCTGGCGCTGCTGACCGGCATCACCGGCGTCTTCTTCCGATCGCTGGCGCTGACGATGAGCGTGGCGCTGTTGACGTCGCTGTTCCTGGCGCTGACGTTCACGCCGGTGCTGGCGGAGCAGTTCATCCATGTGCGGTCGCGCGGTTTCGGGGTCTCGCGGTCGCGCGGTGATGAATCGGATAACGACCCCGAGACCGCGCAACCTCGAAACCCCGAGACCGCGCCAGAGGACCACGAGACCGCGGATCGGGAGTTCGAGACCGCGATCGAGATCACGGAGGGTCCTCTTCTAACACGTCTCGTCAACGGTTATGACTGGTTGCTCGAACATGCCCTGGCAAGGCGAGGCATGGTTCTGGTCATCATCGGCATCCTGGCCGTGCTCACCTTCTTCATCTACAAAGGCCTCGGCTCGGAGTTTCTGCCGGAGTTCGAGGAGCACGGTTTCATCCTCGACTACAAAGCGCCCCCCGGTGCCTCGCTCGATGAGACCGACCGGATGCTGCAACACGTCGAGCGAATGCTGAAGGAGAACCCGGCCATCGACGGCTATTCACGCCGCACGGGTCTGCAGCTGGGCCTGGCCGGCGTGACGGAGCCGAACACAGGCGACTTCGCCGTGAAGTTGAAGGAGTCCGCTTCGACCGATGCCGTCACCAGCGAGCTGCGGCACAAGATCGAATCGAGCGAGCCGGCCTTGCACGTCGAGTTCCCCGGCATCCTCTCCGATCTCATCGGCGATCTGGTCAGCGCCCCGCAACCGATCGAGATCCGCGTCTTCAGCGAAGATACGGCGGCGTTGCACAACACGGCCAAGGCCATCGCCGCGTCGATCTCCAAAGTAAGCGGCGTGGTCGACGTGTTCAACGGCATCGTCGTCAGCGGTCCGGCGGTTACGTTCCAGATCGACCCGCAACGCGCGGCGCTCTATGGGGTCACCGCCTCCGACGTGAACGAGGCCATGACCACCGCGCTCGGAGGCGACGTCGTCTCCAACATCATCGAGCACGGGCGCGCCACCGGCGTCCGCGTGCTTCTCGGCGGTCCGCGCCCGCAGCTCGAGGATCTGCGCGCCCTCCCCATCCGCGCTCCGTCATCGAACAGCTACGTTCGCATCGATCAGATCGCCACCATCAACTACGATCCCGGCCAGACCGAGATCGGCAGGGAAGGGCTGCGGCAGTCGGTCTCCGTCACGGCCCGCCTGGAAGGCCGCGACCTCGGCTCGGCGATCGGAGACATCCAGGCGCGCCTGGGCCGTGATCTGCACCTGCCCACCGGGACGACGATCGAGTACGGCGGCCTCTATCAGGAGCAGCAGGCTTCTTTCCGCGAGCTCCTGGTCGCCCTCGGCCTGGCCATCGCCCTGGTCTTCATCGTCCTCGTCGTCGAGTTCCGCTCCTTCGCCCATCCCGCCGCGATCGTCTCGGGAGCCGTGCTGGCGCTCTCAGGCAGCCTGATGGCGCTGCTCGTCACACGCACTACGCTCAACGTCGTCTCGATGATGGGTCTGATCATGATCGTCGGCATCGTCTCGAAGAACGGCATCCTGATGCTCGACACGGTCGAAGACCACCTGCGATCCGGCGAAGACCTCACCACTGCCCTGCGCAACTCCGGCCGCCGCCGCTTTCGCCCCGTCCTGATGACGTCGCTGGCCGCGATGCTCGGCATGCTCCCGCTCGCTCTATCCATCGGCTCCGGCTCCGAGCTCCTGCAACCGCTGGCCATCTGCGTCATCGGCGGCCTGCTCTTCGCCCTGATGCTGTCGCTCGTGGTTACGCCGGCGATCTACGCGATGATCAGGGGGAAGTGACACAAAAGCCATCCGCAGATGACGCAGATCTACGCAGATAGGATCGTCTTCAATCTGGGTCCATCTGCGTCATCTGCGGATAAGTGGTTTACGGCGCATCCTCCGCCCGCCCGAACAGGTACCCCTGCCCGTAGGCGATGCCGAGGTCCCTCGCTGCGTCGGCGGTCGACTGATCCTCCACCCCTTCGATGATGATGGCGCACGAGAACTCCGCGGCCAGGGAGACGATGTTGCGGACGATCTTCGTCCGGGTCGGATCGGCTTCGAAGAGCGTTCCGAAAAGCTGGCTGATCTTCAGATAGACAGGGCGGATCCGTTCGATCAAGGGGAGGTGCGAGTAGGCTACGCCGACGTCGTCGAAGGCGAAGCGGCAGCCGCGGCCTCGAAGCTCTTCGATCGCTTCGAAGAGCGCGGGGTGCTGGCGGATCTCCTGCTGCTCGGTGATCTCGAGGACCACGCGCGAGAGGTCGATGCCGGACTTCTGCGCGGACGACTCCAGTGCCAGGACGACGCCCATGTCATCGAGCGCGGCGGGATGGACATTCATGAACAGCGTCAGCGACTCGGGGAATGTCACGGCCTCGCGCATCGTCCGTTCGATGCAGGCCGCCTCCAGACGGGCCACATCGTTCCTGCGCGTGGCGTAGGTAAAGAGAAGGTCCGGCCGGGCGAAAGGGCCCTCGCCGCGGTAACGCGCCAGCGATTCCACACCGTGCGTTGCGCCATCCGCGAGCGAGACGATCGGCTGGAAGCGCGGGCGCAGAGCACCGCTGCCGATGATCTCGATGATCGTCGGCACGAGGATCAGCGAGGAGGGCGTGTTTTCCGCCGGCATGGTCAGGAGCGGTTCGAGCGCGCTGATGGCAAACGGCTTCGACAACACGGCGTCCGCACCGCGGCGCTGCGCTTCGGCCTCGAGCTCGTCGGTGACATGGCCTGTCATCACGATGACGCGTGCGGCCGGCGCTACGCGCTGAATCTCGGTGATGAAATCGAGCCCTTCGAAGCGAAACGGTCCGGAGAGCTTGACGTCGGTCACGATGTCGGTGACCGGTTCGACGTCGAGCATGATCTGCGCTGACTCCAGATCGCGGCAGACGATGATGCGGCGGCCGTCGCACTCCAGTGCCGAGGCCAGGCCGAACCCGAGGTCCGGATCATCGTCGACGATGAGAAGGCAGGTCATAACGAAGGATGAAGGATGAAGGATGAAGGATGAAAGGGGAAGGATGAAGGATCAAGCACCTTCAACGTTCACGTTTCATCCGTCAATCTTCATCCTTCATCCTTCCAGCATCACTTCGCGCTCTTCGTTTTCGCGGCCGGCTTGGCCGCGGCCTGGGCGATTTCGGCGCGGCGGGCGCGGTCTTTTGCGCGTTGCGCGGTGCGGCGGCGCTGCTCGATGGCCGTGCGCGCCTTGTCTCCATTGATCTTTGACATGAAAGCCTCCGCCTGCACCTTACCAGTTATCACATCAGATAGAGTGACGGCATGAACACGTCGGACACAACTGGCGCCGTGAAGAGCCCGGACTACGGCATCGACGCCCCCGGCGTGATCCGCAATCTCTTCATCGTGGCCGTGGTTGGTTTCCTGCTGTGGATGGCGATGATTCTGGGCTGGTGGTCGGGAGATCTTGCCGGCTTCGGCGTTCGTCTTCCGCTTGGTCACATCGCCATCTGGCCCGCCGGGACCTGCCTTCTGATGGCGGTCTGGATGCTGTGGGACAGCAGGATCGGCAAGATGCGCAACCGGGAGCAGTTGCTGGATGCGGTGCGCTGGACGGGAACGGAGCGTGTGCTCGACGTCGGCTGCGGACGCGGCCTGATGCTCGTCGGCGCGGCGAAGCGGCTCACCACGGGCACGGCCTCGGGCATCGATCTCTGGCAGGCCGAGGATCTCTCCGGCAATCGCCCCGAGGCCACCATCGAGAATGCGAAGAGCGAAGGTGTGGCCGATCGGGTCGACGTGCAGACCGCGGACATGCGCAAGATCCCGTTTCCCGACGGCACCTTCGACGTCGTCGTCTCCTGCTCCGCCATCCACAACATCTATGATGCGCCGGGCCGGCGGCAGGCCATCGCCGAGATCGCGCGCGTTCTCAAACCGGGAGGGGAGGCCGTCATCGACGACATCCGCCACGGCCGCGAGTATGCGCAGGGCTTTGCCGCGAACGGCTGTACGTCGAAGTCGATCGGATCGAGTGTGATCGCCGTCTTCCTGGCCATCCTCACGATGGGCTCACTCCGGCCGGCCACTCTCCTCGTGCGAAAGAAGGCCTGAGTTGATCTTCGATTCGATGCGCCGATCAGGCGCGAGCCACATCAACGCCACGGTGAGGTAGATCGCTCCGGCAATCCCCGGATGGACGAACGCCGACGGAATGGCCACGGCGTAGAGCGCCGTCGAGATTTTTCCCTTCACGTCCCGCCCGATGGCCGCCCGGAGCTTCGAGTGCGGTCCCTGGTCGGCCATGATCGCGTAGACGAGGATCGTGTAGGCGATGGCCGCCAGCAGGAGCACGCACCCGTAAACTGCCGTCGGGAGCGGGGCGAAGTTGTTCTCGCCCATCCAGCCGGTGACGAACGGCACGAGCGACAGCCAGAAGAGCAGGTGCATGTTCGCCCACAGAATCCGCCCGTTGACACGGTCGACGGTTTGGAACATGTGGTGGTGGTTGTTCCAGTAAATGGCCAGGAAGATGAAGCTCAGCGTGTAGGTGAGCAGCAGTGGAATGAGGGGCCGCAACGCGCCCAGGTCCGCACCGTGCGGTATGCCATGCGGCACGTGCAGCTCCAGCACCATGATCGTGATGAGGATGGCGATCACCCCGTCGCTGAAGGTCTCCAGGCGGGCTTTGGTCATGAGGAAGTGTAAACGTACGGCGCCCTCGTAGCGCCGGCGGCTCGCCGGCTGGACCGCCGCCGGCTCGGCGGCGCGGAGATAGACTGCCGTCTGGTTGATCATCGCGCTTGCGCCCTACGCAATTGTCCTCGCCGCTATTGCTTACGGGATTGTGCGGTTCTCGTAGAGCAGGCGGGGACGCCTGTTCCACTTTCCCGATCCATCGAGCGTGGTGCGAGCTGCATTAAGATGACTGTTCCCCCGACGCGAGGAGACTCTTAATGACCAACACCGGCGCCGCCTGCCCGATCTCCTACGAAACCGTCGATCACAACGCCAGCCGCGTGACGTGCATCCTGACAATCATTGCTCTGGCTGCCATCTCAGCGATGGCCGTGGCCTGGGCGAGTTTCGGAAGAATCGCATGGGTTCTTGCCGCCGCCCTGACGTTGGACTACGCGATCCGTGCCTGGACCAGGTACCCGAGCCCGATGCAGCGGCTCGCACGCGCGTTCGCGCGCGCGGTTGGGATCCCCGTGAAGCTGAGCGACAGCGCGCCGAAGCGCTTCGCCTGCCGCATCGGTTTCTTCTTCGCTCTCGGTACCGTGGCGGTCTTGCCCTGGAGCCCCGGGATCGCAGCCCTCATTGCGGGAACCCTGCTGTTTTTCAACGTGCTCGACGGCGTCTTCGACTTCTGCCTCGGGTGCTGGATGTACGCGACGTTCCTGCTGCCGAGGCATTCGGACGGCTTACGATAGCCGCCGATATAGCTCTTTGTTCGTTTCGAGGACTCGGCTCAGCGACTGTTCGAACTTCGCGTCCCAAGACGCTCCTTGAATTGCACCGCACCGGGTGATCAGGTGCGCATGTATGAGAGAGCGACCAGCGTGATCGTGGCCGTCGCGAGTACGGCCACAAAGAGCGTTATTCGCGCCTCTCCGGGGGACGGAGACGTGTACGCCTGTAGCCGATTCCGGGTCGTGAAGCGGCTGGCGAGATAAACCTGAATTCCAATGACAGCGACACCCGGCGTCACCAGTAGACGCACCGAATGCGGGTGAGAGTTGACGATGAAGTAATCGAGACCTGCCACGCCGAAGCAGAGCGAGAATAACTCGGCGACGTAGCCCAGGATTACTCCCGAAGGTGCAGGAGAAGGCGTCGCTGAGTATGGAGGATGGCTGCACGTCCAGTCTGGGCGGAGCCAGTAGTGAATGAGATCGGCATAGGTATGGGGAGCGTGTGGAGTGGCCGGACCGTCGATCCTACCCCGAGGAAGCGACTTGACGACGTGAGGCGGCGCGATCCAGAGAATCACAGATGGCAACACAAACTGGGAGAGGATCCAAGGAATCAGGAAGGCCAGAGGAAACAGCCAAGCCATGCTCCGTGTGGGGACGACAATCGCCAAAAGGGCCAGGGCCCCGAGGATGGAGATCGCTTGGACGTCGTCGGCTATACGGCCCAGCGAAACAAAGGAACGGTACGCTCGCTGCTCTTCGTCGGACGCTCGCTTGCCCAGCATTTTTTCTCAGGCGCCTCTCCCAAGTCCGTGCAGCATATAGCCGGATGACAAGAGGAATGTCTCGTACCACGTTCCGCTGGCGATGAGCCATAAGCTCGCGCTCAGCCAGGCGAGTACCAGACACGCACCAGCGAGCATGAGCACCCGAGTGGGACCGGATGAACGTCTGGCAGATCGAGAGACGCCGACGAGAGTTAGAAGAGGACCGAGGATGCCGTAGAGGATTGTGCCGGTCTGAAACGCCATGCTGCCGATACCGATGCCGCCGGCGAACACCGCGATTCCGCCGAGCGTGTAAGGCCAACCGAGTCCCACCGGAAGAACTTTCGCAATGACGGCCGCGCCCAGACCGCAAATGAGCGTCATCGTGACGACAGCCGCGATTCGGTACGATGGCGCGCCTGTCCGCGGCATCAGCGCGTGGCGATCTGCGAGATACGCCAGGATCCCGAACGAGAGGAGGTAAACGGCGAGTAACGCGAGGAGGTGCTTCACGGCGGCTGACGTCTCCGACTTCACCGGCTCGGACCCGCGCGGAATAGTAGCGCACGTGGGATGCAGCAGAGCAAGTTGAACGGTGTGACTACTCACCGTGTTCACTCTCCCAGTGTTGAACTACGCGTAGAGGATGTGCCAGTACTTTGGCTGGAGTAACTGATACCTCCATCTGGTACATTTGCCCATCTCGTAACCGTTCGTCCCAATCCGGGAGCGGGTTGAGAAGGACTGAAGCTTCAGCTCCGTCCCAATTAGTCGATTGAAGCGTCTCGCCGTTAAGCTGTGCCCCGGCGATGACGTCTCCTGAGCGGTCGGTGAGCAGGATGTGGACGTTGCTTCCGCGGGGCAGCACGATTGGCTCTGATGATGCGAATGTGAATTGCGTCCTGTGTCCGTGGACGGTGAAGGCGAAGCGGCCGGCTTCTGCAACCGGCGAGAGGACGCCAATGGTCTTGTCGCGAAACACAGCGTGGCCAATTTCGGAGTTACAGCTCGTTGCCACGAGTGCAAGCAATAGAAAACGGGGATATTCGCGGCACCTGGACATGGCCTGAGTGCATTCTACGCAGACGCTTTCACTTCAACCCCTCGAACAGCGCCACGTACACATCAATCCCATCCCACAGATTCTGCAACCGGATGTTCTCGTTCGCGGCGTGCTGGTTGTCGTCGTGGTTGGCGATGGGGAGGATCAGGACCGGTGTGTTGGCGGGTTGCTGGAAGAGGTACATCGGAATGCTGCCGCCGAGGGTGGGGACGCGGACGGGGTCGTGTCCGGCGGTGGTCATGATCGTGATGATCTGACGGGAGAGGGGAAGGTCGAGCGGTGTCCGGGCGGCAGGGTAGCCGGGACCCCAGGTGATCTTGGCGATCTTCGGATGGGCGAGGCGCATCGCAGCGTCGGGCGTGGTTCGGACGATCGTGTAGCCCTGTTCCTCGATGTGCTGTTCGACGATCTTCTTCACCGACTCCGGCGTCTCATCCGGTACGAGGCGGAAGTCGAGCGATGCCTGCGCCTCGGTCTGAATGGTGTTCGACGCCTGCGCGCCGACATGACCCGACTGAATGCCGCGGACGTTCAGCGCGGGGAGCATGAGCAGGTCGTTGAGCGCGCGATTGCCTCCCTCGGTTGCGGCGATTCCGAACTCGCGCTTCAGATCCGCCTCGACCGGCGGCATCCGGGCGATGGCCTCCTGCTCCGCGGCCGAGGGCGGCTTCACGTCATCGTAGAAATGAGGGATGAGGATGCGGCCATTCTCGTCGCGCATCGAGTCGATCAGATGCGTGAGGCGGATGATCGGGTTCGGCACCCAGTTGCCGTAGTGGCCGTCGTGCAGCCCTTTCACCGGCCCGTAGACGGTCAGCTCGAGATCGACCACGCCGCGCGCGCCGAAGACGAGTTGCATACGGCGGCTCTGGTGGACCGGACCGTCGCAGAGGATCCAGGCGTCGGGCCGGAGGACGTCGGGATACTTGGCGAGGTACTCGGCGAGGTGCGGCGAGCCTGCCTCTTCTTCGCCTTCGAAGACGAAGCGGAGATTCACCGCCGGCGCATGACCGGCGTCGCGCAGTGTGTCCAGGGCCGTGGCCATGGCGATGATGGGAGCCTTGTCATCACCCGAGGAGCGCGCGTAGAGACGCCATTCGGGATTGATCGACGCCGCCTTGCGCCAGTCGACGTCGTTTCCGGCGGCATCGCGCATGACCGGAGTCCACGGAGCGCTCTTCCACTGTGTCGAGTCGACAGGCTGGCCGTCGTAGTGGGCGTAGAAAGCGATGGTGCGGGTGGCGCCGTGCGCCGGAAGATCGACGACGACGATTGGCGGCGCGCCTTCGAGCGTCAGCAGGCGTGTCTTGACGCCGCGCTTCTCGAACATGGCCTGAATCGCGGCGGCGTTGCGCGCGATGTTGGGCGTGTCCGAGGCGAGGTTGGGGACCGCTAGAAACTCGACGAACTCAGCGAGGATGTCGTGCTTGGTTGGTGCTGCCGCCCGCGCGGTGGCGGCAACGAACAGGAGAAGCAGGGTGAGGCGTTTCATCACGCCTCACCATACCTTGTGTCAGCGACGGCTGGGAGTTTGCGCGGGCAAAGATGTTGCCGAGCCTTGGGCAGCCGGCCGTGCCGGCCTAGTAGTGCCGGTAATGGCGCTTGGCGTTGTGGTTACGAACAGCCTGGACACTTCCACCGATCACGCCTCCGATCAACGCGCCTTTGATTGGCTGTCTGTGATCGATGGCCGCCCCGGCCACCGCTCCGATTACGGCGCCTCGGGTCTGGCTGTAGTGGTGACGGTAGACATGGGAACGGTGATGGTAAGTCTGAGCGAATGCACTTCCGGCAGGCAGAAGGAGCGCGAAGCTCAACAGTGCTGCCTGGATCTTTCTGTTCGTCATGGGGTGTTCCTCCGATCTCACCTAGTGCGAGATCGATGCCGCTTAACCTCAACCATATGAGTTATTTCAGGACGGGCTCAAAGTAGCGCAGGCATCCTGCCTGCTGGCGACGGGCGTCCTCGCCCGGCGCTGCGAGCTTGCGCGGAAGAACCTCTTGAAAGACGACCGAAACGTAGGTCGGAGTCTTAGTCCGACCGGTGGAAACTGGACGTTACAACGCCGCGATAGCGGCTCAAGAAGGTAGACAGGGGTGCGAGCGCTTTTTGCGAGCAACCCCTGGTCAGGTTGTCTCTTGAAAGCGTGCCGCGTCAGCGGCACTGGATGGAATCCCGATTGCTCCAGTGCCGCTGACGCGGCACCAACCACGACATCTCTTTACCAGGGGTGCTCGCAAAAAACGCTCGCACCCCTGGCTACCGTCTTGTTGCCGCTAACGCGGCAAAAGGTCGGACTCTTAGTCCGACCGGAGCTCGGGAGATCGGTAATGGATACGCTGCCTGTCGTTGACGACCGCGCGAGCTCCGGTCGGACTGACAGTCCGACCTACGTTGGATTCGCGGTTTGATTCAACATCATCCGAGGTGCCGAAATGGCCAACGGGGAATCCTTTCTATGCGTGACTGAGCTCGGTGGGTTCAACCCATCAGGACGGTCGGGTGGACGAACGTGCCGCTCACACTCACGGGCGTGCCAATCAGTTGTATCCGACTGGCGTGGCTGTCCGATCGAGTGCCGTTTCAGTCGGATCGGACTGCCGGTTCTGTCGGTTCGAGTGCCGTTTCAGTCCGATCGGACTGGCGTTTCAGTCGGACCGGACTGACGTTTCTGTCCGATCGACTGGCGTTTCAGTCGGATCGGACTGGCGTTTAGTCGGATCGGACTGCCGTTTTGGTCAGTTCGAGTGCCGTTTCAGTCCGATCGGACTGGCGTTTCAGTCGGACCGGACTGACGTTTCTGTCCGATCGACTGGCGTTTCAGTCGGATCGGACTGCCGTTTCAGTCGGATCGGACTGCCGTTTTGGTCGACCGGACTGGCGTTTCAGTCGGACCGGACTCGCGTTTTAGTTGGATCGGACTGCCCTTGCAGTCGCATCGGACTGGCGTTTCTGTACGACCGACTGCCCTTTCAGTCCGATCGGACTGACGTTTCTGTCCGATCGAGTGCCGTTCCAGTTCGATCGGACTAAAACGCTAGTCCGGTCCGACTGAAACAGCAGTCGAGGCAACTGCCGTGCCGTGACTCAGGCGCTGAGGAAAGCGCAACGATGGTCCTGCGTGACTCGGTCGATGGGTCGCGGCTACCAGCCGCGCGAGCACTTCCCGCCGGGCGGGGACGCCCGGCGGTAGCAGAGTGTGCCGAGCATGTTCGATAGCTAGGAGGTGAAAGTCCTTTGCCCAGGTTGATGGAACCGAAGGGCTAGCAAAGCGCAAGGGCGGCTGCCGCGAGGAGCCGTCTGAAAGAAGCGTGGAGCAAAGGCATGAGCCGATGAAC
>DATHRD010000005.1:0-179423 GCA_035482045.1 Thermoanaerobaculia bacterium
TCGTGTTCCTCCGCACAGCGTGTCGTGTTCCTCCGCCTGCGTGTCGTGTTCCTCCGCACAGCGTGTCGCGTTCCTCCGCTTGCGTGTCGTGTACCTTCGCCTGCGTGTCGTGTTCCTCCGCCCGCGTGTCGTGTACCTTCGCCCGCGTGTCGTGTACCTTCGCCCGCGTGTCGTGTTGCTCCGCCCTGGTGTCGTGTTACTCCGCCGGGTGTGTCGCGTTAAACTTCCTGATAGCGGCCAACTGACGAGCCGGAGCGCTGGATAGTGCCGGGTGCTCGTCAATGCCGGAGTCGAGTTGTACTCCTCCTGCCGTGGGCTCCCGGAGTGCACACTTCGGGGAATCATCAACCGGAAGGTCTCGGCGTGAAGAACCGCGTCCTTCCAGCCGGTGGCCGCCTGCACTCGTGAGAATGTGAGGGCCAAGCCTTCGTTTTTTCGCTCAAGGCTAACTAAACTAACCCAGTTACAGCGGTGGGTGTGTCCTCGAAACCGCGAGACCTCGCAACCTCGCAACCCCGCAACCGCCGCTCCACCTCCGATTCCCCACCTCCCACACCCCACTCCCCACCCCCCACACCCCACCCGGCACCCCTTTCGCAGCGCACTCAGCAGCATGTACCGCGTGCCGAGGGCTACGTACCGGATCCAGTTCAACGCCGGCTTCCGATTTGACGAGGCGCGGGAGATCGTCCCCTATCTCGCCGAGCTCGGGATCAGCGACATCTATGCCTCGCCGATCCTGCGCGCGCGCAAAGGGAGCGGGCATGGATACGACGTCGTCGATGCCAGCGCGCTCAATCCCGAGCTGGGGACGGAGGAGGACTTCAATGCTCTTCACGCCGCGCTCAGGGAAACGCAACTCGGCCTGCTGCTCGACGTCGTGCCTAATCACATGGCGGCCAGCGCGGAGAACGCCTGGTGGATGAGCGTCCTCGAAAACGGCGAGCACTCGCGGTTTCTCCACTATTTCGACATCGACTGGACGCCGGTGACGACGCGGGGGCAGACGGTCAGCAAGGTGCTGCTCCCCATCCTGGGCAAGCCGTACGGCGAGGCGCTGGAGTCGCGGGAGATCCAGCTTCACTTCGACGTTGATGGCTTCTACTTCACCTACTACGACAACCGCCTGCCGCTGGCGCCGGCCTCGTACGGCCAGGTGCTGCGGCATTGCATCGAATCGCTCCCGCGCGAGGGGGTGGCCATCGAGTTGCGCGAGTTGGCCGAGGACGATGCCGCGACTCCGAACAGCAAGTTCCTCAAGGAGACGCTCTGGCGCATCTACGAGCAGGAGGCGACGTTCCGCGAGGCGCTGAACGACGCCATGGCGCGGATCAACGGACGGGCTGGTGAAGCCGGAAGCTTCAACGACCTCGATGCATTGCTCGACGCGCAGTGGTACCGCCTGGCTTACTGGCGTATCGCCAGCGAGACGATCAACTACCGACGCTTCTTCGACGTCACCGATCTCGTCGGCGTGCGGGTCGAGAATCCCGAGGTATTCGAGGCGCGCAACCGCCGCACGCTCGCACTGATCGCGGAAGGAAAAGTGACCGGGCTGCGCATCGATCACATCGACGGCCTCCACGATCCGATCGGTCACATGCGCAAACTGCAAGCCCGCCTGGACGGCGAGTCGAACGGCGGGAAGGGCTTCTACATCGTCCTGGAGAAGATTCTCGAACACGGTGAGGAGTTGCCGCGCGACTTCCCGGTCAGCGGCACGACCGGCTACGACTTCCTCGATTCGGTGAATGCGCTCTTCGTCGATCCGGGCGGGCTGCGGGAGCTCGATCGTTTCTATCGCGCGTTCACCGGTGTCACGGAGTCATTCGACGACATCTGCTACGAGCGAAAGAAACAGATCATCCGCGAGCTCTTCTCCGGCGAGATGCGCACGCTCGGCAGTCAGCTTGGCGCCGTGGCCATGGCGGACCGGAACGCGCGCGATTTCGCTCCGGTCGATCTCACCGCGGCGCTGACCGAAGTCACGGCCTGCATGTGCGTCTACCGCACGTACATCCGCAATGGGACGATCGACGCGGCCGATGAGCAATCGATCCGCGCGGCGATCGCGGAGGCACGCCGCCGGGCAGGCTCGACGCTCGACGAGCGGCTCTTCACCTTCCTGGAGCGAGTCCTGCTCGTCGATCCGCCGCCGTACGTGATCGCGGAGCGCGATCATTGGCTGGCCTTCGTGATGCGCTGGCAGCAGTTCACCGGCCGGGTGATGGCCAAGGGGGTTGAGGACACGGCCTTCTACAACTACAACCGCCTCATCTCTCTGAACGACGTAGGCGGGAACCCGGGGCGCGACGGTTTCGACGGCATCGCTGACTTTCACGCGCGCAACGTGCGCATGCAGAACCAGTGGCCGCACACGATGAACGCCACCTCGACGCACGACACAAAGCGGAGCGAGGACGTGCGGGCCCGCATCAATGTCCTCTCCGAGATTGGCCCGCAATGGGAACGGCAGGTGAGGCGCTGGTCGAAGCGGAACACGCCCTCGCGGAAGGGCATCATCGATTCGAACGTAGAGCTGTTGATCTACCAGACCCTCATCGGCATCTGGCCTCTCGACATTCGCGAGCTTCCAGCCGTCCGTGATCGCCTGAAGCAGTACGTGGAGAAGGCGGCGCGCGAGGCCAAGACACAGACGAGCTGGATCGCTCCGAACCACGCGTACGAAGAGGTGCTGCTCGGCTTCTGCGATGCCATCCTGAGCGATGCGACGCTCTGCACCGAACTGGAGCGCTTTCAGAAGCGGACCGCCTTCTATGGTTTCCTTAATGCGTTGTCGCAGGTAGTGCTCAAGGCAACCGCGCCGGGAACGCCCGATTTCTATCAAGGGACGGAGCTGTGGGATTTCAGCCTCGTCGACCCCGACAATCGGCACGCTGTCGACTATCAGTTGCGCGCCGCGATGCTGAAGAAGCTTCAGACGTCTACCTCGATCGATACCCTGCTTCGCCGCTGGCACGACGGACGGATCAAGATGTTCGTGACCTGGAAGACGCTGGACGCCCGCGCCCGTCACGCGGACCTCTTCCGCGACGGCAGCTACGAGCCGGTGGAGGGCTTGCATAACGTTTGCGCCTTTGTTCGGCGACATGGGGATGATGCGGTGCTGGTGGTTGTGCCACGTCTCATCGCTGGCCTCGTCAAGCCGGGGAAGTTTCCGATCGGAGAGGTGTGGGGGGAGGCGTCACTTCCGGTCATCGGGAAGTGGCGCAATGTGTTCACCGGGGAAGAGCACTCGGGGCCATCGCTCGCGCTCCGTGACGTGTTCGCGCGGTTCCCGGTTGCGGTGTTGGAGAGGAGGTAGAATATCGCGTATGGCGCCCGAGACGTCGACGAAGATGACCTATGAGGACTTGCTCCTCCTCCCTGAGGACGGTCTCCGCCACGAGATCATCGATGGGGAGCATTATGTGAGCGCATCACCGATTGAGAAGCACCAACGAGTTTCCTACAACCTCACCGTCGAGATTGGCATTTATCTGCGGGAGCATCGGGTGGGCCGCCTTTACTATGCGCCGTTCGATGTCGTGTTCTCACGATACGACGTCGTCGAGCCGGACCTGATCTTCATCAGCAATGAGCGTCGAGAGATCCTCACGACGAAGAATATCCAGGGGGCACCGGATCTTCTCATCGAGGTGCTCTCCGACTCGAACCGCAAGTACGACGAAGTCACGAAGCGTGCGCTCTACGAGCGAACGGGCGTTTCCGAATACTGGATCGTCGATCCGGTCGCTGACGCTGTCCGGATCTTCCGACGCAACGCCACTGGCCGTTACGAACGCGCCGCAGAGCTGATTCGCGGCGACGTTCTTACCTCTCCGCTGCTCCCAACGCTCGAGATCGCAATCGACGCCATCTTCGCCGCTTGGTAGCAGGACGGTTCGAATTATCCGCAGATGACGCAGATGAGACGCAGATATTAGGACGATCTTATCTGCGTTACATCTGCGTCATCTGCGGATAGTGCTTTGCCACCTCACAACCTCCCCGACGCCTTAGCCAACCGCCTCAACCCCTCTGCGTGCTCACTCGTGAGCGCACCCTCGGTCAAGCGCCAGGACCAGTTGTGGTGCTCGGCGCCGGGGCGGTTCATGCGGGCGTCACTGCCGAGGTCGAGGATGTCCTGGACGGGGACGATCGCGGTTTCGGCGACGGAGGTGTAAGCGGCGCGAATGAGCGACCAGGCGATGTCGTCGACGTCCTGAATGCCGAGGTAAATCTGCACCGCCTCGCGCTCTTCGGCGGTCGCCTCCTCGTACCAGCCGCGGGCGGTTTCGTTGTCGTGCGTGCCGGTGTAGACGACAGTCCGCGGATCGTAGCGGTGCGGCAGGTGCGGGCTGTTTGCCTGCGTGAATGCGAATTGCAGAATCTTCATCCCCGGCACGCCGATGGCTCGTCGCAGCTCCTGCACTTCCGCTGTGATGAAGCCGAGATCCTCGGCGACGACAGGCAGCTCGCCGAGCGCATCGCGTATGGCGTCGAAGAGAGCGCGCCCGGGACCGGGCATCCAGCGGCCGTGGATCGCGGTCGGCTCGCTGGCCGGGATTTCCCAGTAGGCCGCGAAGCCGCGGAAGTGATCGACGCGCAGGATGTCGGCAAAGCGGAGCGCGGCGCGGACGCGCGACACCCACCATCCGTAGTTCGCCTCGGCCAGCAGGTCCCAGCGATAGAGCGGATTGCCCCACCGCTGTCCGGTCTCGCTGAAGTAGTCGGGGGGCACGCCGGCCACGACGGACGGCTGGCCGTGCTCGTCGAGCTGGAAGATCTCCCGGTTCGCCCAGACGTCGGCGCTGTCGCCGGCGACGTAGATCGGCACGTCGCCCATGAGGCGTATCCCGCGCGCGCGGGCTGCTTCGCGCACGGCAGCCCATTGTTCGAAGAAGATCCACTGAACGTATTCATGAAAACCGATCTCGTCGGCGAATTCGGCGCGGGCGCGACCGATGGCCGCCTGCTCGCGAAAGGCCAGACCGCGCGGCCACATCATCCACGGCCGCCCGTGGTGCTTCTCCTTCAGCGCGGCATAGAGCGCCCAGTCGGAAAGCCAGGAGTTGTCGCCTTCGAATCCGGCCAGCGCCTGCCACTGCTCGTCCGAGGCATGCTCCGCAAAATGCTCGTACGAACGCTGCAGCAGCTCGACCTTCAGCGCCGCGACGCGGTCGAAATCGATATTGCCGGCAGGCAGATCCGGTACATCGTCGAGGGCGCCGTCCGGCAGCAGCCCGGCCTCCAGCAGACGGCGCGGCGAGATCAGCAATGGATTGCCGGCGTACGACGACAGGCACCCATACGGCGAGTTGCCATAGCCGGGTGCGTTGAGCGGCAACACCTGCCAGATGCTCAGTCCCGCGCTTTGAGCCCAGTCGAGGAATACCAGAAGCTCATCACCGAGGTCGCCGATCCCGTAGCGCCCCGGGAGGGATGTGGGATGAAGCAAGACACCGGAGGCGCGGGTGGTGGTGATTGTCGGAGCAACTGGTGTGTGGGTCATTTCGTTGAATGTTCAATGTTCAATGTTGGATGTTGAATGTTGAATGTGTCCTCTCCCCGAGTTCATTCAACATTCAACATCGAACATTTGACATTCAACATTCGCCTTCCTATCCGATCGAAAGCTTCTCGCCGAGGGCGTCGAAATGCTGCAGCCAGCGATTCGCGCTCGATGAGCCGTTGCCGGCATTGGCCGCGGTGGTCGGGCGAACGGACTTCTTGAGCCGGTAGTAGTCATTCTGCGGCCGCCGCAGATCGACCTTGACCTCGGCCTCGCGGACGATGGCCACGAGCGTCTCCCACCGTTCGAGCAGTTCGAGATCCTCAGGCTTGCGCGCGAAGTCAGCGGCGGCGCGCTCGACAGCCCTGGTCAGCGACATGAGCGTGGCCTCATCGAGCACCACCCCTTCGTCTCGCGACTCCCGCAGGCGCGATTCCAGATCGTCGAGGGGCAGCTCGTCGGCCGCGGCCATACGGCGGAGTTGCATGTTGATATCGAACTCCGCCGCGGTTCGGAGCACGTTCGGAAGCGGAACGCCGAGCGCGGCGTGAAAGCGCATCAACGGGTCGTAGCGTTCGTGCAGTTGCCGGAAGGCGCTCTCCGCCTCATTGAGCGTGGCATCGCAGAGCAGATTGAGGATGCGGCGCTGCTCGTCGCGAAAGAGGGCGCGGATGGAGAGCGACGACTCATCGAAGTATTCGTCGAGCACGCGAATCACCGACGAGACGCCGTTGACGCGCATGTCTTCGCTGAGGTCGCGCTTCATGGCCTCGTAGTGCTCCGGCGTCGACACAGGCCGCACGCCGCCGGTCAGCTCCGTCTCGCCGAGGTGGATGACCGCGAACTCCAACGAGACCTCCTCGCGGGTAATGAGCGAGGTGACGGTGATGGACCCGACGGCCATCCTGGCACGGCCGGCACGGAACGATTCGAAATCGTTCTGGCGCACGCGGTAGCAGTAGACGCGATCGTCGTGGGCGAAGTTGTCGAAGAGCGAGGCCACGGCGTAGTGCGCGGACACACGGCGGAGGTCGATCCGCATCGGCTTGACCTCGCGCTCGTAGATCAGCCGCGCGTCACCGTGTTGCGGGAGGTTGCTGCGCGCGGACGCGACGCGCACCAGGAACTCGAGCTCCAGGCTGCGGCCCGATACGTTCTCGGCGATCTGGATGACGCGCCCGGCATAGTGGAGCACTTGCACGGTCTCGATCCCCGAGATGTCGTTGAAGAACCAGCCGCAGCTCGTGTACATGAGCATGGCGTTTCGCTGCATTTCGAGCAGCTCCAGTGCGGTTACGCTGCCACCTTCGGCGATGACGTGACCGGCCAGAAAACGGTCGACGTTGTCTTCCGACCGGTCGAGGATGACGCTGACGTATTCGTCGCGCGCCTCCCACGGATCGCGCAACAGACCCGCTCCGAGGCGCTCGAAGATGGCGATGCACTCGTCGCGAAGCCAATCCAACGCGGCGCGCAAAGGCGTCCGCCATTGCTGGTTCCAGCCGGCTTCGCCGCCGGTGCTGCAACCGCAGTCGCGCTCCCAGCGGCCGAGGCTGTGATCGCAGCTCCACGCCGTCCTCTCGACGATTTCGACTTCGTGCGTGGGAGGCACCTCGGCCAGGAACTGCCCGTAGTTCATGATGCGCGAGAGCTTCTGCTCGTCGATGTAGTCGAGGGCATATGCCAGCGCCATGTCGCCCTTGGGGTGATGGTGGCCGTAGGTCTCGCCGTCGGTGGCGATGTTGACGAGTTGCGGGTGGGTGCGCCCTTCACTGAATGCGCCGAGAAGGCGGTGGGCAAGATTCTCCCCGCGCGCGAGCAGACGCTCGAAGGCCACGGCCTGCGAGATCGGTCCGTCGTAGAAGAAGAGATCAATGGAGCGGCTGGACGGCAGTTTGCAGCGGTAGGGCATCGTGGGATCGATGGCCCCAGCCTGCTCGGTCCAGTCGTCATCCCCGATCTTCCGCCACCGCAATGCCTGGTGCGGCGCGAGGATCGTGTAGGCCATCCCTTCGGCGGCGAGCGCTTCGAGGGATGCGATGTCGACCGCTGTCTCCGGAAGCCACATCGCTTCCGGCTTGCGCCCGAAACGGTGCTCGAAGTCGCGGATGCCCCAGCGCACCTGCGTCCGCTGATCGCGCGCGTTCGCCAGGGGGAGGATCATGTGGTTGTAGGCTTGGGCGATGGCCGATCCATGCCCGCCAAAGCGCTCGCGGCTGGCGCGGTCGGCATCGAGGATGGCGGCATAGGTCTCGGGCTGCTGCTGCTCCATCCACGAGAGCAAGGTCGGGCCGAAGTTGAAGCTGATCGCGGAGTAGTTGTTGACGATCTTGACGATGCGCTCCCGGGCATCGAGGATGCGTGACGACGCATTCGGCCCGTAGCACTCGGCGGTGATGCGCTCGTTCCAGTCGTGATACGGCGCTGCCGTGTCCTGCGTTTCCACCGCTTCCAGCCACGGGTTTTCCCGTGGCGGCTGATAGAAATGCCCGTGGATACAGATGTAGCGGATGCGCATCGAAGGGCCGGAGGATATCGCAGGAGGCATTGTCGGACTGGCCGTGTACTCTCAGCGTCCGAGCAGTTCCAGCACGCCGCGGATCGGGATGCGGACCCAGTCGGGCCGGTTGTTCATCTCGTAGGCGATCTCGTAGAAGGCCTTCTCCAGCAGATGGGCGCCGAGCAGCACCTGCATCTGCTCGTGCGTCTGTGGCAGATGCGCGGCGCTGCTGCTTTCGGCCAGATACGCTCGCAGGAAGGCCGCGCCGACCCAGCGATACCAGAACTTCGCGCCGCTCTCGACCGTCGCCGTATCCTCCGCGCGGATGACCGAGTGCTGCGATTGACCGAACAGCACCGCATACGGCGCGTAGTGGAACGACCGCAACATGCCGGCGACATCGCGCAATGCGCTGCGTTTGATGCGGCGCTCGCTCAATGGCCGCGACGGCTCCCCCTCGAAGTCGATGATGACGAAGTCGTTGCCGGTGTGAAGCACCTGGCCGAGGTGATAGTCACCATGCGTGCGGATGCGCAGGCCGGTGATGCGGCCGTCGAGGATCCGCCGGATGCGCTGCTGAATCTCGTCTTCGCGCGCCAGCAACTCCTCCGCTTCCGGATTACCCTTTCCTCGGCGGCGCAGTAATTGAAGCGTCCTGACGGCCTGCGAGCGGATGTGCTGGTAGATCGAGCGCTGATAGTGCGGCGTAATGGGTTCCGGAGCGAATGCCGCGATGTCGTCGCGCGAGGCCAGCGCAAGGTGCAATTGCGCAGTACGGCGGCCGAGGTTCTCGGCGTCCATGAGATAGAGGCCGATCGTCTGCTGCGCAATGTCCGGAGACGGCTTGGCGGCGATGGCGAGTAGAGACTCGGCAGGGGTAGCCTTGGCCAGACGTTCTGTGGCCCCGGGATCGCTCAGCGCGGCATCGAAGAAACGGCCGATCGCATCGACCGTGTAGCTCCATCCGTCGCCCGAATTCTCGACATAGCCTTGCAGGATCGCCAGCGTTGCCGGCTCGGCTTTCGCGCCTGTCTCGTACTGCAGCGCACCGGCGAGCCGGGGCGCGCCCGTAAACGACGTCTCGTCATTTAGGAACCGCATCACTTCCAGATCGGCGTTGATGCCTCGATCGAGCCGGCGGAAAAGCTTCATGAAGAAACGGTCACCGTAGACAATCGCGCTATTGCTTTGCTCGCTTTTCAGAGTCTGCGGGACGAGAGCGGCCGTGCCACGCAACTCGCGGAACGCTCGCGTCGATGTACCGGTCACGGAGCCGTGGTCCGCCTTCAGGCTTCGGCGGCGGGCGATCGTTTCCAGCAGCGCCTGGGCGAACTTCGCATCACCAACCGGCTCGTACAGGAGGTAGCCATCGCGCAAGCGGGCCACGAGCGTCGGGTTCGCACTCTCCTGCTCCTTCGCCCGGCGGGCCTGCATGATCGCCAGCGGCAAGATGTAGGTCTCCGGCTCGCCATCGGCATAGTCGATCTTTACGAACAGGAGATAACCGCCATCCTCGGGGAGGGCAACCTTCTCGCTCAGTTGCAATGCGGTGATCGTCCGCGCCTTCCCACCGAACCACCGGCGCGATCGAATGTAACTCTTGAGAGCGCCTGCAAAGGCGTCACGATCACCGCCCGAGAAGACTTCCTCGAAATTTGCGGCGCGGAGGAGAGGAACAACGTCGCTTGTCAGAGTGGCCTGGGTGCGCTGGCGTTCGAGCACAAACCAGTAAAAGGCGAACGGGCCGAGGTTGAGGAAGTACGGTTTCTCGGAGATGTCGGGGAATCGCGTTCCGCCTGAGAGCTCCACCGGCGCCATGCCTCGGTACTCAGCCAGATCCAGATCGAAGCACTGAACGAGCCGGGACAGGTTGGCGACGACAAGGATCGTTTCATCCTGGTAGCGCCTCACAAAGGCCAGAATCTTCCGATTCTCGGGATGCAGGAACTGCATCGTGCCGCGCCCGAAGGCCCGATATCGATTGCGTTGGGCGATGAGCCGTTTCATCCACCACAGCAGAGAATAGGGGCTCGATTGCTGCTGCTCGACGTTGACCTGCTCATAGTGATATTGCGGATCGATGATGGCCGGCATGTAGAGCTGCTGCGGATTCGCCTTGGAGAAACCGGCGTTCCGGTCGGGGCTCCATTGCATGGGCGTGCGGACGCCGTTGCGGTCACCGAGGTAAATGTTGTCGCCCATTCCGATCTCGTCGCCGTAATAGATGATCGGCGTGCCCGGAAACGAAAACAGCAAGCCGTTCATCAGATGAATGCGGAGGCGATGGTTCTGCATGAGAGGTGCGAGCCGGCGCCGGATGCCGAGATTGATGCGAGCCTGGCGGTCGGAGGCATACGTGCGCCACATGTAGTCGCGGTCCTCGTCCGTCACCATCTCCAGCGTCAGCTCGTCATGATTGCGGAGGAACATCGCCCACTGACAATTCTCGGGAATGGCCGGCGTCTGGGCCATGATGTCGATGATGGGGAAACGGTCTTCCTGCGCCAGCGCCATATACATACGCGGCATCACCGGGAAGTTGAAGGCCATGTGACACTCGTCGCCATCGCCGAAATAGGACAGGGAGTCTTCCGGCCACTGGTTTGCCTCGGCAAGGAGCATTCTGCCGGGATATCGGGCGTCAACATGAGCCCGCAGCGTCTTCAGGTAGGCGTGGGTCTCCGGCAGGTTCTCGCACGTCGTCCCTTCCCGCTCGTAGAGGTATGGGATGGCGTCGAGGCGGAAGGCATCGACCCCGAGATCCAACCAGAACTCGAGCGCCTTGAACAACGCCGCGTGAACGGCCGGATTGTCGAAGTTGAGATCGGGCTGGTGTGAGAAGAAACGATGCCAGTAGTACGCCTTGGCCACGGGGTCCCATGTCCAGTTCGACGTCTCGTAATCCTTGAAGATGATGCGGGCGTCCTTGTACTTCGTTGGCGTGTCGTTCCAGACGTAGAAGTCTCGCCACGGCGAACCCGGCTTTGCACGGCGTGACTTCTGAAACCATTCGTGCTGGTCGCTGGTGTGGTTGATCACCATCTCGGTGATCACTCGAAGTCCGCGGCGATGCGCCTCTTTCAGGAAGGCCTTGAAATCGGCCAGCGTCCCGTAGCTTGGATTGACGGCGGTGTAATTGGAGATGTCATAGCCGTCATCACGCAGCGGCGACGGGTAGAAGGGCAGCAGCCAGAGTATGTTGATCCCCAGGTCCTGAAGATAGTCGAGCTTGCGCGTCAACCCCTGAAAGTCGCCGACGCCGTCGTTGTTGGAATCAAAAAAGGCGCGGACGTGCGTCTGATAGATGATCCCGTCTTTGTACCAAAGGTCGTCCATGGTCAATTTCGCGCTGTCATCCTGAGCCCGGCGGCGCCCCGGAGGGGCAAAGCACGGCGAAGGACCCCCCACCGGTATCCACCGCCCGCCCGGGTTTCAGGAAGGGGGTCCTTCGCCGTGCTTCACCCCTCCGGGGTTTCGCCGGCTCAGGATGACAGGCGTGCTCATAGAAAATATTCGAAATCCTTTTCACTCCTGACCTTCCGCCTGATCCTGAAGATATGCGCGGGCACGATCTGCGGATTGAGCTGGACGTAATTCCGCGGCCCGTGCCACGTGTAGCGCGCGCCCGAGAGGAGTTCGTGAACCTGAAACGGGCGATTTGCGTCGAGATTCAACGCGGCGAGATCCAGCTCCACGTATCCGGCCTGGGTGTTGTGCGGATCGACGTTGACGATCGCCAGGACGACGTCGCTGCCGGCCGACTTGCTGTAGCAGAGGATCTCGTCGTTCGTCGTTTCGTGAAACCGCAGCGTCAGATTCTGCTGTAGCGCCGGGTTCTCGCAGCGGATTCGATTGACGAGAGCGATCAGCTCCGTCAGATCGTCCTCCGCCGGCGGCCAGTTCCGGATCTCGTACTTCTCGGAGTCGAGATACTCCTCACCTCCTGCCTCGCGTGCCGCGGCAATGCAACGCTCGAACGCCGGTCCGTACATGCCGTAGTTCGCGGAGAGTGTCGCCGCCAGCATCAGACGGATCGTGAATGCAGGCCTGCCACCGTACTGAAGATACTCGGTGAGGATGTCCGGCGTGTTCGGCCATGCATTCGGACGGAAGAAGTCACTGACAGGCGGCTTCGTGATCTCCTCGAAGTACTCCGTCAGTTCGTATTTAGTGTTGCGCCACGCAAAGTATGTGTACGACTGCGAGAATCCCGCCTTGGCCAGCCAGTACATGATCTTCGGCCTCGTAAACGCCTCGGCGAGAAAGATCACATCGGGATGGTGTTTCCTGACCGTGCGGATCACCCAATGCCAGAAGGGCAACGGCTTGGTGTGGGGGTTGTCGACGCGGAAAATCCGTACGCCTTTGTCGATCCAGAACCGGAAGATGTCGCAGAGCTCTTTCCAGAGATCGGCCCATTGATCGCTTTCGAAGTGGAAGGGGAAGATGTCCTCGTACTTCTTCGGAGGGTTTTCTGCATATTGAATCGTGCCGTCGGGCCGCTTCTGGAACCATGCCTCGTGCTCGGTCACGTAGGGATGATCGGGCGAAGCCTGAAAGGCGATGTCCATGGCCAGCTCAATGCCGCGCGACCGGGCCGCATCGACGAGCCGGCGGAAGTCGTCCATCGTGCCTAGACTGGGATGAATGGCTTTGTGGCCGCCTTCCTCTCCACCGATCGCCCAGGGGCTGCCGACATCATCGGCTGTCGAATCGGCCGTGTTGTTGCGCCCCTTGCGCAACGTCGTTCCGATCGGATGGATGGGCGGCAGGTAGAGGACGTCGAATCCCATCCTGGCGATGCGCGGCAGTTGCTCCTCGACGTCGCGGAGCGTGCCATGCTTCCCTGCCTCGATTCCCGCGGAGCGCGGGAACAGCTCGTACCATGTGCTGAACGCGGCACGCGGCGGATCGACTTCGATCGGCAGTTCCCTGGTGTAGCGGGTTGCGAACCTCCGCTCCGCGTTGCGTTCCATCAGATCGAGGAGCTCGGTGTTCCAGAGATCGGGAAGCTTGTCGTGCGCTTCAACGTCGATATCCAAGCCAGCGACATAGTGATCGAGCCGTGTGCGATCGCGATCGATGGCACGCCCGGCAGCGGCGCGGATCATTTCCAATCCGATGCGAAGCTGCACATCGAGATCGTCGCCGGCCGCGCCGGCGTCGACGCGCTTTCGCAGATCGCGATGCCATGTGCGGAAATGGTCGACCCACGCCTCGAACGTGAAGTAGTAGAAACCGAGGCGATCCACGGGCAGCTCCGCGCGCCAACGGTCGTTGACCAGCGCTGTCATCCTCGTCTCAACCGCCATCGTTTCCGACTCGTGGCGGTAGAGCATCACCGCGGAGAGGAGATCGTGGCCGTC
Organism: Thermoanaerobaculia bacterium; assembly: GCA_035482045.1. Taxonomy (GTDB): domain Bacteria; phylum Acidobacteriota; class Thermoanaerobaculia; order Gp7-AA8; family Gp7-AA8; genus JADGNZ01. The sequence continues at coordinate 13,382 of DATHRD010000005.1, forward strand.
AGCGAAGATATCGGCTTCGACCACGACGATATCGCCGGCCACGCGTCTGGCCGGAAAGCGGCCGTCATCGACGCAGGGAGCTACGCCTTCGATGATGACACGGCGACGCCCGTCGAATTGCAATTCGGCCACAGGCTTCTCGTGTGCGAGTTACGTGCCTCTCGGCCACTAGTTCGGGTTGTTACAGCAGTTTGCGCATGAACGGCCGCACCGCGATGCCCAGGATGCTGCCTACCGGGCGGCTGCGGAGGACGATCAAACGATAGACTTGCTCCGCCGCCACAGCCGCCGCGATGAAGAGTGAAATCACACCGTCGCGCGCCATCGAGGTTACCATTCCGAGGAGGGCAAAGAGGAGGATCATCGCGGCCATGATCCACGACTGCCGTTTGTAGTTGTATCCGAACCGCTCGGCCACCCGTGCCTGATCGGCGGGACTGAGCAGCGTCACGAGTGGCTCGCGCAGCAACAGCGCATCTCTTATGGCCCACTCCTCGGTGGCCACGCCGATCGTCACCTTCATCCCCTTCTCCCGTGCAAACGGCGAGATCGCCATCGCACGATTCGCCACCATGTAGTAGTAGAGGAGATAACCGATTGTGCCGGCCACGGAGCCGATGGGCCGGCCGATTTGCCAGGCCACGAAGAAGCGGAATGACGCTTCCACGAACAGGTAACCGGTTGCGATCAGGAGCGGTAGCGGCACTGGCGCCTGCCTCATGACATCGCTGACGATCCACAGCACCAGGCCGATGATGACGTCGTAGATTACGAACACGGACAACAGCGTCTGTCTGGCCGGCTGAATGCCGAGCTCGCGCCCGAGCTCCTCCTGCACGGCGGCGGGAAGGTGGCCCGCGAGGAAGGCCAGCAACGTTGCCGATTTTCGCTTCGTTTCCCGCGACAATGTTGCGCGGTACTCGGTGAGGCGCTCCGCTTCCCTGCCGGCATCGTACCGGTCCGTCTTCCGCATGACGTGTCGTTCGAGCCAGGGCTCGAGCACGTATCGCGCGCCGCCCCTCGGCAACGCTTCGGCGTCAATGACCTCGAAATAGCGCTCCTCCCAGAGAACGGCCGTCCCGGGGAACTCAGCCGTCGTGAGCGACTTCGGCGTGCGCGGTATCCATCCCTTCGGGAAGCGCGACAGCAGCACGAATTGGTCGCCATCGCCCGAGCGGACGCGGTCGGAGCCGTAAGCCTGCATGTCACTTCACGACCGGGATCACGTCGTTGAGGATCCAGAGCGGCCCGATCAGGAGGTGGACCCCATTCCGGAAGAACGCAGGACTGCGGTGTTCATAGACGATGTGACCGATGAACTGAAAGATCCATCCGAGGACGAACAGCGCCACGTTCGCCCACATTGGCAGCCATGCGCCGAGGAGATAGAAAGCGATCGAGACGACGAGCATCGGGATGGCCAGCCGCCACTCGAGCACGAGGTAGTAGATGACGGCGAGGACGATGAGCACCATGCCGGCATCGATGCGGAACCCGCTGATCGTGGCGATCCCCACCCGCGCGAGCATGCCGATGAGCGTCAGCATGATCATCGGGATGCCGAGGCGGTGGAACCACTTGTTGCCCTTGGTCTGATGGTACGAGGCGTAGTCGGCGAAGGAAGCGCGGATGTCCTGCATGGGGAGAGTTTAGCGCCGGTGGAGCCGCATCCGGATGCCGCCCTTCGGCCGCAGCGTGATCGAGGCCTGCGCCGTGACATCGCGCGAGACAAGCTCCAGCCGCCAGCGCTGCGCCAGCGTAGCCATGATCAGCACCGCCTCCATCCAGGCAAACCCCTCGCCGATGCAGACGCGCGGACCGGCGCCGAAGGGGAAATAAGCCAGCTTCGGACGCGATGCCTTGCCCTCGGGCGTGAAGCGCGACGGATCGAAGCGGTCGGGCTCGAGCCACCAGCGCGGATCGCGGTGCGTGACGGCCTGCGCGGCCACGACGACGGCACCGCGCGGCACGAGCCAATCGCCGATCATCGTCTCCTCCACCGCGAGCCGGCTCACCGCCCACGCCGGCGGGAAGAGTCGCATCGACTCCGCCACAACCATCTCCGTGTACGGCAGACGGACATAGTCCTCCGGCGACGGCATCCGATCGCCCAGCACCTTTCCGAGCTCACGATGCAACTCGCCCAGCGCAGCGGGATTCTGCGACAGCAGATACCACGTCCAGGCCAGCGCATTCGCCGTCGTCTCATGACCGGCCAGGAAAAGCGTCATTGCTTCGTCGCGAAGCTGGCGGTCGTCCATTCCGCTGCCGTCGCCTTCCTCATCGACCGCCATCAGCAACATCGACAGCAGGTCGCCGCGATCCTCACCGGACCTCCGGCGTTCGTCGATGATGGCGTAGACCGTCCGATCGAGCCGGGCGATTGATTTGCGAAACCGGATCGTCTGAGGCAACGGCAACCGCCGCAGCAGATTCGAGAGCGGATTCATGAGAGTCGGAAAGAGGTCGACGAGCGAATTCAGCGCCACCCCGATCTCGTCCGCTTCTCTGTCAACGTCTGCATCAAACAGCGTCTTGGCCACGACCGAGAGCGTGAGGCCCATCATCTCGTGGTGGACGTCGAGCACCTCGCCATCGCGCCAGCGCTCGCACAGCCTTGCGGCGCGGTCGATCATCACCTCGGCGTAGCGACTGATCCGCTCGCGATGAAAGGCCGGCTGCACCAGGCGCCTCTGCCGCTTGTGCAACTCCTCCTCGGAGGTCAGCAACCCCTCGCCGAAGATGACCTTCGACCGCTGGAGAACCCGGCTCTTGTGAAACGCACGATGCTGCGTCACCAGCAGCTCGCGGATCAGTTCGGGGTGATTGAAGAGGAAGATCTGCTGCGGCCCGACAAAGAACTGCGCCGCGTCGCCATAGTCGCTCGCCACGCGGGAGAAGAACGGGATGGGGTCACGCTGCAACGTGCGCAGGTAGCGAAAGGGGATGATGCTCTTCGGGCCGGGCGGGAGGGTGGGCATGGAAACGGAAGCGGTCGTCATCGCTGAACACAATACGAGTGAATCACTCGCTTGCGGCACGCCGCGCCACTTCAGGCCAGGTGCCGCGTTGATTGTTCCACGTACCCAAGAGGTTTTCCGCCCACACCTGCGGCACCGAGCCGTACGGCCCGTAGGTTGCGGCAACGATTGCCCGCAGGGCCCTGTCGTAATTACCCTCCGAAGCAGATTTGAGACCGATGAAGTACTCGACATTACATCGGCCGTCGAGCGACTTTCCCCAGGCGATGAAGGTCTTTTCGTCCGTCATTCCAAGGAGGTAGCGCGTGATGCCCTGCAGCGAATTGGGATCGATCGCCTGCGTGGCGACGTCGTTGCGCAAAGCCACGAAGCGCGGATCATCCTTAGCGACACGAAGCTGTGTCAGCGCCGCGACAAGATAAACCTGCAATTCGATGTTCTTGCGCGCCAGAGGGCGAGGGCTGGAAACGGCAAACAAAGCGCCGAATTGGTGCGTCTGGTAAAGCGTCATCGCCATCCGCATGACCAATGCGTCCGGCGTCTGTGACCGCAACCAGTCGATCGCTTCACGGTCTCCTTTCGCCGCGGCGAGCATGGTGTAGGCGATCACGTGTTCGTACACGCCGTCGTCACCATTCTCTTTCAACGGGTGTCGAAGGCATGCCCGTTCGGCGACAGCGAAGGCGAGATCAGCGCGCCCGATCTTGCGAAGAGCTTCGGGGATACTCATCAAGAGATAGGTGGAGTCGATTCCGGCATCGAGAAGCGCGTCCATCGCGGCGGAGACCGTTGTTACATCACTCTTTTCGCACGCGGAAGCGAAGTCGTCCGGCACGCTCGCCGTCCATTCCGAACGCGAGTAGCGGGCCAGTTTTGGATCGAACAGCGCAGCCGCGTCCTGCCATCGCTTCTCCCGCCAGAGGACCACGGCAAGTCCCGAGCGGCTCGAGGCCCCAGGGTAGCGCTCGATCATGGCCCGTCCAAGCGCGTTGGCTTTCTCGACCTGGCCACGGCGTTGGAGCAAAGAGACCGCCTTTTCGACGATGTTCTCGCTCCAGACGTCGATATGGGGCTCGACCGTTTTCCACGCTTCGTCATAACGCCCCTGGTGCTCCAACGCGTCTGCAAGGCTCGATGCGTAATAAGCATCCTCAATGGAATCGTGCCCCGCGTTCACGGCCAACCAATGCCGAGCCGCTCGTTCTTTCGCTTGCCATTCGTGCCGGCTGTTAAGCCAACCGGCGTAAATCGGGTAAACGCCTTCGTACGATTCGGCGAGCAATGATTCGAAATTGCGATCGGCGAAGGCGGCGTCGCCAAGTCTGCCAACGTAATCGGTGGCCACGGCGCGGTCGGCACGTCGAGTGCTTCTCTGCCCGGCAAGCATGCGCAACGCCGAGACATCGCCGGTCAGGTAGTAGAACCACGCTTGAATACCCTCGTCGGCGACGATCGGCGAGCGCCGGAAGGCTGTCCCCATATAACGGTCTCGCCGTGAAGGGTCTGCCGTGATCGCCAAGGCGATACGGCCAGCGCTCAGCATCTGTTGCGGCCGGCTATCAAGCACCGCAAAAAACGCCACCGCAGCGTTATGAACGCTTTGGTCGCCGCCATGGGCAGAATTTAAAGCGATCAGAGTGTTCGCCCGCGCTGCACCCCCAACATGATTCCAACCGACGATGGCCTGTGGCTCGACACCGCGGCCTCCTTCGAAGGTGTTTGCAGCCGCCGCGCGCATCACCGCACGTACATCGCGGCCGGTCTCGGAGGATGTCGTGCCGACCGATTGAAGGAACTCGTTCGTCGCACCCTGCTCAGCAAGCCTGGAACGGTAGAAGGCGAACTCCGAGTCGAGCGCCGAATAGAAAATGGCGTCGTAGAAGCCTCGGATTGCATCACTGCCAAGAAGCCTTGAAGCCGCATCGCGCGCGTAGTTCGCGCGGGATGACTCGTACTGCGATACCAGCGCTCCGGCCTCGCTCTTCGCCGCTGGAATCGCTGCCTGGGCCTCTTCCAACCATGCGCTGGTGCCACCAAAGGTCACCAGTTTGTCCGCGAAACCGGCACCCGTCACATCATCGACGACCAGCGCCTCGACACAGTGAGCGGCGGAGACAGCATTGCTGAAATCGTTGTTCTGCAGCAGCAACGGCAGCGCCCGTGCACGCAATCGTCCAATGAACGGCGCGATCGACTCGATTCGGTCGTTACCACCGGCATGGATGACGAGCCGCCGTGCGGATAGATAAGCGAGACGAGCATTTGCCCCAGACAAGTCGCGTCGAGGCGGCATGACGCCGGTAACAATCAAGGCCACACTGTCGACCGGAAAACGCAGTGCCATCTCACGTGCCTCGGTCGTGTAACCCATTTCGTCCGCGAGTAGCGTCGCCTCCTCATCGCCGAATCGCGGATCGGCATCGCGTGCCATAGCCACAAGCGCGAGTGCGCGTGCCGTGATCGCGTCGCCGACACCGTAGGAATCTGTCATCTGCACGTTTAAATCGACGGAAGCACGGGCAGCCAGGCGCAGGACGTCCGCTCCGAGCGGCCCGCCACCTGCTGCAAGTGAGAGGGAGCGCATCGCGGCGATGAGGAACGGCGGAGAAAACGATTCAACCAGCCGGCCAGAGTCTGCGCTGACTCTCGGTGAAACCAGTGTTGTCGGCGGCGGACCAAGCGCGTGCGACCATGACGACAACATCGCCAGATCCTCTCCAAACTGAGGCAATTCCGGCAGGCGTCCGGCCAGATGATTGGCGCAATGAATTTCCCAGCCTCCATTGCGAAAATCGACATCGACGCTCGCCACCTGTCCCGTGTGCAGCTCGTAGACGTCGCGCACGGCGAGAAGTACTCGGCGGTCGGGCAGAAGACGATAGACAGCATCGACAGCTTCCATCGCATCAAGAACAGGAAGCGCCGCGATCCTCTCCTGCGGACGGCTTCGGTCGATGATCGGAGGCTCTTCAGCCGCCGGTCGCTCAGGCGCAGGTGATTGGGCGCAAAACGCGAGCAAGAGCAGGAGCACGGGCCATCGGCGCCTATTATTTTCTACACGCATGAACGCCTCCCGCTAATCCTATGCTTTCTTGCCGTCACCGCGATCGCCTACCGTTCCCAGAGCGCCGAGTGGCCCTGTTCCCACCGATGGAGGAAGCCTTCAACACGAGCGTAAAGTAGACTCCGACTGACGTAGTTGATGACCAGGGCGGGCTCAGTGAGTCTGCCCTTTTCGTTCAAAAGGAGGTTCGAATGCTGGGCAACAAAGACATCGTCGCCTTCCTCCCGACGCGGGACTTCGACAAGTCGAGAGCGTTCTACGAGGGGGTGCTCGGGCTGCGGTTCGTCCATAACGACGGCTTCGCCATGGTGCTGGACGCGAACGGTACGATGGTGCGCGTCTCCAAGGTCGCGCCGGACTTCAAGCCGGCCGTCTTCACGATCCTCGGATGGGAAGTCTCCGGCATCGAGAGCGTCGTCGCCGCGCTTCACGACAAGGGCATCGTCTTCGAGCGGTTCAGTTTCTTCGAACAGGACGAGCTGGGGATCTGGACCGCCCCGTCCGGCGACAAGGTGGCCTGGTTCAAAGACCCCGACGGCAACACCCTCTCAGTGTCGCAGCACACGGAGATTCGATCATCGGCACCGCCACGGAGAGCTTCGATCCGGTAGGACCCGACAACGGGAGCGGCGGGAGCGCATTCGTGTTCACCATGGCCAATTCCGGCCCGTCGAACAACCCCGATCCTGAGTCGATACCCAGAATCGTCGCGCCGGAATCGCGTTTTCCGCCATCCAGACCAGCCGTTTTGTCGTGGAAACCAGGTTTCTGGGCCGCGAAACGAGCTTTCTGGTTCGGGGGAACCAGGTTTCTGGTTCGCGGGAACCAGGTTTCTGGTATCGGCGAACCAGGTTTCTGGCTCCGGGGACGAGTTTTCTCGTTCCGGGAACGAGTTTTCTGGTCCAGGCAACGAGTTTTCTCGTTCGCGCAACGAGTTCTCTGGTTCGAGGGAACGAGCTTTCTGGTCCAAGGGAACGAGTTTTCTGGTCCGAGGGAACGAGTTTACTCGTTCGATGGACGAGTTCTTTGGTTCGGGGAACCAGCTAACAGCGTCATAGTTTCCAAATTCAGACCATCCGCGTTGATTATCGGCGCGCGAAGATCCATGTCAGCGACCTAAATGTCTCAGATCTGCCTGTCGGTTCCGAGCGACTACCATCGACCAATGACGCCGACCGGCCGCTTCGCTCCCTCCCCGACCGGACCGCTCCACCTCGGCAGTCTCGTCGCCGCTGTCGGCTCGTGGCTCTTCGCGCGGCGCGCTGCCGGGCGCTGGCTGGTGCGGATGGAGGACCTCGATACACCGCGCGTCGTGGCCGGTTCCGCGGACGAGATTCTGGGCGCGCTCGATCGATACGGCCTCACCTGGGACGGCGATGTCGTCTATCAGTCGCAGCGGACTTCGCTGTACGACGATGCACTGGCCGACCTGCGCGCGCGGAACCTCCTGTACGACTGCGGCTGCTCCCGCGCCGATCTGCAGCGGGCGGCATCGGCTCCGCTGGGACGCGAACCGGTCTATCCCGGAACCTGCCGCGATGGATTGCCGCCCGGCCGGGAACCGCGTGCCGTTCGCTTTCGAACCTCGCACGACGTCATCGGCTTCGACGACATCGTCCTCGGTCACATCGAAGAGGACGTCGCGGCACTCACCGGCGACTTCGTCGTCCGGCGCGCCGACGGCCTCTACGCATATCAGCTCGCGGTGGTCGTGGATGATGCCGCGCAAGGGGTGACGCAGGTCGTTCGCGGCGCCGATCTGGTGACGTCCACCGCGCGTCAGATCGCTCTGCAGGGCGCCCTGGGCCTGCCAACGCCGTCATATGCCCATCTTCCGCTGGTCGTGAATGCCGACGGTACGAAGTTAGGGAAACGGGATGGCGCACTCCCGCTGCCTTCGCTCGACGAAAAGCGTCTGATCGAGACGTTGGCGCGTGCCCTACAAATCCTCGGAATCGAAGACATCGCCCATGACACACCGCAACGGATGCTCGCGGAGGGTTTGGCGAGCTTTGATCCGCTTCGGATTGAAGGTTGCTGAGTTGCTGGGTTGCTGGGTTGCTGAGTCGAACGCACTAGCAACCTACCAACCCTGCAACTCTGCAACTCTGCAACTCTGCAACCCAGTACCACCCTACAACTTCAACAACAGCTTCGTCATGTCGTGCTGATTGCCGTCGGGGTCGGTGCCATAGCCGGGCATCACAAATGGCTGGAAGCCGAGGTTCTGCAGAGTCGTCACGGCGTCGGCTTCGAGATCGGAGATCAGCATCGCATTCAGATGACGCAGACCGTTCTCGCGGGCGATGCCGATGAATAGGTTCACGAGCAACGTGCCGAGTCCGACGCCTCGGAAGGCCGGATCGATCATCCACTTGATCCGGCCGGCAAGACGGAGCGGACCGCCGTCGCGGCGGTGCAGCGTGGCGTCGGCGACGATACGGTTGCCGTCGAGCGCGAGCAAGGGAAAGACCTTCGCGTAATCGATCTCGCGCCCCCAGAGCTCGATCAGGGAGTGGCTCTCGATCGGATCCCAAGCGAAACGGCGGTAGGCGGAAGGCAGGCGCTGGAAGAACTCATACAGCGCATCGACGTCCTTCGCGGCGAAGGGGCGGATGAAGACTTTGCGGCCGTCGCGCAGGACGGCCTCCTGCGGATAGCGGTGCGGCATGCGCGAACGATATCAGATCACCGCTTAGCCTCCGCCCGGCGCTTGATCGCTTGCAGCCAGTAGCGGCGGATGATGCCGCTGCCCGGCCGGATGATGCGCCAGTAGACGGCGATTAGGCGCCGCGTGCTCCCCGAGGGCGCGAGAACGACGCGCGTCTCCGTCGTCAATCGCACACCGCTCTCGACTCGGAAGTTCATCACCGCGGACGACCCCGGCGCCACGCGCGTACCGATGACCAGCTCGCGCGGGGCGTCGTCGACCAGCATCTGAAACCCGGTGCGCGTGGCCACCGCCAGGATCGGCTCATCGTCCGGGGCATTGATGATGCTCTCCCTGCCGTCGCCGCCGAGGCGGCGAATGGCCGTGAGCGTATCGAAGAAACGGATCTCTCGCGGCGTCACATCACGGATCGCCTCAAAGATCCGAGCCGGCGGCGCGTCGATCCGAATCTCGTGACGCTCCCCAAACTGCCATCGCGGCACGATCTCGTCGAGATGCGAATGGGCCTCCGCAGTATGCTCCTCGCGCACCGGCCAGAAGACAGCGACGGCCACGGAGGCGATCCCGCCGATGAACACCGCCGCTCCCCTCCCGCGCGTCCGCCGCGGAATCATCGCCCCGGCCCCTGCAAGCATCGCCGCGCCGCCGCAGTAGATCAACAGGGAGAGAAGCATTAGGAGGAGTCTAATCGCTACTCGACCACTCGATCATCCGGGTGGTTCTGTCGCACGACCGTGTTGCCGTGAATGGCGACGTTGGCCACTCCCCCCGTCAGAAACACGCCTCCTCCTCGTGCCGCCGCGCTGCCGTTCCCGGTGATGACGCTCCCACCGATCTGACAGTCGATCGAATCCTTGAGATACATGCCGCCGCCCTCGCCAGTGGCAGCGTGTATCGCATTGTCCGTGACGCGACTGCGCCACATGCGCAAGCGGCTCCGCTCACACAGGATCCCGCCGCCGCGCGCTTCATTCCTCGCATAGACGGCATTGACTTGAACCGAGCTTCCCGGGATCTCGACTCTGCAGTCTTCGAAATAAAGGCCGCCACCGCCTGCGCTTGCCGCCGAGGGACAGTCGACGGTGTTCCCGGCCACGGTTGATTTCTGGATGCGCACTACCGAGCGGCGGCACAACATACCCGCGCCAAAGGCTTCATGAATCCCGTCACCGATGCGATTGCCTGCCACGACACACTCCTGGAGGCTGACAGACGAATCTTCGACGATCATCCCACGGAGGCGCGCATTCGAGCGCACCTCGATTCCACTCAGGTGAAGAACGGAATCCCGCACGGACAAGACAGCTTCGCCGTCGCTGCCGGCGAGAACGACACCGCGTCGCGAGAGGCACGTACTCTCGATGACGAGGTACTCGACCGCGGCCACGAGAACACTCTCGGCGTAGAGACCCGGCTCGATCATGATCGTGGTCGGGCGAACAACCGCATCGACCGCCTCCTGAATGGTCCGGAACTCACCCGGTACGAAGAAGATATCGTGGGCGCGGGAGGTCACGTGGTGAACCACGCTGCCAGGCCCAGGCATACCGCGATCACTCCTGACAGGATTGCGCTGACGGGAGGGAAATACACACAACTCAGCGCAAGCCCGAACACCTGAACGGCGAAGAGGGCCCATCCGACCATGCCCACGGCATGCGCGCTCGCGGCTGCCAGATTGCCGAGGTGCCACGCCAGAAGCGCAAAGAACAGCAGATAGACCGTGATGGACAACCCGAAGCCGGTATGAAAGCCACCATAGCTGTAGTCTCTGCTGCCGACGTGAAAGTGAACGTTCTTCATCGCGTCGCGCACCGCGATCCCTTCAGAAGTCGGCGGTTTGAATTTCAAGAACCCAAAGGTGTGGCCGGCAGCAAACAGGACGAAGAGCACCGCGGCAATCCGGTAGAGCAAGGTGGCGTTCATCGCATCTCCTTCGAGCGGATCTGGGACTCGTACCAGCGATCCTAGCAGCGGCGCGGGTTGCGCAGCGGCGATTTACACCAATCGGTGCCCAGCGATCCGCGGACTCGGTGCCACGATTCCGAGGTGTGCTTACGGCGGTGAACGGCCAGGGATCAGGAATCGCGGCATGAATCATCGTGACCGTCTGTTTGACCCATGCAGGAGCTGATACGATCCCCAAACACGGGGTCATGAAAGGCGAAACGACTCATCCAGATGTTCCAGATTGAACACTTTCCCTGGATGAAACGACGGTAGAGTGTGTTGGTTTGCTCGGTGACCATCGGACTCTTCCGCGCACCTTTCATGACGACTCCGAGAACCAGCCCTGACTCGGTCTGACTCCTCCCAGCCCTCATCGTCTCTGAACTCCCAGCAAATGCTGCAAAACCAATTCGTGCACGGCCGAGGCCGTCACGACAGAAAGACACTGATGACTTCCTACACGCTGCCGATCACCGCCGATGTACCAACAGAAAGAACAGAAAGAATCAGAAGACCTTCGGAAACCCCGATCGTCTCCAGTCTTGGCCAGGAACCATGGAAGAGCCGGTGGTGGGAAACCTCGATCGGAGAACGCCCAACGTTCTTCTACATCATCGCTATCCACATCCTGGCCGCGGTCGGTCTCGTGTTCTTCGCCACGCCCGGCTGGCGGGTGATCGCCGCGACGCTGGCCCTGGCCTGGATCGGCGGACTGGGCGTCACGGTGTGCTACCATCGCTCTCTCGCGCACACCGCGCTTCGGCTGCACCCGGTCGTGAAGCATCTGCTCATTTTCTTTGCGATGTTCAACGGCTCCGGCTCTCCCGATTCGTGGACCGCGAACCATCGGCAACACCATGCCAAGGTCGAGTCGGTGGAGGACATCTCCAGCCCGTCGATCGGCGGCTTCTGGTGGGCTCATCTGCGATGGCTGTGGCAGGCCGGGAGAATCCCGCTGGACCGCTGGTGTCCGGATCTGGACAAGCGCGAGTATCGCTTCTGGAGACAGATGCAGATCCCGCTGCTCGTAGTGTCGCTCTTCGGAGGCCTCGCCTTCGGGCTCCCGGCATTCTTCTGGCTCGGCCCGATGCGCCTGGTGATGTCCCTTCACGCGCAGTGTTTCATCAACAGCATCGCTCACATGCGGGAGGGACGGGAGCCCGGCCAGGACTCGTCTCAGAACATTGCCTGGCTTGCCGTGCTTCATTTCTTCCAGGGTGAGAACTGGCACAGCAACCACCACGCGAAGCCCTCATCGGCACGTTTTGGATGGAGACTCTGGCAGATCGACTTCGGCTGGTACGCGATCTGGATGCTCGAGGCCATCGGCCTGGCAACATCCGTGAAACGCCCTTCGACGAGGGATTCCGCGGCGGCGTGAGGTTCGCGGTCTCGGGGTTTCCAGGTTGCTGGGGGTTGCCCTCATGAGCGACGAAAACAAATACTGGTTTGCCGCGAAACGCTACGGTTGGGGGTGGGGCCTGCCGCTCACATGGCAGGGCTGGCTCGTATTGGGCGCGTTCTTCGTGCTGATGATCGTGGCCGCGTTCCTCTTTCCGCCCAGGGAACAATTGATGTCATTCATCGCCTGCACGGGCGTACTCAGCATTCTGTTGATTGTGGTTTGCGTGGTGAAAGGCGAGCCTCCCCGCTGGCGCTGGGGTGGCGATTAACCGTCGACTAACCCGGAAAACAAACCACGGAAAGCTAACCGCCGGATCGAGCCCTGTAGGCCATGTAGGCGAAGATCGCGACGAGAAGGACGAGAAAGAATCGCCCCATTCCGAGCATTCGTGAGTGCGCCACGTGTCGCGTTCCCTTAGGTTTGATTCCAGTGACAGCAGCGATCGCGGTAAGCAGTACGGCCAGACCCAGCCAGGTCATCCAGTTCATACCCGGGACTGCTACAAGAGGCGCGCCAATCCGCCGCTGACCTCCTTCACCGAAGCCGCGCGTCCATCGTGATCTCCGCGTTCAACAACTTCGAGATGGGACAGTTGCGCTTCGCTTCATCCGCGGCGGTGGCGAACTGCTCCGAAGAAGCGCCCGGCACGCTGGCTACGACCGCGAGGTGAACTTTCGTTACGGCGAAGCCCTTCTCTAGTTTCTCGAGTGTCACGGTGGCAGTCGTGGCAATCTCCTCCGCCGTCAGGCTGGCCGCGCCGAGTTGCGCCGAGAGAGCCATGGAGAAGCAGCCCGCATGCGCGGCCGCGATCAGCTCCTCCGGGTTTGTCCCGATGCCATTCTCAAACCGGGTGGAAAACGAATACTGCGCATCGTGAAGCACACCGCTCTGCGTGGAAACGGTCCCCTTCCCGTCCTTGAGACCTCCGCGCCAAACCGCGGAACCATTCCTGTTCATCTTGCCCCTTTGTTTTTCCCGCGAAGCGTGAAGCGTGCTCCGGGACCCCCACAGTACACGATCCATCGTCATCGCCCCGTAAGGGAATCCATCTTCTCGAACGTATTCGAAAAGGCGATCACTTTCCAACCGTGGTCGCCGTTGCGCAGCTTCGTCACCTGTCTCAGCGTGGCGTACATCGCGGGCCGCACCGCGCTCTCGACTCCGGCCGGATTGAACAGGACGGTCTGCACCGCGTTGATCGTGATGGCGCCGTCCGATTCAGCGTCGCGCGATTCGATCGCGAACCGCGACGGGAAGATCGTCTGAAACATCGGTGGACCCGCGCCGATCCGTTCCTGCGACCCCAGCTTGCCGAGGTCAGCGGCGGTCAGGCCCTCGGACATCTCCGCGGCCGCATCGTAGTGCCGGTGAAGGATCTCCTCCGCGAAGGCCTTGTAGTGGCTAACCGGCGCGTAGGTGCCACGATAGTAATGATGACCGGCGGCAACGGCGACAAGCAATACGAGAATCGGTACGAGACGACGCATCGCAGATTCCTCCGGTTTGCCGCGGGAGATCGCCTGCCGGATACAGCGATCGGAGGGCACCGATCGCGAGGCGTTAAACCAGCGGGATACCGGAAGTATACGAGAATCACCGCGGCAATCGAAGGGGCGCCGTGTTCTTCACGGCGCCCTTTTCTGCACCGGGTAATCACGCCGTCAAGTTGCTGCTACCGGCTCCAGTAGCCACCGACCCAGTAGTAGCCGCGACGCTCGTGTACCCAGCGTCCCGGGACCCACGTCGCATAGCGATGAGGCCGGCGAACCCAAACGCCGCTCCGCCAGGCATAGGCCCGGCCGTTCCATTCGTGATAGCCGGGTTGCCAGATGTAGCCCGCACCCGGCGCCGCCACTACTCGCTCCACGACGACCGGGGGCGGGCCGATCTGCAGATAGATTCGCGTCCTTGCTTCCGCCACGGGCACGCTGAGCAGCCCCGTGAGAAGAGCCATCGTCATCAATCGGGATAACGTTCTCATGATTTCCTCCGCCGCTGTTATTTGCGAAGGAGATGCCTACTTTTCCGGCAGACCTCGGTTGCAGAACGGGTCAGCCGGCGGCACGCAGCATCGAAGCTCGCGTTGCCGCCGGCGGATCGGGTACTCAGACTGTCAATGTGCGTTTACCGGCGCCAGTAACCAGCCACCCAGTAGTGACCGCGACGCTCGTGTACCCAGCGTCCGGAGACCCACGTGGCGTGGCGATGAGGCGGGCGAACCCATACGCCGCTTCTCCAGGCATAGGCCCGGCCGTTCCATTCGTGATAGCCGGGTTGCCAGGCGTAGTCACGCCCCGGCGACGCCACCACTCGTTCCACGACAACCGGGGGCGGGCCGACCTGCAGATAGATGCGCGTCCTGGCTTCCGCCACGGGAATGCTGAGCAGCCCAGTCAAAAGAGACAGCGTCATAATTCGGGAAAAGATTTTCATGGGACCTCCGCAAGTATGCTCTGCGAACGAGATGCCCACATTCAGGGCAGACCTCAGTTGCGCGTCCCTCAAGCACGATCGCGCCCCTAAACGAGTGCTCCGATATGGTTCGCGAAGACCTCGTTGAACAGCGCCCCCGGCCGCCGCGCACGCAACCTCTCCACGATGGCCGGCCCCTCCATCCCCAGCTTGTGAAGGATGACACCGGCGATGAGGGCGGAACGGTTGAAGCCCATGCCGCAGTGGGAGAGGACACGGTGTCCACTTTCGATGAGATGCGCGCCGAGCAGCGCCACCGCCTCCAACCGTGCCAGATCCGGCAGTTCTTCGTCGAAGATCGGGAAATACACGTACAGATAGCCGCCCGGAGCCGTGGGGACGCCCTCGTCGAGACCACCCTCCAGATCGATGACGACATCGATCCCGTGCGCCTCGAGGAGCGCCCAATCGGTGATGGCCGGCGAAATGAAGAGGAGCCCTGCATCGTCAACCGGGAAGATGTTCATCTGCCGAATGGTACCCGGGAACACGGTTCACGCGGAGGCGCGGAGACGCGGAGGGAGGGAGCTGGTTGACGATTCGACGCAGGCCCGCCTTCAGCGTTCGATCTCCGAAATTGATGAGCAACCCGACCGGTAGTTTCATCAGCCGAAGATAGGTGAGTAGCTGCTTGCCATGAACAGACGCGAGCCTCTCAACCGACTTGAGCTCGATGATGACCTGTTCGTCGACCAGCAAGTCGATGCGGAATCCATCCTCGAACACGATGCCGTCGTATTCAAAGCAAATCGGCTTCTGCCGCTCCACCTGAAATCCCCGCGCCGAAAGGACTCGCGCCAGCACAACCTCGTACACCGACTCCAGCAGTCCAGGTCCCAAGTCTCTGTGAATTCTGATCGCCGAGTCAACGATCGATCCAGTAATCTCGTCCAGTTCGTGCATCCTCCTCTGCTCCGCGTCTCCGCGCCTCCGCGTGACCGAGGATCCCTCGGACTGCATTTAAACATCCAGGAATCTCCGTTAAGTAGAAAAACGTTTGGGAAACCTCCTCGGAATGGAAGATGACGCTACCAGATGTGGAACAATAATAATTGCATGCGACTTCAGATGAAGAAGACCCTCGTTGCCGTAGCCCTCGCTGCCTTTGGTCTGAGCTGCGGCGCCAATGCCGACGCCGTCAACAAAGCGATCCCCACGCCGGATCTCGACACTCCCGCCGCCGAGGCCACCGGATCTCAGGTCGCGGTCCTGGCCGGCGGATGCTTCTGGGGCCTGCAGGGGATGTTCGAGCACGTGAAAGGCGTCACCAGAGTCGTGGCCGGATATTCGGGAGGCGTGAAGGCGACGGCACACTACGAGATGGTGGGAACCGAAACGACAGGGCACGCGGAGTCGGTGGAGATCACGTTCGACCCGAAGCAGGTCTCGTACGGCCAGCTCCTGCGGCTCTACTTCTCCGTGGCCCACGATCCGACGGAGCTCAACCGCCAGGGTCCGGACAGCGGTCCGAGCTACCGCTCGGAGATCTTTTTCGGCTCGCCGGCCCAGGAGCGCATCGCCCGTGCCTACGTCGAGCAACTCACGAAGGCGAAGGTCTTCGGGTCTCCCATCGTCACAAAGATCGAGGCATTGAAGGGCTTCTACCCCGCCGAGGATTACCACCAGGACTACCTGATCCACAACCCGACGCAGCCGTACATCGTCTACAACGACCTGCCGAAGATCGACGCGCTCAAGCGGGTCTATCCGCAACTCTACCGGCCGACGCCGGTGGCACTGGTGTCGGCGCGCTGAAAGCATCGCCTTTTCAGTGCGGTGTGTAGATCTGCACCCGTTGCGTGTTGTTGTCGGTAAGCGTGACCATCGCCCATACGGGATTGTCAGACTCGACTCCGTAGCGCACGGTCTTGTGGGCGAGGATCTGGGCTGGGGACAGCAGATCGCTCAGCGTCACCGACCTGAACGGATCGATGTCGGTGGGAGGGTCACGGTAGTCCTTCAGTTCCGCCAGCAGCTCCCCTGTCGTGTCGTCCTCCACACGGACGTTGACGGTCAAGCCACGGGTGTAGACGCGAACGGTTGTCCGGAAGCGAGCGCTGGATGGCACCGCCGGCAGCCAGACTTGCGTTTGCTGAAGGTCGCGCTCCCGGATGACCGGAATCTCCGTGCCCGGGCCGTCGGGGTCCCTCGATAGCTCGTGCAACCGAACGGTGAAGTGCAGCCTGCCGGCATGATCGGCTGGTGGCAATAAGAACATCTGTGGTGCAAGTGCGTAATCCGACACGGGCGGGATGACCATCGACGAATGCGGCTGAACCCGCCGCGGAGTTTCGCTGCAGAGGACCGGCGTGCCGATGATGGAGCACATCTCCGGATCGATCGGGACGGCGTCGTCTGAGTCGTTGTAGACGGAGATTTCGCTGACCCAGCGGGTGCCATGGCTGGCTTCGATCGGTTTGTAAGCGATCGGGACGATGATCTCTTCGAGTACCGGAGCGAAGGCGAACAGGCTGTACGAAATATATTGCACGCCCTGGTCGAGCACCGTTACGGGGACGATACCGATGGCGTGCGCCGGAGCGATGGCCGTGAAGTTGTCGGCACTTACGAGCGTGACGTGAGGAGAGGGGACACCATCAAAGAAGACCTGGGGCGCCGTGAATTTGAACGGAAAGCGGTTCGCAAAGAACTGGATCTCTGCCCCACCCTCCGGAGGAGCGGTTCTCGGCAAGAAGTAAAAATACTCCTGCTGCGGAGGCGTGGTTCTCGGAGAGGGGCGGTATTGATCCCGGCCGGCGGCTGTCTGCGCGAGCAACATCAGGAAAACGAATGGGATGAATCGCATGATCCGTTTGGCGTGTCGTTCGAACATGGCTGGCTCCCTCCTGTCTTCATTGCACTTCCCGAATCTCAGGATACGCGCGTCCAGGGCTTGCCTGAAACGAGCAGGCAGGCGTCCTCTTGGAGCCCGTGGCAGAAGCGCTGGCTGACGGTTACCGCGCGATCGTGCAGGCATTGAATTTCGCCGGGCATAATGTTGCGTCGCAAGCTTGCTTGAAGCGCGCTTGAACCACCCGTGCTCGCTGACACAAGCGGACGTGACGTTGGTTGGCAATTCGGGCGGCCGCGTCACGTGCACCGGGGCATCGCACGCCAGTTTCTTTACTGGCGAGCAGCAGCCTCGATCATTCCTCAACTTCGCCACACCATTGCCACAATCGGCGGCGACGATCTCGACATGGGAAAAAACATCGCCGCCATCGTCGTGATCTTTCTCTTCACCACCTGCGCCTGGATCATCCTCGGCACTTCCGTTATGGCGCGTACCGGCTCGGCCGACTCCGGCCTCAGCAAGGACGTCCAGTCCAATTGGGGATCCGCACAGCAACAGTCGCCGCCGGCCGCGGTCTCGACGCACACCGCGCAAAAGACGGTGCATGAAAACCGGAATGGTGTCACGATCACGAACTCGGTCGACGAGAATGTCGACACGCCGCTTCCGATCGAGCAGAGCCGCGTTCGGGTGGCCCTCGATCTCGAGCAACGGCAGAAGGGATTGCTTTGGTTCGCGACCTATCGCGTGGCTTTCCACGGCGACTACGTCTTCCGCAATGCGCCCGCAAGCGACAAGGTCACCGTGAAGCTGGTCTTCCCCGCGCCCGACGCGATCTACGACGACCTGATCTTGCGTGCCGACGGACAACCGCTTCCGCTCACCACCGAGAATGGCACGGTCTCCGCGGTCATCCACCGCCCGCCCGGCTCGGCGATTCACCTGGAGGTCGGATACCGGTCACAAGGTTTGTCGACGTGGGACTACAAACTCGGCGAAAACGTGTCGCAGGTCCGCGACTTCACGATGGAGATGACGACGAACTTCGACGCCATCGATTTTCCGCAGGGCGGCCTCTCGCCGACGATGAAGAAGAAGACCGATCACGGCTGGCTGCTCACGTGGAAGTACTCGAACCTCGTCACCGGCTACCGCATCGGCATGGTCCTGCCGGAGAAACTCCAACCGGGACCGCTAGCCGGCCGGATCAGCTTCTTCGCGCCGGTCTCGTTGCTGTTCTTCTTCTTCCTGATGTTCATCATCACCACATTGCGCGGCATCGATCTCCACCCCATGCACTACTTCTTCCTGGCCACATCGTTCTTCGCCTTCCATCTCCTGCTGGCCTACCTCGCCGACCACATCTCGATCCACGCCGCCTTCGCCATCTGTTCGGCCGTCTCGATCTTCCTGGTAGTCAGCTACCTGCGCATCGTGATCGGCTCCCGCTTCGCCTTCGTCGAAGCATCCCTGGCCCAGTTCATCTACCTCGTTCTCTTCTCCTACGCCTTCTTTTTCCAGGGCTTCACGGGCCTGTCGATCACAATCGGAGCCATCATCACGCTGTTCGTGGTGATGCAGATGACGGCGCGGATCGATTGGGGGGCGCCAAGGACCAGCAGCGCGTCGTGAATCCACTCTCACAGGACGAGCCCCGAGATGGCAGAGGTTAAACTTTGGGCGCACTGAGATCCGACGTGCCGAGCAGATCCTCAGTGATGATCACGTGGAACTTCTGGAGGCTCGACCTTGCTCGTCACACGGGGTGGAGTTGCCGGGGGCAACCTCCAGGCGCCAACGTGTAGCTTTCGTAAAGAAACTCCGGCGCGATGTCTGCGAGTACAGAGAAGTTTGGAAGGTACGCCAGATCTTGACCAGATGCATGTCGAATAACGTTATCAAACGAATTTCAGGGCGTCCATCTCGAGGTCGGCAGGGAACTCGTTCCACATTTCTTGGATTGTAATCACGCAGCGCGACCGAATTACCCCATCAGCCGGAAAACATTGCGCTCAGACATTTGCTGCGAAGTCGGAGACAAAGGCATATCGTCCCACGTTCTCCCATCGAGCAGGCGGCCAGCCTTCTTCTTTTGGACACCGCCCCATTGCTTGAAAAAGAACGGCACGCGAGCGTCAACGCACTGCTCCCGAATCGAGTCTACCCAGGCCTTCTTCATAGGGCGGGCACCGCGCCCCGATTCGCCGCCAACAATCACCCAGTGAATCCCGCCTAAGTTCATTTTGCCAAGATCCTCGATCAAGGGCTCGATGGATAGAAAGCGGACAGATACGTCCGTGTCCCGTAGCTGCTCAAGGCGCGGCAAACCGTGCTTTCGATTCTCGACACTCACGCCCCACCAAATGTGAGCGTCATGAGCGTAGGCGGCGAGTTCGCCATTGAGTAGTTCGCGGCAGCGGGCTGCGCGCTTTGTGAGCACTTGATAAGTGTGCCAGTCCGCCGCGATCATCACCTCACAGACTGAGCGGACATAGCTCGTTGGAACTCCGTCCTGAAAGAGGTCGCTCATGGAGTTGACAAAGATTCTCCGCGAGCGCTTCCACGTGCGAGGCTCATTCAGCTTCTCCGGGACGAGCCGTAGATCGAAGCCCTGCTCGTATGCGTGACCAGGAATGCCCCTCCATCGCTCTGCGAAGGTCTCCGCGTAGCAATGCTTGCATCCGGGCGAGACCTTCTCGCAACCTCGCACCGGATTCCACGTGGCATCGGTCCACTCAATCGCTGACTCTTGAGACATTTACCTACTCCTTTACCCTTTGAAAGTGGATCGTCACGTTAGGTCCGAAAGTGCCGGCCTGACGTTTTCCGCCGCTGATCACCGTCACCTGGATCTCGCCATCTAACTCCATCTGCTTCAGCGCTTCCCGATAATTCGGTTCGACGAAACGAGTTCCGGGGTGGTGCCTTTGAAACAGCGAGCTAAAGGTGAGTGATTGCCCGGCAAACGTCGAAATAAGATCCTTGCGAAGCTGAGCGAGGGGACGGAAAGACGGGACCATATCGAAAATACTTGATTGTCCCCTCTTTTGATCTTCGGTCTGAGTCGCGAACTGCGCGACTCCATCGTCATCGCGCACACTCCACTTCGCCATCTTGCTCTTTGCGGTTTCTAAACCTTTCAGATTCTGCGTGATGAAGAATAGGCTGTCACCGCGCCGCGAGAAGTCGAATCGCTCGACGAACTTCACGCCGGTTTCATGAAGCGCGTCCTCCATCGCTTGGTGAATCGCGACCTCACGCTGATCCGGTCGCATCGGTCGGAGCTGGGCGTCAAGCTGGTCAGCTCGCGTTTCGCCAAACATCGCTTTCATGTGCTCACGACGCTTCACTTGATCGACATTGATTCCAGCGTTGATCCTTTTGTAGTTGAAAAAGAAAAAGGCGTCCCGGCCCCAGGAGCCGTCCACGAATCCCTTAAACAGATCCAGCGTGACGCCCTTGTAGCCCCATGGATCGACGAACATAATCGCCGGCCGGTCGGCGATCTCACGGAGGAATCTTTGGTAGTTATCCCTCGTCAGTTCCTCATTCAGAAAGAGAGGAGGCGCAGCAAGCTTATTGAGCCCGGAGATTGAGCCGATGACCTTCTGAAGGTCCGCTGCATATGCCGGCTCCTTCTCGTTGAATACGACGCGGAAGCGGGACGCGAACCGCGATTCGATCATTTTTCTCACGATGATTGGCGGCGTTGAATCCGTGCCGTCTTCAAAGCGGCCGGGACCTGCGTACAAGTCGAGATAGGCAAGCTCGCCGCCAGAACGGGAACCGATGATGTTCTGCCAGGCGGCAAAATGATCGACGACGATTCCGGTCTTTGCACGCGACTCGGGCGTCTGCACTTCGAAGAAGTTCTCTGTAGACATTCCCCATCCCTCGTCTCGCGGTTGTCCGAGAGTGACTGCACGAGAGTTTGGTCAATTGTAGAGCGGTTTGACCAGCTACGAGGAAACGGCCAACTCACCGGGCACGCCAAATGCGCAAAACGGGCGGCCTTTCGGCCGCCCGTTTCGGTTGATGCGATGCGATAACCCCTACTGCTCGTCGTCAAAATCCGCCAGCGACAGTGCTTCTTCGCTCTCGTCGTCCGTCTCGGCGCGTAGGAGGTCTTCGAGGTTCGGCTGGACGGGGACGGGCTCGTCCTTCTCCAGGTAGACCTCGCGATAGACCGGCATACCCGTGCCGGCCGGGATGAGACGACCGACGATGACGTTTTCCTTGAGGCCGCGCAGGTGGTCGACTCGGCCGGCGATGCTGGCCTCGGTGAGCACTCGGGTGGTCTCCTGGAACGAGGCGGCGGAGATGAAGCTGTCCGTCGAAAGAGAGGCTTTGGTGATGCCGAGCAGGAGTGGCGTCCCGTCGGCGGGCTCGCCGCCGCGGTTCATCACCTTCTCGTTCTCTTCCATGAAGCGGAAGCGATCGACCTGCTCGTCGACGAGGAAGTCGGTATCGCCGACGCGCGTCACGCGAACGGAACGCAGCATCTGGCGGCAGATGACTTCGATGTGCTTGTCGTTGATGGCCACGGACTGCGAACGGTAGACCTCCTGGATCTTGTCGACCAGGTAGCGCTGCAGTTCCTTGATGCCGAGGACCGCCAGAACGTCGTGCGGATCGATCGGTCCGTCGATGAGCGGATCGCCGGCGCGCACGCGCTCGCCTTCCTGCACGTTGACGTGTACGGAACGCGGGACGCTGTACTCGTGGCGCGTACCTTCGTCGGTCTCGATGATGACGCGGCGCATGCCCTTGACCACCGGGCCGTGATGCACCGTTCCCTCGACCTCGGAGATGACGGCCTTATCGCGCGGATGGCGGGCTTCGAACAGCTCGACCACGCGAGGCAGACCGCCGGTGATGTCCTTCGTCTTGGTCGTGGCGCGCGGGATCTTGGCCAGGATGTCGCCCGGGTAGACCTCGTTGCCGTTCTGCACCATGACGTGGGCGCCGGTGGGAAGCAGGTAACGCTTCTCCTCGCCCTTCTTCGATTTGACGGTGATGGTCGGCGTGCGCTTCTCGGCGGTGGCCGACTCGACGATGACCATCTGGGTAAGACCGGTGACGCGGTCGGTCTCTTCGCGGACGTTCTCGCCTTCGACGATGTCCTTGAAGGTGATCTTGCCGCCGACCTCGGTGAGGATGGCCGAGGTGAACGGATCCCACTCGACGAGCGGCGAACCGGCTTCGACGTGCTGGCCGTCGTGCACTTTCAGCGTCGAGCCGTAGACGAGCGCGTAACGCTCCTTCTCACGGCCGGTGGTATCGAGAATCGCGGCTTCGCCCTTCTTGAGCTTCTTGATCGGGGCGTCGTCCATGATGAGCAGCTTGCCGTTACGGTTGATGACGACGAGATCGCCGTTCTTGTTCGTAACGGTCGAGACGTTGACGAACTGCACTTTCCCGGGATTGGTCGCCTCGTGCTTGGACTGCTCGGAAACGCGCGATGCGGTACCGCCGACGTGGAAGGTACGCATGGTGAGCTGCGTGCCCGGCTCGCCGATCGACTCGGCGGCGATGACGCCGACCGCTTCGCCGATCTCGACCATCTTGCCGCTGGCCAGGTTGCGGCCGTAGCAGCGGCGGCAGACGCCGCGGCGGGTCTCGCAGGTCAGACCCGAACGGATCTTCACCTGTTCAATACCTGCCTCTTGAATCGAGTTCGCCAGCTCGTCGGTAATCTCGTCGTTCTGCGAGACCAGGATTTCGCCGGTGAGCGGATCGTAGATGTCTTCCTGCGAGACGCGGCCGACGATGCGGTCGCGGAGCGGCTCGAGGATGTCGCCGCCTTCCATGATCGGCGTGACGATGATGCCGTCGAAGGTCTGGCAATCCTGTTCGGTGACGATCACGTCCTGCGCGACGTCGACGAGACGGCGCGTGAGGTAGCCGGAGTCGGCGGTCTTGAGGGCCGTATCGGCCAGACCCTTACGGGCGCCGTGCGTGGAGATGAAGTACTGCAGCACGGAGAGGCCTTCACGGAAGTTGGCGGTGATCGGGGTCTCGATGACCTCGCCTGACGGCTTGGACATCAGACCGCGCATCCCGGCCAACTGGCGGACCTGCTCCTTGGAACCGCGGGCTCCGGAGTCGGCCATCATGAAGATGGGGTTGAACTCGCCGCGGTCCTGCTCAGTGCGGCGCATCTCGCTGAACATCTCGTCGGAGACGTTCTCGGTGGCGCGATGCCAGATGTCGATGATCTTGTTGTGGCGCTCGCCGTGGGTGATGGCGCCGTCGAGACGCTGGCGTTCGACCTCGAGGACGGCCTTGCGGGCACCCTCGACGATGTCCTGCTTCTTCGACGGGATGACCATGTCGTCGACGCCGATGGAGACGCCGGCCTTGGTGGCGTAGAGGAAGCCGAGGTCCTTCAGATCGTCGAGCATGCGCACGGTCAGATCGTTGCCGAAGTTGACGAACGCGAAGTTCACCAGCTCCTGCAGGCCGCGCTTCTTGAGAAGCCCGTTGATGAAGGGGATCTCATCCGGCATGTGCATCTTGAAGATGACGCGGCCGACGGTGGTCTCGACGAGCTTCTTGTCGAGCTCCTGGATCTCGGCGTGCATCAGATCCTGGTCGTTGAAGTGCTTGGTCAGGTCGACGAACTGGCCGGTCACGCGCACGCGGATCGGCGTGAGCAGCTCGACCTCCTTGGCCTGCAGCGCCAGGACGACTTCATCGAAGCTGCCGAAGATCTTGCCCTCGCCCTTGGCACCCTTCTTTTCCTTGGTCAGGTAGTAGCAGCCGAGGACAAGATCCTGCGACGGGACCGCGAGCGGCTTGCCGTTCGCCGGCGAGAGGATGTTGTGCGATGCCAGCATGAGCACCTGGGACTCGACCTGAGCCTTCGGCGACAGCGGGACGTGAACGGCCATCTGGTCGCCGTCGAAGTCGGCGTTGAAGGCCGTGCAGACGAGCGGATGGATCTTGATGGCCTTGCCCTCGACGAGGAGCGGCTCGAAGGCCTGGATGCCGAGGCGGTGGAGCGTCGGCGCGCGGTTCAAGAGAACCGGATGCTCTTTGATGACCTCTTCGAGCGCATCCCACACTTCGATGGTCTGCAGCTCGACCATCTCCTTGGCAGCCTTGATCGTGCCGACTAGTCCCTTCTGCTCGAGGCGGTTATAGATGAACGGCTTGAACAGCTCCAGGGCCATCTTCTTGGGCAGGCCGCACTGGTGCAGCTTCAGCTCGGGGCCGACGACGATGACCGAACGGCCGGAGTAGTCGACGCGCTTGCCGAGAAGGTTCTGGCGGAAGCGGCCCTGCTTGCCTTTGAGGGTGTCGGAGAGCGACTTGAGCGGGCGATTGTTCGAGCCCTTGAGGACGCGGCCGCGGCGGCCGTTGTCGAAGAGCGCGTCGACCGCTTCCTGCAGCATCCGCTTCTCGTTGCGCACGATGACGTCGGGCGCGCGCAGCTCGAGGAGCTTCTTGAGGCGGTTGTTGCGGTTGATGACGCGGCGGTAGAGATCGTTCAGATCGGACGTCGCGAAACGGCCGCCGTCGAGAGGAACGAGCGGGCGCAGCTCAGGCGGGATGACCGGAATCACGTCGAGGATCATCCAGTCCGGATGATGACCCGACTTGCGGAAGGCATCGACGACCTTGAGGCGTTTGGCGGCCTTGAGCTTCTTGATCTGCGACGTCTCGGTGCGCATCATGAGGCGCAGCTCGTCGCTGAGCTCTTCGATGTTGACGCGGCGCAGCAACTCTTTGATGGCCTCAGCACCCATCTTGGCGACGAAGACGTCACCGTGCGCCGAGCGCAGCTCGCGATACTTCTCTTCGGTGAGCAGCTCTTTCTCGTCGAGCGTGTTGGCCAGGTCGCCCGGGTCGATGGTCACGTAGGACTCGAAGTAGAGGATGCGCTCGAGGTCGCGGAGCGAGATGTCGAGCAGGTGGCCGATGCGCGACGGCAGGCCCTTGAAGAACCAGACGTGCGAGACCGGCGAGGCCAGCTCGATGTGACCCATGCGCTCGCGGCGGACCTTGGACTTCGTCACCTCGACGCCGCACTTGTCGCAGATGACGCCGCGGTGCTTCATCCGTTTGTACTTGCCGCAGAGGCATTCCCAATCGGTGATCGGGCCGAAGATCTTGGCGCAGAAGAGGCCGTCGCGCTCCGGCTTGAAGGTGCGGTAGTTGATCGTTTCCGGCTTGGTCACTTCGCCGTACGACCACGACCGGATCTTCTCCGGGGACGCGAGACTGATCTTGATGGCGTTGAAATCGTTGATCGCCTGCGGCTTGGCTGACTGAAACAATGAGTTGAAGCTTTCCAAATGCGCCTCCCTATGTGTCAGGCGTTATCCGTTGAACGCGGTTTCGGAAGCGAAAGAGCCACGGTGTTGCCGTAGCACTCCCAGCACGGCGCTTCCCATTCCTGGTCGCCGCTGGGAAAGTGCGCGGTCATGCTCACGGCCCCCATGCCCTGGCAGGCAGGGCAGGAGGCGTTAGGCATGCTCGTAACCGCTGTGACTTTCTTCGCCATTCGCTATTCCTTGAGCAGCTCCACGTCGAGGCAGAGCGACTGCAGCTCGCGGACGAGGACGTTGAACGACTCGGGGAGACCCGGATCGTCCGGGACCTCGCCTTTGACGATGGCCTCGTAAATCTTCGAACGGCCTTCGACGTCGTCCGACTTGGATGTGAGCAATTCCTGCAACGTGTAGGCGGCTCCATATGCTTCGAGGGCCCAGACTTCCATTTCGCCGAAGCGCTGGCCGCCGAACTGGGCTTTCCCGCCGAGGGGCTGCTGGGTGATGAGCGAATACGGTCCGATCGAACGGGCGTGAATCTTGTCATCGACCAGATGCGAGAGCTTCAGCATGTAGATGAAGCCAACGCAGACGCGCTGCTCGAACGCCTCGCCGGTCATGCCGTCGAAGAGCTGCGTCTTGCCGTCGTCCGGCAGAGCGGCGGCCTTGAGCTGGGCCTTGATCTCCGACTCGATGGCGCCGTCGAAGACGGGCGTCGAGAAGTAGAGGCCGAGCGTGCGCGCGGCCCACCCGAGGTGCGTCTCGAGGATCTGACCGACGTTCATGCGCGACGGAACGCCGAGCGGGTTGAGCACGATCTCGACCGGCGTACCATCCGGCAGGTACGGCATGTCCTCCTCGGGGAGGATGCGGCTGATGACGCCCTTGTTACCGTGGCGTCCGGCCATCTTGTCGCCGACGGACAGCTTGCGCTTCATGGCCACATAGACCTTGATCATCTTGATGACACCCGGCGGGAGCTCATCGCCCTTCTGGAGGTCTTCGCGACGCTCCTCGGCTTTCTGCTCCAGCACGCGGATGCGGTTCTCGGCGCGCTCGACGAACATACGGACCGTCTCGCGCGTCTCTTCGTCGACCGGCAGCGCCAGCAGCTCGCGGCGCGACAGGCGGCCCACCGTCTCGCGCGACGCCGTCTGGCCCTTGGCCACGAGCGTCTCGCCGGAACGGAAGTCGACCACGTCGCGCTGCAGCTTCTTGTCGCTGAGGACGTCGCCGATACGCTTGTTCCGCGCGTCGGTGATGATGCGGATCTCGTCCTGGATGTTGCGGTTCATCCGCTCGATCTCGCCCTCTTCGATGGACTTGGCGCGAAGGTCCTTCTCCACGCCCTTGCGCGAGAAGATCTTCACGTCGACGACGGTGCCCTCGATGCCCGGTGGGGTCTTGAGCGATGCGTCGCGGACGTCGCCGGCCTTCTCGCCGAAGATGGCGCGGAGCAGCTTCTCCTCGGGAGTGAGCTGCGTCTCGCCCTTCGGCGTGACTTTGCCGACCAGGATGTCGCCCTGCTTGACCGTCGCGCCGATGCGGACGATGCCGGACTCGTCGAGATCGCGCAGCGCCGACTCCGAGACGTTCGGGATGTCGCGCGTGATCTCCTCGGGACCGAGCTTGGTGTCGCGGGCTTCGATCTCGAACTCTTCGATGTGAATCGAGGTGTAGTAGTCGTCCTTGGCCAGCTTCTCAGAGACCAGGATGGCGTCCTCGAAGTTGTTGCCGCGCCACGGCATGAAGGCCACCAGGATGTTGCGGCCGAGGGCCAGTTCGCCGGCGTCGGTGCAGGGACCGTCAGCGAGGACCTGGCCCTTGCGGACGCGCTGTCCTTCGCGGACGTTCGGCTTCTGCGTGATGCAGGTGTTCTGGTTCGAGCGCTTGAACTTGATGAGCTGATAGATGTCGGCGCCGAACTCCTTGGTCTCGCCGGTCTCGACGTCTTCCGCCTCGACGCGAACGATGATGCGGTTCGAGTCGACGAGGTCGACGATGCCGGCGCGCTTGCAGAGCACGACGGCGCCGGAGTCGCGGGCCACGATGTTCTCCATGCCCGTGCCGACGAGCGGCGCATCAGTGCGGAGCAACGGCACGGACTGGCGCTGCATGTTGGCGCCCATCAACGCGCGGTTCGCGTCGTCGTTCTCGAGGAACGGCACGAGCGAGGCGGCCACGGAGACGAGCTGTTTCGGCGAGACGTCGATGAAGTCGACCTTCTCCTTCTCGATGGAGACGAAGTCGCCCGACTGCCGGGCGATGACACGGTCGTGAACGAGATTGCCTTCCTCGTCCATGACCACGTTCGCCTGCGCGATCGTGTAGCGCTCTTCATCCCACGCCGAGAGATAGAACGCGTACGGCTCGGCCTCGGCGAGCTGGAGCTGGCCTTTGCGCGACTTGGCCGCGGCGTTCTCTTTGGCGATGCGGTTGTTTTCCTTCTGCAGATCGCGTTTCTCGACGATCTGGCTGAGCGTGAAGCTCGAATCGCCGACTTTCACGATCCGGTAGTGGTCGAGCACGCGGCCGTCTTCGACCTTCTTGTACGGACTCTCGATGAAGCCGTACTCGTTGATGCGGGCGTAGCACGCCAGCGACGAGATGAGGCCGATGTTCGGACCTTCCGGCGTCTCGATCGGGCAGATGCGGCCGTAGTGCGTGGGGTGAACGTCGCGGACCTCGAACCCGGCGCGCTCGCGGGAGAGACCACCCGGCCCGAGGGCGGAGAGACGGCGCTTGTGCGTGACCTCCGACAGCGGGTTCGTCTGATCCATGAACTGCGAGAGCTGCGAGGAACCGAAGAACTCCTTGATGGCCGCGATGACCGGCTTGGAGTTGATCAGGTCGTGCGGCATCGCCGAGTCGATGTCCTGATGCACCGACATCTTCTCTTTGATGGCCCGCTCCATGCGCACAAGGCCGATGCGGAACTGGTTCTCCAGCAACTCGCCAACCGCGCGAACGCGGCGGTTGCCGAGGTTGTCGATGTCGTCGACGCGGCCGACGTCCTTGCGGAGGCGGAGCAGGTAGTTGATGACGACGAAGAAGTCTTCGGCCGACATCGTCTTCTGCGTGACCGGCGAGTCGAGGTCGAGCTTGATGTTGAACTTGAAGCGGCCGACGCGCGAGAAGTCGTACTTGCGCGCATCGAAGAACATCCCTTCGAAGAGGGCCTTGGCCGACTCGAGGGTGGGAGGATCGCCCGGGCGCATGCGGCGATAGATCTCGATGATGGCCGCCTCGAACGACTTCGAGGTGTCCTTGCGGACCGTGTTGAGGAGGATGTCGGAAACGAGATCCCACTCGGGGAAGATGACGTCCACCGAGGCCACGTCATGGGCGCGGAGCACGTCGGCCCAGTCGGCCGGCAGGTTCTCGCTGGCTTCGAAGAGGACTTCGCCGGTGTTGACGTCGACGACGTCGGAGAGGAAGACGGCCTTGTCCATGGCCGCGAAGTCGACCTTCGCCGACGCTTCATTGCTCTTTGTCAGCGAATCGGCCATCTTCTGGTCGAGCTTCACGCCGGCGAAGACGGTGCGCACGGTGCGGCGTCCGCGGATGGAGTGGCGCTCTTTCGCCTCTTCCTGGTCCAGGACGCGGCGATCGAACGAGAGCGTGACCTGGTCGCCGGTGATCTTGGCCTTGATCGGCGTGTAGAACTGGCGAAGGATCTCTTCGTCGGTCGTCAGGCCGAGGGCGCGCAGGAAGACCGAGCCGAGGAACTTGCGCTTCCTGTCGATGCGGACGTAGAGGATGTTCTTCTGGTCGTACTCGAACTCCACCCAGGAGCCGCGGTACGGGATGATCTTGGCCAGGAAGGTGTGAGCCGATTCCTTGGTGAAGAAGACGCCCGGCGAACGGTGGAGCTGCGAGACGATGACGCGCTCGGTACCGTTGATGATGAACGTGCCGTTGTCGGTCATCAGCGGGATGTCGCCGAAGAAGACTTCCTCTTCCTTGGCGTCGCGCATGTGCTTGACGCCGGTGTCAGGATCCTTGTCGTAGACGAAGAGTCGGAAGGTGACCTTCAGCGGAACGCTGTAGCTCATCCCGCGCTCCTGGCACTCCTCGACGGAGTACTTCATCTGCAGGTCGACGGGGTTGCCGCAGATGTCGCAGATCTCGACGCGGTTCTTGTTGATCACGCCGCACTTCTGGCAGTTGACCGTCTCTTCGTGCGGGTGATCGGTGATGATCTTCGATCCGCAGTTCGCGCAGGTCATGCGCAGGTGCTCGAGGCCCTTGAGAGAGCCGCACTTGCACTCCCAGTTCCCGATCGCGAATTTCACGAAGTCGAGCGAGCAGGTCTCCCGGAAGTCGCTGAAGGGGAAGACGCTGGTGAAGACCGACTGCAGGCCGGTGTCTTCGCGCTCCTCGGGGAGGAGGTTCATCTGCAGGAACCTGTCATACGACTTGCGCTGCACGTCGATGAGGTTCGGCAACGCCATATAGCTCCGGATCTTGGAGAAGTCGTGGCGAACCGGTTCCTGTCTCGGCAGGGAGGATCCGTTCATTCAATTGCTCCTTTGGATCGCGGCGACGCGACGGCGGCGGCTCGGAAGCGGCGCGGATGGACAGCAAACGACCGCACGGCAGAAAGCTCTGCCTGCGACCGTCGGTTGCGGTCCACGCACACCGGGTTCGTCACTGCGTTGGTCGTGATGACGCGCCCTCAATGAGAATTTCGTAGGCGAGTCCCGCCGCAGGCAACGCGGCAGGGTGGATTCGCGAGGATTGTGAGCTATCGGAAAGGGCCGCTCCCCCCCTTTCCAGCTCAGGATGACTCGTACTGTGAAAAGCAATTTCCGGACGGGACATTCCGCCCCGTCCGGATGAACTTGGTAACAAAAGACCATTCCCCATCAAATAGCCGAGCTATTTGATGGTTACTTTGGCGCCGGCCTCTTCGAACTTCTTCTTGATGTTCTCGGCCTCATCCTTCGAGACCGCTTCCTTGATGGTCGCCGGAGCGGCCTCGACGAGGTCCTTCGCTTCCTTCAGGCCAAGGCTGGTCACTTCGCGTACAGCCTTGATAACATTGATCTTCTTCTCGCCGACCTCGCTCAGGATGACGGCAAACTCGGTCTGCACCTCGGCCGGAGCCGCGGCTGCTGCCGGGCCCGCCGACGCCGCCGGGGCGGCAGCCGCGGCGGCCGACACGCCGAAGCGGTCTTCCAGTGCCTTGACCAGGTTCGAGAGGTCCAGCACCGACATCGTCTCAATCTGCTTCACGAAATCTTCAGTCGAAATAGCCATTTCAGCCTCCAAATAGTGTTGAGTCGTTCAATCTCATGCGCCCGGCCGTGAGGCAAGGCGCGATTTTTTACTGTGCGTTTGCCTCGGGTTCGGTTGCTTCGACGCCGCCGCCGCGCTGTTTGGCGATCTCGCTGAGGACCACCGCGATGTTGCGGATATTCGCCTGCAGCACGATCGCCAGTCCGCGGATCGGAGCCTGCATCACGTACAGCAGTTTCGCGATCAGCTCGGGACGTGACGGCAGGTTGGCGATGGCCTGGATCTGGTCCGCCGGCACGATCTGTCCGTTGAGCATGGCGCCCTTGAACGAGATGCTCGGAACGTCTTTGGCGAACTTCGTCAGCGCTTTTGCCAGTCCCACGGCGTCGGTGGTGTTGAAGGCCACCGCGGTCGGGCCGCTGAACTGATCCTTGAGCGCCGTGAGCGGTGAGTCCTTCACCGCGATGAGAGCCAGGGTGTTCTTGACGACGACGTACTTCGAGTTCGTCTCGCGGACCTGGCGCCGCAGCTCGGTGACCTGCGGAACGGTGATGCCTTTGAACGCGATCACGAAGGCGTTCGTGGCCTTGCCAATGCCTTCGCCGAGCTCGGAGATCGCTGCTGCTTTATCTTCGCGATTCATGCTCCCTCCTTACTCTGCCTTCGCCTCGGCCACGGCCGTGTCGATCGAGATCGACGGGCTCATCGTGGACGAGATGTAGATGGTGCGGACGTACTTGCCCTTGGCCGCGGGCGGCTTGGCTTTACGCACCGCGTTGATGATGCTCGCGGCGTTGTCGGTCAACTGATCCGCCGTAAACGAGATCTTGCCGACGGGAACGTGGATGATCGACGTCTTGTCGACGCGGAACTCCACCTTGCCGGCTTTGATCTCGGAGATTGCCTTGGCGACGTCGAACGTGACGGTGCCGGTCTTCGGGTTCGGCATCAGACCCCGAGGGCCGAGGACTTTGCCGAGCTTGCCGACCGAACGCATCATGTCCGGCGTGGCGATGACGGCATCGAAATCCGTCCAGCCGCCCTGGATCTTCTCGACCACGTCGTCTCCGCCAACGATGTCAGCGCCGGCTTCCTGAGCCTCGCGCTGTTTGTCGCCTTGTGCGATCACGAGCACCCGCTTCGACTGTCCGGTACCGTGCGGGAGCACGGTGGTTCCGCGGACCATCTGATCGGCGTGCTTGGGATCGACTCCGAGAAGCAACGACAGCTCGACCGTCTCGTTGAACCTGGCGTAGGCGATCTGCTTGAGCAGACCGAACGCCTCATCCAACTGGTACGGCCGCTGTTCGACCTTCTCGAACGCTGCACGGTACTTTTTGCCGTGTCTGGCCATTTCACCTCCGTAGTTCTAACGGCGGGCACCAGGCCCACCTCCTACTTCGTTTTGCACCGGCCACGCGCCGGCACGACTCTTTGAATGTTGAATGTTCAGTGTTGAATGTTGGATGTT
Source organism: Thermoanaerobaculia bacterium (assembly GCA_035482045.1). Taxonomy (GTDB): domain Bacteria; phylum Acidobacteriota; class Thermoanaerobaculia; order Gp7-AA8; family Gp7-AA8; genus JADGNZ01. The sequence continues at coordinate 45,707 of DATHRD010000005.1, forward strand.
GAATGAGTCAGCAAGCCATTCAACACTCAACATTCAACATCGAACATTCAACATTTCGGCTTCTCAGCCCGTTACTTCCAAACCCATCGACCGCGCCGTCCCCTCGACCGTCTTCACCGCTGCTTCGAGGGAAGCCGCGTTCAGGTCGGGCATCTTGGTCTTGGCGATCTCTTCGACCTGCTTGCGGGTGACGCTGCCGACCTTGGTCTTGTTCGGCACGCCCGAGCCCTTGGGGATCCCGGCCGCTTTGAGCAGCAGGATGGCCGCGGGGGGCGTCTTGGTGATGAACGTGAACGTGCGGTCGGAGAAGACGGTGATGACCACCGGGATGATCAGTCCCTGCTGCCCCTGAGTGCGCGCGTTGAAGGTCTTGCAGAACTCCATGATATTCACGCCGTGCTGCCCGAGGGCCGGACCGACCGGCGGAGCCGGGGTCGCCGCGCCGGCGGGAATCTGGAGTTTGATGTATCCGGTAATTTTCTTAGCCATCGCTGATTCCTTTGAAAACTATCGTTTCTGTGCTGCCGAGCCGCCCTGCTCTTCGCTTGGGTCGAAGCGCGCCACCTGCAGGAAGTCGAGCTCGACCGGTGTGGAACGGCCGAAGATCGTGACCATGACCTTCAGCGTGTTGCGGTCCAGATTGACCTCTTCCACCACGCCGGTGAAGTTGGAGAACGGCCCGTCGATGATGCGCACATGTTCGCCGTGCTCGTAAACGTGCTTCGGCTTCGGCTTCTCTTTCGTGGTGACGACCTGGGTCAGGATCTGATCGACTTCTTCCGGCGTCAGCGGCGTGGGCTTCTTGCCCGTGCCGACGAAGCCGGTCACCTTCGGCGTGTTCTTCACGAGGTGCCAGGCGTCGTCCGCCATGTCCATCTCGACGAGGATGTAGCCGGGAAAGAACTTGCGCTGCACCTCGCGCTTCTTGCCGCCCTTCATCTCGATGAGGGTCTCGGTCGGGATCTTGATCTCGCCGAACTTGCCCCGCATGCCCAGGGCCTCGATCCGCTGATTGAGGTTCTCCCGCACCCGCTCCTCGAACCCGGAGTAGGTGTGGACGATGTACCACTGCTTCTGCGCGGTTTCGACCATCTCTAGGTTCTGGCTCCGAACTTGGTGAAGAGGAAGTCGATCATCTTGAAGAAGACGAGGTCGCATCCCCAGAGGTAGACGGCGAAGATGAGCGTGGAGACGATGACGACGACCGTCGTCCCGACGACTTCAGGACGGGCCGGCCAGGTGACCTTCTTCATCTCCGCGTTGGTGTCGCGGAAAAAGTCCCGTCCCGTCAGCCACCACTCCCGCGGCTTGGCAATGATTGAATTCTCTTTGTCTGATTCCATCGATACCCCGAAATGCTGATAGCTCTCAGCCCTCGGCCTTCCTCGGCATGTTGCCGCCGGTGAAGGTCGAGAGCTGAACGCTGAAGAGCTGAACGCTGAGATGTTGGCAGGCCAAGAGGGATTTGAACCCCCAACCTGCGGTTTTGGAGACCGCTGCTCTGCCAGTTGAGCTATTGGCCTGCAAGTGCCGCAAAAGCCTGCAAAAGCGGGCTCAAAGCGACTTATTCCTTATTTCGCCTCCCGATGGGGAGTGTGCTTCCGATCGTGACGGCAGAACTTTTTGAGTTCCAGCTTCTCCGTCATGGTCTTCTTGTTCTTCGTCGTGGTGTAGTTCTTCCGTTTGCACTCGGTACACTGAAGGGTGATGATTTCTCTGCCTGCGCGCGCCATCGTTCGAACTCCGCTCTGTGATCGTTTTGGTGGAGCCCTCTGCGAGAGTTGAACTCGCGACCCCGTCCTTACCAAGGACGTGCTCTACCCCTGAGCTAAGAGGGCTTACAACTGGTTGTCGGTTGTCGGTGCTCGGTTCCGACAACGGACAACCGATAACCGATAACTATTCATTCTGGAGCGGGAGACGGGACTCGAACCCGCGACCAACAGCTTGGAAGGCTGTGACTCTACCAACTGAGTTACTCCCGCTGGTGAAACCAGAAACCAGAAACCTGAAACTAGAAAAACCCCAGGCCTCTTCTGGTTTCTGGTTTCTCTCTTCTGGTTTCGTATGGTGGAGAGTGGAGGATTCGAACCTCCGTAGGGCGTGGCCCGGCAGATTTACAGTCTGCTGCTTTTGACCGCTCAGCCAACTCTCCGCACGACTTTGCTGCTGCTGGAGCTGGCTACGGGACTCGAACCCGTGACCTGCTGATTACAAATCAGCTGCTCTGCCAACTGAGCTATGCCAGCGTCAAACCGCTAGATTTCAAAGACACAAACAGCCTGTCGACGCCAAGCACAAGGGTGTAGCTCAGACGGCGGAGGCCGAGGAACCGTGGGTTATAGCAAATGGCCAAACGGTACGCAAGAGGGAAGTTATTTCTTCCGAGGGTGTTCGGTGAGGAGATGTATCTACCCCTGGTTGTGTTCGCCGTTTTTGCGACCATCCTTTTCGGGATCGGGTTCGCGGCCGGCAGAGCAGCGGACCGGATCACCTTGCGCGAAGAGAAGGAGCGAGAGCGCCGGCTTGATGCTGCCTGACATCCTCCCGCTCGCGGGCTAACCCTGCTGGCCTAACCCGCTCTTCTCACAGTGTGGAATCGCGGACGTGTGACACGTCGAGAGCCTTCTCCCCCGCACTTCTGAGCGGGGGAGAAGGTGCCGAAGGCGGATGAGGGGGCCTCTCGCGCTGAAGTTAATTGTTTTCATGAGTTTCCCACGCCCCGTTCATGAAACCAGCCCACTGTTTGGCAAGCTCCAACTTCCCCTCATCCGCCTTCGGCACCTTCTCCCCACCGCTGAAAAACGCGGTGGGGAGAAGGACGCTCGATTGACACTGTGCCTCCGATTCCGCTCTCTTATGGTGAGAAATTCAGGCTAAGTCCGCTCCCTGCTGCCGCCGAACCTCGTAGCAGAGCACTGCCGCCGCCGTGGCCACGTTGAACGACTCGACGTGCCCCGTCATCGGGATGGTGACGACCCGGTCGCAGTGCTCGAGGACGTTGCGGCGGATGCCCTTCCCTTCGTTCCCGACGACGAGCGCGACCTTGCCTCGGAAGTCGATGGAATCGAGGCGATCCCCCTTCTCGGCCGCGGCGTAGATCCAGTAGCCGGCGGCCTTGAGAGCCTCGATGGAGCGGGAGAGGTTGGTCACCTGCGCCACCTGCACCCATTCCGAGGCCCCGGCCGACGCCTTCACGGCCACCGGCGTGAGGCCGACGCTGTCGTGCTGCGGGATGACGACCAGGTCGACGCCGAAGCCGTCGGCCACACGCAGGATGGCCCCGAAGTTCTGAGGATCGGTGATGGAGTCGAGGATGAGCACGAAGGTCGTAGTCTCGTTCGCGACGATGTCGTCGAAGTCGGCATAGGCTGTCTCGGAGACCTCGGCGACGACGCCGTTGTGGACGCCGCGCCCGGCCAGCCGGTCGATCGCCTCGAGGGGCAGATTCCGCACCGCCACCCCCGCCCGCTTCGCCTCCCCGGCCAACCGTTGATGCCGCGCTGTCTCCTCGCGCGCCACACCAACGTATCGGATACGCTCGGGGTGCGAGCGGATCGCCTCAAGAATGGGATTGACGCCGTAGATGATCACGGCGCGCAGTTTAGTCCGCGCAAAGGCTATGAACCACAGAGACGCAGAGAGTCTCCGTGTCCTCTGTGTCTCCGTGGTTAGAGATTCATCGAACCAGCCGCCTGGCCAGCAGCGGCCCCTCGTAGACGAACCCCGTGTAGACCTGAACCAGATCCGCGCCGGCCGCGAACTTCGCGCGGACGTCATCCGAGGTGAATACGCCGCCAACACCGATGAGCGGATAGTTCGGGCCGACGTGTCCGCGTACGCGGGCGAGGACGGACGTCGATGTCCCCATCAGCGGCGCACCGGACAAGCCCCCAGCCTCGGGGGCGTAGAACGGGCGGGCGATGGTGGTGTTGGTGCAGATCATGCCGCGGGCGCGGGCCGCACAGACATCGCAGATCTCGGCGAGCATTGCGTCATCCACGTCCGGGGCGATCTTCACCAGCGCCGGACCGACGGCGGCGAGGATCCGCTCCAGGTGCTCGGGGCGTTGCAACTCGCGGAGCGACGGCGTGTTGGGCGACGAGAGGTTGACGACGACGGCGTCGGCGAACGGCGCGAGCTTGGCGGCGCAGGCACCGTAGTCGTCGGCGGCGGCATCGATCGGGACGTCTTTGTTCTTGCCGATGTTGACGAAGAGCGGCACTGTTCGCTGCCATGACTTCAACCGCTCCGCGACGGCATCGGCGCCGTCGTTGTTGAACCCCAGGCGGTTGATCAGCGCCTTCTGTTTGGGATAGCGGAAGAGCCGCGGACGCGGATTGCCCGGCTGCGGGCGGAGCGTGACCGTCCCGACCTCGACGAAGCCGAAGCCCAGGGCTGCCAGCATCGGCATCATCACCCCGTTCTTGTCGAAGCCGGCGGCGATGCCGATCGGCGACGGAAAGGTCAACCCCATGACCTTGCGCCGCGCCTGCGCCGGAGGAGCGCAGAAGCGCTCGATGGCGCGCAGGACGAGTGGGATGTTCTGCAGCGCGACCATCTGCCGCACAGCCAGCTCGTGCGCGTGCTCCGCGTCGAGCTGAAATAGCAGCTTGCGGATCAGCGAATACATTGCTCGATACGCGCGAGCGGCGAGAGCACGCCCGGATCCGACTCGCTGGCGCGCCCCAGCAGCGGGATGGCGCGGACCAGCTCCGGCCCGTGATCCATCCCCGTCAGGGCCAGCCGCAGCGGCATGAAGAGCTCCTTCCCTTTCAGGCCGGTGGCCTTTTTCAGCCGCTCGTTCATGGCCCTGACCGCGTCGGCGTCGCGCGGCGAGCCGTTCTCGCGCAGGTCGGCGGCGACAGCCGCGGCAAACCCGCGATCGATCTCGGGCGCCGCGTACTCCGTCACGAAGCGAATGGCTTCGCGGAACTGCGGCAGGAGATGGACCGACGTCTTCACGACGTCGATGGCCTCCTCGAGCCATGGAGTATCGACACCGATCGCACCCACCACGAGCGGGCGCAGCGCGGCGGCAGTCATGGCATGGATGTACTGGCCGTTGAGCCATTCGAACTTCTGCGGGTCGAACACGGCCGGCGCGGAGTTGACGCGATCGAGCTCGAAATTGGTGATGGCGTAGTCGCGATCGAATACATCCCGTCCGTCGGGCGCCGACCAGCCCAGGAGGGCGAGGTAGTTGACCATGGCATCGGCCAGGAAGCCCGCTTCCGCGTACGCCGCCACCGACGTCGCGCCATGGCGCTTGGAGAGCTTGGTCCTGTCCTGGCCCAGGATCAGCGAAACGTGTGCGAAATGCGGGATCAGCCAATCCATGGCCCGATAGATCAGCACCTGGCGATGCGTATTCGTCAAATGCTCCTCGGCGCGGATGACGTCGGTGATCTCCATGTCGTGATCGTCGACGACGACGGAGAAGTTGTAGGTCGGCAGCCCGTCGGAACGGACGAGGATAAAGTCGCCGAGCGACTCGCGCTTCCAGGTCACCTCGCCGCGAATGGCGTCGTCGATGGTCACATCGCCATCCTCGGGGACATGGAAGCGGATGGCGTGCGGCAGGCTGTCGTCGTCGCGCCTGTTCAGCCAGCAGGTCAGGTCGTAATGCGGAGGCCGTCCCGCCGCCTCCGCCACTTTCCGCTTGGCCTCGAGCTCTTCCTCGGTGCAGTAACAGCGGTAGGCGATTCCACGTTGCAGCAGCCCGCGGGCGACCTGACCGTATCGGCTCACCCGCTCTGACTGCCGGTACGGCGCATGCGGCCCGCCGACGTCCGGCCCCTCGTCCCAAAGCAGGCCGAGCCAGCGCAGATCGTCCAGCACCATCGTTTCCGACTCGGCGGTCGATCGGGCCAGGTCGGTGTCTTCGACGCGGATGATGAACGTCCCGCCGTGATGTTTGGCGAAAAGCCAGTTGAAGATGGCCGTCCGCGCGCCGCCGACGTGGAGGTGGCCTGTGGGAGATGGAGCGAAACGGACACGGATCATGCGTCTTCTACTTTACTTCACGCGGTGGCGAGGTCTCGCAGCAGCGCAGTCGCGCCGCGTGGCAGGCTGGTCGCGCTACCTGACCCATTCGACTCGCGATGCTCCAGTCAGGTCAGGCTCCGTTGCACGGAGACCGTGGATCTGGGCATCGGCGTCTTCGTTCAAGGCATCGATGCGGTCGTTCTGGACACCGATGCGGTCGTTCTGGACTTCGATTCGGTCGTTCCAGGCAGCGATGCGGTCGTTCTGGGCACCGATGCGGTCGTGCTGGACAGCGATGCGGTCATTCTGGACTTCGATGCGGTCGTTCTGGACTTCGATGCGGTCGTTCTGGACTTCGGTGTGGTCGTTCTGGACATCGATGCAATCGTTCTGGACATCGATGCGGTCGTTCTGGGCATCGATGCGGTCGTTCTGGGCATCGATGCGGTCGTTCTGGGCATCGATGCGGTCGTTCTGGACTTCGATGCGGTCGTTCTGGACTTCGATGCGGTCGTTCTGGACTTCGATGCGGTCGTTCTGGACATCGATGCGGTATTTCTGGGCACCGATGCGGTCGTGCTAGGCAGCGGCGCGGTCGTGCTGGGCAGCGACGCGGTCGTGCTGGGCAGCGACGCGGTCGTGCTGGGCAGCGGCGCGGTAGTTCTGGGCAGCGACGCGGTCGTGCTGGGCAGCGACGCGGTCATGCTGGGCACCGATGCGGTCATGCTGGGCACCGATGCGGTCGTTCTGGGCATCGATGCGGTCGTGCTGGGCACGGGCGCGGTCGTGCTGGGCAGCGGCGCGGTACTTCTGGGCACCGATGTGGTCGTGCTGGGCAGCGATGTAAATCGGCACTCGGGATCAGTCGTCGCTACTGATCAAGACCACCACCATCGCGCAGATCCCCTCCCCCCGCCCGATGAAGCCGAGGTGATCGGTCGTCGTCGCCTTGACATTGACGTGCCCGGCGGCGAGGTCGAGCAACTCAGCGATCTTCGCTTCCATCGCCTCGCGGAAGGGAGCCAGCTTCGGCTTCTGGGCGACGATGGTGACGTCGACATTGGCGATCTCCGCGTCCATCTCATCGACGACGCGCTTGGCCTCTTTGGCGAAGATCGCCGAATCGGCATCCTTCCAGCGTGCGTCGTCGGAGGGGAAGTAGCGACCGATGTCGCCCGCGCCGGCTGCGCCGAGGATGGCGTCGGTGACGGCGTGGAGCACGGCGTCGGCGTCCGAGTGACCGGAGAGGCCGCCCGTCTCGCTGATGCGCACGCCGCCGAGGACCAGCGGACGGGCATCGTCGAACGCGTGAACGTCAATGCCCTGGCCGACGCGAATCATGCGTCTCCCTCACCACCCCACTCGGCGTGAATCCGCTCAGCCATGACCAGATCCTCCGGACGCGTGATCTTGAAGTTCATCGAATCCCCAGGCACGAGTTGCACGCGGTGGCCGTACTTCGCGGCCAGCCCCGCCTCGTCGGTGGCCTCGGCATCCTCACGCGCGGCGCGCGCGAGGATCTCGCGCAGCACGTCGATGCGGAAGCACTGCGGCGTCTGCGCGGCGACGAGCACGCTTCGATCGGGCGTCGATGCGATGGCGTCATCCGCGATCCGATGCACCGTGTCGGGAAGGGGAACGCCGGGAAACGCCGCCCCGTGCGCCCGCGCGGCGTCGAGCGTGGCGTGGAAGGTATCGAGCGAGAAGAACGGGCGGACCGCGTCGTGAATGGCCACGAGGTCGACCTCGTCATCGATCTCACCACGGGCCGCGTCGAGGCCGCGCATCACCGACTGCAGGCGCGTGGCACCCCCGGCGACAAACTGCACGCGGTCGCCCGGTGACGTCTTGACGGCGCTCAGCAGCACGTCCAGCACCGGAACGACGATGCGCGTGACCATGGCATCGAACAGGAACCGTTCCACCACGCGCTGGATGAGCGGCTTGCCGCCCAACGGCAGGAACTGCTTCGGCACCTCGCCGCCGAAGCGCGAGCCGCTTCCCGCCGCGGGGATGATGACGAGGATGCGCTCGGGGTCGGGCATGGGTTAGGTCGCGTCAAGTTGAAAGCAGGGGTAAGCGCTTCTCAATTCACTGTCATCCTGAGGCTGCCGCAGCCGCGCCCTCAACGTCGGTGATCGCTCCGATCATGCGTCGCGGCGGAGGACGCCGAAGGACCCCCCGCCTACAGGCCGGAAAGGGCGGGGGTAGGTCGATGCTCGCGCTGTCAGGACGACATGTGTTCGCCAAAGCCCCCACCCTCTCCGGCAAGCACGCGGGGGGTCCTTCGGCGTCCTCCGCCGCGAAGTTGGATCTGAGCAAGCACCGCAATTCGAGGCGCGGCTGCGGCAGCCTCAGGATGACAGTTAATTGGAGAGCCGCGCCCATTATCCACCGCCCCTCATCACACCTCCATGACGTCGGCTTCTTTCCCTTTCAGGATGCTGGCGACTTCATCGATGTGTTTGTCGGTCAGCTTCTGAATCTCGTCGAGCGCACGCTTCTCGTCATCCTCGGAGATCTCGTGACCTTTGAGCATCCTCTTCAGCTTGTCGTTGCCGTCGCGCCGCACCTGGCGGATGGCCGTGCGCGCTTCCTCGGCCAGGTGATGCGCTTTCTTCACCAGCTCTTTGCGCCGTTCCTCGGTGAGCTGGGGGATGGGGATGCGCACCAGCTTACCGTCGGTCGACGGATTCAGCCCGAGATCGGCCGTGCGGATGGCCTTCTCCACGGCCGCCACCATCGACTTGTCCCATGGCTCGGCCACGATCAGCGACGGCTCGGGGACCTTGAGCGAGGCCACCTGCGCGATCGGCGTCGGCGTCCCGTAGTAGTCGACGGTGATGCCGTCGAGCATGGCCGCGTTTGCGCGGCCGGTGCGAAGCGACTTGAACTCTCGATGCAGCGCCTCCAGGGCGCCGTGCATGCGGTGCTGGACGTCTTTGATGACTTCGTTAATGGGCATGTTGGGTACCTCGTATTGCAGTCTATGCTCAGCTCCAGTTTATGCTGAGTCAGCGAAGCATAAAACGCAGCAGAGGCGTCTGCGTTTCAAAAAAAGCGCTGTCACTTCGAGCCGGCAGCACCCCGGAGGGGTAAAGCGCGGCGAGAAGTCCCCGGCCACCGGCGAGGATTCTTACCGCCACCCAACCCGCATGTGGCTGGGGATCTCTCACTGTCCTCAGCCCCTCCAGGGCATCGGCAGTTCGAGATGACAGCGAGCTTTAATCCGAAACCATCGACCCGATGTCCTCACCCAGCAGCGCCCGGCTGATGTTGCCCGGCTCGCGCAGCGAAAAGATATAGATCGGGATCGAGCTGCCGCGGGCGAGATCGATGGCGGTGGCATCCATCACCTGCAGCCGTTCGGCGAGCACTCGCTGATAGCTCGCGTGCGGGATCCTGGTGGCGCCCGGGTCGATCTCGGGATCGGCGGTGTAGATGCCGTCGACCTTCGTCGCTTTGAAGATGATTTCGCACTTCAGCTCGCTGGCACGCAACGCGGCGGCGGAATCGGTCGTGAAGTAGGGATTGCCCGTGCCGGCCGCGCAGATGACGATGCGGGCCTTCTCGAGATGGCGAATGGCCCGCCGGCGGATGAAGGGCTCGGCCACCTCGGCCATCGTGATCGCGGAGGTGACGCGCGTCTGCGCGCCGCGGCGCTCCAGGGCATCCTGCATGGCGATGGCGTTGATGACCGTGGCCAGCATCCCCATGTGGTCGCCGGCCACGCGGTCGATCCCCTCGGTGGCCGCGGTCACGCCGCGAAAGATGTTGCCGCCGCCGATGACGATGGCGATCTGCACCCCGGCGCGATGCACCTCGACGATCTCGTCCGCGATCCGGGCGATGGTCTCGGGGTCAATCCCCGTACGCCGCCCACCCATGAGCGCTTCGCCGGAGAGTTTGAGAAGGACGCGTTTGTAACGAGGAGGCATTGGCGACGCTTTATACAACAAAAAGGGCGGCCGAACCGGCCGCCCCGCATTGTGTTCCAGGTTTCGTTTTACTTCATGTAGCTCGCCACTTCGGCTGCGAAGTCATCACTCTTTTTCTCGATGCCTTCGCCCAGCTTGTAGCGGGTGAAACGGGTCACCGTGTACGCGCAGCCGGACTCTTTGCCCGAGGCGGCCAGGTAGTCGCTCACCGTCTGCTTGTCGTTGCGGATGTAGGGCTGCTCGAGCAGGCAGGCTTCGCCGTAGAACTTGTCCATCTTGCCGACGACCATCTTCTCGACGATGTTCTCGGGCTTGCCGGACTTGGCGGCGGCATCGCGGGCGATCTCGCGCTCGGTGTCCAGATCCTTCTGCGTCACCTCATCGCGGCGGATGAAGCGCGGCTCGGCGGCGGCGATGTGCATGGCCACGTCCTTGGCGATCTCGTTCATGCGCCCGCTCTTCTCACCGCTGGCGGCGACGAGCTCGACGAGCACACCGATCTTGCCGCCGGCGTGGATGTACGACGAGAGGACCGCGTTCGCGGCGCCTTCATATCGGGCGAAACGACGGATGGAGATGTTCTCTTTGATGGCGCCGATCTGGGCCAGGACATGCTGTCCGACGGTCTGGCCTTCGGCATCCCCCGGCCACGGCTCGTTGTTCAGCGCCTCGACGGAGCCGGCTTTGCTCCTGGCGATCACGCTGGCGACGTCGTCGGCAAAGTGGCGGAAGTTCTCGTTCCGGCCGACGAAGTCGGTCTCGCAGTTGACCTCGACGAGGACGCCGACGTTGTCTCCGACGTACGACGTCACGGCGCCCTCGGCCGTGATGCGGCCGGCCTTCTTGCCGGCGGCGGCCAGACCCTTCTTGCGGAGGATCTTCGTGGCCTCTTCCATGTTTCCGCCGGCCTCGGTCAGCGCGGACTTCACGTCCATCATGCCGGCGCCGGTCTGCTCGCGCAGCTCCTTCACCATCGCTGCGGTTACCTGAGTCATATGAAATCTCCTTGATACAGGAGCGCCGTCTGCCACAATCGGGCAGCCGGCGCTCCAGGTGGAAGTAGTCTTAGTGGAACTAGGAAACGGCCGGAGCGCTCATCGCTTCAGCAGGTTCGGCATGGATCGGAGCAGGGGCCTCGGGGGCCTCGCCCTTATCCTCCGCGCCGATGAACTTCTCATCGGCGAGGTTGTAGCCCTCGAGCACGGCGTCGGCGATCTTCTGCGTGAACAGGCGGATCGCGCGGATGGCGTCATCGTTCCCCGGAATGACGTAGTTGATGTCCTCCGGATCGCAATTCGTGTCGACGATGGCCACCACCGGGATGCCGAGCTTCTTCGCTTCCTGGATGGCGATGTATTCCTTCTTCGGATCGATCACGAAGAGCGCATCCGGAAGGCCGTCCATCTCGCGAATCCCGATGAGGTTCTTGAGGAGCTTCTCGCGCTCGCGGTCGAGTGCGGCGCGCTCCTTCTTCGACATATCCTTCTCGGTGTCGCCGATGACGGCCTCGATTTCCTTGAGGCGCTCGATCGACTTGCGGACGGTGGTGAAGTTCGTGAGCGTCCCACCGAGCCAGCGGTTGTTCACGTAGAACATGCCGCAGCGGTTGGCCTCTTCGAGAATGGCATCCTGCGCCTGGCGCTTGGTGCCGACGAACAAAATGCGTTTCCCCTGGGACGCAAGGTCCGAGATGAACGCGGAAGCTTCCTTAAAGAGCTTGAGCGTCTTCTGAAGGTCAATGATGTAGATCCCGTTGCGCTTGCCGAAGATGTACTTCTTCATCTTCGGGTTCCAGCGCTTGGTCTGATGACCGAAGTGGACGCCAGCTTCCAAAAGCTCTTTCATCGTAATTGAGACTGCCAAGCAAACCCTCCTTTTCGCGTGACGTTGAGTTGAACTGCGTTGATACAAAAAAGACAGGAGCGAGCGGCGCTCCTGTCTTCGGAAATCAAGCTGGGGAAAACCGGAACATCGGAGAACTAGCGCTTGGAGAACTGGAAGCGAGCGCGCGCGCCTTTCTGGCCGTACTTCTTGCGCTCCTTCATTCTCGGGTCGCGGGTGAGCAGGCCGGCCTTCTTCAGGCGCTTGCGCAGCTCGACGTTGAAGATCTGCAGCGCGCGCGAGATGCCGTGACGGATCGCGCCCGCCTGGCCGCTGGGGCCGCCGCCGTCGACCGTGACGACGATGTCGAACTTGTCGGCCGTCTCGGTCAGCGAGAGCGGCTGCTTGATGATCATCTTCAGCACATCGTTGCCGAAGTACTCGTCGAGCGAGCGGTGATTGACCGTAATCGCACCGCTACCCTGACGAAGGTGGACGCGGGCGGTCGACGTCTTGCGGCGTCCCGTTCCGTAGTATTCAACCAGAGCCAAAGAATCCTCCTGACCTGTCAAGCCGTGTTCGAGCCGTGATTCAAGCGACGTTGAGCCGCTCGGGTTTCTGCGCTTCGTGGGGGTGATTCGTACCGCGATAGACCTTCAGCTTCTTGATCATCTTCCGGCCGAGCTTGTTCTTGGGGAGCATGCCCAGCACGGCGCGCTCGATCATGGACTCCGGCTTCTCCGCGCGGACGAAACGCGCCGCTTTCTCGCTCAGACCGCCCGGGTAGAGCGAGTGATGACGGTAGATCTTGTCCGTCTCCTTCTTGCCCGTCAGGATGATCTTCTCGGCGTTGATGACGATCACATGATCGCCCGTATCGAGAAACGGCGTGTAGGTCGGCTTGCTCTTGCCGGAGATGATCCGGGCGATCTCGGTCGAGAGACGCCCGAGGATCTTGCCCTCGGCGTCGATGATGAACCACTTCGGCTCGATGTCGCCCTGCTTGGGAAAATACGTACGCATGACTCTCCTGAACACACCACGAAACTGTAGATTTCGATCTTCGGAGGACCGCGGCGCCAGGTGAGAACTGCTCAGCGCCGAACGTCATTCAAAGACAACCACACACCTTCCCCCGGGGAAGGGGGTGAAACGGTAACACTGGCGAACAGACGCCGTCAAGGGATTCATTCCCGGCCGGTTGAGGCGTTTGACGAGTGCCCTGGGGCCGATTTCGGACGGTTCCACCGTTAAGCCCGTATCAACCGATATGAGGATCGCCCTTCTCACCATTGCTCTGTTCCAAGCCGCTTCCGCGATCGCACAGCCGAGGGTGGGTGCCGAGGTCTCGTCCGACCCTCTGCCAGCCGGGGCCTCGTTCGGCATCGCAGCCCCCGGCGTCGCGATCGCCAGAGATCATGCCGGTGTGGCGATCTCCTGGGTGATGGCAGACGCCACAGGCGCACGGAAAATCTATGTGGCGCGACTGGACGCGACAGCCCATTTTACCGGGTCCGTTCGAGAGATTCCTGTGTACTCGATCGCGGAACCGGGAGCCGGCGTCGATGCAACCTATCCTTCGATCGCCGCTTCACCTGACGGAAAAGGCTTCACGCTTGGGTGGCTCGAGTGTCCTTATTACAGCGACCATCCGAGCTCGATCCCTTCTGTATGGCGAGCGGTTTACAGCCGGTTGGATGCCGATCTCAATCCGTCCCGGCCGGCGCTCATCCTGGACTCGGTCAACTCGCCGCTCATCGTCCGCTCCGGAAAGGAGACATGGCTCACGGTAGCTGGCTATCTGTGGCGAATGGGGGCCGATGGCTCTCTCGCTGTTCCGCTCTTTCCAGACTTGACCGCCAGCGATATGGCTGCCGCGGCTGACTTCCCACAGGTCGTGGCCAGCCAGAAAGAGCAGCAGAGCAGCTTCACCTGCACGTGTAATGGCGGCAGGCTTTCCTGGTTTTGTCCGGAAAGCTGCAAGGCCTATCAGTATCAATACTTGTTTACGGTTCGATTCATTGACGTTTACAGCGTCTTCGCAGCGGCGGCGTTTCCCTCTGTCAGCGATCATTCTTTCGTCGCTTTCGATGCTGATCCGGCGGTTCAGGCTGATGATCAGGAGGTTCTGATAGCCTGGTATCAGCGGCAACAGGCGGACGGCGGAGAGGTCGTCGCCGCGCGCTTGAAACCAACGACGTCAACCGGAGATGCGTCGGCCTCCATCGCGGACCCGCTGGTCCTCGGAACATTCGGGCCCGATTCCGGGCATGTGCGTCCCGACATCGCCACGGACGGTCAGCGATTCGTCGTCGTCTGGCGTTCCACGTCGGCGAGCGCGGATCACGACATCCTTGGAGCGTCGATTACGCCGGACGGGATTGTCACCCCGGTTACGATCGCCACATCCCCGGCAGACGAGCGAGACCCGTCGGTCATCGCCCTGGGGAATGGCGCATTCCTGGTCGCCTACGAGAAATTCAGCGGCGCCGAACGCCGCATCGCGGGGAGGATTGTGACGTTCGACAACCGAGTGCGCACAGTGCGATAGCGCGGGCTCTCCTTCAACTCGCCGTGTTCCGGCGGAGCCTCTCGGCCAGAACGTGCATGATCTCCAGCGCAAAGTACGGAGTCTGCTGTACGAGGAAGGTGAACCGCTTCTGGGCCACCGCCGCCACGCGGCAATCGACAGTGGCTACGGCGGTGGCGCTCCGCGGCGCATGATCGATGAGGGACATCTCGCCGAACACCCCACCGACGCCAACTCGCTCCAGAATGATCCCATTCTTCTGGATGGCCACCTCTCCCTCGATCACCGCGAACATGCAATCGCCGGGGTCTCCCTCGGTGAAAACGGTCTCGCCGGCGCGGAAGGCTCGTACGTCCGGTTCTCTTTGGAGCAGGTCGAATATGGCCATGTCACCTCGACTCACGCTTTTTTGAAAAGATCGTTACGCCGGGCACACCGTTGAACCCGGCATCCGTCGTCACCAACTCCGCCTTGTGAAACCGAGCGGCGGCAAGCATCATGGAATCAGCCATCGCCAGGCTGTGCGCAAGGCTCAAGTCGGCAGCCGTCAACGCCAGTTCCTCGGTCAAATCCAAAACGTGCGTCTTCTTCATCGTGGCAACGGCCTCCACGGCTTCTTCTTCCGACCGTTCCCTCTTGATCCACTTGTACACCTCATACATGGCAACGGTGGGAGTGATGACGTTGGCCGGCTGCCGCAAACGAGATGCGAACTCTTCCGCGTGGGGCCCGTCGGCAAAGAACTCGATCCATCCCGACGAATCCAGAACGATCACAGGCGGTCCTTCTTCTCCCGAAACCCGGTCGTTCGCATGCCGCGCACAAAACCACGCATCGCCGCGATCGGCTTATCGGGAACCAAGGTGATCACTCCTCCCTTCGCGATCACCTGGAACTCCTGCCCCGGTCGAATATCGTTTTGCTCTCGCACGTCCTTTGGTATGACCACCTGATATTTCGAGGAAACCTTAGTCCGTCCCATACTCGCGTCTCCACCACACTTCTCGCTTCGTAACCCGATCGGTCTGATCGATAGGTCATATCGTAGGACGGCGGTATCGATTCGGCAAGACGTGACAACGGTGCCGAGGAATGGCCGCGCGTTCTGGCGGTTCTGCCATCCGCACATGCCCTCCGATCCCATCAGTCCGATCCGTGCCGCCGTACTGAGCGCGGCACTCACGTTCGAGCCTGGACCAATTGACTCGTTCGCGCTGCGCGTGCTGCCGGTCCGGCTGGTCATGCCCCGCGCTGCTCCGTCGCCCGATCTTGAGGCCGCGTACTTTCGCTACCGCATCGATCGCGACGGACTCGTGCATGCGCTCCCCGCCCTCGCCGGCGCACGCGTCTGCCGGGAGAAATCTCCTCTTCGGCGGCGGCGTTCTGCCGCGCGCTCTTTCAGGCTTCAATGATCAGCCTCAGCAAAGTCTCCAAGCAATACGGCCGTCAGCTCGTCTTCGTCGACGCGTCCTTCCAGCTCAATCCGGGCGAGAGAGCCGGTCTCGTCGGCCCGAACGGCGCCGGCAAGACGACGCTCTTCCGGATGATCGTCGGCGAGGAGTCGGCCGACGACGGCGACGTCTCCGTGCCGAAGAAGATGACCATCGGCTACTTCCGGCAGGACATCGAGGAGATGGCCGGCCGTTCCGTGCTGGTCGAAGCGATCGCCGGCAGCGGACGCCTGGGCGATCTGCACCACGAGCTCGAAGCCTTGCAGAACGCCATGTCCGATCCCGAGCGTCTCGACGAAATGGACAAGATCCTCGATCGCTTCGGTCACGTGCAGGAGGACTACGCGCACCTCGGCGGCTACGAGCTCGAGGCACGCGCCCGCGAGGTCCTGCACGGTCTCGGCTTCGAGGATGATCGGATCGACGGCGATGCAGGCGCACTCAGCGGCGGATGGAAGATGCGCGTGGCCATGGCCAAGGTCCTCCTCGGCCGCCCCGACGTGCTGTTGATGGACGAGCCGACCAACCATCTCGATATCGAATCGATCATCTGGCTGGAAGACTTTCTGAAACGCTACGAAGGCTCGCTGCTCATGACGTCGCACGACCGCGAGTTCATGAACCGCGTCGTCACCAAGATCGTCGAGATCGATGAGGGCGACCTCGTCACGTACTCCGGCAATTACGAGTTCTACGAGCGCGAGCGCGCCATCCGCGAGACCAACCGCGAGGCCGCGTACGCCCGGCAGCAATCGATGCTGGCCAAGGAGCAACGCTTCATCGATCGTTTTGCAGCCCACGCGGCCAAGGCGGCGCAGGTGCAGAGCCGCGTCAAGGCGCTCGACAAGATCGAGAAGCTCGAGCCGCCCAAGAAGCGGAGGACGATGCGATTCGACTTCCGCAAACCGGCCCGCTCCGGCGACGACGTGGCCGTGCTGAAAGGCGTCTCCAAGTCCTTCGGCAAGCGGACGATCTATGACGGCTTCGACTTCCTCGTGCGCCGCGGCGAGCGCTGGTGCGTCATGGGAAAGAACGGCGCGGGGAAGTCAACGCTGCTGAAGATGGTCTCCGGATCGCTGGAACCGGACGGAGGCAACGTCCGCCTCGGCGCCTCGCTCAAGATGGGCTACTTCTCGCAGCAGGCCTTCGACGTCCTCGACCCGAACCTGACCGTATGGGAGCAGATCCAGAAAGACTTTCCGCTCGAGTCGATCGGAACTCTGCGCAGTCTCCTCGGCGCGTTCCAATTCTCGGGCGACGAGGTGGAGAAGAAGATCCGGTCCCTTTCCGGAGGCGAACGCTCCCGCCTCGTCCTGGCCAGGATGCTTCTCGATCCCCCGAACTTTCTCGTGCTCGACGAGCCGACCAACCACCTCGATCTGGCCACGAAAGAGATGCTCGTCGAAGCGCTGCACGATTTCGACGGGACAATGCTCTTCGTCTCGCACGACCGCATGTTCCTGCGGGGCCTGTCCAACCGCGTGCTCGAGCTCCCCGAGGAGCGCGGAGCCGCGCCGCGTGTCTACGGCGGTTCGTACGTGGAGTATGTGAACGCCAGCGGCCACGAAGCGCCAGGGGTACACGCGTAGGCGTGTCGGTTGTCGGTTGTCGGAGGCTAATTCGCATTTCTCCCACGACGAGTGGAATTGCGCGCAGCCTTGTCTGCGCGATAGGACGGAGAGGTGCCGATGAGCAGGACCGATGTGGCACAGACACTCTTGTCTGTGCGGGGTCGCGCCACAACTCAAGATTGCAAGCCCTCCAGGGCCGGGGCACAGACAAGAGTGTCTGTGCCCCATCGGTCCCTGGCTTGCGGCGACAGGCACGGAGGTTCGATCAGATTGTGTTCGAGGGCTCCGCGACCGACAACCGACAACGTCTTTCGATGACCTACCGCGCCTCGATGTGAATCGACCCGTTCGTCGTACGGAGATGGAGCTCAGGTCCCCCGCCGTTCATCGTACCAACCAGCGAGTGCTTGTCGTGGGAGCCGCTCATCGTGACTGGCAGGTCGGACTCGATCGATCCGTTTGTGTTCGCCGCGTCGATCCGCGCCGCAAACGTGCGCGGCAGACGGGCGTTGATGTGGCCGTTCGTCGTCTCGAGGCGCATGCCACGGCCGGCGTTGACAGCAGTCAGATCGGCCTCGATCGAGCCGTTGGTCGTTTCCGCGTCAACGTCGCCGGCACAGCGCGCCAGCGTGATGTGGCCGTTCGTCGTCTCGATTCTGTGCGAACCGTGAACGTCACTGGCCTCGATGGCGCCGTTCGTGTTCTCGATCTTCAGATCCATCGTCCGAGGCACCGTCACCTCGTACGAGACCGATATATTCACGTTCGTGCCGGCGATCCAATCGAAGATCCCGTTGTTCATCTTCGGGTATTTCGTCTCGATACGAAGGCCGCCGTTCGGCTGCGACAGGGCCAGGGTCAGCGCCTTCATGGCGTCGCGCGCCACGTCGCTGTCACGGCTCTCGACGTGCTTCACGGCGTGAACGCGGATGCGCGGCTGGTCCCACGCCCGAACGGTGATGTGCCCGTTCAGGTTCGTGAGAGCGAACACAGCACCCGGCCGGACGTCGACCGTTCGATCGAACGTTTCGTCAAGGGTCGACGCGTTCGCGACCGCGGCGGCGATGGTGAGGACGGCGGTGAGCAGGATGCGCTTGTACATGTAGGCTCCTCCGGTTGTTGTTCGAGTCGATCAGTGGAGTAGTGGATTCGTAGATTAGTGGTTAGAGGTTGACGCCGGTGGGTACTGATCAACCAATCCACTGATCTACGAATCACTAATCTGCTAATCCACTACTACGGCCCGCAGATCCCCAGGTTGCAGCTACAATCCCCCTCGTGAAACGCGGCGGCGCCACGGCGCTCCTGTTTGCCATGCTCGCCGCGATCCTCGGGGTGCTGCTCCTGAGAATGCGCGGCCCCGCGCCGCTGCCCGACAACGCGCCGCTGTCGTCGTTCTCAGCCGCGCGGGCCATTCGTTTCGAGCGGGAGATTCTCGGCGGCGATGTGCCGCACCCGGTAGGCACGGCGGCGCATGACGCCGTTCGCGAACGGTTGGCCGCCCGGTTCCGCGCCCTCGGCTATGAGGTCACCGTCCAGCGAGCGTTTGCCTGCAGTCCGTTCGTGACCTGCGCGCCTGTCGCGAACGTCATCGCGCGCATTCCGGGCGATAACCGCCCAGATGCGCTCATTCTGGCAGCGCACTACGACTCCGTGCCGGCCGGGCCCGGAGTGTCGGATGACGGCGCGGGCATGGCCGCGATCGTGGAAACGGCCCGCACCCTGCGCAATGAGCGCTTCCGCAATCCGATCGTCTACCTCGTCACGGACGGCGAGGAGGTCGCGCTCCTCGGTGCGGAAGGCTTCGTTGCCGATCCGGCCGCGCTGCACGGCGCCGCCGCCGTGATCAACGTTGAAGCGCGCGGCACCGATGGGCCGAGCTTCCTCTTCGAGACGAGCCGCCGGAACGCCTGGCTGGCCGGAGTGATCACCCATTCGCTGCCCCGTCCGGCCACGAGCTCGCTCTACTACGACATCTACGAAATGCTGCCGAACGACACAGACCTCACCGTCTTCAAGCGTGTAGGGCTGGCCGGCATTGGCTTCGCCCACATCGGCCGGCCGGTCCATTACCATACGCCGCTCGACAACTTCGCGAACCTCACGCCCTCGACGGTGCAGCATCACGGCGAACACATCGTGGCCATGGCGCGCGCTCTGGCCGCCACCGATCTGCGGCAAACCAGCAGCGGCAACTCCGTCTGGTTCGATGTTCTCTCGTTCTTCGTCGTCTCCTGGCCGCAGTACCTTTCCCTCGGCATCGCCATCGCGGGGATGGTCGTCCTTCTCGTCGCCGCGTTCAATCGGAAGACAAGACCGGGTGCGATCTCGATCGGCGTGGCGTCGTTCTTTCTGACGCTCGTTTCCGCTCTGCTCGTGGGGTTGGCCGGAAACTGGCTGGACGGCCTGCGCTCAGGGAGCGCGGTGTGGGTGGCACACGCCGGTCCCGCCATCGCCGCGGTCTGGTTCATCGGCGCAGGCATCGCCTTCTTCGTGGCCCAGCGTCTCGTCGCCTCCGCAGGCGTCGACGGCCTGTTCCTCGGGCAGGCCATGTGCTGGTCAGCCATCGCCGTCGCGCTCTCGATCGTCCTTCCGGGCGGCAGCTATTTGGCGATCGTGCCGGCAGTGGTGTGCGCCGTCTGCGCGGTGCTGAAGTTGAGCGATGGAGTCACCACAATCATCTGCGCATCCGCCGCCGCGATCGTCCTGTTCCCGCTTGGCCTGGCGCTGTACGACGCTCTCGGCCGGCCGATCCTGCCGTTCGTGGCGGTCCTGATCGCTCTCGTAGCGACGACCTTCGCGCCGTTCCTCGCGAGCGTTGAGGGCCTGCGCCGGCCGCTCGACGGGTCCATTGCGGCAGCAGTGATCGCCTGCATCGCCATGGCGCTCATCGTCCCGACATACGAGCCGAACTCGCCGCGCCACATCAATCTCGCGTACGTCGACGACGGCGTTGCGCCGCGCTGGCAGACGGATGCATTGCGTCCGGAGATCCAGCGCGCCGCGCAGTTCAATCCGACGCCTCAGACGATCTACGACTGGACCGTGCCGCCGTCGCGCGCGTTCATCGCCCCAGCGCCAGCTCTCGGCCTGATGCCTGCTGCGCTGACAGTCGTACGCGATGAGCACCAGGGAGGCCGGCACCTGACGCTGCAGCTTCACTCTGCCCGGAACGCTCCGCGCATCACCCTCATTTTCCACGCGCCATCGTTTGCCGCGCTCCGCGTCAACGGCATCACCCCTCCTCCAGTGACACGCCGTCGCGGCGGACTCGCTCCCGGATGGCACTGGGTCAGCGTCCGCGCATCGGAAGCCACGATCGACATCGACCTGGCCCGCGACGAAGGGATCGACGCCGTCATCATCGACAGCTCCTACGGCCTCCCAACCACGGGTGACGCGCTCGCACATGCGCGCGACGTCTCGCTCGCCGTGCCGGTGCAGGAGGGTGACCTCACGACGACGCTGCGCCGGATGCGCCTATAACCACGCGCTGCCCTGAAATGCGAAGGCCCGCGCGAGGCGGGCCTTCGGGGATCGGCTTACTTGCCGCTTTTCTTCTTGGTGGTTGTCTTCTTCGGCTTCTCTTTCGCTGCTGCCTTCTTCGGAGCGGCGGGCTTCTTCGCCGGCTTCTTCGCGGCCTTCTTCGGCGCTTCTTCCTCTTCGTCCTCAGCCGGCTCGGCCTTGGCCTTCGGCTTCGTCTCCTTCTTCGGAGCGGCTTTACGGCTCTTTGCCGGGGTCTCTTCGGCCTTCGTCTCGGTCTCGATCTGGTAGCCCACGAACTCGAGGATGCACATCTCCGCGGCGTCTCCGCGGCGGGGTCCGAGCTTGATGATGCGGGTGTAGCCGCCCGGACGATCGGCGAAGCGAGGCCCGAGGGTCCCGAAGAGCTTCGCGACCATGGCTTCGTCGACGACGCGCACGGCCTGGCGGCGGTTGTGGACGCTGTCCGTACGGGCAAGGGTCACGAGGCGCTCGATCTGCGGGCGCAGCTCCTTGGCCTTCGGCAGCGTGGTGATGATGCGTTCCCTGTCGATGAGGGATGCGAGCTGGTTACGGAAGAGCGCGTTGCGATGCGCGCTCGTGCGTCCCAGCTTGCGGTTGACCATTCCGTGTCTCATTGTGTTCCCTCACTTTCCTCGTCCGGCGAAGACTAGTCGCGCATCTCGGCGCCGCGAGGCGCTTTCGTCATGCCGAACGACAGACCGAGGGACGCGAGAACGTCCTTGATCTCATCGAGCGACTTGCGTCCGAAATTCTTCGTCGACAGCATCTCCCGCTCGGTGCGCTGCACGAGATCGCCAAGGGTACGGATATTGGCGTTCTTGAGGCAGTTCGCGGAACGGACGGAGAGATCGAGCTCCTCGATCGGCTTGGTGAGCATCTCGGCCATGCGCGGATCGACTTCCGGCATCGCCACATCCTCGGTATCTTCTCCGCGCGCTTCGAACGCGCTGAAGATGCGGAGATGATCACCGAGAAGGTCCGCGGCGAGGCCGACGGCTTCCTGCGGCGAGACTGCGCCGTTGGTCCACACTTCGATGACGAGCTTGTCGTAATCGGTCATCTGGCCGACGCGGGCGCCTTCGACGTGGTAGTTCACGCGGCGGACCGGCGAGTGAATCGAGTCGATGGGGATGTAACCGAGCGGCAGGTCGCCGTCGGAGTTACGGTCGGCCACCTGGTAGCCGCGGCCGCGCTTGAGACGCGCCTCCAGCTTGAGCGAGCCTTCCTTTGACATCGTGGCGATGTGCGCCGTGGGGTCGAGGATCTCGACATCCGAGTCCGGCTCGAAGTCGGCGGCGGTGACGACGCCCGGCCCCTTCTTCTCGAGATAGAGCGTCTTTGGACCTTCGCCGTGCATGCGGAAGGGCACCTGCTTGAGATTGAGGACGACGTCGGTCATGTCTTCGACCACGCCGGTGAGCGATGAGAACTCGTGGAGCACACCCTCGACGCGGACGGCCGTGATGGCGGCGCCTTCAATCGAAGAGAGCAACACGCGGCGGAGGGCATTTCCGATCGTCGTACCGAAGCCGCGCTCGAACGGCTGGGCAACAAAACGACCGTAGTTCGGCGTGAGTGTTTCGGGATCGTAATCGAGCTTCTTGGGTTTCTGGAAATCTGACCACAACATGTGAGCGGCCTCCTCGCTTATCGGTTGTCGACTCTCGGCTCTCGGCTGTCGGGAAATCAAAACCCCGGCAGCCGAGAGCTGAGAGCCGACAGCCAGACTTGGTTACTTCGAGTAGAGTTCGACGATGAGCTGTTCCTGGATGGGCAGGCGGATGTCTTCGCGTTTCGGAAGATCATTCACACGCCCGAGGAACTGATCGGGATTGAGCTCAAGCCACGACGGAATGCCGCGGCCGCTGGCCGTCTCGACGGCCTGGCGGATCTGGTCATTCTTGCGGCTCTTCTCGCGAACCTGGATGACATCCCCTTTGCGACCCTGGTAGGACGGAATGTTGATTTTCCTGCCGTTCACTTCGATGTGGCCGTGGCGCACGAGCTGGCGCGCCTGGGCGCGTGAAGCGGCGAATCCGAGGGAGTAGACGACGTTATCGAGCCGCAGCTCGAGCTGGCGAAGGAGATTGTCGCCGGTGATTCCGGTCTTGCCTGCGGCGCGCTGGAAATAGAGCCGGAACTGGCGCTCGAGCAGGCCGTAGATGCGCTTGACCTTCTGTTTTTCGCGAAGCTGGATTCCGTAGCCGAGAACCTTGGAACGGCGGCGTCCGTGCTGACCTGGCGCGTAGTTACGGCGCTCGATCGAACACTTGTCCTTGAAACAGCGGTCCCCTTTCAGAAACAGCTTCATTCCCTCTCGCCGGCAGAGCCGGCAAACGGGATCCGAGTAACGAGCCACTATGCCTCCTGAAGTTTCGCGCCCGTCCCACCATGGAACGCCGCGTGTACGACGGCTGCTGCGCGCCGTACGGAACTGCGGCCGGTGCGACACGCACCGGAAAACCAGGCTCCCAGCTCTTCGCTGCCAGCTCTTAGAGGGACCGAAGTGTCTCGCTTCCCTTGAGAGCCAACCGTTTGGAACCAGGAGCCAAAAATCAAACTCTGCGTCTCTTCGGCGGCCTGCACCCGTTGTGCGGGATCGGCGTGACGTCCTTGATCGACTTGATGTCGAGTCCGGACGCTGCCAGAGCACGGATGGCGGACTCGCGTCCGGCGCCCGGGCCCTTGACCCGCACATCGACCGAACGGACACCGTGCTCCTGGGCGAGCTGGGCGGCGTTCTGGGCCGCGACCTGAGCGGCGAACGGCGTCCCTTTGCGCGAGCCTTTGAAGCCGATGCGGCCGGCGCTCGACCACGACAGGGTGTTCCCCATCGGATCGGAGATGGCCACGATCGTGTTGTTAAACGAGGCGTTGATTGCAGCCACGCCGTGCGGAATGCTCTTCCGCTCTTTCTTCTTCGTACCCGCGCGGCGGGCTCCAGCTTTGGGGGCTCGTGCAGTTGCCATTAATGTCCTCTGATCTTTAGAACAGATTCTTAATCCAGTTGTCGGTTGCCGGTTGCCGGTTGTCGTGGTCAGAGGCTCCGACAACCGCTAACCGACAACCGACAACGCCCTTATTTCTTCGTAGCCTTCTTCTTGCCGGCGATGGCGCCCTTGCGGGGACCTTTGCGCGTGCGTGCGTTCGTATGCGTCCGCTGGCCGCGCACCGGCAGACCGCGGCGATGACGCATGCCGCGGTAGCAGTTGATCTCCATCAGGCGCTTGATGTCGAGCCCGATGTCTTTGCGAAGATCACCCTCGACCTTCCCCTCGTCCGTGATGACCTGGCGGATCTTGCGAACGTCGTCCTCGCTCAGATCCTTGACGCGCGTGTCCTGGTTGACGGTCGCTTTCGTAAGGATGTCCTTCGAGCGCGACCGGCCGATGCCGTAGATATACGTCAGGCCGACTTCGACCCGCTTGTTCAGTGGAAGGTCCACACCTGCAATACGTGCCATGGTTCCGTTAGCTCCTCGTTTATCCCTGACGCTGCTTGTGCTTCGGTATCTCGCAGATGATGCGAATCACGCCCTGGCGACGGACGATCTTGCACTTCACACAAATCTTCTTGACCGATGAACGAACTTTCATAATTCAGCTCACTTATATCGATACGTGATGCGACCTCTCGTCAGGTCGTACGGCGACAATTCCACGAGGACCTTGTCTCCCGGAAGGATACGGATGAAGTGTTTGCGCATTTTGCCGGAGATGTGCGCGAGCACCTTGTGCTTGTTCTCCAGCTCGACCTGAAACATCGCGTTCGGCAATGTCTCCAGGACAGTTCCAGTCACTTCAATCGCTTCTTCCTTCGACATGTTCCTCCTACTTCCCCAGTACCACCGGCCCGTCGGCCGTAATCGCAATCGAATGCTCGAAATGCGCGGCCAGCGTGCCGTCGATCGTCCGGGCCGTCCAACGATCGTTGTCGGTCCGCACATCTTCGATGACCCCATCCCTGCCGGCCCGTTCGATACGCGAACGGAGCTTCGATCCGATCTCGCAAAGCATCGGCTCGACCGCCAGGACCATTCCTGCCCGCAACTCCAGACCGCGGCCGCGGCGGCCGTAGTTGTAGACCTGCGGGTCCTCGTGCATGCGCCTGCCGATGCCGTGCCCCACGAAGTTTCGGATGACATGGAACCCATGCTCCTCGGCGTGCTCCTGAACCGCGGCGCCGATGTCGCCGAGGTGCCTGCCCGGACGCATCTCATCGATGGCCAGATCCAGACACTCACGGGTCGTATCCATCAGCTCCTGGGCTCGAGGGGTGACTTTGCCGACCCCCACCGTGATGGCGCCGTCGCCGACGAAGCCGTCCAGGATCGAACCGAAGTCGAGGCCGATGATGTCGCCCTCCTCCAGCCTGGCGCGACTCGGAATGCCGTGAACGATCACGTCATTGACCGAGGCGCAGACGACCGCCGGATACGGTGGCAATCCCATCGGAGCGTAGCCTTTGAACGGCGACTTTGCGCCTCGTTTGGCCAGCTCTTCCTCGGCGACAGCATTGAGCTGCGCCGTGGTGACCCCGGGCTTGATCATCGAGCGCATGATCTCGAGGATTTCGAGAACCACACGATTGGCGCGATCCATCACCGCGATTTCCTCGCGGTTCTTGAGAATCGGGCCTTTCATTCGATCGAGCATGTCAGGACAGGGACTTCTCTATGCGTTCAAAGACCTCATCGACGGGACCAACCCCGTCGACTTCGCGCAAAAGGTGCTTTGCCTTGTAAAACGTCGCGACCGGAAGAGTCTGACGATGGAACGCTTCCAGCCGCTTGCGAACAGCGGTTTCGTTGTCGTCCGGACGAGCGATCAACTCCGCACCCTCACGGTCACAGACCGTGTCGACTGCGGGGGGAGCGGATTCGAGGTGATAAATCGCCCCGCAGGTCGGACACGACCGGCGCAACGAGATCCGCTTCACGATGGCCTCGTCAGGGACCAGTAGCTGAAGAACCCGGAGGCCGCCAGCCTCATTCCCCGTGCCGTTTCCCTTACTGTTTCCAACGATCGTGTCGAGCTTCTCGGCCTGGACGAGCGTTCGCGGGAAGCCGTCCAGGATGAAGCCGCGCAGTGCGTCTGGTTTTGCCAGGCGTTCGTCGATGATCCCGAGCATCAGGTCGTCCGAGACGAGCGCGCCGGAGGCCATGATCGGCGCGGCTTTCCGGCCGAGCTCGGTGCCGTCGGCAATGGCCTCGCGGAGCATGTCGCCCGTCGAGATGTGGGGAACACCATGCTCAGCGGCAAGCCGCTTCGCCTGAGTTCCCTTGCCGCTGCCCGGCGGTCCGATGAAAATCAGCTTCACGCGTTTTCGCCCTTACCCACGCCGCCCGCGGATGCGTCCGCGCTTCATGAACCCGTCGTAGTGGCGCATCACGAGCTGTGACTCGATCTGCTGGATCGTGTCCATGGCCACGCCGACGACGATCAGCAACGAAGTGCCGCCGAAGTAGAAGTTGAAGCCCATGCCTTCCGTGAACCAGAGAGGCAGCGCGCGGTCGAGTATGGCACCCATACCGAACGGCAACTGGTTGACGTGCACGCCGGCGATGAGAAACTCCGGCAGCACGCAGACCGCGGCCAGGTACAGGGACCCGACGAAGGTGATGCGTGTCAGCACGCGGTCGATGTAGTCAGACGTCTTCTTGCCTGGACGGATGCCGGGGATGAAGCCGCCGTACTTGCGCATGTTGTCGGCCGTGTCGACCGGGTTGAAGACGATCGACGTGTAGAAGTAACCGAAGAAGATGATGCCGATGATCTGGAGCAAGTAGTAGAGCGGCTCGCCGACACGCATCTGGCCGCCGATGGCCTGCGCCCAAGGCGTCTTGATCATCGAGGCCAGCGTCTGCGGGATCACGAGGATCGACGAGGCGAAGATGACCGGAATGACGCCGGCGGTGTTCACGCGCAACGGGAGATAGGTGTTCGAGCCGCCGTACACCTTCCGGCCCACGACGCGTTTGGCGTATTGCACCGGGATGCGCCGTTGCGCTCGTTCCATGAAGACGACGAAGGCCACGACCGCGATCATGAAAACGATCAACCCGAGCATGGCGAAAAGGTTGCGCTGGCCGGTACGGATGTCGTCGACGATCCCGAAGACGGCGTGCGGCAGGTTGACCACGATGCCGGCGAAGATGATCAGCGAGATGCCGTTGCCGATCCCCCGCTCGGAGATCTGCTCACCGAGCCACATGATGAAGGCGGTGCCCGTGGTGAGCGTGAGCACGGTCATGATCGGGAAGCCGATCCCCCACAGCGAGTCCTGAACGCTCACGGGAACGAGGGGAGCGCCGCCCGGGGCACTCTGCGACTTGAGCCAGAAGGCCACGCCGAGCGACTGGACGATCGACAGCGCCACCGTGCCGTAGCGGGTGTACTGGTTGATCTTGCGGCGCCCCATCTCCCCTTCCTTCGAGAGTTTCTCGAGGTACGGCCAGACGACCGTGAGGAGCTGGAGGATGATCGATGCCGAGATGTAGGGCATGATCCCCAGGGCGAAGACAGAGAGGCGGCGCAGAGCGCCGCCCGAGAAGAGGTCCAGGAATCCGAGGACACCGCCCATCGACTTGAAAAACTCCGCCAGCGCGATCGGGTCGACACCCGGCGTCGGAATGTGCGATCCGAGGCGGTAGACGGCGAGCAGCGCAAACGTGAACAGCACGCGCTTGCGCAGATCTTCGATTGCCCAGATGTTGCGAAGTGTCTCGAGGAAGTTCAAGTTACTGGATCTCCTGGCAGGTGCCGCCTGCCGCTTCGATCTGTTTCCGGGCCGTCTCGGAGAACTTGGTGGCGTGCACGGTCAGCTTCTTGGAGAGCTTGCCGTGTCCCAGGATCTTGACGCCGTCGTTCCGTCCCTTGACGAGGCCGGCCTGGCGAAGCGCCGACTCATCGATGGTGGCCCCGTTGTCGAAGCGCTCGAGGTCGGCGAGATTCACGACCGCGTGCACTTTCTTGAAGATGTTGGTGAAGCCGCGCTTGGGCAGGCGGCGGTGCAGCGGCATCTGGCCGCCTTCGAAACCGCGCATGCGCGAGAAGCCGGTGCGGGACTTCTGCCCCTTCTCACCACGCCCGGCGGTCTTGCCGTTGCCCGATCCCGGACCACGGCCGACGCGCTTTTGAGCGTGACGGGAGGTTTTCTTTGGTTTGAGATTGCTCAGTTCCATGATTCCCCCAGTTGCCAAGTTGCCGAGCCGCCTGGTTGCCGTCTGGGCAACTCGGCAACCGGGCAACCCGGCAACCCTTTCAAAATACCTGCTACTCGACCACCTGCACGAGATGCGGGATGCGGGCGATCATGCCCCGCGTTTCCGGCGTGTCGACGCGCGACGTCACCCGGTGCATCTTCCCCAGGCCGAGAGCCCGGAGCGTCTCGCGCATGTAGCGCGGACAGCCGATGCCGCTGCGGACCTGCTTGACCTGGATCATCTTCTTACCCTTGGCCGCACTCATGACTCGGTTCCCTCCTCGATGCCGCGGAGCGAGTTGTACTGAGCTTCGCTGCGAAGCTGCTGGAGCGCATCGAACGTCGCCTTGACGACGTTGTGCGGATTGGCGGTACCGAGCGATTTCGTGAGGATGTTCTGGATGCCGGCCGACTCGAGAATGGCCCGGACCGGACCACCGGCGATGACGCCCGTGCCTTCCGATGCCGGCTTGAGCATGACCTTGCCAGCCCCGTAATGGCCGAGGACAGCGTGCGGAATCGTCGTTCCCGACATCGAGATCGAGACCATGTTCTTCTTGGCGATCTCGATACCCTTCTTGATTGCCGCCGGCACTTCCTTGGCCTTTCCTGAGCCGAAACCCACGCGGCCTTTGCCGTCGCCGACGACGACGAGAGCGGAAAAGCTGAAGTTCTTGCCGCCTTTGACGACTTTGGTGACGCGGTTGATATGAACGACCTTGTCGATCATCCCGCTTTCGCTGCGCTCGTCGCGGCGATCACCGCGCGGAGAGCCCTGACCTCGTTGCATCGGACGCTGCACGTTGCCTCCCTAGAATTCCAGACCGTTTTCGCGCGCGGCATCCGCGAGCGCTTTGATGTTGCCGTGGTACAGATAGCCGCCGCGGTCGAACACCACGCGCGTGATTCCTTTGTCTTTCGCCTTCTTCGCGATCAGCGCGCCAACAGCCTTCGCCGCCGCCGTGTTGGAGCCCTTCGATCCGGCATCCTTCTCGTGGGTCGATGCCGCGACGATCGTATTGCCGCTGGCGTCGTCGATGACCTGCACGTAGATGTGCTTCAGGCTCTTGAAGACGGCCAGGCGTGGACGCGTCCCGGTGCCTGTGACCTTGCGGCGGATCCGCTCCCGGATCCGGCCTCGTGATTCCACTCGATGTTTTGCGCGATCCATTTTCTTACCCTTTTCGGCGAGGCTTTGTACCCGCCGTTTCGGGGGTCGGGTGTCGGGTGTCGGGTGTCGGAGACGTTGTTGGCTCCGTTCACGGGACTCTCGAACCGCGGCGCCCGGTTATTTCCCTGCTGCCTTACCCGCCTTGCGGCGAATCACTTCATCGGAGTACTTGATGCCCTTGCCTTTGTACGGATCGGGCTCGCGCAGCGAACGGATCTCGGCAGCCGTCTGCCCGACCTTCTGCTTGTCGATGCCCGTGATCGTGATGTGGCCGCTTTTCGGCTCGACGACGATGTCGATCCCCGCCGGAATGGCGAAGCGTATCGGATGCGAGTAACCGAGCTGGAAGACGACTTCCTTCCCCTTGACCTCGGCGCGGTAGCCGACGCCGACGATGTCGAGCTCGCGCTTGAAGCCGTCGGTAACGCCACGAACGTTGTTCGCCACGAGCGCCCGCATGAGGCCGTGGAAGGCGCGCGACCGCCCTTCGTCGTTCGAGCGCGTGAACTGCACCGTGTTGTTCTCGATCTTCACACCGATGCCCGTCACGACCGCGGTCGTGAGAGTGCCCTTCGGCCCCTTCACGGTCACGACGTTGCCGTCGTGTTTGACCTCGACGCCCTTCGGCACCGTAATTTCTTTTCTTCCAATTCGAGACATCGGAATCTCCCTTTACCAGACCTGGCAGAGGACTTCGCCGCCGACGCCGCTCTTGACGGCTTCCTGTCCGGACAGCACGCCCCTGGAGGTCGAGACGATGGCCAGCCCGAGACCGCCGAGCACACTCGGGATCTCCAGCTTGTTGCGATAGACGCGGCGGCCCGGGCGCGAGATGCGCTCGATGCCGTGGATGACCGGCTCGCCGCTCGGCGAGTACTTGAGGTCGATCCGGAGCGTCCCCTGCGGCTCGTCCTTCTGAACGAGGTTGTAGTTGCGGATGAAGCCCTCATTCTTGAGGATGCGGGCGATCTCCACTTTCAGCTTCGACGCGGGAAGCTCGACACGTTCGTGATGCGACTGGATTCCGTTGCGAATCCGCGTGAGCATGTCCGCGATTGGGTCTGTCATCGACATTCGTAACTCCTGTGATTCCTTGTCAGTCGTGAGCCGGGGCTACCAGCTCGCCTTCGTGATTCCCGGGATATAGCCACCGAGCGAAAGCAGCCGGAAGCAGATGCGGCAAAGCTGAAATTTGCGCAGATAGCCGCGTGGACGTCCGCACACCTTGCAGCGATTCACTTTGCGGGACTTGAACTTCGGCTTCCGCTCCGCTTTGACGATCATCGAGATTTTTGCCATGGATTCCTCTTATTACTTCGTGAACGGCAGTCCAAGCTCGCGGAGGAGGAAACGAGCCTGCTCGTCGTCCTTCGCATTCGTGACGATGGTGATGTTCATTCCCTTCGATTTGTCGACCTTGGTGATGTCGATCTCGGGGAAGATCAGATGGTCGCGGATACCGAGGGTGTAGTTGCCGCGGCCGTCGAAGGACTTCGACGGCACGCCACGGAAGTCGCGGACGCGCGGCAGCGCCGTGGAGATCAGACGGTCGAGGAACTCGTACATCTTCTCGCCGCGGAGCGTGACCATCGCGCCGATGGACTGTCCCTCACGCAGCTTGAAGCTGGCGATCGACTTCTTTGCCTTGGTGATGATCGGCTTCTGGCCGGTGATCTGACCCAGCTCATCGACGGCGCTGTCCAGGATCTTGGCGTTCGAGATCGCCTCGCCCATCCCCATGTTGAGGACGACCTTCTCGACCTTCGGAACGGCCATGGGGTTCTTGATCCCGAATTGCTCCTGAAGCTTCTTTCTCACTTCGGTCTGATACTTTTCTTTCAGTCGTGCTGCCATTGCGTTCCCTGGTTCCTTCCGGGCCGGCGTTGTACGGCCTCGTTTGGGGTGTGGGGTGTGGGGTGTGGGGGGTGGGGTGTGGGAGCTTTGTTGTCGTGCTCCCACACCCCACACCCCGCTCCCTACTCCCCGGTCCTACATCTCCGTGTCGCACTTGCGGCAGTACCGCTTACCGCCCTCGGCGGTGCGGTGTGAGCCGGTGCGGGTTGGTTTGTCACAGCTCGGGCAAACGACCTGCAGGTTTGAAAGCTTGATCGGCGCTTCGCGCTCGAGCACGCCGCCCGAAACATTCTTCTGCGGGTTGGGCTTGGTGTGCTTCTTCATCATGTTCACGCGCTCGACGATGGCCGTGCCCTTCGTCGCATTCACGCGCAACACCTTGCCCTGCTTGCCGCGGTCCTTGCCCGAGAGGACGAGGACCGTGTCGTTCTTCTTCACGTGCGGTTTGACGCGAATGATCTCTTTTTGCTTTGTTGGATTTCCGTACATTGCCTGGCTCCGTTAAATGACTTCCGGCGCGAGCGAAATGATCTTCATGAACTTCCGCTCGCGCAGCTCGCGCGCCACCGGGCCGAAGACGCGCGTGCCGACCGGCTCGCGCGCGTCGTTGATGAGAACGGCCGCGTTATCATCGAATTTGATGTACGAACCGTCGCGGCGGCGGCTCTCTTTGACCGTCCGCACGACGACAGCCTTGACGACCGCGCCCTTCTTGACAGTGCCGTCGGGCGAGGCTTCCTTGACGGACGCCGTGATCACGTCGCCGAGGCGCGCATACTGGCCGGCGGTCGAGCCGCCGAGCATCTTGATGCAGGCGATCTTCTTCGCGCCGGTGTTGTCCGCGACCTGTAGGACTGTTCCCATCTGAATCATTGCCGTTTCTCCCTGAAACGGTTGCTGGGTTGCTTGGTTGCTGAGTTGCTGGCCATCTAGCCCAGCAACCTTGCAACTCAGCAACTTAGCAACCCGATTACGACGCCTTCTCCACGACCTCGCGTACGTTCCACCGCTTCCGCTTCGAGAGCGGCCGCGTTTCCTCGATCACCACGCGATCGCCGACGTTGATGTCGTTGTTCTCGGCGTGAGCGAGGAACTTGTTCGTGCGCTTGATGTACTTCTGATACATCCCGTGCTTGACGAGATTCTCCACGGCCACGACGACGGTCTTCTGCATCTTGTTCGACACGACGACGCCGGTCTTGGTGCGCTCGTTTTTGCTGTTGCTCTTGGTTTCTTCCGTTGCAGCCATGGCCTTAGCCCCTCGCCTTTTCACCCAGGAGGGTTTTGATGCGTGCGATTTCGCGCCGCACCTGTTTCACCTTCGACGGCGCTTCCATACGGCCCGTGGCGCGCTGGAAGCGAAGCTTGTAAAGCTGCTCGCTCAGGTCACGCTCGCGGGTCTGAAGCTCGTCGACGCTTTTCTCGCGCAGTTGATTCGTTTTCATTCACCCACCTCCGTCTGCGCGCGCGTGACGAAGCGCGTCTTGATCGGAAGCTTGTGCGCGGCCAGCCTGAGTGCTTCCTCGGCGATCTCGCGGGTCACGCCTTCCATCTCGTAGAGGATGCGGGCCGGCTTGACCACACACACCCATTCCTCCGGCGCACCCTTGCCCTTGCCCATGCGGGTCTCGAGCGGCTTCTTGGTGATCGGCTTGTCCGGGAAGATGCGGATCCAGATCTTCCCGCCGCGCTTCACGTGGCGGGTCATGGCGATACGAGCAGCCTCGATCTGGCGCGCCGTAACCCAGCCCGCCTCAAGCGCCTGCAAGCCAAAATCTCCGAACGAGACTTTCGCGCCGCGCGTCGCCACACCACGGCGGCGTCCACGCTGCTGTTTTCTGAACTTCACTTTCTTCGGCATCATCATGATGCGATGTTCTCCTGAGGCGTTCGGTCACCCGACGCCCGATTTTGCGTCGGTCTTACTGCGGGCGCCTGCGGCTTCTTGCTTTCGCCATCTCGCCTTTGAAAATCCACACCTTGACGCCGATGATCCCGTACGTCGTTTTGGCCAGAGCCAGGCCGTAGTCGATGTCGGCCTTCAGCGTGTGAAGAGGCAGACGGCCGTCCTGGTACCACTCCGTGCGGGCGATCTCGGCGCCGTTCAGACGCCCACCCACGCGGACCTTGATCCCCTTCGCTCCGAAGCGGAAGGCCGACTCCATGGCCTTCTTCATGGCGCGGCGGAAGGCGATGCGGCGCTCGAGCTGCGTGGCAATGTTCTCGGCCACCAACTGCGCGTCGAGCTCCGGACGCTGGATCTCCTGGATGTTGATGTAGACCTCGCCGTTGACCATCTTCTGCAGCTCGTCGCGCAGCTTGTCGACCTCGGCGCCCTTGCGTCCGATGATGATTCCGGGACGCGAGGTGTAGATGTTGATGCGCATCTTGTTCGCCGTGCGCTCGATGTCGATCTCCGAGACTCCGGCGTGGGAGAGACGCTTCTTCAGATCTTCGCGAAGCTTGAGATCACGATGCAGCGTCTCGGCGTAGGCCTTCCCCGCAAACCAGCGGGAGTGCCACGTCTTGTTGAAACCAAGCCGAAATCCGTACGGGTTGACCTTCTGACCCAAGATAGCCTCCGTTATTTCCGTGCGCGGGCCGCGGTGTTGCCACCGCTCCGCTCGTTGACCGCTTTGACTTCATCCGACACATGCACCGTCACGTGCGCCTGCCGCTTCTGGATGCGGTAAGCACGTCCCATCGGCGCCGGCTGGATGCGCTTCTCGCGCGGCCCCTCGTTGACGTAAATCTTCGAGACGACAAGCTCGTCTGTATCGAGATTGGCTTCTTTGCCCTCGGCGTTCGCAACCGCCGAGCGCACCAGCTTCTCCAGGTCCTTCGCGCACGTTTTCTTCGTGAAGCGGAGGATCTGCAGCGCTTCCTCGACCTTCTTGCCGCGCACGAGGTCGACCACAAGGCGGACCTTCTGCGGGGACATTTTCAGATACTTGAGAGTTGCAGTCGCTTCCATGTTGTCTCCGAGCTTACTTAGCGGCCGGTTTCGCCGTTTTTTCGACTTTCTTGCCGCTGTGTCCCTTGAACGTACGGGTCAGCGCGAACTCGCCGAGCTTGTGGCCGACCATGTTCTCGGAGATGTAGACCGGCACGAACTTGCGTCCGTTGTGGACGGCGATGGTGTGCCCGACCATGTCCGGGACGACGGTGGAGCGGCGCGACCAGGTCTTGATGACCTTCTTGTCGCGCTCGCGGTTCATCGTATCGACCTTGGTCTGCAGATGGCCGTCGATAAACGGGCCCTTCTTGAGTGAACGTGCCATTACTTGGTTCTCCGCTTGACGATGAACTTGTTCGTCCGCTTGTTCTTACGCGTCTTGTAGCCCTTGGTGGGCTTGCCCCACGGCGTGACCGGATGACGGCCGCCCGAGGTCTTGCCCTCGCCGCCGCCGAGCGGATGATCGACAGGGTTCATCGACACACCGCGGTTGTGAGGTTTCTTGCCACGATGACGCGTCCGGCCGGCCTTGCCGATCGAGACGTTCTCGTGCTCGAGATTGCCGACCTGGCCGATCGTCGCGTAGCAGCGGATGTGGACCTTGCGCATCTCGCTGGAGGGGAGACGGAGAGTCGCCCAGTCGCCTTCGCGCGCCATGAGCTGCGCGAATGCACCGGCCGAACGGGCCATCTGGCCGCCCTTCCCTTCCTTCAGCTCGATGTTGTGAATCGTGGTGCCGAGGGGGATCTTGGAGAGCGGCAGCGAATTGCCGACCAGGATGTCCGCCTCCGGACCTGACGTGATCGTCGCCCCTACTTCCAGGCCGTTCGGGGCCAGGATGTAGCGCTT
Source organism: Thermoanaerobaculia bacterium (assembly GCA_035482045.1). GTDB lineage: Bacteria > Acidobacteriota > Thermoanaerobaculia > Gp7-AA8 > Gp7-AA8 > JADGNZ01. The sequence goes on from DATHRD010000005.1 coordinate 80,546, forward strand.
CTCGCCGTCCGCGTAGTTCAGCAGGGCGATGCGCGCGGTGCGGTTCGGGTCGTACTCGATCGCGGCCACCTTGGCCGGGATGCCGTGCTTCTCGCGGCGGAAGTCGATCTCGCGGTACTTCTGCTTGTGACCGCCGCCGATGAAGCGCGAGGTGATCCGGCCGATGGCGTTGCGGCCGCCGGTCTTCGGCTTCCCCTTGGTGAGCGACTTCTCAGGCTTCGTCTTCGTGATCTCATCGAACGTGTGATGAGACTGAAAACGGATGCCGGGTGAAGTCGGCTTGTAGTTTTTGACAGGCATAATGTCCTCTGTTTATCGCCCTCGGGAGCTACACGCCCTCGATGAAGTCCGGCGCCTTTTCTCCCGCTACGAGCCGCACGTAGGCCTTGCGCCAGTCACGGCGCTTGCCCTGATAACGGCCCATCCGCTTGATCTTGCCGCGGACGTTGAATAGCCGCACTTCCTGAACCTTGACCTTGAAGAGCTCTTCGACTGCGCCCTTGACCTGGATCTTGTTTGCCTTCGGGTCGACCTCGAAGGCGATGGTGTCGTGTTTGTGGTCGTCATCGCGCAGCGTCGTCGATTTCTCGGTGACGAGCGGACGCCGGATGATCTTGTTGGCGTTCATGATTCGAGTGCCTCCGTCAGACGCTGCAGGGCGTCCTGGCTGAGCACGACGAAGCGCGCGTTGACGACGTCGTAGACGTTCACGTGGAGCGCATCGACGAGATGCAGCTTCGGGTTGTTCCGCGCCGCCAGAGCGAGGTTCGCGTTCTCGAACGAGTCGACGAGCAGCGCCTTGCCGTCGATCCCGATGCCGATGAATTTCTCGGCCAGCGCCTTCGTCTTCGGCTCGTCGACGGCGAAGTCATTGAGAAGGACGAGCTTCCCTTCCTTGACCCGCTGCGAGAGCGCCGACTTCAGCGCGTTCTTCTTTTCCTTCGCGTTCATCTTGTACGAGTAGTCGCGGGGCGTCGGTCCGAAGACCGTGCCGCCGTGGCGGTGGATCGGCGGACGGTTGCCGCCCTGGCGGGCTCGGCCCGTGCCCTTCTGGCGGAACGGCTTCTTGCCCGAGCCGCTCACTTCGGAGCGGTTCTTGACCTTGTGCGTCCCCTGACGAAGCGAGGCCAGATAGTTGCGCACCGCCTCGTGGATCAGGTGCTCTTTGTACGGATAGGCGAAGATCGCTTCCGGGAGGTCGACCGAGCCGACCTTCTTGTTGTTCCAGTCTTTGATGTCGATGGTCGGCATGTTATTCACCCCGCTTCCCGTTCCTGGAGAAGCGCACGACCACGAGGCCGTTGCGTCCGCCCGGGACCGCGCCGCGGATGTAGAGCAGATTGTTCTCGGCGTCCACCTTGGCGACGCGGAGGTTCTTGACTGTGACCTGATCGCCGCCCATCCGTCCGCCCATGCGCATGCCTTTCATGACACGCGAGGGGAACGCCGAGGCGCCGATCGAGCCGGGAGCGCGATGGAACATCGATCCGTGCGTGGCCCGGCCTCCGGCGAAGTGATGACGCTTCATCACGCCCTGGAAGCCTTTGCCTTTCGACTGGCCGACGACGTCGATGGAGTCGCCCGCCTTGAAGATGTCGACCTGTACACGGTCGCCGACGTTGGCGTCGCCCTCGTACGGAAACTCGACGAGCGTCCGCACCGGCGGGACGCCGGCCTTCTCGAAGTGACCGCGCGCCGCGCTGGTGATCCGGCGGTTGGAGATCTTCTCCACGAGGCCGACCTGAACGGCGTCGTAGCCGTCCTTTTCAGCCGTCTTCTTCTGCACCACGAGGCAAGGGCCGGCCTGGATGACCGTCACCGGGACGAGTGCACCGTCGTCGGCGAATACCTGGGTCATCCCCACCTTCTTGCCAATGATTCCTTCGATTGCCATGTCGTTCACCTTGGAACCCTTCCGGGTTCGTGTGTGCTATTTCCCGAACGCCTTGATCTCGACGTCGACACCAGCAGGAAGCTCGAGCTTCATGAGCGCGTCGACCGTCTGCGTCGTCGGCTCGAGGATGTCGAGCAGCCGCTTGTGTGTCCGCATCTCGAACTGCTCCCGCGACTTCTTGTCGACGTGCGGGCTGCGCAGAACCGTGTAGCGTGCGATCTGCGTCGGCAGAGGGATCGGTCCCGCCACCTTCGCGCCCGTGCGCTTGGCCGTGTCGACAATTTCGGACGTCGACTGGTCGAGCACGCGGTAGTCATACGCTTTGAGTCGGATGCGGATCTTTTCGTTCATCATGATTTCGGCACCTTTAAAGAACGTAGGGTCGGGCTTCAAGCCCGGCCCAATCGACTACTCGATCACTTCCGTCACCGTTCCGGCGCCGACCGTGCGGCCGCCTTCACGGATGGCGAAGCGGAGACCCTTCTCCATTGCGATCGGGTGAATGAGCTGAATCGTCAGCGACGTGTTGTCGCCCGGCATGACCATCTCGGCGCCTTCGGCCAGCGCCGCCGTGCCGGTGATGTCGGTCGTCCGGAAGTAGAACTGCGGACGGTAACCGTTGAAGAACGGGGTGTGACGGCCGCCCTCTTCCTTCGTCAGAATGTAGACCTCGGCCTTGAACTTCGTGTGTGGCGTGATCGAGCCCGGCTTCGCGCAAACCTGGCCGCGCTCGACGTCTTTGCGCTCCACTCCGCGGAGCAGGAGGCCGACGTTGTCGCCCGCCTGACCCTGATCGAGAAGCTTGCGGAACATCTCCACGCCGGTGACGACCTTCTTGATGGTCGGACGGATGCCGACGATCTCGATTTCCTCACCGACCTTGACGATGCCGCGCTCGATACGACCGGTCACGACCGTGCCGCGGCCGGAGATCGAGAAGATGTCCTCGACCGGCATCAGGAACGGCTTGTCGATGACGCGCTCGGGGATGGGGATGTAGGTGTCGACCGCATCCATCAGCTCCATGATCTTCTTGCCCCACTCGCTGTTGGGGTCGCCGCTCTCGAGAGCCTTGAGAGCCGAAACACGGATGACGGGGATCTCGTCGCCAGGAAACTCGTACGAGCTGAGGAGCTCGCGCACTTCGAGCTCGACGAGGTCGAGCAGCTCCGGATCGTCGACCATGTCGACCTTGTTGAGGGCGACGACGATGTACGGAACGCCGACCTGGCGGGCCAGCAGGATGTGCTCGCGCGTCTGCGGCATCGGGCCGTCGGCGGCGGAGACGACCAGGATCGCGCCGTCCATCTGCGCGGCCCCGGTGATCATGTTCTTGACGTAGTCGGCGTGGCCCGGGCAGTCGACGTGCGCATAGTGGCGCTTCTCGGTCGAGTACTCGACGTGCGCGGTGGCGATGGTGATCCCACGCTCGCGCTCTTCCGGAGCCTTGTCGATCTGATCGAAGGCCACGAACGTGGCCGTGCCCTTCGATGCCAGGATCTTGGTGATTGCCGCCGTAAGCGTCGTCTTGCCGTGGTCAACGTGACCGATCGTGCCGACGTTCACATGAGGCTTACTGCGATCGAATTTCTCTTTTGCCATCGTGAAATCTCCTGATTCGTAAATTCTCTTGCTCGGCGTTGGCCGGACCCGGTCCGACGCGCCGAAAGGATCAGATTCGTTGTGTCGTTCCCGCCGCCTTGGCGATGACTTCCTCGGACACGCTCTTCGGCGCCGGCTCGTAAGCCAGGAACTGCATGGTGTAGCTGGCACGCCCCTGCGACATCGAGCGGACCTGTGTGGCATAGCCGAACATCTCCGAAAGAGGAACGTGCGCCTTGATGACCTTCGCGCCCGCCCGCTCTTCCATCGCCTGGATCTTGCCGCGGCGGCGGGAGAGATCACCCATCACGTCTCCGGCGTAGTCCTCCGGCGTCACCACTTCGACGTCCATGATCGGCTCGAGGAGGATCGGGTGAGCCCGCTTCGCGCCTTCCTGGAAAGCCATCGAGCCGGCGATCTTGAAGGCCATTTCGCTCGAGTCGACGTCGTGGTACGAGCCGTCATACAGGATGGCCCGCACGCCGGTGATCGGGTAACCCGCCAGGATGCCGCGCTCGAGCGCTTCCTTGATTCCCTGCTCGACCGGTTTGATGAACTCCCTCGGCACGGACCCGCCAACGATTTCGTTGAGGAATTCGAACCCACCCTCGGGCATCGGCTCGAAGCGCATCTTGACGTGGCCGTACTGGCCCTTGCCGCCCGACTGCCGGACGAACTTGCCCTCGGCCTCGGACTTGCGCGTGATCGCTTCGCGATACGCGACCTGCGGCTTGCCGACGTTGGCGGCCACGCCGAACTCGCGCACCATCCGGTCGACGATGATCTCGAGGTGCAGCTCTCCCATCCCGCGGATGATGGTCTGGTTCGTCTCCGGGTCGGTGTGGACCTTGAACGTCGGGTCCTCCTGCATGAGCTTCGCAAGCGCGACGCCCATCTTTTCCTGATCGACTTTCGTCTTCGGCTCGATGGCTACCGCGATAACCGGCTCGGGGAACGTCATCGTCTCCAGGACGATCGGTTTGTCCCGGTTGCAGATCGTGTCGCCTGTGGTGACGCTGCGGAGACCGACTGCGGCGCCGATGTCGCCCGCCCACACTTCCTTGATCTCTTCGCGCTTGTTCGCGTGCATCTGCAGCAGGCGGCCGATGCGCTCGGAGTTGCCCTTCGTCGTGTTGAGCACGGATGTGCCCGACTCGACGTGGCCGGAGTAAACGCGGAAAAAGGCCAACTGGCCGACGAATGGGTCGGTCATGATCTTGAAGATGAGTGCGGCGAACGGCTCATCGTCCGAGGCCTTGCGCTCGGTGAACGACTCGTCGTCCGGATCGATCCCCTTGACCGGCGGGATGTCGACGGGCGACGGGAGGTAGTCGACGACGGAGTCGAGCAGAGGCTGCACGCCTTTGTTCTTGAATGCCGATCCGCACAGGACCGGCGTGATCTTCTGGGCGATGGTCGCTTCGCGAAGGGCGGCCTTCAGCTCGCCGAGCTCGATCGGCTCGCCGGCGAGGTACTTCTCCAGCAGCTCGTCGTGCTGTTCGGCGATCGACTCCACCAGCTTCTCGCGGAGATGATCGGCCTCTTCGCGGTACTCGGCCGGAATCTCCTCGGTCTCGTACTTCGCGCCGAGGGCCTCATCGTTGAAGATGAGCGCCTTCATCTGCACGAGGTCGATGACGCCGCGGAACTTGTCTTCGGCCCCCATGGGGAGCTGGAGGGGAATGGCATTCTTGCCGAGCTTGGTGCGGATCTGATTGACGACGGCGGTGAAGTTCGCGCCGACGCGGTCCATTTTGTTGATGAAGGCGATGCGCGGCACGCCGTACTTGTCGGCCTGGCGCCAAACGGTCTCAGACTGCGGCTCGACTCCGCCGACGGCGCAGAAGACGCCGACCGCGCCGTCGAGGACGCGCAGCGAACGCTCCACCTCGACCGTGAAGTCGACGTGGCCGGGAGTATCGATGATGTTGACGCGGTATTCGCCCCAGAACGCGGTCGTGGCGGCCGAGGTGATCGTGATGCCGCGCTCCTGCTCCTGGACCATCCAGTCCATCGTGGCGGTGCCATCGTGCACTTCGCCGATCTTGTGGGTGCGGCCCGTGTAATAAAGGATCCGCTCCGTCGTCGTGGTTTTACCCGCGTCGATGTGGGCCATGATCCCGATGTTCCGCGTTTTTTCGAGTGGTACCTGACGTGGCATGACTTACCTTTTTCCGCGACGACAACTCACGCTCGACGAGGGCAAGCCGCCGCCGGGCGTTTCGTGAAACCTCGATTGTTGTTTTCCCGTTGCTCGGTCCGGAACCGCAGAACCCGTTCTGTGTTATCCGGTCGAGACGGAGCTACGGAAATCTCGATGGTTGACGCTATGAAACCGTTAGAACTCCGGGGACCTGAAAAAAATTACCAGCGGTAGTGCGCGAACGCTTTGTTCGCTTCCGCCATCTTGTGCGTGTCTTCTTTCTTCTTGATGGCATTGCCGCGGTTGTTCGCGGCATCCATGATCTCGCCGGCCAGCTTGTCCTGCATCGTCTTCTCTCCGCGGCTGGCCGCGTAGGAGATGAGCCAGCGGATGGCCAGGGCCGTCCGCCGCGAGGGGCGGACTTCGATGGGAACCTGGTAGTTTGACCCGCCGACGCGGCGGCTCTTCACTTCCAGAGCCGGCTTGACGTTGTCGACCGCCTTCTTGAAAAGCTTGATCGGATCGTCCTTGGCCCGGTCTTCGACCTTCTTCAGGGCGCTGTAGAACACCCGCTCGGCCACCGACTTCCTCCCCTGCGACATCAGGGAGTTGATGAACTTGGTCACGAGCTGGCTGTTGTAGACCGGATCCGGCAGGATCTCGCGTTTCGGAACTTCTCGGCGTCTCGGCATGGTGATTAACCCTTCTTCGGCCGCTTGGCCCCGTACTTCGAGCGGCTCTGCATCCGCTTGGCCACGCCGACCGTGTCGAGCGTGCCGCGGATCACGTGATAGCGAACACCCGGCAGGTCCTTCACACGGCCGCCGCGGATGAGCACGATGGAGTGCTCCTGGAGGTTGTGTCCCACGCCGGGGATGTAGGTCGTCACTTCGATCCCGTTCGTCAGACGGACGCGCGCCACCTTGCGGAGCGCCGAGTTCGGCTTCTTCGGGGTCGAGGTGTAGACGCGCGTGCAGACACCGCGTTTCTGAGGGCTCGACTGCAGCGCCGGAGACTTCGTCTTGTACGCGACCTTGTCGCGTCCTGCGCTGACGAGTTGGTTGATCGTTGGCATTCCTACCTATCCTTTTGAAGACACGTGGAGCGGGAGTGAGATCCCGCTGGGGGCAAAACGGGCGAACTTTAGGACCGGCTGCGCCAAATGTCAATAGTCATCTGACCAACCGGACCAGCGCTAACGGCCCTCTCCGGGCCGCTATTCCTACCTAGAATTCGACCCAGGTTCCGGCGCCTTCCCGGGTCGCCTTGGCGAGCAGAAACTCCGCCGAGGCAAGGTCTTCCACCGCCAGCCCGAGCGACTTGAAGAGCGTGATCTCCTCGGGTGACGATCGGCCTGCCGCTTTGCCGATCAGGATGTCCCCGATCTCGGCCCGGATGTGGTCGTCACGAATCGCTCCTTCGCGCAGGGCGAAGAGGTAGTCGCCCGACTCGTTTACCGTCGACTCCCGCCTATCGATGAACAGGGTAGCGGCAGCCATCGTGGCACCGTCGAGCTCGCGGGAGGCCGCAATGCTCGATCCGACGGCGTTGATGTGTACGCCTTCACTGATCCACTCGCGCCGCAGGATCGCGTCACATGAGCTTGTGGTGGTGACGATGATGTCGGCTCCGCGCACGGCCTCTTCGACCGAATGGACCACCCGCACGCCCTTCCCGGCCAGCGCCTCGGCCTTGGCCCTCGTCCGGCTGACGATGCGGACATCATCAATGTTGCGGACGAGCGGGATGGCCTCCAGATGTGTCTTTGCCTGCACGCCGGCGCCGATGATGGCCAGCGTCCGCGCATTCTCCCGCGCCAGAAGACGGGTGGCGACCGCCGAGACCGCCGCCGTCCGGATGGCCGTGATGGCCGAAGCGTTCATGACCGCCAGCAACTGCCCGGTCTCGCCGCTGTGCAGCAACACCGCGCCGAGGTGCGTATCTAGACCGCGGGCCGGATTGCCGGGGAAGACGCAGACTTCCTTCAGCCCGTAGAGCGGAATCTCGCCGCCTCGGAAGGCGGGCATCAGGCCGAGGAGCCCATTCGCTCCGGGTGCGCGGATCGCCTGCCGCAGCGGGTTGTGTACCTCCCCGCGCGCCAGCGATGCCAACGCCTCTTCCATCACTCCGATGCACTCGCGCATCGTGAGGAGATGTTCGACCTCGTGCTCGTTGAGAATGAGAATTTTCGTCATCGGATCGGAGCGTACAACCAATACCGCTCATCCGTCTTCTCGAAAATGAGTTGTTGATTGGTGTAGAGCAGCCGGAACCCGTGGGCCTCGGCGTTCGGGATCTCGACGTTGAAGAGCAGCAGCCATGGTCTGCCACGGAATCGCTGCCTCGCTCGCTCCTCGGCCACCGGATACGGCATCTCCAGCGCCCGTTCCTGCGCCGCGTCCCATTTCAGATAGGTGCCGTAGTCGCCGAGGCCCGCGTACCAGAACCGAGTCCGGGGAAGGTAGGGAAGGAGCGCCTCGCACTGCGTGAGGTTGTGGGCGGCGATCTCCGTCGTCTCCAGGTGATGGTCCTGAATGTATGCCGCCATCTCCTTCGCTCCCGAGAACGCCGCGCGCGTCTCATCGACCCAGTAACGCGCCGCGACGAAGACCGAGATCAGCAGCGCCCCGTTCAACAACAGCGCGGCGGCGGATGCGTAGCGCCCGTCGACTTCGCGTGCGCCAATCCAGACGGCAACGAGCGTGATGACGAGCAGAAACCCCGCATGTCGCAGGCCGCCGAGCCAGACGAATGAGTAGAGGATGAGCAGGGCGGCAACCGTCACCCAGAGCACGATCAGGGCGTTTCGGGAACGGCGTATCGCAAGCGTCGTCGCGATGAGCACCAGCGCCGCGATGGCACAGCCGGCGAGCAGGGGCAGCGTCGGCGCGAACGCGTTGCCGAGCGTCCACGGGATTGCCAGGGAGTTGAAGGCGTGGCGGGCACCTTCGCGTGCCGGGTCGGGAGGCGTCCGCACCTGCCACCAGGCCACGAGTGCGCCGAGGGCGATGACCGCGGCCGGGCGGAAGGCTCGCTCGAAAAGGAGCGCGGCGGCGAACGAGCCAGCGACGACGAATCCCTGCGCGTTCGTGTTGCACAGGAGCGCGAGGACGACGGCCAGCGTCATCGGCCGCTCGGCGCGATGCTTCCACAGTGCCGCCGCGATGAAGATCAGGAGGATGGCCAGAGCGTAACTGCGGACGATGACCGAGTACTCATAGGCGAAGTAGTACGAGAAGACGGCCAGCAGCTTCGTGAGGCGCGACAGTGGAGCAAGGGCCACCAGGATCGCCACCGCCGCCACGGCGATGACGAGGTGCAACCACTGCTGGCTCGCGTACGGCAGCCCCGCCCGTGCCAGAGGAGCCAGCAGTCCGTACCAGAGCGCTGGCGTTCCAGCGTGACGCGTCCACTCGAAAAGGTACGTGAAATCGATGTCCCTGACCACGAGCCAGGCATCCGCCTCGTCACGCCACGGCTCATGATGCGCGGCGACGAAGGCGACGATCGCCGCGAAGGCGGAGACGACGCCGGCCACGAACAAGCGCGGCGCCGCCGCCTCGGTAGTCAGGCGCCGCGGGTCCCACTCGCGCATCAGGCGTCGCGATGGACCGTATCGATCGAGAACGCCGGCAGGCAGACGGCGATGTACTCGGCCCCCTCGGCTCCCGGCGTCGAGTACAGCACCCATTCGCCCTTGTGCGTAATGATCGCTTCACCGGCGCCAACGTCGATAACGCCGTCGTGCGTGGTGACCCGCAACGAGCCGCGCAAAACGACCGTGTACTCGTCGAACTCCGGCGTCTGCCCCGGCTCGACCCATCCGCCGGGACTCTGCATCCGCGCCACGCTCACGCCGCCGGTTTTCGAGTTGACCCGGCCGATGAACTCTTCGATCCGCTTCGGTTTGTTCCCGGCCGCTTCGATGACGGAGGGGTTCTTGATGTGGGTAGGCATGGGCGAAGTTTAGCGCGCGGCAACTCGCGACAGCTAAAGTGTTCCGTTTCAGGAGTTTCTGGTTGCCGACCAGACGGTTCTGGTTGCGGACCAGACAGTTCTGGTCGCCGATCAGACCGTTCTGGTCGCGGATCAGACAGTTCTGGTCGCCGATCAGACCGTTCTGGTCGCCGATCAGACGGTTCTGATTGCCGATCAGACAGTTCTGGTCGCCGATCAGACCGTTCTGGTCGCCGATCAGACAGTTCTGGTCGCGGATCAGACAGTTCTGGTCGCGGATCAGACAGTTCTGGTTGCCGATCAGACAGTTCTGGTCGCCGATCAGACAGTTCTGGTTGCCGATCAGACAGTTCTGGTCGCCGATCAGACAGTTCTGGTTGCCGATCAGACGGTTCTGGTCGCGGATCAGACAGTTCTGGTCGCCGATCAGACAGTTCTGGTCGCCGATCAGACGGTTGTGGTCAGCTCAGCAACACCGGGTAGGCCCACGGTCCGCTTGATCCCAGGCCTACAACCGCTCGATCAACATCCCCCAGGCGGCGGAAGGCTCCGTCACCGAATAACCCACGCCATCGATCGTGATCCGGTACGTGAAGGCATCCGGCATTGGCGCGGACGAGGCAGGTGTGTTGCGCGCCTCTGTGGCCAGCCGCTCGATCTCCTCCGCCTCCGCGCGTGGGAGCGTGCTGGTGTCGACCTCGCGATGAACGCGGATATTGGCAAGTCCACCGCTGCGATCGATCGTGATGTGCATCGTTCACTTCCCGGCGCGCCGGCGGCGCCTCGGGCGAGCGGCGTCGAAATACGGGAGCTCCGCCGCCGCGCTCGGCGGTTGAAAGACGGGATCGGCAGCGACTACGAGCTTCGACGCGGTCGCCATCAGGTTAGCCGGATCGAGTCCGGCTTCCTTCCCGGCTTCGACGGCAGCGCCCTGGGACTCGCGGACGACATGCGACGAAAGGACGCCGGAGACCGCGTGCGTGCGACGCTTCAAACTGAGCTCCTTGTCACGTGGATCCCGACAAGGTAATGCCGCCTCACCGAGCTGGCAACCTTATTTCCTCAAAATCGCCTCGATGGCCGCCAGCGCCCGCGGGTCGCTCTTCTGGCCCAGCCAGAACGCCGCTTTCCTGCGCACGCCGGGGTCACGATTGGTTTTCAGCAGTTCGGTGAGAATCGGGATGGACTGGTCGTCCGGAAGCTGCGATACGGCGAAGACCGCTTTCTCGCGCATACCCTCGTCGGGGTCGTCATCCACCGCCTCGCGGACGGCGCCGGCGGCCTTCTTCCCCGCTTTCTGCGACAGCCAGAAAAGGGCCTGGCCGCGGACGTGAGCGACGGGATCGCTCTTGGCCAGCTTGATCAGCTCATCGACTGCCTCCGGCTCCCTCGACTGTGAAATGGCGAAGACCGCCTTCTCGCGCAGGTGCGGCGAGGCCGATTGGGAACGGGCGATTGCCAGGACGTCCTCGAAACCCCTGCGCCCGCGGGTCTGGCCGAGCCAGAAAGCGGCATGACCGCGTGTCTCATCCGAGGACTCCGGCGATCGCAGCATCCGCTCCAGCTCCGTCGTCGCCGATGAATCGGCGTGCATGGCCAGTGTGGCCATGAGGTTGTCCGAGTGTTGGCCAGGTCGGTTGAGCATCGAGACGATGAAGGCGACGCTCTTGCCCGGATCGACACCCTCGATCCAGGTCACGGTGGTTCCCCCCGCATCGAGGACGCACTCCATCGAGTAGCCGCGGACCGTCACCATCTCGCCGCCTTCGACACGGTAGAAGATGGCGAAGGAGCCGCTGGCAGGATGCAAGTCTTCATGGTCATTGTTCGTGAAAGAGCTCCCGTCATGATCGAGGCTGCACTTTCCGCCGGAGCTGAACTCGCCGTAGTTCTGAAGGCAGCACATCACCCATCCCCCATCGACCTCGGGTACGGCATAGCCGATGTATCTGGTTCGCGCGCCTCGAATCTGCGCGCCGAGGTCACCGGAAGCGGCGACAGAAGTCACGGTGCCGTGGAGGATGCGCGGCTGCTGGGCGTTTGCGGTGGCAGCGAGAGCGAGAATGGTGAGGGCGAGGGCAGCGTTTCTCATGCACCGTTTAGACTGCCCGACAACGAGAAGGTTAGGTTGAGCGTTCTGACAGCGTGAACGAGAGCGAAAAGGGGAAGATCACTGCGCCTCCAAGGGGCCAGTATTCGACCTGGCCACTCTCGTAAACACTAGAGGAGAAGCGGTTGACCCCGCCCATCCCGGAGTATTGCTCGACAATTCGGCAGGACCGAAGATCAATCTACGCGGTCAGCACAACGTTGGTGGTTCACATCGCCTTCGATGGCGTTCGGGGCGCGACTGATGCTGTGAAGCATGAAACTCTCTTCCACAACGCGAATGTCGCGGCCGCGGGAGAGGTTTCCTTTGTCATGGGACGAGTTTCAAATCTCAACGACCACTCCGGCAGCTACGGAACGTTTGGCAAGCTGGCCTCGGACCCTGCGTTCGCGAGAGCCGTCCGGCTCGGGTTTTCGCGTACTCTCGTTTTGATGGACAAGTCGGTTCTGGAGAACATCCGTTTGAAAAGGCGGTGATGAGATGACGAAGTCGCAGATTGAGCTGCTGATGACGCGGGACGTAGACGACGTTTCCGAGGCGGCGGTACACCATCCGCCGAAGCAACTGGGCGTCACTCTGAAGAACGCGGCCACCTTGCTCGCTCGCGAAGAACGCAAGAACGACGTCGGGGAACGTCTTTTTGTCTTCAAGCTGCTTCGATTTGTACAGGCTGCGCTCGCGGGCGCTCGCACACGTGTGACTGCCGAGGTGGCTCGCGAAGTCTTCGCGTCGGTGCAGTTGGTGCTGAAGCGAAATATGGCATCCGACCTGAACAGGGCCGCTCGCGACGTTCTCTCGTTACTCGTGACCAAAACATCTGCACGGGAAGAGGATCAAGAACGAATTCCTGTCCATGCCTGAGATCGGTTTTCATCGCCACCTCTGTACTCTTCGGAGACCGCTGATGCTAGACTTCCCCGCCATGAGGACGACCATTCGGCGTACGACGCGAACGTCCGGCTCTTCGAGCCCGCCTTGTCGATGATGATTCATTTGTAACCAGGACAATCCGACAGGGCCGAGCAATCGGCCCTTTTCAATTTCTGGGGAGTGCGTTGTGGGGAGTGGGGGGTGGGAGAACAGTTCGATCGGCTACGGATCGGCTTCGTTCTCCCACTCCCCACCCCCCACAACCCACCCCCACCGAGGCAAACATGCACGTACAACTACCCGACGGTTCCCAGCGAGAAGTTCAGGACGGCGCGACCGTGGCGGACGTCGCCGCGTCGATCGGCAGAGGTCTGGCGAAGGCGGCAATCGCCGGCAAGGTCAACGGCAAGGTCGTCGACGTCTACACCCAGGTGCCCGACAACGCGAAGATCGAGATCGTGACGCCGAAGAGCGATGCCGGCCTCGACACCATCCGACACTCCACCGCCCACCTCATGGCTATGGCGGTGCAGGAGCTCTTCCCCGGAACGCAGGTCACCATCGGCCCGGTCATCGAGAACGGGTTCTTCTACGACTTCGGAACCGACCGGCCGTTCACCGACGACGATCTACGGCGCATCGAGGAGAAGATGACGGAGATCGTCAAGCGTGACCTGCCGGTGCGCCGTGAGGTGCTGAGCCGCGACGAGGCCATCGAGACCTTCGAGAAGCTCGGCGAGAAGTACAAGGTCGAGATCATCAAAGGCATCCCGGGCGATGAGCCGCTGTCGGTTTACCGGCAGGGAGAGTGGTTCGATCTCTGCCGCGGGCCGCACGTTCCCTCCACCGGCCGGCTCGGCGCGTTCAAGCTGACCTCCGTAGCCGGCGCGTATTGGCGCGGGGACGAGCGCAACGCCATGCTGCAGCGGATCTACGGAACGGCCTGGGCGGACAAGGACGAGCTGGCCGCTTACGTGAAGCGCGTGGAAGAGGCCAAGGCGCGCGATCACCGCAAGCTCGGCAAGGAGCTCGACCTCTTCATGTTCTCGCACTTCGCGCCGTCGATGCCGATCTTCCTGCCGAAGGGAGCCTCGATCTACAACTCGCTGGTCGAGTTTGTGCGGGCGCTCTACGCCCGCGACGGCTACAGCGAGGTGGTCACTCCCCTGATCTGGGACACGGAGATCTTCAAGATCTCGGGTCACTACGACAACTTCCGCGACAACATGTTCTTCTCCGAGGTCGACGAACGGGAGTACGGCGTGAAGCCGATGAACTGCCCCGGGCATACGCAGATCTTCGCGATGGAACGCCGCTCGTATCGCGACCTGCCCATTCGCTACGCCGACTTCGCCCGCCTGCACCGCTACGAGCGCTCCGGCGTCACGCACGGTCTCGTGCGCGTCCGCTCGTTCGCGCAGGACGACGCCCATCTCTTCGTCACTCCCGAGCAGATCGAGCAGGAGATCGACCGGGAGTTGCGCCTGATCAAGGAGATCTACGACATCTTCGACTTCAAAGCGGTCCGTATCGCGCTCTCGACCCGCCCGGAGAAGCGCCTCGGCACGGACGAGATGTGGGACAACGCCGAGAGCTCGCTCGAGAACGCCCTGAAGAAGAACGGGGTCGACTACTACATCAACCCCGGCGAGGGGGCGTTCTACGGGCCGAAGCTGGAGTTCCAGGTGACCGACGCCATCGGCCGGCCCTGGCAGCTCGGGACCGTCCAGCTCGATTACGCCATGCCGGAGCGCTTTCAGCTCCGCTACATCGGCGCCGACAGCGGCGAGCACCAGCCGGTGATGATCCACCGCGCAATACTCGGCTCGATCGAGCGGTTCATCGGCATCATCATCGAACATTTTGCCGGAGCATTCCCCCTTTGGCTCGCACCGGTGCAGGTCTCGGTGCTGCCGTTGTCGGAGAAGTTTCTCGACTACGGGCGCGAGACGGCCGGGAAGATTCGGGCGGCCGGTCTGCGGGTCGAGACCGACGAGTCGAACGAGAAGCTCGGCGCGAAGATCCGCGACGCGCAGTTGAAGAAGATCCCGTACATGCTCGTGGTCGGCGAGAAGGAAGTGGCGGCCGGAACGGTGTCGGTCCGGAAGCGGACCGGCGGCGATCAGGCATCGATGTCCGTCGACGATTTCGTCGCCGAGACCAGGCGGGTCATCGAGGCCCGCTCGTTGACTTTGTAGTGGTTTATTCGTAGATTTCGCGCTTCCGCACAGGCGTTTAACAGGAGGATTTCGCATTTTCCCACCACGACGAGGATCACGTTTCGACCGGAGACCCACAGAACCTGAGTCCAGAATCAATGACATGATCCGTGGCATCCCTGAGGTTCGCCTCATCGGATCTGACGGCTCACAAGTCGGCGTTGTCCCGCTGCAGCAAGCGCAGGACATGGCCCGAGAGAAAGACCTCGACCTGGTGGAGATTTCGCCGACGGCGAACCCTCCCGTATGCAAGGTCATGGATTACGGCAAGTACGTTTTCCAGCAGAAGAAGAAGCAGAGCGAGGCCAAGAAGAAACAGAAGGTGATCGTCGTCAAGGAGGTGCAGTTCCGCCCCCGCATCGACGACCACGATTTCGATTTCAAGAAGAACAACATCGTCCGCTTTCTGCAGCACGGCGACAAGGTCAAAGCCTCGATCCGCTTCCGCGGCCGCGAGATGACCCACATGGAGCTCGGCCGGGCCGTGCTCGACCGCCTGCTCAACGAGATCAAGGAGTTCGGCGCTCCCGAGAACGCCAATCCGGACGTCCAGGGAAATCGCATGACGATGGTGATATCGCCTGTGAAGTAGGGAGTGGGGGGTGGGGAGTGGGGAGTGGGAGAACGGCCGACGGGTACATACTTTACCCTGACACTCCGTTCTACCACTCCCCACTCCCTGGAATTCACCTTCCCCTCAGCCAGTTAGGAGCCAAGCTATGCCGAAGATCAAAACGCACCGGGGAGCCGCCAAGCGGTTCAAGAAGACGGGAACGGGCAAGCTTCAGCGGAATCACGCCTTCCATTCGCACATCCTCACCAAGAAGTCGCCGGGCCGCAAAGCGGAGCTCGGGAAAGAGGTCGAGGTGTCGAAGGCGAACAGGAAGACCGTGAACCGGATGCTTCCGTATCTCTAGCCCTTACCTCGCAGCTCTTGGCTCTCAGGAGGACGGTGGCCTTCATCCCACGTTCCCTTGAGAGCTAACAGCTAAGAGCCAGGAGCTTTAACCCGAGCGAGGCGCGGTAATCACCACTCCTGACCCGCCCGCTCAGAACGAAGGAAACGAGGAGAAACGATGCCGAGAGTCAAACGAGGTCCAAAAAGAAAGAACCGCCGCAGCAAGATCCTGAAGCTGGCCAAGGGCTACTTCGGGATGAAGTCGCGCGGTCACCGCATCGCGAAGCAGCAGGTCGAGAAGGGCCTGAACTCCGCGTTCGCCGGCCGCAAAGATCGCAAGGGTGATTTCCGGAAGCTCTGGATCGCCCGCATCAATGCCGCCGCCCGTCTGAACGGAATCTCCTATTCGCAGCTCATGGCCGGCCTGAAAGCCGCCGGTTCGCTCGTCGACCGGAAGATTCTGGCCGACATCGCCGTCCGCGATGCCGCCGCCTTTACCGCCTTCGTCGAGAGTGCCAAAGCCGCGCTGAACAAGCAGCAGCTTCGCACCGCTCTCGACAAAGAGACGTCCGCCAAGCGCCCCGCCGCGAAGCAGCCGACCGCGTAACGCGATCGCTCGATGCACACCAGACGCGGGCCTCGTGCCCGCGTTTTTGTGCTTGTGTGGCACAGACACTCTTGTCTGTGCTTTGGCAAGATGAAGTGACTGAACCTCTGGCACTGGCCGTGCGACCCTCCACAGCACAGACAGGAGTGTCTGTTCTGTGCCGCATTGAGTTCTGTACAATCGCCCGCCCTGACATGCTCGACGACATCAAACGCATCAGCACCGAATTCGACGCCGCTCTCGCCAACGCCAACTCCGCCGCCGCGCTCGACGAGCTGCGCGTCCACTATTTCGGCCGGAAGAGTGGGCTCATCCCGGCGCTGTTTTCGCACCTCAAAGAGGTCCCGAAGGAGCAGAAGAAGGATGCCGGCGACGCGCTGAACAAGCTCCGCGACCGGATCGAGTCGGAGCTGACGGAAAAGCACGAGCGCATCGCGGCTGCCGAGTCGAAGCGGAAAGAAGCGCGCGACATCATCGACGTCACGCTACCCGCCCGCATGCCGAACCTCGGTCACCTTCATCCGGTGACGATCGTCCGCCGGGAGATGGAGACGATCTTCAGCGAGATGGGCTACTCACTCGATCCCGGCCCCGAGGTCGAGACCGACTGGTACAACTTCGAAGCGCTCAATTTCACGCCCGACCATCCCGCCCGCGACACGCAGGACACGTTCTTCCTCAACGCGTTCCTCAACGCTGAGCCCTACCTGCTGCGCACGCACACATCGAACGTGCAGATCCGTTCGATGGAGAACCACAAGCCGCCGGTGAAGGTGCTCTCGTGCGGCCGCGTCTACCGCCGCGACGAGATCACGATGCGCCGCTCGCCGATGTTCCATCAGGCCGAGGGCTTTCTCGTCGACAAAGGCATCCACATCGGACACCTCCGGGCCACCCTTGAGCACTTCATCAAGCGCCTCTTCGGCTCTGACTCGAAGATGCGCATGCGGCCGAGCTTTTTCCCGTTCACCGAGCCGTCGGCCGAAGTCGACATGTCCTGCGTTTTTTGCAAGGGTTCCGGGTGCGGCACCTGCTCGCAGACCGGCTGGATGGAGATCCTCGGCTGCGGGATGATCCATCCCCAGGTGCTGCGCAACGTCGGCATCGATCCCGAGGAGTGGAGCGGCTTCGCCTTCGGCCTGGGCCTGGACCGCTGCGCCATGATCAAGTTCGACATCCCGAACATCCGGACGCTGTTCGAGAATGATCTGCGGGTATTGCAGCAGTTCTGAGCTCCTCCTCACCCGCCCATTACCATCCGCCTCGCCCCTGTCACCGGATTCCAGGCCACAATGTGGCCTGCGCCGTCCCCGTAGACGACCTCGCGCAGGGGCTCAATCGGCGGCCGGTTCTCCCAGTTGATCATCGTCCAATCCTTCGGGAGGCTTGCGTCGCGCTCGATGACTCCCCGATCGAGATTGATCGCTACGAGCCTTCTCAGCGAGCTCTCTTTGTTCGCGACTGAAAGGACCACCCTCGTGCCATCGTCGCCGACGAAACCTACACGCCCGCCACCGTCGAACGGAATGTCGCGCTGAAGGGCCCCGTCGGACGAGAGGATGTGAAGAGTCATTTTCGAAGGCGGCCCTTCGACGATCGCCATACGCCCGTCGCGGAGAAAACAGAAATTGCGAATGTTTTCGCTAGCGATGGTCTTGATGACGGCGCCGCTGCGCGCGTCATTCAGAGTGATGCCTTCGAGGTTGTGACGTTGAACGATCATGCGTGAGACCGTCGGATCAAGCATAAAAAATACGAAGCCCCTGTCAGCAATTGCTCCGGTGTCCCTAAGCCCGCGGACGCGTGTGTCGAGCTCGTAGATCGATAGGCCGTCCTCCTTCTGAACGTAGAACCGAAAGAGCTCGGGCGACACGAAATAGCCCTGGTAGAAGGACCGCCAGTCGGACGGGACGCGGACCGAGACCAGCGATCGCTTCTGAGGCACGTCGTAGATGGAGAGGTTGCCGTTGACGATCGTGGCGATGCGGTTGCCATCGTCGGATACGAAGATGGGATAGTACGTCGCTGGAAGCGTCAGCCCGGTCTCGACCGGGTTGGACGCGCCTCGCTTATAGATGACGAGATCCGCCGAGTCTTTCTCTCTCCTCGGCACGACCACACTTCTCCCATCGCGCGTGAAACGAACACCGCCGAGACCCCACGAATCCAGATCGATCGTGCGGGCCGAATTGTCACCCACATCGATCAGGTACGTGGCGTTGTAATCACCGCGGTAGCGCGCCCGGCCTGTCAGGACGAGAAAAGGACTCCCCGCTCCTCGCGACGCATACACCATCGTGGTCAGATCCGACGGCTTCGCCGAGATCACCCACGCCACACATCCGGCCGCGATGAGCAGCGCAACAGCCATCGTGCCCCAGAGGAATTGCGACAGCGCCCGATGGTTTCGCCGCCGGTCGGTCCGGCCACGCTTGAGCTGCCAGGCCCCACCACCGACGATTGCCACTGCAAGAGCGGCCGATAGAAAGATTCCCAGCCACGTAACGAGCATCGAAGCCCGGCCGGCGGCCAAAGGAAGCACGAGGAAGCGGATCGTGACGCCGCAGAGCACCGCGGCGGCAAAGTCGGCAACGATGAGCGGCGATCGTGATCTCGCGAACGTACCGATCACATGTGCGATCAGAAAGAGCGCCAGTGCGCAGACCAGCACATTGACGCTCATTTCGCCGAGCGTGAGAGTCCAGAAGGTCTTCCAGTACCTGCCGGCGGCCAGCCATGCGGGCGCGACGATGACCCCGAAGCAACCAACGATCATCAGAATCCCCGCCGTCAGCTTGCCGAACCAGATCGATGCGGAAGCAACCGGACGCGAGAAATAGAACGACATCCGTCCGTCGGAGAGATCGCGGCCGACAAAACCAGCGCCCGTTAGTACCGCCAGAGCGACAGCGAACCCCGTGGCAAACGTCAGGGACCCGAGCGCAATTGCGTCGCTGGGCGACTTGCCGCCGATCGCCGGAATCAGTCCGAGGATGAACGGCAGGATGGCAAACGCCACCGCCGCGTATGCAACAAAGCGCTTCTCCTCGAGCTCTCTTGCTGCGATCACGAGTGCGCTTTTCATGACTTGCCTCCGGCGATGGCGATGAAGATCTCCTCCAGGGACATGGCTTCGACCTCCGCCGCGCCGATGTCGCTGGTGCCGCGCATCCGCTCGAATGCCCTGTCGTCGTAGTTGCTGACGATGGCCTCCGCGCCACCGCCCCAGCTCCGCACCACCGTCGTCCGGAGCACGGCCGTGTCGATGGCCACCGGCTGCGCGGCGAAGCGGATGCGCCGGAAGCGCGACTTGAGTGCGTCGACTTCTTCGTCGAGCACCAGCCGGCCGTTCTCCATCATGCCCACCCTGTCGGCGAACGTTTCCACGCCCGCCAGATCGTGCGTGGTGATGAAAATCGTCGTGTCGCGGTCGGCTAGATCGCCGATCACTTCCTCGAACAGAGATTTGCGCGCCACAACGTCAAGGCCCAGCGTCGGATCGTCCAGCACGAGCAGATCGGGTGCGATGGCCAGGGCCAGGGCCAGCGACACCTGCTTCTTCTGGCCCTTGGACAGACTACCGAAGCGGCTGGCCAGCGGCACCCCGAAGGTCTTCAGCCGCGCTTCAACGCTCGACTGATCCCATTTGTCATACAGCCGCGAGCAGAAGCGGGCGATTGATGCCACGCTCATCTCCGGCGGCGCATCCGCCTCTTCCGTGACGACGCCGATGCGCTGCATGAGGGCTGCCCGACGCGACCAGGCGTCTTCGCCGAAGAGCATCGTCTCACCGCTCTCGGGCTTCTGCTGCCCGAGTAAACAGCGGACGAGAGACGACTTCCCGGCACCGTTGCGGCCGACGAGCGCATAGACCGCGCCCCGATCGACACTCAGCGCGACACGATCGACGGCGATCGTGCGGCCGTAACGCACCGTGAGATCCGAGATCCGGATGGCGTTGTCCGTCATACCTTCCTCCTGTGCTCGCGCACCACGCGCGGAAATGCCGCCTCGAGCTCGTCGACGGCATCGACGAGGGCCGAGCCGACGGCGATGGCGGTCGACGCGTAACGGGTGGCGGCGTCGCGCAGCGCTTCGTTCCGTTCCGACTTCCTCGGCTGCGACGGCTGGTCGGCCACGTACGTTCCCTCTCCCCGTTTCACCGAGAGCACACCTCCCTCTGTGAGCCGCTGGTAGGCGCGGGCAACCGTGTTCGGATTCACGCGCAGATCTTTGGCAAGGTCGCGCACGGAAGGCACCGAGGCGCCCGGCTGCAGAGCGCCGAGCGCAATCAGTCGCCGGATGCCTTCTTCGATCTGCCGCCAGATCGGGGCCGGATCGGTGGGATTGATGGCGAACATGACGATCCCGAGCCTCGGGTTACTTCATGGCCCAGTGACGGAACAGCCACCGGCCCTCCTGCGTGGCAACGGCGTCCTCGTTGAACGACTGCAGAACCCCGGCGGTGGACCAGCTCTGTTTGTCGAACTTGCCATCGGTACCGGCACTGGCGACCGTGAAACCGTCCGCGTTCGACTCGACCGCATATGCCCGCCCCCAGGCGTCGATCATGGGGAGGTGCGCGATGTAACCGGTTCGAACGCCGCTCTGGCTTCTTCGGCCGACTTCACCTCGGGATACTTTCCATGGTCCTGTTTGTACGCGCCAAAGCAGATCTTCCAGCTATTCATGTCCTGCATCGTCCAGCGAGCACGCTCCGCATCGGTGGGCACGTAGGGGCCATCGGCGGCAAGAAGGGGCACAACGATCATGGCGATCATCACGACAAGCAGCGTTCTCTTCATCGAATCCTCCGTACATGTGTATTAGGTATCTAATACACTAAGGCTGCGACGAACGATTGTCAAGTCTGCATCCTCCAGCACAGACAAGAGTGTCTGTGCCACATTGCATTCGGCAAGTCTTCAAGTGCGCCGCCGACGTCTGTTCCAGATGTGGCTGCTTGTGGCACAGACACTCCTGTCTGTGCTTCTGGTACGACATGGGTCTCGCAGCACACCACATGGCACGGCGCTTGAGTTGTCTCGGGTATGGGAAAAAACCTGAAACTTACAATCACAATCGCGGCAGCCATCGCCGTCGCCGGAATCACATCCATCCTCGTGCGCCACGGAGGGACCACCTCGAAGTCGCGGAACACCCGGGCGCAGGTCATGACGCCGCAGATCCCGGATGCAACCATCGTCACGGCCATCCAGAACGCCAACATCCGGATCGCCGGACTCAGCGCTACGACGGTCGGCGGGATCGTCGTCCTGAAGGGGAACGCGAGCCCGGCCGCGGCGCTTCAGGCGGCGACCGTCGTGAAGCAACTCGGCTTCGCGCGCGTGGCCAACCTGATCGTGCCGATCACACCGGTCGACGACGATGGGATCCGCCGCGTTGCCGAACGCCAGCTCGCTGCGACGCGCGCGCTCGATGGCTGCGACCTCCGCGTGAGTGTCACGAAAGGCGTCCTTCGCGTCGAAGGAACCACCTACAACGATCTGCAAGTCGACCTGGCCCGCGACGTCCTGCGCGGCGTCGGAGCGTCGGAAGTGCAGATTGCGTTGAAAAAGATGTAATCGCGGTAGCGCGGTCTCGCGGTTGCGAAGTCTCGCGGTAACGGCAGAGCAGCGAAGCCCCGCGAGACCGCGCTACTTCGAGACCGCGCAACCGCGTCTAAACCCGTCTACACTTCGGCTGGAACCATCTCCTCCTCCAACGGCGCAGCCCGCCGTGTCCGCAGCCGCTCCTGCAGATCGTCAAAGAGTGAGTAGGCGACCGGCGTGGCCAGCAACGTCAGCAGCAGCGCCAGGCTCTGGCCTCCGATGATGACCGAGCCGATGGCGCGGTTCGTGGCCGCGCCCGTGCCGCTCGATGCCACGAGCGGGAGCATGCCCGCCACGAAGGCCAGCGTCGTCATCAGGATCGGCCGCAGACGGTCGCGGTTGGCCTCGCGGATGGCCTGTGCCCGCGTCAATCCGTGCTTGCGAAGTCCGTTCGTGTGATCGACCTGCAGGATGCCGTTCTTCTTGACGATCCCGAAGAGCACGAGGATGCCGAGCATCGAGAAGATATTGAGCGATTGATTCAGCACCAGGATCGAGAAGAGGGCGAAGGGGACCGTGAGCGGCAAGGCCAGCAGGATCGTCACGGGATGGATCCAGCTCTCGAACTGCGCCGCCAGAATCAGGTACATGAAGATGATCGAGAGCAGGAAGGCGAACATGAAGTTCGTGAACGCCCGTCCCTGCTCGCGGGAGCGGCCGGTGAATCCTGACGAGTACTCCGGCGGCATGTTGAGCTTCTTCGTGTCGTCTTCCAGCCGGGTCATGACCGTCTGTGCGGACGTTCCCGGGGCCATGTTCGCGGTCAGCATGACTTGCCGCTGCCGTTGAATGCGATTGATCGATGCGGGGCCGGCGCCCGGGGACATCGTCACGACGTCGCGGAGTTGCACGGTGCGCGCACCGCCCGAGGGCACCTCGGCCTGGGCGATCCCTTGAGGATCCTTGCGGTACTCGTGCTCGGCGCGCACGTGTACCTCGTACTGTTCGCCCCCTTCGTAGTAGTCGGTCACTTTGAGACCGCCGACGAGGACGTTGAGCGTGGAGGCAATGTCCTGCACGCGCACGCCCATATCCGAGGCCTTGTCGCGATCGATGCGGACACCGAGCTCCGGCTTGCCCGTGATGAGGTTCGTGTCGGGATCGATAGCGCCCAGTGACCTCATCTTTCCCAGATCGGCGAGCAGCGTGTCGGAGTACTTCGAGAGCTGGTTGAGATCGGGCCCGCCGACCCAGAACATGATGTCGGCGTTCACGCCGCCGCCGAAGGCGTTCACGGGACCGACCGAGGTGCGCAGATTCAGCCGCTGGTACTGCGGCATGATGTTGTTGCGAACGTCGGCCATGACGGCGTACTGGTCGCGCGTCCGTTTGTCGACCGGAACCAGTTGCACGTAGACCGTGCCGAGGTTCTGCGTGACCTGAGGATCGTCGCCGATGGTGAGCACTGTCGTTTGCACCTCGGGCATCTTGCGGACGCGTGCGGCGATCGATTCCATGATCGTCTGCGTGGTCTGCAGGCTGGCCCCCTCGGGGACGCGTGCCTGCACCTGGAACTGCGACTCGTCGTCCTGCGGAAGGAAGTTCTTGTTCACGGCGATCCCCAGCGGAACGATCGAGACGAGTGCCAGGATCATGGCCAGCACGATCACCCAGCGGTGCGCCATCGACCAGTCGAGCATCTTGAGGTAGACCCCTTCGATCGACGCGTACATACCGTGCTCGCGCGTGGAGGTGCCATGAGTGAGATCCTCGCGGCGAAGCCAGCGCGCGGACATCATCGGCGTCAAGGTGAACGATACGAGCAGCGAGACAGCGATGGCGATGGCCATCGTCACGCCGAACGAGTGCATGAAGCGGCCGACGATGCCTGCCATGAAAGCCACCGGAAGAAAGACGGCGATCAGCGAAAGCGACGTGGCCAGAACGGCCAGGCCTACTTCCTTCGTCCCCTCGACCGCGGCTTCGGCCGGCGGCATCTTCTTCTCTTCCATGAAACGGAAGATGTTCTCCAGGACCACGACCGCGTCGTCGATGACGATGCCGACCGCCAGCGTCAGCGCCAGCAGGGTGATGACGTTGAGCGTGAAATCCTCGTAGCGCATCGCCGCGAAGGTGGCGATGATCGAGCTCGGGATTGCGATCGCGGCGATGATCGTCGGCCGAGAGCGGCGGAAGAAGTACAGCAGCATCCCGAACGCCACCAGCGCGCCGGCCAGCCGGATCGGGTTGATGGGAATGACGCCCCCCTTCGGCACGAACGCGGCGATGACGAAAGCCAGGGCGGCGCCGCCGACGCGAAATGCGAACGGGAGCTGCTTCCTCGAGGCCCACCAACTGGCCAGGCCGAACAGGATCACGAAGGCCAGGATCGAGACGTGGAGCAGGGGAGCACGCGCGGCGATGTCGTTGAGCCCGAAGAGGAGTGTGTACGTCGCCAGCGTGGACGCCAGCATGATCACGGCATCCTTCACCTTCGGCGACGAAAGGAAGAACCAGACGATCAACGCCGCGAACAGCGACCCCAGGATCAGATGCTCTTTCACGGCATCGACGGCGGCCACGATGTAATCCGACTGATCGCGGACGATCTGCATCGTCCACCCTTTCGGCAGGTCGGCTTTGACCAGGCCGAGCTGCTCTTTGAGGCGTTCGATGACCTCCACCGTGTTGGTCCCGGACTGTTTGCGGATGTTCATGACCACGGCCGGCTTGCCGTCGACGGTGGCGATCGACTCGGGCTCGGCCACGCTGTCTTCGATATGCGCGACGTCGCCGACCTTTACCACGTATCCGTTGGCATTCGAGATCGGGATGTTCGCGAAATCGGGCGGCGACTGCACGCGGCCGTAGGTGCGCAGGGTGAGATCGCGCAGACCCTGCTCGACCTTGCCTCCGGGGATCTGCACGTTCTGCGACTGCAGCGCGGCCACGAGCTGCGCCGTAGTCAGTCCGACCGCCGAGAGCTTGGCGGAGTCGACGACCACGTTGATCTGCCGGGGACGCCCGCCGACGATCAGCACCTGGCCGACGCCGTTGATCGATTCCAGCCGGCGGCGAAGCTTCTTGTCCGCAAACTCCGTGATGTCGCGGATCGGAGCTGGCCCGGAAAGGGCGATGCCCAGGACCGGAATCGCATCCGGGTCGATCTTCTGGATGATGGGAGGATCGGCATCTTTGGGCAGGTCGCGCAGGATCGTGTTGACCTTGTCGCGCACTTCCTGCGCGGCAACGTCGATGTCTTTCTCGAGCACGAAGCTGACGATGACCTGCGAGGTTCCCTCGGAAGAGATCGATTGCAACTGATCGATGCCGCTGATCGTGTTGACCGCCTCTTCGACCTTGTCGGTGATGTCGGTCTCGACCTCTTCCGGCGCCGCGCCGACCAGCCGCGTCGTGATCGTGATCGTCGGAATGTCGACCTTCGGAAAACGATCGACGCCGAGTTGCAGGTAGGCAAACCAGCCCACCACGACGAGCGAGAGAACGATGACCGTCGCGAATACCGGACGGCGGACACAGAGGGCGGCGAGTTTGTGCATTTACTGCTCCTTCGGAGCGTTGTCGGTTGTCGGTTGTCGGTTATCAGTTGTCGGGCGCAGATCGCTATCGTTGGCTGCGATTCTCGGCTGACCACTGACAACCGACAACCGACAACGCGGCGAAGCCGCCCTAGAGCCCCATCTCCACTCTCGCAAACATCCCCGGCCGCAACTTACCGTCGCGGTTGGGGAACTCGGTCTCGACGGTGAACGAACGGGTGGTGGGGTCGACGACGCCACCCACCACGGCCACCTTCCCCTGAAAGACGTCGCCGGGATAGGCATCGACCGTGGCCTTCACATTCTGGCCATTGCGGACGCGGGCGAGCTCCTTCTCCGGAACACGGAAGCGAAGCTTCAGCGGCGAGGTCTGCACGACGACCAGGGCCACGGTGGCGTCGCCCAGGCGCTGGCCGACGTCGGTACGCTTCTCGGCCACCACCCCGTCGATCGGCGAACGGAGCGTCGAATCAGACAGTTGCTGGCGGAAGATCGCCGCCTGCGCCTGCGCCGATTGCCGGGATGCGCGGGCCTGGTCGTACATCGCCTGCGAGCGGTCGTACGTCGCCTGCGGGATCGATTCTTTGGCGATCAGCTCTTTCTTGCGGTTCAGGTCGCGCTCGGCATCCTGCTCGGCCGACTCCGCGCGGGCCGTGTCCGCCTGTGCCTTCTCGAGGTTGAGACGTGGATAGTCAGTCTCCAGCTCGAGCAGCGCCTGGCCGCGGCTGATGCGCGATCCTTCATCGACGTACATCTTCGCCACACGCCCTGGAAGTCTCATCGCCAACTCCGAGCGGACCGGCGAGATGAGCTCACCCGTGGCGACGATCGTTCCGCCCGATTCCGCGGATGCGACAGCCGGACCTGACGCGCTGGTTGGTTGCGCGGCCACGGCGTCGCTGCTCGTCGCCGCCGCGGCGACAGTCTGCACATCGCCCGGCAGCGCCGGCGCGGCCTGCGTCGTGGTCGCGGACGCCGCGGCCTCCTTCTTCGCGCAGCCGAACGGCAGCGCCAGGGTCAAGATCGTGATGGTGATGATGGACGAACCCTTCATTGCTGTGTCGCTCCCACTCCAACGGCATCTTTGATCGCGCCGGCGGCATACCAGACGCGTAGTTGTGCAAGGTTGTGATTCAACGTCTCCGCCGCCACGGCGCGCCGGGCATCGGCGAGCGAGACCTCGGATGTAGCCAGATCCAGCGACGTCGATTCCTGGGCCCGATAGAGCTCGAAGACCTGGGCGTATTCGGCGTCGGCGGCGGCGAGCTGCTCCTTCGCCAGTTGCAGCGTGGTATCGGCGGCGTTCAGGTCGGTGACCGCCTTGTGTACGTCCTCGCGCGCCGCGACCTTCGCGTCTTCGAGCAGGAGTCGGGCCTGCTGCTCCTGGTCTTTGGCGATGGCGACGTGCGACTGCACCTGACCCGATTGCCAGATCGGCACGGAGAAGCGGAACGCGCCATAGCCGTAGCGGCTGGCCGGGAAGGCAGCCTTCTGATCGATGAACCCGGCGTCGAAGGTGACGACCGGATAGTAGGCGCCGTGCTGTTTGAGCACTTCCAGCTCGGCTACGCGGATGTTGTTCTCCGCGATGGCGATATCCGGCCGCGAGGACTGCGCCCTGGCCACGAGCATCGACTCGTCCGGCAGCGGCGCCATGGCGTTATCGGGCGGCGTCACCGCGATGTCGCCGGTGAGATCGAGATCAGCGCGGAGCGCGCTCTCAGCCGCTTCGCGCTGCTGCTGCGCCGAGGCGAGCAGGCGCTGCGAGGCCTTGATCGCGGTCTCGGCGCGGAGCACGTCGACCTTCGTCACCTCGCCGGCCTCGTAGAACGCCATCGATTGGGCCCGCCTCTTCTCGGCGATCTCGATGTTCTTCTTCTCGATGACGATGTTCGCGTCCGAGTTGGCCACGCCGAGGTAGTTCGAAGCCACGCGAAGGAGCACCGCATCCTCGGTCTCGTGGACACCCTGCCGCGCGTTGATGATGCCGATCTTGGCCTGATCGTAGGCCCGCCTCTCGCGCATACCCGCATAAATCGGCTGCGAGAGGACGACCCGGTAGTTCCAGTCGTTGAGCGGCAGCACGACGGTCTGCGCACCGCCACCGGTGCCGAAAGCCACCTGTTCGGTGTTGCGGATCGCCGATCCGCTGAACTGCACCTGCGGCAGGATCGAAGACAGCAGCGCCTTCTTGCTCTCCTCGGCGACGTTGACGTCGACGCGCGATCGCTCGACGGTGTTGTTGACGTGCAGGGCCCGGTCGAGCGCCTCCTGCAGTGTCAGTTTCGTCTGCGCCTCGGCGGTCAGAGCCGCGAGGAGCAGCATGAGGGTCAGGACGGCACGTTTCAAATCAAGACTCCGTTTCATTTCGGAATGGCGATGCCGCTCAGCAAGGTCGACACGATCAGCTCCACGTCGTCACTCTCCGGCGGCGGCGTTTCTTCGTTGAGGCGTTCCAGGACGATGGCGGTGCTGGTCTCGATGAGGATCAGCGCCAGACGTTTGGGATCGAGCGGCCGTACCTCACCCGCGTCCATCGCTGCTTTCAAAGCGCCCGCAAGCCGTTCGACGCGCGCCTGGAACTGCGGTTGACAGTTGCGTTTCTGCCGGCGCTGCTGCGAGGCGCTTCCTTCCGGCATCTTCAGCGTGTGGTAGAGGCGGAAGAACTCGCGATTCTGGTTGAAGAAGGCCAGCTTCGCCATGGTCATGGCCCGCAGCCTCTGCTCGAATGACCCCTCGCTCTCGAGCGCCGCGTCGACCTGCTTGTGCAACTCGCCGATGGCGGTCTCAAACGTCTTCTCGACCAGCTCCTCGCGGTCGCGGAAGTAGAGGTAGATGGTCCCCTTGGCCACCCCCGCCTCCTCCGCGATCTCCTGCATCGTCGCGGAGGCCATCCCCTTGCGCGAGATGACACGGATGGCCGCCTCCTGAATGGACTGAACCCGGAACTCCTGAACGATGTCTTCCTTTGATTTGATCATAGTCACCGCGCTGAACGCGCGGTCAGTCGAGGAGAATTCCAAGTCATTTGGCAGGACGACGTGCGTAGCGCCGTCGGCTCGACGGCTGGACCGCTGGCGGCTCGCCAGGCGGCTCGCCGGCGGTCTGGGGTCACAATCGCCACCGAGCCGGTGGCGGTCCAGCCGGCGGGCCGCCGGCGCTACGACTCCGCGATTTGACGCGGCCGCCACTGCCAAGCGTAGGATTACCTCATGACTGTCGTCACCCTGCTGACAGCGGACGAGCTTCTCCAGCTCCCGGATGACGGGTGGAGGTATGAGCTCGTCCGGGGAGAGTTGCGGAAGATGTCGCCTTCAGGCGCCCGGCATGGCCGCGTCGCGGCTGAAATCGTAGGAAGTCTCATCGCGCACATGAAACGCAATCGAATCGGCGCCGTGTATTCGTCCGAGACCGGATTTCGGATCTCGCGACAGCCGGATACGGTTCGCGCTCCCGACGCGGCCTTTGTCCGCTCTGAGCGCGTCACAGAAGCTGCGGGTTTCTTCGAAGGACCGCCCGACGCCGCTTTCGAGGTCATATCGCCCGGCGACACCTACAGCGAGATTGAAGAGAAGACCCGCGACTGGCTTCGCGCCGGCGTGAAAGCCGTCGTCGTCGTGGATCCTCGGACAAGAACCGTCCGCGTACACCGTATGGACGGCGCCAGAAACGTAGAAGACATCATCGAGATCGACGATGTCATTCCGGGATGGCGTCTCTCGCTTGCAGAGCTCTTCGGTTGACATCACACCGATGGCGGTGTGCGTAGCGCCGTCGGCTCGACGGCTGGACCCGCTGGCGGCTCGCCTGGCGGCTCGCCGGCGGTCTGCGTCACAGTCGCCACCGAGCCGGTGGCGGTCCAGCCGGCGGGCCGCCGGCGCTACCTCGGGCTATGCCTCCGTGCGCTCCCCTCGCATGATCACGATCAGCGACACCGCCGAAACGATCAGTGCTCCGCCGAAGATCAGAATCTGCCGCGGGTAGTGAAAGATCACCGCCCCGGTCGTGAACATGATCGAGTAGACCATCACCACGCCCGCCGCCCATGCCAGCGCGTTGCGGGACAGCTCGCCGCGCACCGGCGTAATCCCACTCTCGCGCGCGATCACGCCCCACCCCGGCCCGGCCGGGCGCACCTTCTTGTAGAACGCATCCAGCGTCGCGCGCGGCTCCGGTTGCGTGAGCATCGTCACCACGAGCCACACCACCGTCGTGGCCAGCGTGGTGATGATCAGGCTGACGGCGAATCCGCGCGGGGATGCCGCGTCCATGAAGTTGCGCAGCGAGAGTGAGACGATGAGCGCCGCCGCCATCGCGCTCACCTCCGACCAGGCGTTCACACGCCACCAGTACCAGCGCAGGATGTAGACCAGTCCGGTCCCGGCGCCGAGCATCAGCAGGAACTGCCAGGCGTGGCTGATCTGGTCCATGAACTGGGTAGCGATGAGCGAGAGGACGAGCGTCAACGCCGTCGCCAGCCGAGAGGCCAGCACGTAGTGCCGCTCCGTCGCGTCGCGTTTGATGAAGCGACGATAGAGATCGTTGACCAGGTAGCTCGATCCCCAGTTCATCTGCGTCGCCTGCGTAGAGCTGAACGCGGCCACGAACGAAGCCAGCATCAGTCCTCGCAGGCCTCCCGGCAGAAGGTCGACCATCGCCCGCACGTAGTTGATCCCGGGGTCCTTCTCGATCACCGCCCCGCGATACATCACCAGCGTGCAGAGCGCAGTGATCACCCACGGCCAGCTACGAAGCGCGTAATGCGCGATGTTGAAGAAGAGCGCCGCGCTGCGCGCCTGGCGTTCGTCGCGGCAGGCCAGCATGTTCTGCACGACATAGCCGCCGCCGCCCGGCTCCGCGCCGGGGTACCACGACGCCCACCAGTTGAGACAGAGCAACGCCGCCAGCATGACCGTCGGCACGACCCATACGCCGTCGCCGGACGGCCAGAACGACATCGCCGCCGCCGAGGTACCGAACGTCGTTCCCACTGGAGAACCGGCCGGATGGGCCATCCCGACCTTCAGTTTCAACATGGCCACGCCGCCGACAGCCCCGAGGGCGACGACTGCCAGGATGATCGCTCCGCCCATCTCGAAGATGTACTGGACGCCGTGCGTCGTCGCCACGCCCCAGTAGCCGGAGTAGACGGTGTAGGCGAACACGATGAAGAGGCAGGCGAAGAGCGCGCTGTGGTTTGAGATGCCGAGCGTTCCCTGGAGCACCTTGGCCATGCCCAGGTTGACCCAACCCATGACGATGATGTTCGCGATCAGGCCGAGGTATGCGGCGCGAAACCCGCGCAGGAAGGCCGCCGGCTTGCCGGAGTAGCGGAGCTCGGTCAACTCGACGTCAGTGACCACTTCCGCGCGGCGCCACAAACGCGCGAAAAAGAAGACGGTCAGCATGCCTGATCCGAGCATCGACCACCAGAGCCAGTTCCCGGCCACGCCGTGATTGACCACCATCTCCGTCACCGCCAGCGGCGTGTCGGCGGAGAACGTCGTCGCCACCATGGCCGTGCCGGCCAGCCACCACGGCATGGAGCGGCGGGAGAGGAAGTAGTCGAGCATCGACCGCTTGGCCTTCCGACCGAAGTAGATCCCCATCCCGATGATGAGCGCGAAATACGCGGCGACGATGGCGTAGTCGATCGTGCCCAGGTGCATCAGCGTGTGATCCCCGTTCCGCGTGGAGCGAGACCCGGGATGGTAACCGGCAGCTTGCCTGTCACCGGCGCTTCGCCGAACAGCCCCTGCACCGCCGCGATCTGCATCACCGGCTGGATACCGTAAGCGCAGAAGTAGGTGCCAACGTCTGGGATCTCGCGCAGAAGGTAGGGCGTTCCGAAGGAGATGGCGATCGCCGGAACTTTCGTGCCGAGGCCTGCCAGCAATGTCCGGGCAACCTCGGGGAGGGCAATCGAGCCGGAGCCCGATCGTGTACGTACGGCCAGGGCGAAGATAACCACATCCGCATTCTGCGTGGCCGCGGCGATAACTCCTGTATCGGTTGTGCGTGAGTCGATGAGGAACGTGCGCGGCGGCGTGGTCAGCCGCCTGTGCATCTCGCGCTCGAGCTCCGGCAGCGGCGACACCGTCTCCGGGAAATCGCTGACCGTGACGATGACCACGCGGGCGCTCTTCTTCACCGGCAGCAAACCGGACTGCTCGCGCACGAGCGTGAGCGCACGACGGGCGATGTCCGCCGCCAGATCGCGATGCTCTTTCGTATCGATGCCGCGGAAGATCTCGTCGGGTGTGGACACCGGCGCGCCGGCAAAGGCCTTCGCGTCCAGAATCCGCCGCACCGAGGCGTCGATCCGCGCCTCGCTGAGCCGCCTGCTCTTCACCGCCGCCTTGACCGCGGCGATGGCCGCATCGACATTCGGCGACATCAGGATCTGATCCTGCCCCGCCTCGATGGCCCGGATGGCCGCCTCGCCGGCGTCGAAGTGTTCGGTGATGCCGCCCATGTCCATGGCGTCGCTCACGACCAGTCCGTCGAATTTCAGGTCGCGCCGCAGCAGCTCGCCGACGATCTTCTTCGAAGTCGTGGCCGGCATGGTCCCGTTCTGCGGTACCTCGGAGGCCGCCGTTCCGTACGGATTCTCCCCGGCTACTGGCTTCCGCACCGGCACCATTTCGTCGTCGAGCGCCGGAACTGCGAGGTGCCCAATCATGATCGACCGCACGCCGGCATCGATGGCCGCACGGAACGGCAGCAGCTCGACCTGCTCGAGCCGCGCCCGATCCACCCCCAGAATAGGGAGCGAACGGTGCGAATCGACATGCGTATCGCCGTGTCCGGGAAAGTGCTTGGCCGTGGCCAGCACATGCTCCGACTGAACACCGCGGACGAACGCGGCCACGAACCGGCTCACCTCCCGCGGATCTTCGCCAAAGCTGCGCGTATTGATCACCGGATTGTCCGCATCGACATTCACGTCCGCGATCGGCGCGTAGATGTGATTGACCCCCACCAGCCGTGCCTCCCGCGCCACCACCTGCCCCTCGGCCTCCGCCAGCGCCGGATCCCCCGTCGCCGCCACCGCCATCGCCCACGGCCAGTAGGTAGTGTCGAGAAAGCGCATCCCCATCCCCGACTCCAGATCCGCGCTCATCAGCAACGGCACCCGCGAGGCCCCTTGCAGCCGTGCGCTCAAGACCGCCGTCTCGTAGACGTTCGACATCGTCCACATCACACCGCCGGCATGGTTCACCTGAACATGCCGCAGCAGTTCCTGGTACCCCAACGACGACTCCGGCATGAACACGCCATGCCCTAGCACCACGAACAGTTGCCCGATCTTTTCATCGAGCGAGAGGTCTTCCACCTTCAAAGCGCGATGCCGCGGGACCGACGCACACATCGATGCCATCAAGGCTAGCACGGCGATGGAGAGGGTTCGGACGCGAGACAAGCGGCGGAAGGATAACCCGGAGCGCTGGCGTCATGTCGTAGCGCTGGCGGCTCGTCGGCTGTACCGCCAGCGGTCGCTGGCGATTGTTTACTGCCGCCGAGCCGGCGGCGGGCCAGCCGGCGGGCCGCCGGCGCTACGACCGCCTCAGCCGACGCGCTTCTTCGAGCCCGTTTCCTCGGCCACTCGTTCTTGGACCCAGAGATTCAAAAGCGTTTCGGGAGAAACACCCTCGGCATCTGCGACAGTCCGAAGTCGTTCGGCCAAGCTTCTCTGCAGCGGAAAATAGATCGAGGAGCTCTGGAGGTCGACCTCAAACTCCGCAGCGCTGGTTTGGTCCCAGTGGTCGTTGAGGTCGTGACTGTCCCAGTACTCACCGATTGCAGCGTATGCCGAGGCGCCAGAGATGGGTGTTTTACTTTCGCTCATATCGTTTCCGCTTTGCGGTTGTCATGTCATGCCGATGCTGGCAACTCACTTTCCCGGCCCTGGAAGCGGCTTGACGAGATCGTTGGCATTGTTGCGCAACTCTCTCTTCTTCGACTCGTTTGAGTAGATGAACAAGCTGACCAAATCAGGCCGCTTTCGCGGTCTCAGGCAACGTCAGGTGTTGCACCGCCTCTACAAGGTCGGTGCCGACATCCTTCCAGTCTGCCCACATCGCCATGGCATCGGCTGTCTCTGACGAGTCGCTGACGTTGTACACGTCGGCCATCCCCCAGAAGTCGAGCGAGCGACTGAAGCCGCGCGTGAAGGTTGGTTGCGCGAAAAGGAAATCGAAGCCCATCTGATTTGTCAGCCTTTCGCTACCAGTCAGCCCGTCCTCGATTTTACCCGCAATCGGCCCTCACCCCGATCGTCCCCGTCGCGTTCGGATCATCCTTCGACATCATCGCCACCTTCTCCTCCAGCGCGCCGTCGACTGTCACCGTCAGCGCCTGTTTTTCGCCTTCAGATTGTTCATATCGTTTCGGGTAGCGTTGCCTCGCTCCACACCATTACCGTCTGCAGTCTTCCGGCGGCAGGATATTCGAAGTAACTGCCGTCTGGAGCGCCGAGCTTTCGCAATTGTTCCCGTACAAGCTCCAAGCTGCGCGACAGGTCGAATAAGTCGATCCAAATTGAACAGTACTGGACGAACTGCCGGTCTCCAGCGTCCAGCCCGAGCGTCGAGCCCGCACCCCCAACCGATCCGATTCCAGACGAAGTCATGAATTCTCGGAGCGGGTCTTCGAAACACCTCCCGCGTTCGCCCGGCGCGATCTGGCCAGGCAGAACGATCTCGACAAGCGTTGCCTCCATCGTGGAAGCCCCCCTACTTGATCACCGCCCTCACCCCGATCGTCCCCGTCGCCTTCGGGTCATCCTTCGACGACACCGCCACCTTCTCCTCCAGCGCGCCGGCCTTCGCCCGCGCGCCGTCGACGGTCACCGTCAGCGCTTCTTTCCCCTTCGCCGGCAGCTTCCGCTTCGTGTCGTACTCGTAGTAGAGGCATTTGCAGGCTGAGCGGGCCACCGTGATCGACAGAGGCGTCGTCGTCGTGTTGGTGATCTCGAACTGACGCACCGCCCGCGTCCCTTTTCGGATCACGCCGTAGTCGGCCACCGCGGGGGCGATCCTGATCGACGACTCCGGGGCCACGGGGGCCATTGTCGCCACCGCCGGGACCGTCGTCGTATCGGCGCTCGTCGCCGCCGGCTGCTCGATCACCTGCGTCGACGATGCCGGCTTATGGTCAGAGCTGGCCCGCCAGATTAGCCACCCGATCACGCCGAGGACAACCAGACCGATGACCAGCACCAGCAGCACGCGTGAGCCGTTGCCCGCCGGACGATCGACCGGGCCGTCGTAGTTGGCGATGCCGTGATCCGTCGCCGGCTCGGGCGAGACCAGCGGCCGGTTGCCCGGCGTCGTGTCCATCTTCTGCGTCTCGCTGAACCCCGCCGAGGCCGCCGCCGCTCCCCGCCCCTCCATGTCATCGAGCTTGCGGAGCGAAGCATCGATGGAAGCCACGAGGCGCTGATACTCCCCCGCCAACTGCTCGGTCGGCGCGTCCGGCACCATCTGCGTCAACGTCTCGCGATGGGCCTTGTAATGCTGCCGCAGCAGCTCGATCTCCCGCGCCCGGTCCCCCCGCTTGACATTCACCGTCCCAAAATCGTCAGCCATCCGTCACCTCGGATCTTGCATCTTTGCAAAATCCGGGCGGGGCCACAAATGGGGACGGAACGAAGGTCTCAAAAGCCGCTGGGTGACATGGCTACGAAGTAGGTCGGATCGGTGGTGATGTTGTCGAGCACCGACGCGTACACGCCGAGGCCGACGTCGCTCTGGAAGATGACCCGTGCGTCGCTCAGATCGGCGTTGCCTGCGTTGAAGAAGAGCCCCGACGTGATGCTCGTCGGCGCGATGATCCCGTAGGGCTCGATCGTCATCGTCCCGTCGCTGACATGGTTGCCGTTCTTGTCATACAGGCTCCACGTGACGTGTGCCTCCGCGTTCTGCAGGTTCACGGCCCCGATGTTCGTGCGGAACGATGCGTCCGCGCGCAACTGGATCAGGACTCCGTTGAGCAGCAGATTGCCCTCCCGCTCCGCGTGAAACCCCTGACCGACCGTTCCGGCCGTTCCGGCGGCGTTCTGCGCGTAGATCCTGCTGGTGACGATCAACGGCGTGTCGGCGTCGATCGAGATCGCCCCGAGGCCGGTCGTGTTGAAGAGCGAGGCCACCACATCGTCGTACGCCGCCCCCTGCCCCTTAGGAATGACCTTGTGGACGGGGTTCGCGAAGGCCGAGCCGTTGTTCACATTCCCGGCCGGAACGAACACGAGCGAGACGTTGGAGTCGGAAGACGACGGATTGAAGATGCGAACATCGGTCCGAAAGACGCCGACGCTCCCGGCGATGGTCAGGTAGTAGCTGTCAGCGGAAGCGACGATGGGGAAGGCGAGCAGGCAAAGAAGAGCGAGACGAAGACGCATGAAAATGGAACCTCCGGGGAGCATCTTAGTCGAACGGAAACGTAGAGCTCGCTCTCGCTCCAAATGGCAGGCTGCGCGAAGTCGAGTACGGCCCAAGTTCGAGCCTGTCCGCGAGCACTTCGAGCGGACGGTGAGGATCGAGCCTGGGAAGAACCCGGTACTCTTCTTCGGGGATGCCGACGAGGACCTGCTCAAGTTCGTCGAGGCGGAGCAGGAGGATCGTGACTTCCTGTTTGCGTTGCAGCGCGCGTGATCCAGTTCCCGAAGAGTCTCGTCCTCGACCGGCCGCAAGCATTCAAGGCTGATGCGCAAGACCAGCGCGATGCCTGCAAGAATCGATACGATTGTTTGAAGCGTGCGGGCACTCTGTTCGCCCCGGATCAGACCAGGACTACCGCCGTCTGAGCTAATATCGGACTCATGTTTGAGGCATCACGGTTAAGAGTAGCTCGGGCACGCGAACACCTCGCCGCGCTTAAGCTCGGAATCGACACGTTCTTCAACCAAAACCCATACACGCCATTTTATGAGCGCGGCTCAGAGCCTGACGAGCGCTTGATCAGACTTCGCGTCCACGCTCAACCCGGTCCGATGCTCGGAATCCTGAGCGGCGAGGTTGCCCACCATCTGCGCGGCGCGCTCGATTACGCGGTAGGTGAACTGGTGGCCCTCGGCACAGGCGTCGCTCCCGACTCCGGTCGTCACTTCGCGTTCCCAATCTACGCACAGCGCTCTAGAGACTATAAGAGTGCAATCAAGAAAAACTTGAATGGTGTTCAATCGAGTGCCGTGACAGTCATCGATTCGGTTCAGCCGTTTCAGGCGCAAGGTGGTGAGCCCGAAAGAAGTAGTTTGTACCTCCTCCATAGAATTGACATTGAGAACAAGCATCGGGCGCTGCACGTCCTCCTCGGCGGCGCTGGGTTGCTGAGATTTTCCCATCGCGGAAAGACTGGGGCGCGAATAGTTAGTATTCCAGCTCGTTGGGTTGACAATCCCTACGTTTTTCCTGTCGAGGACGGCACAGTAGCTTTTAGCTTCTTTTCATCCGGCGACCCCGAATCGCACATGGACATTGAGATTGACACCTTTATTGGCTTCGCCAACCCAGCAGCCGCTTACGCATTTAACGTTCCACGATTGCTGGAGAGTGCCGCCGCAGATGTTGACGTGATCCTGAGTGCTCTCGAGGACGTCGTTTCCTAACTCGTTTTGCTGGTGAACAGAAGCAGGACCAACTGACCCATGACCGATGTTGAGCGATATGTCAGTTGTGCAAAAGCCCGTCTTCCCGGTCGAACGCGTCAAGCTCATCCTGGCTTGCGCGACCAACGCTGTACGTTCCGCCGACGGCATTCTCATTCAGGTCCTCTTCCATCTCCCTCTCGCCGCCATAGTTTGGTCCGGGCGTCATCACCAAGAACACATTCCGCGCTATCTCGCAAAACATGAGGTTGTTGGTTCGGATTGCGATGACGGCAACGCCCGGATCGTGGACTTCGGGATCCGGAGCGAACGTAACCTTTAGCACTCGACGTATATCCCTCATTTCTACTCTCTTTTCGTACCTCGCTGTCATTCGCTATGGGATACTATCTGCGCAGCTTCGCACTCGCTCAACTCAATCAACACGACCATATCCGACATTCTCCCAATCAGACTGGCTTTAACGGCTTGGTCTTCGCTCTCGGTCGGTCACCATCAAAAACAGCTATGAGTTGCGCCATAGAGCATTCCAACGCAGTGGCCAAGTGCGACAACGTGCTGAGTGTCGGAACAGTCATTCCCCGTTCCAGATTGCTGATGACCGGGACCATCGTGCCGCAGCGTTCCGCGACCTGAGCCTGGGTCAGGCCGCGCGCGAGGCGTAGGTGGCGGCCGAAAACAACCGCTTCCACCTACGTCGAGCCGGCTCCGCGGCGTTAGCGCCACCGCGTCAGGTTGGGTTGATTTGTCGAGATGCGGCGACATGGCAACGTGTCCTGACGACCGGCAACGCACGCGGGAACTCAGCGGGAGAGAGCAGGGGAGCCTGCGAAAACCAGAGCTTCTTCGAGTGGTGACGAGGACATCCCTGGCAAGTGGGCCGCGTCCTCCTCGCGCAGGACCCTCGAGTGTCCTGCCCAGAAGCCTCGAGTCTTTGGATAGAACCCCGGGTATCATGCATGGAACCCCCGGGTACCTTGCATGGAACCCCCGGGTACCTTGCATGGAACCCCCGGGTACCTTGCATGGAACCCCCGGGTAGCTTGCATGGAACCCTCGGGTAGCTCGCATGGAACCCTCGGGTAGCTTGCGTAGAACCCTCGGGTACCTTCGTAGAACCCTCGGGTACCTTCGCAGGACCCCCGCGTCTCATCCGACCCCATCGTCCAGCCCGGGGGCGGTTCAAAGGACATACAAAATTCCTTTACAGGTCAATGAGTTACGTGATTCTTTAAAAAAAGACTTGACATTTTGATCGAATGGCGGTATAGTGCTTAGTTACGAAAGGACGAACTCCTGAGTCATGGAGTCCGATCCCGACGAGAGACCGGCGATTGCCGGCCTCGAACGAGGTGCTGATGCCGGGAAGCTTGCGTCAAGGCGAGCCGGCGTCAGAGTCAAGTGGGGTTGAGCGTTAGCTCCTCCAGCCTCAAACAACCATAGTCCCTCCGGGGCCCCGCGGCCTACGGAGGCAGGCGAACGGACGGTGCGGCGTCCGTTCTTCGACGTTCCACCCGGAACGGCGCCCGGGCTGCGCACACAGCCTGAGCGCCGTTCCACAACCGAGGGCCCCTTAAGGGTAGGGAGGATGCACTCATGTTACACGAGACAGCAGTCAGTCAAACGAACACCGCGGTAGCGGCAGCCGATCCGGCGGTGACGCCGGAATCGGTGGTGGAGCAGCTCCGTGCGCTGCAGGCCCAGATTCCCAGCTATGGGCAGTTGACAGTACCGACGGCGCAGACATTGCGGTCGGTGTCGAGCGTCAATCCGGAGTTCGCGCAGGCGGCCATCCATGCCGTCGGCGCGTCGCCGACCGTTCAGGCCACCGTGGGCCGCACAGCCGACGATCTGCAGACGTCGGCCCAGATGGTCGATCGCTGGTCGATCGTGCGGGATGAGTTGAAGGTAACGCTCGATGGCGTCACCTCGGCGGTCCTGCTCATGAAGCACAGCATTGGCCAGTCGACATTGCTGACCTACACGGTCTGCAAGAAGCTGGTCAAGTCTGGGCCGGAGCACGCCGGTCTCCTGCCGCACGTGGATCTCATGCGGAAGGCGAACCGCATGGGACGCAAGCGCAAGGTCTCGGCTTCGCCGCAGCCGGCGCCGCAGGCGCCTGCACCGTCACCGACGCCGGAACCGTCGCCTTCACCGGCCGGTAAGCCGGCG
This sequence comes from Thermoanaerobaculia bacterium, assembly GCA_035482045.1. Classification (GTDB taxonomy): domain Bacteria; phylum Acidobacteriota; class Thermoanaerobaculia; order Gp7-AA8; family Gp7-AA8; genus JADGNZ01. The sequence goes on from DATHRD010000005.1 coordinate 119,738, forward strand.
CCGGCGCCGCAGGTCTGATTGAAGTAGCAAAGCGGGACCGGGCGCGCCGATGTACCGCGCGCCCGGTCAGTTTTCGCTTCGCGCGTTGTCGGTTGTCGGTTCGGTCGCGGTTACCAGAAGAATGTGCCTTGCGGAAAGGCTTATCCGCAGATGACGCAGATGGTTCGCAGATAAAACCCGTCCTCCATCTGCGTCATCTGCATCATCTGCGGATGGCTTTTTCGGCCACCAGTTCGATGATCAGTGTCGTTACGCCGGGGAAGGCCGCCAGCGAGCCGCTGGCGGTCCAGCCGGCGAGCCGCCAGCGCTACGCCCTGCGACGGAGATTCCGCCGAAGAAGTGATGTGTCTTGCGGAAAGGCTGATCCGCAGATGACGCAGATGGTACGCAGATAAAACCCGTCCTCCATCTGCGTTCATCTGTGTCATCTGCGGATGGCTTTTCGGCCACCAGTTCGATGATCCGTGTCGTAACGCGGAGAAGGCCGCCAGCGAGCCGCTGTGCGGTCCAGCCGGCGAGCCGCCAGCGCTACGCCGCTGCACGTCATCTGCGGACAAGCCTTTCCCGCAAACCGTCGCCCATCCATCACATCTTCGCCCGATTCCGGGTGCTAGACTCGCCGCCGGACTCGTGGGCTGAGTCTCTCCGAAACAATGCTGTTCGCAGCAATCCTCACGCTGACGCTGGGTACTTCGGGAGCGGTGTATTCACCTTGCCAGCCGCCGGCCGCGGTTGCCGTCGGGACGAGCGGAAAGCTTCGCGTCGGCGATACGGCGCAGATCCTTGACGATCCCACCCGCACGCTGAGCCTCTCCGACGTGATGCAGACGGCGATGTGCGATCGGTTCCATCCCGCCCCCTTGACCGTGACGGGAGGCCGGATCCGGCACTGGCTGCGCTTCCGCCCTCAGTTCGGCATCGGTGCGCCGCAGGCCTGGGTGCTCTCGTTCAAGTATTCGTCGTTCGACCGGGCCTGCGTCTATTGGCCGCTGACGGACGACACCTACAGGAGCGAGTGCATCGGCCGCGATGCCAGCATCGTCGTTCGTCACGACCGGACACTCTTTACCATCCCGGCCGGGGCCAATCCCCAGGGGGTGGTCTACGCCGAGCTCGAGTCGCCGGGACCGGCTTCTCTCGACATCGAGCTCATACGGGCCGACGTCATGGTCTCGGAAGAGCAGTCGCGGCAATTCCTCAGCGGCCTGTTCAACGGCATCCTCTTCCTCACCGTCATCTACAACGTCCTCTTCTTCTTTGCCATGAAGGACCGGGCCAGTCTCTACTACGCGATCCATCTTGCGGCGCTGGGATTGGCGATGCTCGGCTTCGACGGTTACGGCGCGGAGTTCGTCTGGCCCTGGCTGGGAGCGTGGTCCGGCCATGTGCCGGCCATGCTGCTCGGGGTCAGTTTCATCTTCGGCAATCAGTACGGCCGGGAGTTCCTCGGCACGCGGGGCAAGGCGCCGAGGCTGGACGTCGTCCTCCGCCTGGCCATGGCGGGCGCCGGGATGGCCGTCGTGGCGGCGCTTTTCGATAGCAGCGCCGGGGAGCGGCTAGGCGCCATCTCCGGCCTGACGTTCGCGCTGTCGATTTTCGCGGCCTCGGCGTTGCTGGCGTCGCGGGGCAATCGCTCCGCGTCGTATCTGCTGCTCGGCATCTCGCCCGCCTTTCTGGCCGGCGTGTTCGTGGTCAGCCTGCGGGTGCTCGGCGTGACGTCGATCCCGCCCGGGTCGGGGGCGCTGGTGACGAAAGCCGGACTGCTCATCGGCGCCTTCACGCTGACCCTGGGACTGAACCGGCGGATGATTGCCCTGCAACACGATCGCGATCGCGCGTTCGCCGAGGCGGCGGCGCAACAGCAGATCGCCCTGCAGCGCGCCTACTTCGACGAGGTCACGCAGATGCCGAACCGCAGCCGGTTCATGGCCGCGGGAACGGAACTTCTCGGGACGGCCCTGAACGAAGGCCAATCGCTCATGGTGGCGGCGGTGGATGTGGTCGGCTTCCGCGACGTGAACCGGGCATTCGGCGCCAACGCGGACGGCGTGCTGGCTGAACTGGGAGCGCGCCTGCGCGCGGCGGCGGGAGGAAACGGCACCCTGGTGGCCCGGATCGCGGGAAACGAGTTTGCGATCGCCCAGCGGGCTGCCGGCGATCCGTCCGCCGCCGAGGCCGAGGGCCGGCAGTTGGGAGAACGAATCCAGCAGGCCATGCAACGGCCCATGTCGGTCGAAGGCCACCTGGTGCGGCTCACGGTCACTATCGGAATCGCTTTCGGGCCGCGCGACGGCCAGAGCCTGAGCGATCTCATGGGCGCGTGCGCCGCCGCTATCGGCGCCGCGCGGGCTTCCGGAACCCCTCTGGCGTTCTACACGCCGGGAATGCGCTTCGAAACGCGGGCGCACATGGACCTCGTGACGGAGCTCTGGGAAGCGGTATCGTCAGACCAGATCGAGGTCCACTATCAGCCGCAGCATGACCTCGATACGGGCGCTCTGATCGGGGCAGAAGCGCTCGTCCGCTGGCGGCATCCCCACCTCGGCCTGCTGGCTCCGGGGAGCTTCATGGCCCTGGCCGAGCAAAGCGACCTCGTGATCCGGCTCGACGAGGCGGTCATGCGGCGCTCCTTCCGCGACTTTCGCGGCTGGCGTGACCAGGGGCTCACACTCCCCAAGCTGGCGGTAAACGTCTCCGCGCACGACATGCAACAGCCCGACGTGTGCGACCGCATCGCCGCGGTCGTGACCGAAGAGGAAATGGATCCGACCAAGGTGGAGCTGGAGCTGACCGAGAGCCGCCTGCTGAGCAATCTTGCCGCTACCAGCCGCACCATCTCAAAACTGAGACGGACGGGGATGGGCGTGTCGCTCGACGACTTCGGAACTGGATACTCCTCGCTCTCCCAGATCCGCGACCTGCCCATCAGCGGCCTGAAAGTCGACAAGTCCTTCGTGTCCGGGCTCAGTTTCTCCACCGAGTCCAACGCCATCCTGACGACGCTGGTCGGTCTGGCCGGCGAGCTCCATCTGCAATTGGTAGCCGAGGGAATCGAGGACGAGCGCCAACGCTCGGTGTTGATCGCCCACGGCTGCCACCTCGGCCAGGGCTATCTCTATTCGCCCGCCCTGGCCGGCTCGGCGTGGATGGAGTACATGGAACGGGCGGCTGGGGATGGGCATCGTGAACGTCCGCGCGGGTTTTCGGTTGTGGCTTGAAGCGGCTTCGCCGCGTTGTCTGCGCTTCGCGCGCGGTCGGTTGTCTGCGGCTTCGCCGCGTTGTCGATCGCAAGCGCAGCCCTGGGAGCGCGGGCGTCCCGCCCGCAGAGCTTGGGGGACTGCGACGAAGCCCCGACATACGCAGCGCCAGATGGATTTCCGCATATCCCAGTTTCATCGCTCAAGCGTACGGGGAGTTGATTTCAGATCCTCCAAGCTCTGCGGGCGAGACGCCCGCGGTCCCAGGGAGGCGTAGCGCAACTGCGGCGCGTTGACCACGCCCGCAGGGCGCAGACAACCGATAACGCGCGAAGCGCAGACAACGCGCGAAGACGCGCAGTTACAGCAGTTACAATCGTCTACGGATGAAGGTTTACATCGCCCAGCTCAACCCTACCGTCGGCGCTTTGGCCGCGAATGCGGAGCTCATTCGCCGCGCGTATGCCGAGGGGGTCGCGGCAGGGGCGGACGTTGTCCTGACGACTGAGCTGGCTGTGACCGGGTATCCGCCGAGGGACCTGCTCGACCGGGAGATCTTCATCAACGCGGCGCTGGAAACCCGCGATGCGCTGGCGGCCATGACCGGCGAGACGACGCTCGTCTTCGGCTGCATCACGCGCAACGCCTCGTGGTGCGGCAAGCCGCTGCACAACGCGGCCATCGTGGCCCGCAACGGCAAGGTCATCCTCGAACAGCACAAGTCGCTGCTGCCGACCTACGACGTCTTCGACGAGCTGCGCTACTTCGAGCCCGGCCGGAGCGTAGGCGTGGTCGACATCGCCGGCGTCCGGGCGGGCATCGCCATCTGCGAGGATTTCTGGTTCGACGACGAGATCCTCGGCACGAAGATCTACTGCCGCAATCCGATCGACGAGCTGGCGCGGCAGGGAGCGGAGGTCATCCTCAACATCTCGGCCTCTCCCTACAACACCGGCAAGCGGCGCTCGCGCTACGACCTCTTCTCGCGCATCGCCACGCGCTACGACATCCCGCTGGTCTACGTGAACCAGGTCGGCGGCAACGACGAGCTCCTCTTCGACGGCTCGTCGATCGTGATCGACTCGAAGGGGCGGACGATCTTCTGCGCGCCAGCATTCGAAGAGCACAGCGCGCTCGTGCAGCTTCGCGGCTCGCCGTGCGAGTCGGTGTTGGTTCTGGAGCATGCTGAAGAAATAGGCCGTGCGCTGATCCTCGGACTGCGCGACTACATCCGCAAGTGCGGCTTCAACGGCGTCGTGATCGGCCTCTCCGGCGGGATCGACTCCGCGGTCACCGCCGCCATCGCCGTCGAAGCGCTCGGCGCGGAGCACGTCACCGGCATCGCCATGCCGTCGCAGTTCTCGTCGCAGGGATCGATCGATGACGCGCGCGCGCTGGCAGAGAACCTCGGCATCGCCTTTCACACGGTCCCGATCGGACCGATCTATCAGCCGTACGAAACCGCGTTCAACGAGCTGTTCGGGGACACCACGTTCGACCTGACCAACGAGAACGCCCAGGCCAGGATCCGCGGAAACATCCTGATGGCGTGGTCAAACCGAACATGGTCGAACCGAGCATGGTCGAACCGAACATCGTCGATCCGAACAAGGGCCATGGTGCTCTCCACCGGCAACAAGTCGGAGATCGCCGTCGGCTACTGCACGCTCTACGGCGACATGGCCGGCGGCCTGGCGCTCCTCGGCGACGTCTACAAGACGATGGTCTACCGCATGGCGCGCTGGCTGAACCGCGATCGCGCCGTGATCCCGGAGTCTTCGATCACGAAGCCACCCTCGGCGGAGCTGCGTCCGAATCAGACCGATCAGGATTCGTTGCCGCCCTACAACGTACTGGACGGAATTCTCAAGCTCTATATCGAGGAGTGGCAGGAGGTCGACGCCATAGTAGCCGCCGGCTTCGATCGCGCGCTCGTCCAGCGCGTCGTCACGATGGTCGACACCAACGAATTCAAACGCCGCCAGGCCGCCCCGACGCTACGCGTCTCGAACAAAGCCTTCGGCAGCGGACGGCAGATGCCGATCGCGCAGCGGTGGAGGAGGGAGTGAGTGAAAACCAGAAACCAGAAACCAGAAACCAGAAGGACCGGCGGAGCGCAGCATTCTGGTTTCTGGTTTCTGGTTTCTGGTTTTTCGCTGCCTGCCACCGCACGAACATCGATCGCACACAATGGCAATCGATGTCTTCGAACGAGAGGACGTTCTACGTCCGCACGCTCCTCGGGCACGAGAAATCGAAGGAAGCCAAAGGCGGCAACGACCTCGTGTTCACGAAGAGCGCCGATGACTACGTGAAGCGAATCGACGAAGCTTACGCCCGCGGCGACCAGCGCACGGTCGACGCGATTTTCGAAACGATGGGGAGTCCTCGCTGATGGCCGTCGTCCCGCATCCTCCGCTCGCCGAGTACTACGACGCGCCGGATGCGCGCGAGCACTTCGTCCGCGATCTCTTCGACGACACCGCGCCGTGGTACGACTGGTCGGTGGCCTTCGTCAGCTTCGGTTCGGGAGGACGCTACCGCCGCGAAGCGCTGGCGCGCGCGGGGCTGACGCGCGGCCAGCGCCTGCTCGACATCGCCACCGGTACCGGCGTCGTGGCCCGCGCAGCGCTGACGATCACCGGCAGCACGAACGACATCGTCGGTCTCGATCCCTCCATCGGCATGCTCACGGCCGGACGCGAGAAGGCGCGCTTCCCACTCGTCGAAGCCGGCAGCGAGCACCTCCCCTTCCGCGACGCCTCCTTCGACATGATCACAGTCGGCTTCGCCCTCCGCCACTTCGCCGATCTCGATGCCGTCTTCCGCGACTGCCGGCGCGTGCTCCGTCCGGGTGGCCGCATCCTCATCATGGAGATCACCGCCCCCACCTCGCGCGCCGGGCGCATGTTCATGGGGGCGTACATGGGCGGCTTCGTCCCGGCGATGGCGACGCTCATCACGCGCAGCCGCAAGGTCGGCCGCATGCTGGCCTACTACTGGGCCACCACCCGCGATTGCGTTCGCCCGGAGGTGATCCTCGAGGCGCTGCGCGGTGCGGGGTTCAGCGACGTGAACCGGCACGTGGAGCTGGGGATGTTCAGCGAGTATGGGGGGACGGTGACCTGTCATTCCGAGCCCGGCGGCGCCCTGGAGGGGCAAAGCGCGGCGAGGAACCCCCGGCCGTAGCCGCGCCTTCCAGCCCCCGCCCGATCCGGGTTTCAGGGAGGGGGTTCCTCGCCGCGCTCTACCCCTCCGGGGTTCCGCCGGGCTCGGAATGACAGGTAATCCGGTCTACGTCGCTTCCGCGGCCGCGGCCGCCGCCTCGGCCTGCTTTTCCTTCAGCCTGGCGATCTGGATCTCCAGGAACTCGTGCAAGGGCTCGCGTTGCTCGGGCTCCATCTCGGTGAACAGGATCGCGGAGCGGAAGACGTATTCGCGCTCCTCGCCGGCACGCCGCACCTGCACGAGCGAGCGCAGGACTTTGCACGGGATGTAAATGCCGCCGTAGCTTGGGAAGACCAGCGTGGCCGGCGCTCCCGCGCTGACGGGCGAGCGATGGATGACGGCGGCGCCGCTCTGACTCAGATCGATCAACTCTCCGTCGATATCGGAAAGGAGGACGGGAATCGATGCCGTCGGAAAACGCTCGGAGCGACGGCGGTCTCGGCCGGACGGCATGTTCCTATTCTGCCACGCTGCGGCTGGCGCCGCGTGGAAGCGTAGCGTCGGCGGCTCGCCGGCTGGACCGCCAGCGGCTCGCTGGCAACCTTCGAACACGCGCCGCCGAGCCGGCGGCGGTCCGGCCGACGAGCCGTCGGCGCTACGAGGGCGGCGCTCCTGCAGTCACTTCAACCTTGGCGACATCGCCTCCAGAAAATCGTGCGCGATCTTCGCTCCTGCGAACTCGGCGGGACCGGCGTCCTCGGCGATGAGACCGAAGGCGATCTTTGGCGATTCGACCGGGGCGAAGGCCAGGATCACCGCCTCCAGGCCGTTCTTCCGGACTCCGGCGGTACCGGTCTTTATCGCCAGCGAGATTCCGTCGACCGATGCGCGACGACCAGTGCCGTTCGCATCGGTGGCCACGGCCTTCATGGCGTTGATGATCACTTCCGCGGCAGCGGGGGATGCCAGCCGCGTCTTGCTCTGCGCTGATGCCTTCGCGACCACTTCGCCGAGGATCGAGCGGCGTTGGATGAGAAGTTCCGGTGACGTCAGCTCGCCGCGGTTGGCCATCATCGAGGCGATCATGGCGATGTGCAGGGCGTTCATTGATTCGTGCTCGAGACCGATGGCCAGGAATGCGGTCTCGAAGCGATCGGAGACCGGGCCAATGGTTTTCCCCAGCGGCGCTCGGAACAGGCCGAGGTCGGCCTCACCGTCGAAACCGGCAGCGGTCATGAAGCGCTTCAGGCGGTAGGCGCCTAAGCGGATGCCGAGGTCGGCGAAGAAGACGTTGCAGGAGACGGCCAGAGCGTCGTCGAGCGACTGCAGCACGCCGTGCCCTGCCGGCACCCAGTCGACAAAGCGGCGGCCGTCGATTTCGAGCGATCCTTTGCACGCGTAGGGAAACATCGACGCCACATCGACGTCCCCGCTCTCCGCGTTCAATCCGGTCAGAACCTTAACCACCGACCCCGGCTCATACTGATGTTCCAGGGCGAGGTTGGTCAGCGGCCCCTTGCCGCGGCTGCTGGCGATGGCCAGGATCTCGTTCGTATGCGGATCGATAGCCACCAGCGAGCCGCGGAAGCTGCCCAGCGCCCGGAGCGCCGCTTTCTGCACGAAGGGATCGAGCGTGGTCTCGATCGTGGCATTCGTGCCGAGCCGGCGCAGATTCGCTCCGATCGTCAGCGCGCCGGCCTCGGGTGCGATCAGAGACGCGAAATCGTCATCAGTGGCCACGACGGTATTCGAGGCGGTTTTGATGACGCCGATCGTTCCACCATCGCGGTCGTAGACATAGGGCGCGTTTCCGCTGGCGCGCGCGGCCAATGCGCACCGCAGCGCCGCGTAGCGTGAGGCGTCCACGTGCGCTCGGTCGATCGATGCAAACGCCTTCTGCCCCGCGGCGATGCGATTCGTGGCCAGCATCGCGGCGGCGCGGTAGAGCGGCACGCCGGCGCTCTCGTGCGTTTCACGTGAGGCGGCGTCGTATGCGAGAAAGTCGTCATACGCTCCGCGGACGAACAGGCGCCGCGCCAGTTCTTCCTTTGGGATGACAGAGAGGCGAATGCTGCCGATCGCGTCGAGGTGCTGGCGTGCTCTTATGAGAGGACCGATGGTGAGATACGCCGCGGCCAGGAGCTGGTGGTACTGCGCGGGCCAGAGATGAAGACGCGACCATTTCTCACCGATAGCGATGGCCTCGGCATTGTCGCCGCGCAGCCAGGCCTCTCGCCCCTGCCACAGCGGCAGCCAGGCAGCCGCGAAGAGCAGCGCCGCGAGAATCACCAGCGCGATCAGCAGCCGCGGGATGAAACGCCGCGCGCCGCGGCGAGTCCGCTGCGGATCACGTGATTGGATGTAATGAGCCGTCATTTCGGAACGATCGTGACCCGTTCTCCACGGCTGAGCTGCAGAAGCGAGGCCGCGCTGCGGCCGGCGGCCGAGATCTCGATGCTGCCGGTCGAACCGATGATCGCGAATGCGCCGTCGCCGCTGTAGGTCGTGCGGACCTCGTCGATGCGCTGATCACCAACGATCACCGAAAAAGGCTTCGCCGGCGGAACGATGTCGGTCACACAGTTGCCGAAGCGATCGATGCGGATGATGCAGCCGGGCGTGTAGGCGAGCGGAATCCGGTCATTGATCCGCGGTCCCACCTCGGCGATCGGCAACCCGTTCGCCAGCGCCGCCGCAACCGGGGCGAAGCGATCGCGCCCATGGAACGTCGTCGATCCGCGCGGGAGGAAGAGCGCGTCGTTGGTGACGTTGTATGTCTCGCCATCGACGAAGTGCAGCACCCCGTTGTCCGGCGCGAGAATGAGCCGCTCCTCCGACTCGACGGCAACGATCCGCCGCGCCGTCCCAACCCCGGGATCGACCACACAAACAAAGATCGTTCCCTCGGGCCAGTAACGAAGAACGTCGCGTAGAAAGAACGCCGCTTCCCAGACATCGAACGGCGCGATCTCGTGCGTCAGATCGACGACGCGCGCCTCGCACCGCGACGCGATCACCCCCTTCATCGCCGCTACGTACGGATCGCGCGTGCCGAAGTCGGTGAGGAGGGCGATGGGCATGGTTGGTGGGTTGGTGGTTACTAGGTTGCTGGGTTGCTGAGTTGCTCGGTTGCTGGGTTGCTGAGTTGCTGGGTTGCTGAGTTGCTGGGTTGTCGGGTTGCTGGGTTGTCGGGTTGTCGGTTGTCAAAGTTGTCAAGGTAACTGGCAGCTGAGCAACTCAGTCACTCAGCAACCTAGCAACTCAGTAACCTAGCAACTCAGTAACCCAGCAACCGACCGACCCGAAACTATACTCGCGCCAATGTTCCCCACCGTCCCGCCACCAGCGCAGCGCCTTCTCGTCTTCGCGCGGCTGCCGGAACGCGGACGGGTGAAGACGCGGCTGGCGGAATCGATCGGCGAGGAAGGGGCGCTCGCGGCATACGAAACGATGCTGCGCGATCTCCTGGTTTCGATCGGAACGCCCTCCGCCGAGACGGAGATCGAGATCCTCTGGGCACCGACCGAGGCCGCGAACGGTGCGTCTTTGACGCGCGCCTTCGGCGACCTCCCCACGGCCATGCAGACCGGAGCCACCCTCGGCGACCGCATGTCGATGGCTTTCTCCGAGCGCTTCTTCTTCCACGCCACGCAAAAGATCGTCGTCATCGGCGTCGACGATCCCCGCCTTCCCCGATCGCTGATCGACACCGCCTTCGCCCACCTCGACTCCAGCGAATGGGTGATCGGCCCTGCCGAAGACGGCGGCTACTACCTCATCGGCTGCCGAGCCGCCGCATTCGACCCGGCGATCTTCGAGAATATGGCATGGGGAACCTCATCCGTATTCGCCGCGACGATGGCAAAGATCGCCGAATGGCAGAGCAACATCGCCGTGCTGCCCGTGCGCTGGGACGTCGACGTTGTGGAGGATTGGGAGAGGTACCAGGCCCTCGGGGGATAGGCCTCTCACCCCCCTCCGCGTGAACCGGGCTTGCAATACCGAGTAAGCTTTACAGGACAGCGGTATCGTCGAAGTTCAAGAAAAGCAGGAGAACACATGAGAAACACCGGCAAAGTGAAGTGGTTCAACGATTCAAAAGGCTTCGGCTTCATCACGCCCGAGGACGGCGGAAAAGACTGTTTTGTCCATCACTCGGCGATCTCGGGCTCCGGATTCAAATCGCTCGCGGAAGGCGACAAGGTCGAGTTCGACATCGTTGAAGGCAACAAGGGACCAGCGGCCGCGAACGTCACCAAGATCGATTAGTTCAGAGGGTCGGGAGTCGGGGGGTCGGGGGTCGGAGCAAGCGGCGACCTCCGGCCTCTGGCATCCGTCCCTGCGATTTCCGACACCCGACACCGCTTTAACCAACAATCTATTCTGCGCTCGGAGGAATGCGGACCTTCCCCAACGAGGGCGATTAGTGATCAACGAGCCTGAGTACCTCGAGTGCGCCTCGATCCGCGTTGGCGTTGACGGCGCCGCCGAGATGGATGGAAACCGAAGGCTGGTGTACGTCCCTCGCTCAGAGGTAACTCGGCTGGAACTGCTGCACGGATCTGCGGCCGAACGCCCTTCGCTCTCGCTACTGCTTGGAGCGCTCCTGCTGGGCGTAGCCCTGCTCGGCCCAACGATGCTGCTGTTGGCAGTACTTCGGCACGGAACCGTGGAAGTTAAGTTTGTGACTTCCATTGCGTTCATCATCCCGGCCGCATGGCTACTCGACCTTGTCATCCGGCGGCGCTGGTTCCTTAAGGTCCACACGGCGAAAGGCTCAAGAAAGCTGATCTTCGGAAAGAGCAGCGATTCAGTTGCTTTGCAGCAGTTCGTGGTTACGGCTAAGGAGCGGTTCGGTTACTCGTAGTCGCAGCCCTCATGGTTCGCGCAGGATAGAGTTACCGCGATGCACATCCTCACCTCCTCGCAGATGAAGTCGATCGACCGGCGGGCAACCGATCGCTTCGGCATCCCGTCGATCGTGCTGATGGAGAACGCAGCGCTGGCGGTCGTCGACGCCATCGGGGAGCACTATCCCGATTGCGACCGGGCGGCGGTCTTCTGCGGGCTGGGGGCGAACGGCGGCGACGGGTTCGCCGTGGCGCGGCATCTCGAACAGCGGGGCGTGGTGCCGAGCGTCTTCATCGTCGGCGATCGGAAGAAGATCCGCGGCGATGCGGCGGCGAACCTGGCCGTCTGCGAACGGCTGGCCCTGCCGCTGTACGCCATCACCGACGACGAGTCGCTCAACGAGGCGCTCGTCCATGCCTCGGACTCAGATCTCATCGTCGATGCCATCTTCGGCACGGGCCTCGATCGAGCACCCGAGGGGCTTTACGCGGAGACGATCGCGTCGTTGAACGAGATGCTGCTGCCGATCGTCGCCGTCGATCTGCCGAGCGGCGCCAATGCATCCAGCGCCGAGCCGTTCGAACCGTGTGTGCACGCCGCCGTGACGGTGACCTTCGCGGCGCCCAAGCTTTGCCACGTCTTCGAACCGGCCGCGGTCTTCTGCGGCGAGGTCATCGTCGCCGACATCTCCATCCCCACCGCTGCCATCGAAGACGAGAACGTGATGCTCGCTCTGACGACGCCGGCAGACGTCCGCCCGCACTACGCGCTGCGGCTGGCCGCCACCCACAAGGGGACGTACGGCCACGTGGCCATCATCGCCGGGTCGCCCGGGCGAAGCGGAGCGGCGGTTCTGGCCGCGCGCGGGGCGATTCGCAGCGGAGCAGGACTGGTCAGCGTCGTTACGGATTTTGAGACCGCGGCTCTCGTACACACCGGATCCATCGAGTCGATGACCTACTCCGGCGACGACGTGGCAGGCTTCGTGTCTGGCAAAGACGCGGCGCTGATCGGCCCCGGCCTGGCGGATGACGAAGGAAGCTATGGCCGGATCCGCGTGCTCCTCACGGCCATCGAGCTGCCATTGGTCATCGACGCCTCGGCGCTGAACGCCTTCGCCTTGCGCGCGGACGAGATCAATCCTCACCGGCGGCCGCGCGTCCTCACGCCGCATCCGGGCGAGTTGGCTCGCCTCATCGGCTCGACCGCAAAGGAGATCAACGCGCACCGCATCGACGCCGCGCGCGAGGCGGCACGGGCCACGAACTGCGTCGTCGTATTGAAGGGCTTCCAGTCGCTCATCGCCGAGCCGGACGGCCACGTGAACGTCAACTCCACCGGCAATCCCGGCATGGCCAGCGGGGGAATGGGCGACGTCCTGGGCGGGATGATCGCCGCGCTCCTGGCTCGCGGCATCGATCCCTTCCACGCCGCCACCGCCGCCGTCTACCTCCACGGCTTCGCCGGCGACATACTGAAGGACGAGATGGGTGATACGGGGCTGGCTGCGCTCGATCTCGCGGAGAGGATTCCGCTGGGGATCAAACGATTGCGCGAGCCCTAATCCAACCCAAGGTATTTGAAATTCTTTGTCTCACGCGAAGACGGGAAGATCGCGAGGAGTACTCTTCCCTCTTCGCGCCTTCGCGTCTTCGCGTGAGCAAGAATCTAGCCCTCCACAAGCGCACCCTGCTCGAGCCAATGCGCGACGAGGCGGCGCACGCGGAACGAATCGGTTGCAAGCTGACGCTCGCATTCCGCGATGCTGGAGCCCGACGACGCCTTGATCCATAGCTCACGGGACAGTGTCGGATCGCTCTCCTCCTCATGCGGCGTCGGCTTGACGCTCGTCTTCGTCAGGACCATTTCGTCCGGGACGAGCGCGATGAAGCGCTGTAACTCGTCGTTGCGGCGCATCCCCTCCAGGAGCAACCCCATGACCTCCCGAGGAACAATGTCGCTTCCCAGCTTCTCCGGGGGATACGGCACGAAGGCGAACGCCCCGGGCACCGGCCGCTCCAGCGTCTGGTAGAGCGCCTCGTCGCCGCGGATGTGTCCCATCTGGGCGTTGAGAAACTTCCCATCCGTAAAGACCATCTTGGCTACTGGCAGTTTTTGTTTGTTGGTGATCGTGAGCATCCCCGTGGCGCGCATCTCGGCCAGCGATTGAATGACGGACGGCAAGCCGAAGAACTCGAGCTCTCCCGCGAGCGTCGTGGCGGCTTCCGCCCGCGCGGCCACTTCTCCGGGGGACCACTTGGCGAGCACCTGCGCGGCTGCACGGCCGACGTCGTGATCCGGGAACCGGCGCGCGATGTCCCCGAAGATTTCCTCGGTTTCCTCCGATCGGGTTCCGGAGAGCGCCTCCATGAGACGAACCATTGAGTCCTGTTTCTTCGGCATCAGCCGGCCGAGGAGCTTTCCCGGGATTTCCTCGCGCAGCGCCTTGAGCAGGACGTTGACGGTGCCCTCATCGAATGAGAGGTCGTACTGCGCGAGACCCGCCAGGCGCGCCCGTGTATCACCCAGCGGCGGATTCGCCTTCATTCCGTGCCGGGCGATCGTCAGAAGCGCCGGCGACGTGCCGATCCGCGCCAGCGCGCCGATGATCCGGTCGAGCAGCTTCTGCATCTCTCCGATCGGATACATCGACGTGTCGTTGCGCAACAGCGTGGCCTCGAACTGAGCCAGCCGCATCGTCAGGAGCTTCACGGCGGCTTCGGTCCTGATCAGGCCGAGCGCAGTGGCGGCCTCCTTGATGACCCATATGAGCTGGCCCGGCTCCGACGCTTTGGTCAGCGCTTCAAACTCGCGGCCGATCGTCTCCTGCGACTCGCGCGAGATGCGGTGCAGAAGATAGATGAGGTTGCGCAGGTAGTAGGTCTCCAACGCGGGATGCATCAATTCGAGCTCGAGCTCCTCGAGCGCGAAATCGCGTCCGATCACGCCATAGGCCTCGATGAAGCCGAGAAAGGAGCGCCGCCGCTCGGCACGTTCCTCACCACGGAGGTTGCGGAAGAGCGTCTCCAGACGAAGCGTCGGAAAGAACTCGAGCACGATCCTGACCGCCGCGTGCCGCGATTTGTTCTCGGCATATTTTCGCAACTGCACGGCGCTGATCATCTCGACGGCCTCGGCACGAAACTGGTCGACGGCCACGGTCTCGAGCTTCTTCTCGGGAATCGAATCCTCCGCCACGTCCAGCATCCACACCGCCGCCCCGAGTGCACCCTGGTTGAATTTTTCGACCGCCGCGGTGACGAGCTCGCGAAACCGCTTCATCGCCACCTCGGGGCTCTCCGCGAGATCGATGATCTTCTCCATCGCTCCGACCTGCGACGGCGGCCTCGCGGAACCAGGCAATAGGTTCCCAACGTCCCAGGACGGCATCGCGCCACCGAGGATGACGAAGACGTTCCCTTCGCCGCCGCCGGCGAGCGGGCGGAGCTGATCGAGATACTGGTTCAACTGCTGGGAGGTCTGAGACCGCGTGGCGGCCATGGACAGGAGCTGCGCAATGGCTTGTGGATCAGCCACCGCTCCGGTCGGTCCGGCCTGCTCCCTCTCCCGCGTCAGGCGATCGAAGATCAGCGAGTACTGCTTCGCCGCCTGCGCCTCTCCGTCGCCGGGAAGGGCGACGCCGCTCAGCGTCGGCATTCGCGCCGGTGCGACAGTCTGCTGCAGCGAGGCCGTGGTCGCGCGCGACATCCGCATCGTGGATAGCTCGCTGCGCAACCGGTCGCGATCGGCGTCCGGACAAAGCCGCAAGGCTACGCCGGTCACGCGATCGAGATAATTCGCCACCGCTTCCCGATCGAGGAACTGCAACTCCCCCGTGACGTAGATCTTCTTCAGCGCGAGCAGAAGGAGCTCCCGAGGCGCCATCGAACGGGCCTGGCTCTGCTCCGCGGTCCAGGTCGCCACCTGCTGCATCAGCACGTCAGGCGGCTGGGCCATCAGCGTCGCCAGCGCGTACGACGCAGCGGCCGGCGGAATCTCATCATCGAGATACCGCCGAAACATCAAGAGTGCTGCCGCAACCGTTTCGCTCATTCGCTCCGCCGCGTCCGCCTGGTTGTGCGGGGAGTGTATCGCCAACCTACAATGGCCGGAATGCCGCGGACCTACCTCTGCCGCGATGAAGCCGCCACCGAGGCTGCCGGGCGGGAGATCGCACGCTCGCTCGCCCCCGACGCCGTCGTTCACCTCGTTGGCGACCTGGGCGCCGGGAAGACGTTTCTGGCGCGGGCGATCGCGGCGGAGCTCGGCGCGAATGCGATCGAGGTGGCATCACCATCGTTCGCCATCGTTCACGAGTATCCGATCGCCGGAGGCGCGCCGATCATCCACATCGACGGCTATCGTCTCTCCGAGAATCGCCGCGAGTGGTTGGAGATCGGCATCCCCGAGCTGTTGCAAGGGCCGGGCGTGAAGCTGATCGAATGGCCGAAGCGGGAGTTTGATGAATTCGAAGACGGACATGTCGAGATCACGATTCGTGTGAATGACGATGGGAGCCGGTTGATTGAAGTGAGCTAACCCAGGAACTTGTAGCCGAGGCCGTGAACCGTGACGATGAACTCCGGCTTGGAGGGGTTCGCTTCGAGCTTCTGGCGTAACGAGGCCACATGCACATCGACGGTGCGTGTAACCGGAGTGGCGTCGTAACCCCACACCTTGTCGAGCAGCTCGTCGCGGGCCAGGACGGCGCCGCGATGCTCGACGAAGTAGCGAAGCAGCTTGATCTCGAGCGTGGACAGTTCGATCGGCGTCCCCTCGCGCCGGACCTCCGCACTGCGGAAATCGACGTGTACGGGGCCGAAAGCGTACGAATCCGACGCGTTCGCCGCCATCGTCCGGGCCCGCCGCAGCAGTGCCTCGACGCGGGCCAGCAGCTCCATCATCTCGAACGGCTTGGTCAGATAGTCGTCCGCCCCGAGCTTCAAACCGACGACGCGATCGACCACCTGGCCGCGCGCCGTAAGCATGAGGATCGGCGTCTGGACGCCGCGCTGGCGAAGATCGCGGCAGACGTCGAATCCGTTCTTTCGCGGTAGCGCCACGTCGAGCACGATCAGATCGAACGGCGTGCGCGTGCCGGTGGCAAGCGCCGATTCGCCGTCGCTCTCGACCGTCACCGCGTATCCCTCCGATTCGAAGCGGTCGCGCAGCGTGAGGATGAGGCTCTCTTCGTCTTCGACCAGCAGGATGCGTCGCTGCAACTCAGGCATGCTGCACGATCTCCGGCGCCGCCACCGCCGTGGTGCTGGCCGGAAGGTGCAGCGTAACGACCGTGCCCCCTTCGCGCCGGCGTTCGACGGCGACCCGGCCGCCGTGCGCGGCCGCGATCTGCTTCACGATCGTCAGCCCGAGGCCGCTGCCGCGAACGCGGTCGGCGCCGCGGCCGCGATAGAACGGCTCGAAGAGGTGCGGCAGATCGCGCGCGGCGATGCCCGGCCCGCGGTCTTCGACAGCGATCACGACGCTGCCACCATCGGCAGAGGCACGGATGCCGACCCAATGGCCCGCCGCGCCGTGGCGAATGGCATTGGCGATCAGATTCTGCACGGCGCGAGCAAGAGATGCGGCATCGCCGTCGACAAGCGGGAGGCCGCGATCGACGTGCGTTTCGACGACGACCGACTGCTCCTCGGCCATCCAACGGCAGGCTGCGATCGCTTCGTCGATAACCGCCGCGACGTCGACCTGCGCGTGGGGCAGCTTTCGACGCGATTGCATGCCGCCGTACGCCAGCACCTGCCCAATCATCTCGGTCAGCCGCCGCGATTCTTTGACGATGGCGTCGCCGTAACGCCTGATCTGCGACGGCTCGTGGATGATGCCGTCGGCGAGGTTCTGGCCGGCCGATGTGAGAGCGGCCACCGGCGTGTTCAACTCATGCGTGACGCCGGCGACAAACTCCAACTGCTGCAATCGCAACCGTTCCGCTCCGCGAAGCATCGTCACGAGCATGAGCACTGTGCCGGCAAGGACGGCCAGAACGCCGCCGGTGAGCATCAGATTGCGGCGCCGTGTCGCTCCCACGACCTCCTCCAGCGGGCCATCATGGTTCCGAACCAGAAGATTCCAGGCGGACGGCCTGCGCGGTAACTCCATGTGCATCGGTCCGTGGTCAGATACATGGTCAGACACAAAGTCAGGCTCACGGCGCAATGCAAGCACGCTGAAGATCGGAACCGTGAGATCGGCATGAAACGGCGCGGAAGCGCCGTCGGAACGATAGAGCACTTCGCCGCTCTCCGACGCTACGACAGCCGCCTCGTACTGACGGCCTTCCGGCGTGTCGAAGTAGCGGCGCGTAAGGTCCGGCAGCAGAACGCGGGCAATGTAGTCGCGATCGAGCTCGACGATCGTGAAGGCGGGGCGGGGCTCGCCGTGCATGCCGTCCGGAGGGAAGCGCAGCCGCGGCATCATCGTCGCGGAGCTGAAACGCTCCTTCATGATCCCCATGGGGCCGGATGGCACCACGATGATCGAGCCCCGCGGGTTGATGGGACCGGCTGGCGGACCGCTTCCGAATTCGCCGGCGATCATCGGCCGGACGGCTGCCAGCGAGACCGGCCAGGGCACTGCCCGCACACTGCGCGTCTTTGGATCGACGAGCTGGATGTTGTCGATTTCGCTCGCCGGCACGAAGTAGATGGCCTTGATGATGCGCGGGTCCCGCGACGACGCCGCCCATTCGTCGTAGCGGCGCAGCAGATGCTCGGGAGTGGCCTCGGGTAGAGGCATCTGAAAGGCGAAGAAAATCCTTGTCAGCTCGTGATCGAAGTCGTCGCTGAAGTGGTGGGCGGCGAATTCGATCCCGGCACGCATCCGCTGTCGCTCGGCGTCCGCCACCTGCCCGATCCAGCGATATTGCAGTACCCCGAGCACGGCCAGAGCAGCGGCAAGAACCACGAGCGAGATCAGCGCTGCGGCGGCGCTGCGGCTCCCTTTCATGGCGTTGAGTCTAGCATCCGCATTTGCGCGCAAATCGAGGCGGCAAGCGGGTTTTACGTTTCTTACAAACAGCTTGCGTGCCGTTGATCACTTCAAGGCGTACGATGCGTACATTGCTCGTCGAAAGGACACACACGACATGAAACGAATCATCACCATCGCTCTCGCAATCACCGTCGTCGCCACAATCGCACTCGCCCAGGAGCCGCCCCGCCAGTTCCTGAAGCACATCGGTCCGGACGGCGACGCTATGGCCACCGCCCTCGGGCTGTCCGCCGATCAGAAAACACAGTTCGACGCCATCCATCAGCAGCTCGAGGCTTCGGTCAAGCCGCTCCTCGATCAACACCGCGCGGCCGAGCAGCAGCTACAGGCGCTGGCCGAGGCACCGAGCCCCGACGCCACCGCGGTCGGGACGCAGTTCCTGGCCATGCGCGCCCTCGACAAGCAGATTCGCGCCGCCCATGACTCGGCCAAGCAGAAGATCGACGCGATCCTGACCCCCGATCAGAAGGCGCAGTTCGATGCCATGCACGCCAAGATGGAACACCTGATGGGGCCGGGCGCCATGATGATGCGCCATCCGGAAGGGCCGATTTCCCACGACTGATTGTCGCCTGCCGTGTTCCGGAGTGCGGCCCCGCGATGCCGCACTCCGGATCTTCCTGGCCGACTTTGCGGTCCGGAATGACAAAATGGCGGGGTGAGCGACATCACGCCCGCCCTCATCGCCTCGCACGGCCTCAGTCCTGACGAGTACCAGCGCATCGAGCAGATCCTGGGGCGCGCCCCGAACTACACAGAGCTCGGCATCTTCAGCGTGATGTGGTCGGAGCACTGCTCGTACAAATCGTCGCGCGTCCATCTCCGCAAGTTCCCGACGTCGGGACCGCGTGTGGTTCAGGGTCCGGGCGAAAACGCCGGCGTGATCGATATCGGCGACGGCTGGGTGGCGGCGTTCAAGATGGAGTCGCACAACCATCCGTCGTTCATCGAGCCGTACCAGGGAGCGGCCACCGGCGTCGGTGGAATCCTTCGCGATATTTTCACGATGGGCGCGCGGCCCATCGCCTGCCTCGACTCGCTCCGCTTCGGAGACATTGACGCGCCGCGGATGAAGTACCTCGTCGACGGCGTGGTGCGCGGCATCAGCGGCTACGGCAATTGCATCGGCATCCCGACCATCGGCGGCGAGACGTCGTTTCACCGCTCCTACAACGGCAACATCCTCGTCAATGTCTTCGCCCTCGGCGTGACGACGCGGGACAGGATTTTCAACGGCACCGCCAGCGGCGTCGGCAATCCGGTCATCTATGTCGGCTCGAAGACCGGCCGCGACGGAATCCATGGTGCGACCATGGCCTCCGCGGAGTTCGATGAGGCATCGGAAGAGAAACGCCCCACCGTGCAGGTGGGCGATCCGTTCACCGAGAAGCTGCTCCTCGAAGCATGCCTCGAAATCATGGAGTCGGATGCGATCGTCGGCATTCAGGACATGGGCGCTGCCGGCCTCACGTCGTCTTCATTCGAGATGGCCGGGCGCGCCGGAACGGGCGTACGGATGGATCTCGATCGCGTCCCGGTGCGCGAGAGCGGCATGACACCCTACGAGATCATGCTCAGCGAATCGCAGGAACGGATGCTGATCGTAGCCAAACGCGGCCGCGAGGACGAGGTGGTCCGCACCTTCGAGAAGTGGGACCTCAACGCCGCGGTCGTCGGCGATGTGACTGACGATGGATTCGTCCGACTGATCTGGCACGGCCAGGAGGTGGCGGCCATTCCAGTCGATCCGATCTCGACCGAAGCGCCCGTGTACGAGCGCCCGATGTCCGCCCCGGATCGTGTCATCCCGCAATCGCTCGATCGTCAACGGGTCGACGATGGCGATTTCACCGAGGATCTCTTTCGACTGATCGCATCGCCAAATCTCTGCTCGAAGCAGTGGATCTGGGAGCAGTACGACACGACGGTGCGGACGAACACAATCGCGCGGCCGGAGCACCGCGACGCCGCCATCGTCCGCGTCAAAGGCACCGGCCGCGCGCTGGCAGTGACGAGTGACGTCAATCCGCTCTACTGCTTCCTTGATCCGTACGAAGGCGGCAAACAGGCCGTGGCCGAGGCCGCGCGCAACATCGCTGTCAGCGGCGGGAGGCCGGTGGCCATCACCGACTGCCTCAACTTCGGATCGCCGGAACGGCCGGAGATCATGTGGCAGTTCGCCGAATGCATCCGCGGCATCAGCGATGCGTGCCGCGCGCTGGAGACTCCGGTCGTGAGCGGCAACGTGTCGTTCTACAACGAGACGGAGGGGCGGGCCGTGCTCCCCACACCGACAGTAGGCATGGTCGGCATCCTCGAGCGCGAAGATGCCGGCTGCGAGATCGCCTTCCCGGAGGCCGGACTCGACATCGTCCTCATCGGCGAAACGAGTGATGAGCTGGGCGGATCGGAATGGCAGCAACGCGCGATGCCCGACGCTCTCTCCGCCCCCCCGCACGTCGACCTCGATCGCGAAAAGGCGCTGGTCGAGTTTTTCATGAGCGCATACGAGCATCGCCTGCTGCGCAGCGCCCACGATCTATCCAACGGCGGACTATCGGTAGCCCTCGCCGAGTGCGCAATGGAAGGCATCGGCTGCCACGTCGAGCTCGCCGGCCACGCCGACGATATCGACCTCATCGCCCTGCTCTTCGGCGAGTCGCAGGCGCGTGCGATCGTGTCGACATCTCACACCGATGAAGTCCTCCGCCTCGCGAAGCTGCATGGCCTTTCCGCAATGCGTATCGGCCACACCGCCGTCGCCACATTCCTCATCGAACGCAATGGCGTCCCTCTGATCCGAACGTCAACACCCGAGCTCACCCGCATCTGGCGCTCATCCTTCGCGTTGCTCCTCGGCGGCGACAGCGTGGAGGACGTGATCGGCGGTATTGGTGAGGAAGCGGAGCTGATCGCGCGGTAACGTCCTTACGCCGTAGCGACCGTCATCACCACCGGCAGTTCCAACGCCACCGCCGCCGCGTTCACCACGGCGGCGATGCGCACGGCGTCGTGAACGTGATCCTCGGTCAATCCGCCTTCGATCACGACGGCTTCGTGCGAGCGGATGCACATCTCGCAGCCGTTGATGGCGCTGACGGCCAGGCAGAAAAGCTCGAAGTCGGGCTTGTTCGTGGCTGGTTTGGCGATGCGCTGCATGCGCAGACGGGCTGGCTTCTGGTCGTACGACGGCTTTCCGATCATGTGGCGGAAGCGGTAGAAGACGTTGTTCATGGCCATCAGCGACGCGGCGGCCAGAGCGTCGTCGATCACGGCATCGCCCGCCTCGTCACGGGCATCGGCCAGCATGGCGTCGAGCAGTTCCCGGTTGCGGGCGGCGGCCGCCGAAGCGACCGCCACCCCCCAACGCTGCGCCGCTGTGAGCGTGCCGGGCTGCAACACACTCTGCAGATTGAGCTTGGTGTCGCGCGCGTTCTCGGGCAGGCGCGCGCGTAGCGATTCGACGGCGCTCATGATGCTTACGCCGCCCCGAGGGTCTGCTGACCCGGGCGCCAGTTGCACGGGCAGAGCTCGTCGCTCTGCAGCGCGTCGAGCGCGCGGATCACCTCGTCGACGTTGCGTCCGACCGAGAGATCGTTCGCGTTCACCCAGCGGATGATCCCGTTCGGATCGACGATAAAGGTCACGCGGATCGCGGCGCCGGCCTCAGGATGCAGAATCCCGAGCTGCATGGCGAAGGCGGGCGTGATGAAGACCAGCGGCGTCTTCACGTTCTTGAGATCGGGATGGGCCACGCGCCAGGCCAGGTGCGAGTGCTCGTTGTCGGTGCTGCCACCGAGAACCACGGCATCACGGTCGGCGAACTCGCCGCCCTTCTTGCTGAACTCGACGATCTCTGTCGGACAGATGAACGTGAAGTCCTTCGGGTAGGCGTAGAAAACGAGCCACTTTCCCTCGTTGTCCTTCGTGCTGATGGTCTCGAATTCCTTCCCCTTCTCGGTGCTGACGGACGCCTTCAGGTTGTACTCAGGAAACTTGTCTCCAACGGTAAGCATGGGCATTTGTCGTTACTCTCCTTTGATTTGGACGATGTCGCGTTCTGGACATCGTCTAACTGCTCGCGAAAATTTTTCAGACCTTGCGCCGGGCAGCCTTGCGAACGCCGCGCATGACGACCTGGTAATCGTGAATCTCGAATCCCTTCAACGCCTCGACGTTGCAGACCTGAACCTTGTCCCACGGGATGTCGTGGATCGTGCCGCTCTCCTCATCGACGAGATGATGGTGCCGCTCGACGTTCGGATCGAAGACGACGCTGTCCTCGGCCAGGGTGAGCGCACGCAGCAATCCCTTGGCCACGAAGAGGTTCAGCGTGTTGTAGACCGTGGCGCGGGAGATGTACGGCACGCGCGCCTTGACGCGGCTCCAGACGAGGTCGGCCGAGGGATGCTCGAGGGTGTGCAGCACGTAGTCGGCGACAGCCACGCGCTGCGCCGAGGGCTGGATTCCGTGCTGCTGAAGAATGGTCACGCTGTCGCGCACGTGATTAGACTACGTCTAATGTTGGAGGATGTCAAGGGCGAAGTTTCGCGCCTTCTCTATGCCGAGGTACACTCGTTCCCATGCGAACGGAGCAGGTGAGCGAGCTGAAGGAACGGTTGGACGAGGTGATCGAGGCGGTGAAGAACGGCGAGACGGTGCAGATCAGGGATGGAATTGCGCCGATCGCACAAATGGTCCCGGAACAGACGAGTACTTTTCCGTCGAGGCCCAATCCTGATCAGAGCGCCTTGGAAGCGTACATTGACGATCTGGTCCGGCAAGGCAAAGCGCGCCGGGGGACCGGAAAGTTGCCGGATGATTTCTTCACACGTCCGCGCCCGAAGTTCGAGGAGGGCAGTGTGGTAGCCCAGCTGCTGCGTGATCGCGAGGAAGGTTGGTGAGATTCTGGGACACGTCAGCGCTTGTGCCACTCGTGGTCGACGAACTGTCGACACCACAGATGGCCCAACTGCTGTCGGATGACCCGAATATTGCGGTCTGGATTTGCACTTCCGTGGAACTGGCCAGCGCCGTCTGGCGGCGCGCGCGATCACATGATCGGCTGAGCCAGCGGGATGCGGAGGCACTCATTGCGTCGCTCGAGTCAGCTTGGATAGTGATCGACGAGTCGAAGGCAATCGTTGACCGCGCCAGGCATCTACTGACGAACCACCGCTTGCGCGGAATGGATGCACTTCAGCTCGGGGCTGCGCTCGTCGCCTCCAACGATAATCCGCGCACCCTCCCCTTCGTCACCATCGACGACGACCTCGGTGTAGCCGCGCGCGCCGAGGGGTTCACCGTTCTGCCGTAGTTACCGCTCCATTCGGCGTCCGTCAGAGGGGGCAATTCGTCTAGAATCGCCACACTGTCAATAGACACGTATCGTTGCCCTACCGGCAGGTGTATGAACTGGGAGACCTTTTTCCTCGACAACCTCTCGCTGATCGACCGCGTCACGGCGTTCGTCAGCCGGAAATACGGCCTCAGCGGCGCCGATGCCGAGGATTTCGCCTCAACGGTCAGGCTCAAGCTCCTCGAGGACGACTACGCCGTCCTGCGCAAGTTCGAGAATAAGTGCTCTCTTCCCACATACTTAACGATCGTTGTCTCGCGCCATTATCTCGATCAGAAGATCCACGAATGGGGCAAGTGGCGGCCTTCGGTGCGAGCCCGGCAGGGGGGGGACGCGGCGATCTACCTCGAGCGTCTCGTGAGCCGCGATGGCCTCGGCATTACGGAAGCCTCGACGATTGTCCGTCAAAAATATACAGACCTCGACTCGAGAGCGCTGGAAGCGCTTGCCGCATCGATCGTCGTGCGGCAACCGCGCCGGGCATCGAAGGTCGAACGGACGGAGGAGATGCGTGAGCCCGCATCGGAGGCATCGGCTGAGGACGAGTTGCTGAGCGGCGAGCGCGAAATCGCGGCACGCCGCGCCAGCGCTGTGCTGAGCCGAGAGCTCGACCGCCTTCCGGCTGAGGACCGCCTGATCATGAAACTGCGCTTTATCGATGCAATGAAGGTCTCGACGATGGCCAGAATGCTGCAGGCCGATCAGAAGCAGCTCTATCGCCGGATCGACCGTCTCGTGGCCGCCCTGCGCGAGTCCCTTCTTGCCGCCGGCGTGGCGATGAGCGACATTGGAGACATGCTCATCCACGGCGCCGACGAACTGCATATCGACTTCGGCGCCAACCCCACACCGCAACTGCAGGTGCCGCCATGACGATGACGCTCGCACATCCCGCCGCTGAGGATCTCGGCCGCTTCGTTGAAGGGACGCTCGACGATGCGGCACGGGCGGCCGTCGTCGAGCACATCGCCGATTGCGATGAATGCCGGATCGTCGTCGTCGACTCGTCGGAGTTCATCGAGCCCGCACAGGCCGCGGGCCGCCCATGGTGGCTGGCTGCCGCGGCTGTGGTTCTAGTCGCCACGGTAGCAACCATCACGTACTCCAAATACCACGATCCGGCGGCGAAGGTCACCGACGAATATGCGCAGGTCAAGATACGACCCATCGAAGGTCGACTTAGCGGGGTCCCGTACACCGAGTGGAGAGTAAGCCGCGGCGGATCAGACTCGAACGATGAAACGACCGATCCTCTTCTCGCGATCATGCAGGGAGACGCCGCAAGCGCAGCCGAACTTCGTGGCGACGACGCGAAGACTCTCCACGCGCGCGGGATCGGTCTCTTGCTTGAAAGCAAGGAGAGCGTCGATGAGTCGCTCGCACCATTGAAGGCCGCGGCGGCGAAAGAACCGGACAACGCGCACTATCAGAATGACCTGGCCACGGCCTTGATCGCTGCCGCCAGGAACAATGACCCCGGGAAGCTTCAGCTCGCTGTCGATGCCTGCAATCGAGCCATACAGGTTGATCCGCGCTCGCGGGAAGCTCTGTTCAACCGGGCCCTTGCACTGGAATCACTCCATCGAACGCAAGAAGCCATCACCGCGTACGATCTGTACCTCTCGGTCGATCCCTCGTCGCGCTGGGCGGATGAGGTACGGCGCCGTCTGGACTACCTTCGCTCCTCCTTGCTCCCACCCGCCTGAATTTCCCCGCGCTACACTTCGTTCTTCATCACACCCATGTTCGACAAGTTTCACGATGAATGCGGAGTCTTCGCCGTTCTCAACCATGAGAACGCGGCGAACATCGTCTACCTCGGGTTGTATGCGCTGCAGCATCGGGGACAGGAGAGCGCGGGGATTGCCTCGGTCTCGTCGGACCGGAGGCGGTCCGAGACCAACATCGGGGCGGCCAGCGGGTCGTCGAGCGGTACCGGGGAGCAGATCATCGCGCCGGGGGCACCCCAGATCCACTCCGAGAAGGAGATGGGCTACGTCGCCGAGATCTTCACCGAGGAGCGGCTGAGGCGTCTGCCGGGCGACATCGCCATCGGGCATGTCCGTTACTCGACAGCCGGCGGCTCGATGCTATGCAATGCACAGCCGCTCGTGGCTTCGACCAGCAAGGGGCCGATCGCACTGGCACACAACGGCAACCTCGTCAACGGAGCCGACATCCGCCGGAGGCTCGAGGCGGACGGCGCCATCTTCAACACGATGTCGGACACCGAGGTCATCGTCCATCTCATCGCGCGCTCGAGGGAGCTCACTCTCGAAGCCGCACTGGTCGATGCGCTCTCGCAGGTCAAAGGGGCGTACTCCATCGTTCTCCTCGCGCCGGGACGCGTTTACGCGGCGCGCGATTCGTACGGATTCCGGCCGCTCGTGCTTGGCAGGCTCGGCGAATCGATCGTCGTCTCGTCAGAGACTTGTGCCTTCGACCTCATCGAAGCGGAGACAATTCGCGAGGTGCGTGCCGGCGAGGTCATCGCCATCGAATGCGGTGAGCCGTTGCCTCGGGTGCGCGTGGTCCACGAATTCACGGGGCCGCGCGAGGCCCGCTGCATCTTCGAGCACGTCTACTTCGCCCGACCTGACTCCGTGATCTTCGGCAACAACGTCGCCGAGGTCAGGAAACGCTTCGGCGCGCAACTCGCGCGCGAGCACCGCGTCGTTGCGGACGTCGTCATCCCCGTCCCCGACTCCGGCGTCTTCGCGGCGCTCGGGTATGCGCACGAATCAAGAATCCCCTTCGAGTTCGGCCTGGTACGCAACCACTACGTCGGCAGAACGTTCATCGAGCCGAAGCAATCGATCCGCAGCTTCGGCGTGAAGGTGAAGCTGAATCCCGTCCGCGAGATCGTGGCCGGAAAGCGCATCGTCCTGATCGACGACTCCATCGTCCGCGGCACCACCTCCAAGAAGATCGTCCGCATGCTGAAAGACTTTGGCGCGCTGGAAGTCCACATGCGCATCTCCTCGCCGCCGACGACAGGGCCTTGCTATTACGGCATCGACACCCCGCAGCGCCGCGACCTCATCGCCAGCGCGAAGTCGGTCAACGAAATTCGCGACTTCATCGAGGCCGACTCCCTCGGCTACCTCTCCGAAGAAGGGATGCTGGCCGCCGTTCGCAATGGCGACGACCCTCGGCGGCTTTACTGCACGGCGTGCTTCACGGGCAAGTATCCCGTGCTGCACGAAGAGGCAGTGACTGCCGACGTGCAGTTAGCGTAGGCCGGGAGCGGACTGGAGAGTCCAGCCCGCGTTTTCGTCAAACGTGCAACCGCACGGCAAGCTCTTCCAGCGGGTGCTCGGTCAGCAGGCCGGGCAACATCGCCGCGGAAACGGGCCTGCTGAAAAGATAGCCCTGGGCGGCATCGCAGTTGCGGCGGCGGAGGAACGAGAGCTGCTCCTCGGTCTCGACGCCCTCGGCGATGACGCGCAGTTTCAGCGCGCGGGCGATGCCGACCACGGCGGAGACGATGGCGGCGTCGCCCTCGCTCGTGGCCAGGTCGCGGATGAAGGCGCGATCGATCTTCACGGCCGTAATCGGGAAGCGCTTCAGATAGTTCAGCGATGAATATCCCGTGCCGAAATCGTCGATGGCGATGGAAACACCGAGCTCGCGGAGCGCTTGAAGCACCTCGACCGTGGTCTCGGCGTTCTGCATCGCCGCGGTCTCGGTGATCTCCAGCTCGAGGGCGCCGGCGCTGAGGCCGGTTTCGGTGAGGACGCGGCGGACAGTTTGAACGATGTCGTATTGCTGGAACTGGCGCAGCGAGAGATTGACGGACATGAGGGGAACGTCGATCCCGGCATCGAGCCACGCGCGCATCTGCGTACACGCGGTGTGAAGGACCCACTCGCCCAGCGGGAGGATGAGACGGCTCTCCTCGGCCATCGGAATGAACGCTGATGGGTGCACGAGTCCGCGCTCCGGATCATTCCAGCGCACCAGCGCCTCCACTCCGATCGCCAAGCCGCTGGTCAGACTGATCTGGGGCTGATAGTGGAGGACAAGCTGCCCTTCGGTGATGGCGCGCCGCAGCCGTGTCTCCAGCGAGAGCCGCTCGACGGCGCGGCGCTTCATGTCATCGGTACAGAGCTGGTAAGTGTTGCGTCCCGACTCCTTGGCGCGATACATGGCGCTGTCCGCGTTGCGCAGCAGCGACTCGGCATCGGCGCCGTCATCAGGAAAGAGAGCGATGCCGATGCTGGCCGAGACCTCGATCGACGTTCCGGCGATCGAAAGGGGCTGGACCACGGCTTTGATGAGCTTCTCGGCCACGCTGACCGCATCCTCGGGGTGGCGGAGCTCGGCCAGGATGATCGTGAACTCGTCACCGCCGAGCCGGGCAACCGTGTCGTCGTCGCGCACGTTGGCGCGGAGGCGGTGCGCCATCTCCAGCAGAAGCTCGTCGCCGGCCTCGTGGCCGAGCGTGTCATTGATCGTCTTGAAGTGATCGAGATCGACGAACATCACCGCCAGCGACTTGCTGGAGCGGCGCGCCCGCGAAAGGCTGTGTGTCAAACGGTCGGTGAAGAGTTTACGGTTGGGCAGATGGGTCAGCACGTCGTGGTAAGCGTGGAATTCGATTTTTTCCTCGGCGCGCTTCCGATCGCTGATATCGACGACGGTGGAGTGGATACGATCTCCGACCGCCGTGAGATTCATGAGCGCCCACATCGAATTCCCATCCTTCTTCAGCAGCTCGACCTCGACGCTGTTCAGCGTCGTCGAGTCGCGCAGTAAGGACAGGAGATCGGATCGCTCTCCCGGACGCACATAGAGATCGCCGGCGGAATGACCGATCAGTTCGAACCGCGAGTACCCGAGCATCGTGGAAAACGTCAGGTTGCAGTCGAGAATCGAGCCCGCCACGTCCGACACGCAGACGCCGGCCGCGTTCTGCTCGAACAGTAGCCGGTACCGCAGCTCCGACTCGCGCAGCGCCGCCTCGGCGGCAAAACGCGCGGTGACGTCACGGAAGCTCCATACGCGAACGTTGGCCATGTCCTCCACGGCCCGCCCGATCGAGTAGCGCTCGAAGCGACGGCCGTCTTTGAACTCCAGCAGATCGAAGCTCTCCGCCTCCGGCTGGGCATAGAGGGTGTCGACCGTGCGGAGGAAGTGATCGGGATCGAGAAGCTGATCGAGGACGGCGTCGATCAGGCCGCGGTCATCCTCGCTTGCTTCGAGCAGTTGCGCCGGGATATGCCACATCTCGGCAAAGCGGTTGTTGTACGTGAGAACGCGACCGCCGCCGCCGACGACGAGAATGCCGTCCGCGGTCGAGTCGAGCGTCGACTCGAGAAGCGCCACCGCCCTCTTCACTTCCCGCTCCGCATCTTTCTGCTCGCGCATATCGCGGCCGAGGATCACAACGCCCGCGGGCTCGCCATGCTGGATGACAGGAGCGAGCGACATCATCAGATCGACCTGACGGCCATCGCTGGCGATGAAGCGGCGCTCCATGTTGCGGATGCTGCGGCGGCGGAACGACTCGCCGAACGGATCGTCCTCGCCGGCGACCAACAGCCCTTCGAACTGCCGTCCCACGAGGCTGTCCG
This sequence comes from Thermoanaerobaculia bacterium, assembly GCA_035482045.1. GTDB lineage: Bacteria > Acidobacteriota > Thermoanaerobaculia > Gp7-AA8 > Gp7-AA8 > JADGNZ01. The sequence continues at coordinate 148,897 of DATHRD010000005.1, forward strand.
CGGGATAACCGAGCACCCGCTCGGCGGCGGCGTTGGCGAACTCGATGCGGCCCTCGCGGTCGCAGACGAAGAGGACGTCCGCCATCGTCCCAATGATCTCGCGTGCCGCAAGCGACGGGGTAATCGCCACCAGGTCGTACTTGCGGAAGGCAATGGCCGCGATGGCCACGAAACCGAGCAGCGCGCCATAGCCGAACGGATAGACGGCGATTCCGAACTTCGGCAGGTAGTCGACACAACCGAGATAGGCGACGGCGAACGCGATGAGCAGCAGGCGGATGCGCTTCTTCTCCACGCCGCGCGACTTCGGGTATGCGCGAAGAAACTCAACGAACGCTGCTACGAGGTAGCCGAAGAAGAAGAGCAGGAACGGCGGGGCCACGAGAGGGCTGTACCGCGGATAGAAGCCCCACCAGAAATGCTGCACGCGCTCCACGAGCACGCCGGTCACGGCAAGGGCAGAGAACACCGTGGCCAGTGCCCATGCCGTGATGACCGCGCCGCGCCGTTCCTTGGCGATACGGAGCATCTCCGTGGTGAAGTGGTAAATCGACGGCGCCAGGAATGGCACGCCGAGGTAGGCCGCTCGCGACCAGAAGAGCGCCGTGGCCGCGTCCTTCGCGCTGTAGACGAACGTGAAGGCGATGAGCCACACCGATGCCGACGCCGCAATGGCGAAGAATGCGCCGGCCACCCGCGACGCACGGCGCGCCAGAACACTCGTGCCGAAGACGAGCATCAGCGCCGCAGTCGCCAGCGTCGGCACCGCATACGGCGAAAAGCCGTAGCGGGCGGAATCGAGAATGTGGAGCACCGGACCTCTTCAATCTTGCTGGGATCACATAGTTTGAGGGATACGGAGGCGTTTGTCGAATGTACCGGGCCAGAATCTGTCGCCAGGTTTCCTTTCCCCCGCTCCGCGCATCCAACGGGGCATGAAACGCTTCGACCCGCGGCTCTACCAGATCGGCGCGCTGACGCTGCTGCTGCTCTACGGCATCTTCGCGCTCCATTTCGACGTAACGCTCTTCCGGGCCGCCTTGCTCGTCGGCACGGCTATCGGAACGCAGGCGCTCTGCGCGCGGCTCAAGGGCGTCGCATTCGATCCGCGCAGCGCCGCGATCTCAGGGCTTTCGCTCTCACTGCTCTTGCGGAGCGAGTATCTGACGCTGCTGATCGCCGCCGCAGTCATCGCGGTGGCCAGCAAGTTCGTCGTCCGCGTCCGCGGCAAGCACATCTTCAACCCCACCAATATCGCCATCGTGGCGCTCATGCTGATGACGAACCACGTCTGGGTCTCGCCCGGACAATGGGGGAACGTCGCGTTTTTCGGCTTCCTCATCGCCTGCCTCGGCGGGCTGGTCGTCAATCGCGCCGCGCGGAGTGATGTGACCTACGCCTTCATCGTCGCCTGGAGCGCCCTCATCATCGGCCGGTCGCTCTGGGTCGGCGAACCGATGACGATCCCCATTCACCGTCTCGAGAACGGCGCGCTGCTGCTCTTCACCTTCTTCATGATCTCTGACCCCAGGACCACGCCGGACTCGCGCGCGGGAAGGATTCTCTTCGCCGCTCTCGTGGCGTTCGGCGGCTGGTACATAAACTACCGGCTCTTCCGGACGAACGGGATTCTCTGGTCGCTCGCCGGGTGTGCGCTCGTTGTACCGATCATCGACGTGCTGCTGCCGGCAGCGCGCTACCAGTGGGGTCGTGCGGTCTCGGAGTCGCGAGGTCTCGCGGCTGGATCGAACCGCGCGACCACGAAACCGCGAGACCTCGCAACCGCATAAAGGAGGCAGTCATGTTGAAACGCACGCTCATTCTCACCCTCACGCTCTTCGCAGCAACGCAGGCGCACGCGTTCTGCGGCTTTTACGTCGCCCGAGGGGACACGAAGATCTTCAACCGCGCCTCGCAGGTCGTCGTCGTCCGCGATCAGGACAAGACCGTCATGACGATGGCCAACGACTTCCAGGGCAACGTGCGCGACTTCGCCGTCGTCATCCCGGTGCCGACGAAGATCGAGCGCGGACAGATCCACGTCGCAGACAAAGCCCTCATCGATCATCTCGACGCCTACTCGTCGCCCCGGCTCGTCGAGTACTTCGATCCCGACCCATGCGCGCCCCCGCCTGTGCCGGCGGCCTTGGCAGGCGTCGCAAGAGAGTCGATCACGGTAAACCAGGCATCCCGTGACCGCGCCAAGAGCCTCGGCGTGACGATCGAAGCGAAGTACACCGTCGGCGAGTACGACATCCTCATCCTTTCCGCGACACAGAGCAGCGGCCTGGAGACCTGGCTCACCGAGAACGGCTACAGCATGCCCAAGGGTGCCGGGCCCGTGCTGGGGAGCTACATCCGCCAGAACATGCACTTTTTCGTAGCGAAGGTGAACCTCGGCGCGCAGGCTCAACTCGGATTCAACTACCTCCGCCCGCTGCAGGTGGCGTACGAGTCGCCCAAGTTCATGCTGCCGATCCGCCTCGGCACGGTGAACGCGAACGGCGCACAGGAGCTGTTCGTCTACCTCATCACGACCAAAGGCCGCGTCGAGACGACGAACTATCGGACCGTGAAGCTGCCGAGCGGTGTCGACGTGCCGCTCTTCGTGCGCAACGATTTCGCACCGTTCTACAAGGCTCTCTTCTCGGAGCAGGTCAGGCGCGAGGATATAACGCGGTCTTCCTCGAATACGCGTGGAACATGAGCTGGTGCGACCCCTGCGCTTCCGAGCCGCTCTCCAACGATGAATTGCGGAAGATCGGCGTTTTCTGGCTCGGCGATAGCGCCGGCGGCGGCAACGTCTTCCTCACCCGCCTGCACGTCCGCTACGACCGCGAGCACTTCCCCGAGGATCTCGTCTTCCAGCAGACAGGCGACCAGGGCCAGTTCCAGGCGCGGTACGTCATCCACCACCCCGCCAGTCCCGGCACATGCGACGCCGCGGCCGTCTATCGCCGCCAGCTCAGGGAAAGGCAGGAACAGGAAGCGCAGAACGTCGCCGTGTTGACCGGCTGGAAAGTCGACGACATGCGCCGGAAGATGCACCTCACCACGGCCGTTGCCGCCCCTCCCGAGAAGAAGTGGTGGGAGAAGATCTGGTGATGTTCACCGTTCGCTGACGAACCGGACGCGAGGGGGTGCGTACATTGGCACATTCGAAAGGAGAGCCAATGAAACACTTCCTCGCGGCCACGGCTGTGGCGCTTGTAGCCATCGGCGTGACAGCCCAACAGATCACCCTTCCTCCGTCAGGTGGTAACGAACGATCCTCCGTCACCCAGCAGATCGGCCCCGTCAAAGTCTCGATCGATTACAGCAGTCCGCACGTTCACAGCCCGCAGGGCGTGAACCGCCGCGGGAAAGTCTGGGGGACGCTCGTGCCGTGGGGCATGGCCAACCTCGGATTCGGCACCTGCAAGGAATGCCCGTGGCGCGTCGGAGCAAACGTGAACACCATCTTTACGACCTCGCACGACATCCAGGTCAACGGTTGCACGCTGCCGGCCGGCTCGTACGCTCTCTTCGCCATTCCGCAACAGGACGAGTGGACGTGGATCTTCTCGAAGAACCACACGTCATGGGGCAGCTTCTTCTATGACCCGGCTGAAGACGCGCTTCGCGTGAAAGCGAAGCCGGAGAAGGCGGAGTATCGCGAAGTCCTCACCTTCGACTTCACCGAGCGCAAGGACGACCACGCCACCGTGGCCATGAAGTGGGAAGAGCTGGCGGTGCCGATCGACATCACCGTCCCGAACGTCTCCGATCTCTACGTCGCCGACATCAGCCAGGAGCTGCGGAATTCACCCGGTTTCAACGATGCGAGCTGGACGCAGGCCGCCCGCTATGCCCTCGACAACAAGCATCCCGCCGAGGGACTGAAGTGGGCAACGGCCGCCGCCGATGACAAGAGCGGCATCGGCCGGAAGAACTTCACCAACCTGATGACGCTGGCCGACGCGCAGGAAGCGAACGGCAAGACCGCCGATGCGGCCAAAACGCGCGACGAAGCGATGAATCACCCGACCACCACCCCCTTTGATCTTCACGGCTACGCACGCCAGCTCATGGCCAAGGGCAAGAACGAGGAAGCGCTGAAGGTGTTTGAGCTGAACGCGAAGCGCAACCCCGGCGTCTGGCCGGTCAACTTCGGCCTGGCTCGCGGCTACTCGGCGGTCGGCCGTTATCCGGAAGCGCTGAAGTACGCGAAGCTCGCACTTCCTCAGGCGCCGGACGAGGTCAACCGAAAGAGTATCGAAGGAGCAATCAAGAAGCTCGAGGCCGGGCAGGACATAAATAAGTGATTTCCAGTTTTTCGCGTTAGACTCTTTTCCGGTCCCAACCCGGAAAGGAGCCCTCATGCGCACAGCTCTGGTCTGTATCGCTCTCGCTCTCGCTCTGGTCGTCCCGACGTTCGCGGCAGATGATCTTCCGGCGGTCTGCAATCTCAGCACCGCCATGCCGCCCAGCAAAGACACGGTCAAGTTCGAAAACGCGCTACGGCCGTTTTTGACGGCCGCGTGCTACGACAAACTCGGCTGGACTCACGACGCGTTCATCCGCGACACGGGGCCCTACATCCTTGGCGACTACTACGGCACCCATCCCGCGGTCCGTATCTGGTACTCGCCCGAAGTGGCCAGCTGGATGAAGCTCACCGCAGCGCAGCGGGCCGTGACTCCCATCTCCGACAACGCGGTCATCGTCAAAGAGATGTACTCCGGGCCGGCGAATTGCTATCCCATGTCGCCGCCATACACTCCGCCCGTCGGCTGCTTCCCCTCACCATTCTCGAAACCACAGACCACTCCATGGTGGACAATTCCCGGCCAGGCTAGCTGGTGGACCGTGATGGTGCGCGAGGCGAACGCGTCTCACGACGGCTGGTACTGGAGCGGATCCGCCGGCAGTTCTGGTCCAGTCCCTACGGATTTGGGAAACACAACATATCCGTCCGCCGGCTTCGGAAACTACTGCATCAACTGTCACGCCTCGGCGGTATCGAACTCGACCTACTCCACAATGCGCAACGTCGAGGGAACGAACACGATCACGTATCTCAATGTCATGCTTTCGATGGGCAACCCGACGCCCGTTCACGCGGACAGTCACAGGGCCAAGATGCTGAGCAAGGGCGGCGCCCCGATTCTGGCGGAAGAGCCGTTCGACTACGAGATGCTGAAAATTCTCGCGCCATGGTGGAAAAAGGGCGATGACCTGAAGTCCCGCAACTTTCCCGGCGAGACCTGGGACCACGTCATGGCCATGAAAAATGGGCCGGAGCAGTTCATCACCTCCGATCAGTGCATCGGCTGCCATGACGGCACCGCCAACATCGGGCCGTATCCGGCCAACATGATTTATCCTGCCAGCGGCAGCATCTCGACGCCGGTGTACAACGTGTCGCCCTACGGTGAATGGCGCGCGTCGCTGATGGGGCTCTCCGGCCGCGATCCCGTCTTCTTCTCGCAGATCGCCAGCGAGCTGAAAATCCACGCCAACGCGAAACTCCCCGGTCAGACCATTCCGAACATCTGCTTCCGATGCCACGGCGCGATGGGCCAGCGGCAGCTGACGATCGACAGCGCCGGCAAGAAGATGTTCGACCCGGAACTGGTCTACGCCTGGTCGTCATCGCTGGCGCAGCCGGTGGGCGACGCCAAAATCGGCGCGCTGGCCCGCGACTCGATCTCCTGCACGGTGTGTCACCACATCTCCGATAAAGACCTCGGCAAGCCGCCGACCTACACCGGCCAGTTCAATACGACCGATCCGGGAACGATCATCGGTCCGTTTACCGACCCGCTGGCGAAGCCGATGAACCACGCGCTCGACATGACGCCGATGCACACCGAGTACGTGAGGGATTCGAAGCTCTGCGGTTCGTGCCACACGATCCTGCTGCCCGTCCTTGACGCGAAAGGCGTGCAGGTCAAAGAGGATTTCGAGCAGACCACGTATTTCGAGTGGCAGAACAGCGTCTTCCAGAACGAGCAGAACCCGGTCACCGACGATGCGCAGACTTGCCAGCAATGCCACATGCCATCCACGTTCAAGCTGAAGGAGTTCCACAGCCAGGACCTGGCCTACCGCATCGCCAACATGGAGGACAGCACCTATCCGTACGTCGATGACCGCCTTCCGGACCCGGACATCACCCTGCAGTCGCGAACTGGCTACGCGCGGCACACACTGGTCGGCATCAACCTCTTCGTCCAGGAGATGTTCCTGCAGTTCTCCGATCAGCTCGGCATCCGCACGGCCGATCCGATGGTGGCCACTGATGCTAACAACGACCCCATCCCCCTGGCGGGATTGAAGCTTGCGGAACAGGCCACCATCGATCTTGCGCGCCAGGAAACCGCCGTCGTTGAAGTGATGTCGATGAAGAAGACGACCACCGATCTCGAAGTAAAAGTGGGCGTGAAGAACAACGCCGGCCACAGCTTCCCGTCAGGCGTCTCGTTCCGCCGGGCATTTCTGGATTTCGAAGTTCTCGATAAGGACGGCAACCCGATTTGGGCGTCGGGCGCGACCAACCCGTTCGGCATGATCACGAATGGCGTCGACGGCGCGGTCCTGCCCAGCGAATTCTTCGACGGTGGCCAGTATCAGGATCACCACACCGAGATTACCGATCAGGGGCAGGTGCAGATTTACGAAGAGCTGGTCAAGGACACCGAGGGACACTTCACGACCAGCTTCCTCAGCCTGTACGACAACATCAAGAGGAACCGCCTGCTGCCGCGCGGCTGGAAGCCCGGCGGCCCCCACGCCGAGGAGACGGGGCCGCGCGGTTCAGCGGCCAAGGATCCCGATTACCTCAGCGGCTGCGGCTGCGACACGATCATCTACCGGGTACCGCTGAGCAAGATTCCGAACGCCGCCAAGGTGCAGGCACGGATTTACTACCAGACCGTTCCACCGTATTACCTCCGCCAGCGGTTTACCGATACGTATAACTCTTCAACGCACACGGCCGCCGAGAACACGCGGCGGCTGATGGACTTCATCGGAAGGTTAAACGTGGCGTCGACCGAGATTCACAACTGGAAGCTCTTCGTGGCCGGCACGACGCAAACGATCCACTGAAGCAACGATTCGGCGAGCCCGCCGTTCTCGAACAGAGACGGCGGGTTCGCGGCAAGGGCGCCTACGATCGGCAGCAGACCCCCGGCGAACGGCGGCAACTCATGATAGAGATCGCGCGCCGTCACACGGTTGTAGACGACATCAGACGGCAGCTCAACGCGCAACTCGGTGTCGATGAGCCCCGCGGTCGTCGGGTTCCAGCCGCCGATGCCGTCGATGAACATGACATGTACTGGTCCACACTCGCCCAACTCCCTGGCCTCGGCGGCGATGTCGCCGGCAATGATGCGCGACGTGTGGGGATACTTGATGGCCAGCAAGCGCTCGGCCTTGCCGTTGATCTGTTCATCCAGCAGCTCGCGCAGGCGGTCGAACTTCATCCGCTCGGAACGGGCCAGGCCGAGAACGTTGAAACGGTCGCGAGCGATGAGACGAACCTTGCCGTGCTCGACCCGGCAACACGTCGGCGAGTTGAAGTACGGCCTCTCCTCGGCGATCGGAGTCAGCGAGGCGAAGACGCCGATCAGACGGTCGTGAAACCCGCCCGATTCCCCCCCTTCCTTGCGCACCAGATCGCTCTCGATCAAGGCCAGTCCCGCGGCTTCGTGCAGCCAGAGGCGGGGATCTTCGTCCGGCCGCGACACCGTGGCGATGTCGATCGCGTCGAATGTGTCCCCGGCGACGATGGCGATCGCCTGCCGCGCCACGGCCAGATCGAGATCGAGATAGGGCGCCCCGGCGTGTCGCTCGATCAGCGCTTCGAATTCATCGAGCCGCGAGACGTCGAACATTGGATGCTCGACATCGTGAAGGGTAGCCATCAGCTCGCGGTTCACGCCGGCAATACGGGAAAGCAGCGGCGAATGAAAGAGACGATCCTCGATCTCGATGCCGCCGGCGGCGACGGCACTGAACGCAAACGGCAATCGGTCCCGCAACTCCTGCACGACGCCGTAGCGCGTCGCGCGTCGGTCGGCCGCCATGGCGATCCGCTCCTTGAACCCACCGGCTTCATCGGGCGCGTGGCAGAGAACCGAATACTCCTCGATCGACTGCCCGGCGTCGGCGATCAACCGCATCCTGACATCGACACCTCCACGCACCAGCTCCCGCGCCAGCCACGCCGCCTGCACCAGGTTCACGCAAGCGTCTTCCCGGCAATGCACCGACTGCCCGCGCGCCTCGACGAGGATGATGGCAGTGGTCATCGCCGCGCTTCCTCCCAGGTAACCACGCGCAAACGGACAGAATCACTTTGCAGCCGGCCGGCCGAGTCGTCGATCACGTAGTAGCTACAAGGCCTGGCCTCCTCGTCGTAATACGGTGCAAACAGATCCAGAAACGCCGTCGCCTCAATCGCCGTGATCGTATGCAGCGTCCCCGGCGACTTGCGCAGCACGATCGCGCCATCGTCTTCACCGAGGACTACCTCGCCGCGATCACTGGCAATGAGCGACTCCGCGTCGATCCACTCATACGTGCGCACACGGATCACGCCTCGCAACACCTTCGAGATCACATCGAGCCGCGGATGGTCGTGCAACGGGATGGTCTCCCCCGCGGCAAGGGCGAAGACGCTGGCGTGAAATGACGGACTGGTCATGAAGACCGCTTCTCGGTGGCCGTGATCGGCCACGGCAAGCGCCAGCAACCGGGCTACCTCGGCATCGCCGCAGCGCAGGGCTAATGTCGATTCGGCCAGCGAAGCCACGTCTCGATCGCTCCATCCGCCGCGCGCGGCTCTCTCTGCCTCCAGCACCACGCGCCGCATCTCAAGGTTCATGTTTTCTGATGGACTGATGCGCGGATGTTACTTCGTTTTGAGCAACTTCCGCCTCATCTCCTCGGCGCGGGCATGGATCTCGTCATACGAATCGCCGGCGATCTCGATCTGCCCCAGGACCACCCCGAACTCCGACACCACCCTCACCTGCTCCTCGGCCCGCCGAAACACCGAGAGCACCGGCATCGTCGCCGCCACCTCGTAATCGAGCAGATTGCCGGCCAGATCGTCCTCGAAGGTGATGACGTTGAACTGCCCCGCCACCCGCCCACCCTGACACGGCAGACGACGGGGCGCGCGACCGGTGGCCACATCCGCAACCGCCGCGAAGATGTCCGCGCCGAGGCCCAGCTCGTAGATCCCACCGAAGCAGGCCGCCGACCGTCCATTGACCTCGGTCAGGCGCACGCCATCGTCCGTAAGCCAGAACTCGATGTTGAAGAACCCGCCGTCGAAGCCGAACGCGCGAATGGTCTCCGCCGTCTTAACCCGCAGCCTCTCCGCCATCTCCGCATCGACGCGCGACGGCGTCGAGAAATTGTCGATCACGCGCGTCCCCGGAAACGTATTCGTATCCGTCATCGCCCAGATCTGAACCTCGCCGCCGAGGGACCAACCCTCCACCGTCACCTGCCGCCCCTCGATGAACTCCTCGACCAGCATCATGTCCGTCGTCGCCAGCGGATACTTCGCCAGGTCGACCGCACGAGCGAACAGCGGGTAATACAGCCGCGTCCACGCTGGCAACTCCCGCCGCGCCAGCTCCATCGCCGCCCGCGCCTCATCGTCCGAGGTCACCTTGAACCCGAGGAGCCCCAGCTTCAGCCACGGCGCCTTCAGATACGCCGGATAGGTGATCTTTGGCAGCGGCTCATCGAGCAACAGCGCCTGACACCCAATCGGATCAACCTCGGCCCGACGCCCATACAGCTTGTGCAGACAAAGAAACACCGCCTCCGGCGACGGACCTTTCAAACCCGTATCATCCGCCAGAATCGCCGCGATCAGATCGCCGAGGTCGTGCGTTGAGACGACCGCATCGACATCATGCTCGCTCATCACCTCCAGACAGCGCTCGAGATACGCGGACGGATCAAACTCCGGCGACGCCTCCCAATGGCTGATGCCTGCATCGACGAAATGGAATCGATGGCCCTCGACGCGGGAGAAGGCCCAGCGGTCGTAGGAGTCGGGGCAGATCATGAGGATGTGCATCGGGCCGAAGGGTATCAAGACATCTACCTGTCATTCCGACCCGACGGCGCCCGGAGGGGCAAAGCACGGCGAGGAACCGCTGCCTGAAAACCCAACTCTACGTGTCAAGCATGTCCCACTCGTCTCCCATAGCCCACCGAAGTGCCGAGAGCTTGCCGTTGATCATGCCCCACTCGAAATCGTCCCACGGCCCGAGTTTCTTCTTGCCATAACGACGCTCGACGCTCCGTGCGGCCTTCAGAGCCCCTCTCCACACATCCCGCTGGATCGTGCGGGGCGCACCAGGTGGCCGCGGAAACGTTTCTTTGTCCACGATCTTGATCTTCCCCTCCTCGATGCCGATGCGCAGGCTCCAATGACGGTTGTACCAAACCTGATGGAACAGTAAGTCTTCGGCTTCGAGGATCTCGGTTAGTCCACGTGGTTCTTGCGTCCACGCGAGCTCAAGCATGATGTCGCTGACAAGCGAAGGCTCAACACGGCGCAGCGCCTCTGCCAAGTTGACAAAGTAAAGCGATTTGATGCGCGAAAAAAAGCGCGAGAAGTCCGGGTGTGGCAACTTGTGGTTGCCGTGCTCTATACTGAAATCGCTTTTGTTGTGTGTCACGAACAAGAAGCGAACGCCTGTCGCTGCTTTGTCGAGTACGCAGTCGGCGTACGTCTCAATGAGAATTGCATCGGCCATCGCGTTCTTGTCGCGACGAAACGGTGCCTTCTTCTCGATGGCGCGTTGAGCTGCTCGGAGCCTCACCGGGTCCGATGTTTCTATGATGGTGGACTCAGTGAGCAACTTCTCGATGCGGTCTAGAGTGGCCACCGCCTCGCCGCCGATGATCGGGATCTTGTGATCCACATCATCGAGATGCGAGAGAACAGCCCGCATCGTTTTGTCGTCCCCACCAACCTTACCGACTGCTTCCTTCACTAGCCTGAAATGCGTCGAAAGGCTCTTGGCGCTTTCCTTAGCGATGCGCTCCCGATTCCGTCGGAACTCGTCGAGTACGACACGCGGCACGATGAGTTTGACCATGTCAAGCCTGAGCAACTCCTCGACGACACCGAGCACCGGCGTCTGCTTTGGATCCTTTGCAAGATCAAGCCATACGCACGTGTCGATCAGCATTCTGAACATGAACGTTACCTACATACTCGAATGTGCCGGACGTCGCCAATGCTGAGCGTGAGCAGAGCACATGTGCGACCCGAAGCCGTAACGAATTCGATCTCAAGGCCGGCCGGTTCGTAGGTTTCTACAATCGCACCGAGATCACCGACCTTGAACCCATGCTCGGGGAGTTCGCGATCGAGAACCACGGCGTCCAACAGGGAGTAGTCCATCAGTCTTGTGGCAGGTAGGCGAACCGAATGCTCAAGCGGCGATGAGTGGAGCCATATCCGCCCGCTTGACCGGCGGGAAGCCCAGCTCGCGCAACACACGGTTGAAGGCGGCAACGGAAAGGGTACCGGGCGCAGTGATCTCCACACCAATTGGCTTGCCGCCTCGGGCGTAGTCGACCAGGAGTCCGGCCTCAACGCGTCGCGTTCTCACGCTGTGTTGGCCAGGACGGCGCGGCAGGTAGTAATAGGCCGCAATCGCTCGTCCCTGTCGATACGTCACTTCGAGATAGGAGGTTTTCATCATGTCTCCCCTGTGTCATCGAGAGGATAGGCCGTCACGATCAGAACAAGCTGTTCGGGGATCAATGGTTCAACAATCACTTCCCACGCTCGTCTGCGGTGGCGAGTCTGGATGGCCCAGCGGCCCGCCACAGCGTCCCGTCGATACCCAGTCGACTGCTCCAGCATACGCCTGAGGTCCACTTCGGTGAAGCGCCGGTCTTCCATGCGCTTCAACAAGTGAGGACTGAATTCCAGTTCCCAGACCCACCACGGTGGCCATCGGCGTTTGCTCACTACCGCGCCACTTTACCGTCAATCCCCTCCAACGGCGTCGACCACCCCCACTGTCATCCTGAGGCTGCCGCAGCCGCGCCTCGAATGTTGATGCTTGCGCTGATTCAACGTCGCGGCGGAGGACGCCGAAGGATCCCCCCACCTACAGCCAGGGAAGGGAGGGGGCTCTTTGGGATTGGGTGACTCATGCCCCCCTCCCTTTCCGGCTGGTACGAAGGGGGTCCTTCGGCGTCCTCCGCCGCGACGTTTGATTTGAGCAATCACCAACACCATGGGCGCGGCTCCGGCAGCCTCAGGATGACAGCTTTGGGGGTCCGCGCGAATCCGCTCTTCATGAGGAGAGCCTCGGACCGAATAGGCCGACCGGGATGCCTTTCTCCCTGCAGATGGTCGCGGCTTTGGAGCTGAGTAAGGCGAGGGCGATGAAGTTGAACAGCACGAGGCCCACGACCCAGACTGCGGGATTTGGAGCGCCGAGGGCCTCGGCGGTGCGATAGGCGTAGTAAGCCAGCGCCACGACGATGACAAAATGGCCGATCACGAGCGCAGTCTTCAAAGGAATCGCCCACCGTTGCCCCAGCACGGGTTGAATTGCGATCGAGGCCAGGGTCAGGAAAAGCTGCGCGCCGAACCAAAGGACGAGCCGGCGATAGGCATGCGCCAGGCGTGGGATGTCCGGTGGCTTCTCAGTCGACATGGGAGGTCCGCTCTGCTTCTATAATGAATGCATGACCGACCGGGCACAAGCGCTGATTCTGGAAGCGCTGACGTTGTCCCTCGATGAACGCGCCGAGATCGCCGCGGAGTTGCTGGCCAGTCTCGATGATTCCCGAGAGGATCCCGCCGCGGTGCTGGCCGCGTGGGCTAAGGAAATCGAAAGACGGGGCCGTCGGGCTCTGGCCAGCGAACTCTCGGGCGAGCCGTGGGAAGACGTGCGTAGCCGTGTGGCACGGCGTCTGGCACAGCGGTGACATTCGTGCGCGTTCCCATCTGCGTCCATCTGCGTCCATCTGCGGATAGAACCTCGTCCGCAGATGACGCAGATTGAACGCAGATGCCGCCGCCCGCGCGCATGGCATTCCTGTCGTAGGCAGGAAGCCGGGGATGAGGGCGCGGATCTGGTCGATCAGGACCAGCACCTGGCGTGGCCGTTGGATACCTAAAACCACCCGATTTTGGTAAAAAAGGAGCCGGAATCGACGGAGTGGTGCCGTAATCGGCCTCGGTGTTCGGGAACATGATCCGGGAAGTCACGGATGTGTTCGCTCGGTAGTCGACACGAGAGGCGACACCGAAGCATCGCTTGGTAGTAACACACCCACTTTTTTGTGGCATCGCAATCTTTTTTGGTCGTATCGCAACCATTTTTTGTGGCATCGCAATCTTTTTTTGCGGCATCGCAATCTTTTTTGGTGGCATCGCAATCTTTTTTGGTCGTACCGCAACCTTTTTTGGTCGTATCGCAACCATTTTTTGCGGCATCGCAATCTTTCTTGGTGGCATCGCAATCTTTTTTGGTCGTGCCGCAACCTTTTTTGGTCGTATCGCAACCTTTCTTTGCGGCATCACAATCCTTTTTTGCGGCATCGCAATCTTTTTTTGCGGCATCGCATTATTTTGGGACACGGTGTCTACATTCTGGACATCGGTGCCTGTTCTGGCCGTCTGTGTCCGGAATCTGAACAGCGATGTTAGCCAACCGTCTGCGCCAGCGAAGCTGGCTGCCGGACTCTCGTTTCGGGAGCACGCATCCTCGATTCCGGGCTCTGCGATCATGGAAGTCCGGCGCTACACTTCCCGGCCATGCGCACCTTCGCCGGCATCGCCCTCCTTCTCCTCACCCTCACCGTCCAGGCCCAGGCACCCAAGGCCGTCGAGGCGGACTTCCTCGTCAAGGACTTTCACTTCCGAAGCGGGGAGGTGTTACCCGAGGTGCGGATCCACTACGCCACGATCGGGACCCTGCGGAAAACGGAGCATGGGACTAATGCGGTGCTGGTGCTGCACGGGACGGGAGGATCGCTCCAGCAATTCCTGAACGATCGCTTCGCCGGCGTGCTCTTCGCGCCGGGCGGGGTGCTCGACGCCAGCCGATACTTCATCGTCATCCCCGACAACGTCGGTCACGGAAAGTCGAGCAAGCCCAGCGACGGGCTGCGCGCGAAGTTCCCGCACTACGACTACGACGACATGATCGAGCTGCAGCACCGCCTCCTGGCCGAGGGGCTGGGCATCAATCACCTCTACCTGGTCATGGGGACATCGATGGGCGGGATGCACACGTGGATGTGGGGCGAGCGCTGGCCGGATGCCATGGACGCCCTCGTGCCGCTGGCCAGCGCGCCGGCGCAGATTGCCGGGCGCAACCGCATCTGGCGGAAAATGATGATCGACGACCTGCAGCGCAATGACGTCGCCGCGGCCGTGCAGATTCTGCTGATCGTCGGCAGCGCGCCGTTGCAGTGGCAGAAAACGGCGCCGACGCGGGACGACGCGGATCATTGGATAACAGATCAGATGAAGACGCGCGTGCCCACGACCGACGGCGACGATCTCCTCTATGCCATCGAGTCGTCGCGCAACTACGACCCGTCCTCCCAGCTCGAGCTCATCACCGCGCCTCTCCTGGCTATCAACTCCGCGGACGACTTCATCAACCCGCCGGAGCTGGGCATCCTGGAGCCGGCCATCAAACGGGTCAAACGAGGCCACTACCTGCTGATCCCGGTGAGCGAGAACACGCACGGGCACGGCACGCACACCTGGGCGGCGGTGTGGGAGAAGCCGTTTCGGGAGTTTCTGAAGACCGAGGCACCGTGAAAGGGAGGTGATCCATGCCTGTCGCTCAATCGGAAAAAGGCGCACGGTTCCAGGCGTTGCACGCCCGCCCGGGGGCGTTCGTCATCCCCAATCCATGGGACGCCGGAACGGCCCGCATCCTGGCCGCCATTGGTTTCGAGGCCCTGACGACCACGAGCGCCGGTCTGGCCTTCGCGCTCGGAAAGCGGGACGGCACGGGGGAGGTCACTCGCGACGAGACGCTGGCCAATGCCAAAGCCATCGCCGACGCCACCGACCTGCCGGTGGCGGCGGATCTGGAGAATGGCTTCGGCCACACACCCGAGGCAGCCGCTGAGACGATTCGACTGGCGGGCGAGGTGGCTGGGCTCGTGGGTGGGTCGATCGAAGACTCCACGGGTGATCCCAACCGGCCGATCTACGATTTCCGGCATGCGGTCGAGCGCGTCGCGGCTGGCGCCGAGGCGGCCCACGCCCTTCCCTATCCATTCGTATTCGTCGGCCGGGCGGAGAACTTCCTGCACGGGCGGCCGGATCTGGACGATACGATCCGCCGCCTGCAGGCGTTCGCGGACGTCGGGGCAGACGCGCTCTACGCGCCGGGACTCACGAAAGCCGAGGACATTCGCGCGGTCTGCGCGGCGGTGAGTAAGCCGGTCAATGTGGTGATGGGGCTGAAGAGCGGCTCATTCTCCGTGGCGGAGCTGGCGGCCATGGGAGTGCGCCGGATCAGCGTGGGATCGGCGCTGAGCCGCGCGGCATTGGGGGCTTTCGTCCGCGGAGCGAGGGAGATCCGCGAGCAGGGGACGTTCGGCTTCGCGCAGGAGGCGATGTCGTACGCGGAAGCGAATGAGCTGGTAGGGCGCCCGTAGCGCCGTCGGCTCGACGGCTGGACCGCTGCCGGCTCGGCGGCGGCGTGTACGACGAAACCGCCAGCGAGCCGCTGGCGGTCCAGCCGGCGGGCCGCT
Source organism: Thermoanaerobaculia bacterium (assembly GCA_035482045.1). Lineage (GTDB taxonomy): Bacteria > Acidobacteriota > Thermoanaerobaculia > Gp7-AA8 > Gp7-AA8 > JADGNZ01. Next base: position 164,668 of record DATHRD010000005.1, read on the forward strand.
GGCGGTCCAGCCGTCGAGCCGACGGCGCTACGGGACGCGTACGGGCGCGGACTTCTCGCGATCAATGACCGCCGGGCGGCTTGGCCGGCGCCGTCGTCGTCTTCGGCTGGCCCAGGTTCGGATCGACCGGGATTTGCGGGGGCGGCTCGACGACGGTTACGCCGAGGGCTTTGAGAGCGTGCTGTGCCTCCTCGCCAGCGAGGGGGAAGAAGCATCGCTCGTCCCATATCTTCCTGTACAGATCGATCGAGCCGTCCTTGTCGCCGCTGGCGGCACGCTTCTTGGCCTCGGTGATCCTGGCGTACATGGTCTCGCCGCGGGCGTTCAGCTCATCCCCGACCATCTTCTCGACGGAGACGAGGTTGAGCTTGCCGCGGACGGCCTCGACACGACGGATGACGTTGCCCTGGGCGTCGACCAGGAGTGCCGTGGGCAGCTTGCCGGCGGCGGCGAACTTCGTGAGCATCACCGCGTCATCGGGAAGGACGATCTCGAAGCCGAGGCAAAGGACAGCGTCCTGGATGAGAACCTTCGACGTCTGCAGCGGAGAGTCTTCGACGTCATTGGGAGAGGCCGGCAGCCAGTACAGCACCAGCGGCCCGGTGGCGAGGGGACCGCCTTTGGTCAGGAAATGCCACGGTACGACGTGCAGTAAGTTGTCGCCCGTGCCGGGGCCCGATCGTCTGATGGGGCGCGACTGCGCGAGCGCGGAAGGGACGATGATGAGGAAAGCGAGCAGGACTGCCGCGGCCGCAACGGCGCGCGGGCCTGTTTTGGACTTCGTTGACTCTGCCATGTGCATCGGACATCTCCGGATCGCGAAGGTTTCTCCCCTGAGGGGCAGCCACGGGTAACAGCAGGTGTGCCCCTTTTTCTTGCACGGGGCCAACCTCGGCGTTAACCCTGCGTCCAATTCCACGTACAAGCAGGGGAACTCGGGGAGAAACGCATGCGGAAGCTATGGAAGACGCTCTTCATTCTGGTGGTGCTCGCCGGCGCCAGCGCGGGGGTTTACGCGTGGACGCGCAACGGCAAGAAGGGTGACGGCGACATGAAGCAGGTCGAGGTCATCCAGGGATCGATCGTGGAGAAGGCCGTGGCCGTGGGGCAGATCCAGCCGCGGCAGAAGTTCTCGGTCAAGTCGAAGATCTCGGGCATCGTCAAGCGGGCCCTGGTCCAGGTCGGCGATACCGTCAAGGCCGGCGATCCGCTCTTCGAGATCGCGCCCGACCCGACGCCGATGGAGGTGACGGAGGTCGACCGCACGGTCGAGTCAGCCCAGGCTTCGTATCTGAAAGAGGAAGCCGACTACCATCGCTCGCTCGAGCTGGCGCGCTCCGGAGTTATGCCGACGTCGGACGTCGAGGCGAAAAAGGAGTCATACGATCTGGCCCGCGTGGCCTTGAACAAAGCGGAACAGAACCGCGACCTGACCCGCAAGGGCCGCCTCACGGTGTCCGGCACGGAATCGATCATCACCGCGCCCGCCGCCGGCACGATCCTGACCCGTTCGGTCAACCCGGGCGATCCGATCGTTCCGCTCACCTCCTACCAGCCCGGCACCGAGATGGCCTCGGTGGCAGACATGCGCGACCTGATCTTCAAGGGTACTGTGGACGAGATCGACGTCGGCAAGCTGGCCGTGGGCATGACCACGCGCATCAAGGTCGGCGCGCTGCCGACCGACGTCGTGACCGGACACGTCTCCCGGATCGCGCCGCAGGCACAACAGAAGGAAGGAGCGACGCTGTTCGACGTCGAGGTCGAGCTGGACCCGAGCAAAATCACGCTCCGGGCCGGCTACTCCGCGAACGCGGACGTCATCATCCGCGAGAAGAAGGACATCCTGGTCATCCCCGAGCGCCTGGTCACCTTCGCCGACGGCGGTAAGAAGGCCAGCGTGGAGGTCCCCGGCAGCGATCCCAAGTCGCCGAAGAAAGTCGACATCAAGACCGGCATCTCCGACGGCCTCAACGTGGAGGTTCTGGACGGCCTGAAGAAGGGCGAGAAGGTCGTGGAGCGGCCGCCGAAGGAGATTTCGTAAGTCGTCGGGGGTCGGGAGTCGGGGGTCGGGGGTCGGAGAGCAGGGCAGCGGGTATCGCCCAAACTCTCCGACTCCCGACCCCCGACTCCCGACTCCCGAAAACTGACAACCGAAAACGCGCGAAACGCAAACCATGAAAGACGTCCTCAAACAGCTTGCCCGCGATCTCAAAGCGGAAAAGCTCCGCACGTTCCTGACGGTGTTCGGCATCGTCTGGGGCACCGTGGCCATCAGCCTGATGCTGGCGTTCGGCACGGGGCTGCACAAGCAGCTCATCAAGTCGACGGCCGGCCTCGGCGACCGCATCGTCATCGCCTGGCCGGGGCTGACGTCGATCCCGTACGAAGGGCTGGGCAAGGGGCGGAAGATCCGCATCACCGACGATGACCTCGGCGTCGTCCGCGGCAATATCGAGGGGCTGAAGGCGATCTCGGCGGAGTACTCGAACAACATGAAGGTCGAGTACGGCACCAAGACGATGTCGGTGGACACCTCCGGTGTGGCCCCCGACTTCGGCTCGATGCGCAATCTGATCCCGCAGAGCGGCGGACGCTTCATCAATGCGATCGACGACAACGATCAGCGGCGCACGGTCTTTCTCGGCGACAAGCTTGCCAAGGACATCTTCGGCACGACGCCTCCGGTCGGAAAGACGATCACCATCAACCAGTCGCCGTTCCTGGTCGTAGGCGTTCTCCTGGAGAAAGACCAGGACTCGAGCTACAGCGGACGCGACAACGAGAAGATGTTCATCCCATCGACGACGTACCGCGCCCTGACCGGCGACAAGTACGTCGGGAACTTCGTCTTCCAGGCAGCCACCGCGGGCGACACGAAAGCGGTCACCAAGCGAATCAGCGCCGCGCTCGGCAAACGGTTGCGCTTCGACGCCGCCGACAAGGAAGCGCTGTCGATGTGGGACACGACGGAGCAGTTCGTGTTCTTCGACACGTTTATGCTGGCGTTCAATGCTTTTCTCGGCATCATCGGCGTGCTGACCCTGGTCGTGGGCGGCATCGGTGTGTCGAACATCATGAATGTGGTGGTCGAGGAGCGGACGCGCGAGATCGGCATCAAGATGGCCCTCGGCGCGAAGCAGCGCTACATCCTCATGCAGTTCCTGATCGAGACGATGCTGGTCACGTTACTCGGAGGCATCATCGGCTTCGCCATCTCCCTGACCATCTGTGCGGTCTTCCCGAAACTCGGTCTCAGCGAATACGTCGGCGATCCCGTCGTCTCACCGCTCGTGGCGGTCCTGACGTCGCTCGCCCTCGGATTAGTCGGCCTCCTGGCCGGCTACTTCCCCGCAAGAGATGCAGCAAGACTCGACCCCGTCGTAGCCATGAAACTCTGACAACCGACAACCGACAACCGACAACGCGCAAAGCGCAGATGAATACAGACCTCCACGTCATCTTCAACCTCTTCGCCACCTCGTCGCGGCTGCAGAAGAAACGCGCCTATCTGACGATCGCCTCGATCGCCTGGGGCACCGTGGCCATCCTGCTGCTCCTGGCGTTCGGCGAAGGGCTGAAGCTGCAGCTCGACAAGAACCGCCGGTCGACCGGCGAGAATCTGGCCGTGATGTGGCCGAGCGAGACGACCAAGGCATGGAAGGGGATGCCGCCCGGCCGCTCCATCCAGTTGCGCATCGACGACGTCGATTTCCTGCGCGAGCGGATGCCGGAGCTCAAAGCCGTTCACGGCGAGCTCAATTCCGGACGCAACGCCCTCGTCTATGGCCGCAAGACGGTCAACGGACGCGTCATCGGCGTCAACTATGTCTTCGGCGAAGACCGCAAGCACTATGCGCAGGCGGGCGGCCGTTTCTTCAGCGTCGAAGATGAAGTGCAGCGCCGCCGGGTCATCTTCCTGGGGAACGAGCTGGCCAAAGACATCTTCGGCGATGAACAGCCGGTCGGGAAGACGCTGTTGGTCAACAACGCTCCGTACACCGTCATCGGTGTGATTCAGAAGAAGACGCAGATGGGAGTCTACGGCGGTCCCGACGCCAACCACGCCGTCATCCCGATCACCACATTCCGCGCGCAGTACGGCCGGGACATTCTGAGCGTGATGGTCATCGAGACGGAACAGCCGGAGGGGATGAAGGCGGCGTTGAGGAAGGTCAACGAGTTGTTCGGCGCGAAATACCGCTACGATCCGACCGATGACCGTGCCCTGCAGACGTGGGACATGGTGAAGAGCGCGAAGACCACCGGCAACATCACCATCGGCATCCAGCTCTTCCTGGGCATCGTCGGCGCGCTCACGCTGCTGATCGGCGGCGTGGGCGTGGCCAACATCATGTACGCCGTGGTCAAGGAACGGACGCGCGAGATCGGTGTGAAGATGGCCCTCGGCGCGAAACAGCGCTGGATCATCGCGCCGTTCGTGCTGGAAGCGCTCGTCTACACATTCATCGGTGGCTCGCTGGGGATCATCATCGCCACCCTGCTGGTCTCGCTGACCACGTTCATCCCGATCGAGAATAACCAGGTGATGTCGTTCCTCGGCCGTCCCACGCTCTCGCCGCAGATCGGCATCGCCACGTCCCTCATCCTCGGCATGATCGGTCTGGCCGCGGGGTACTTCCCCGCGCGCCGCGCCGCCAGCGTCGATCCCGCTTCGACATTGAGGTACGAATGAAGATGATCGCGAAGCCGTCTGGAGATAACCGATGACCGCAAGTACCAACAATCTCATCATCCGGATGGAGGACATCCGAAAGGTCTACGACACCGGCAAGATCAAGGTCGAGGCTCTGAAAGGCATCACCCTGGAGATCGAGAAGGGGGAGATGGTGGCGATCGTCGGCCCGTCAGGCTCCGGCAAGTCGACACTCATGAATCTCGTGGGCTGCCTGGACACACCGACGTCGGGCGTCTACGAGATCGGCGGACAGGCTGTCTCCGGCGTGACGCGCGATGAGCTGGCCGAGATCCGCAACCGCCGCGTCGGCTTCGTCTTCCAGGCCTTCAATCTGCTGCCGCACATCACAGCCCTCGAGAATGTCGAGCTGCCGATGCTCTTCGGGGGAGTGAAGCCGGCCGAACGCCATCAGCGCGCCTCGCAGCTTCTCGATCGAGTCGGCCTCGGCGACCGCCTCGATCACAAACCGACCGAGCTCTCCGGCGGCCAGATGCAGCGCGTGGCCATCGCCCGCGCACTGGCCATGGAGCCGGACATCGTCCTGGCCGACGAGCCGACCGGCAACCTCGACTCCTCCGCCGGCGGCGACATCATGTCCATCTTCACCGACCTCTGGCAACAAGGCCGCACGATGATCATCATCACCCACGACCCGGCCCTGGCCCGCCGCGCCAGCCGGGTGGTCGAGATTCACGACGGCCGGATCACCTCGGATCAGGCCACGAACGCGGCGGCGTAAGACCCTTCTCCCCGCCTCTCGCGGGGAGAAGGGAACCATCCTATGTCTGCGATGCCTTCGCGGCGTCCATCGCCCTCTGGATGTAGGGGAACATCTTCGGATCAACGCCGTACTGCCGCGCCACGCCCGGCTCGTTGCGATACATCGTGGCGGCGCTCTTCTCGATCTCGCGATTGCCGCCGCTGAAAGCCTGCAGCAATTCCATCCAACGCTTCGCCAGCGCCTGCACCCTGGGATCCGCCGGGTCCGTGTTGTTGTCCATCTCGGTGCGGACTCTGGCCATCAGGTCGGGCCACTCCAGCTCCACGGCCTTGATCTCGTCAGGACCGAGGATTCCTTTGCGCTGCTCGAGCTCCTGCAGTTGCTCTTGGGTAAAGTATTTTTCCATCATCGTCATTGCCTCAATTGCCTGGATGAATTCCTCGGCGGAGACATCCTCCGCCGCGCCGTACCGCATGGCGATCGACTCCAGGCGGTCGCGAAGCCGTTGCTGCAACGCGATCTCCTCATCGAGCCGTCCGAGGTGAAGCGCGATCACCTGCTGCGGTGAAAACTTCCGCTTGCCGAGGCATTCACCGATCTCGTCGAGCGAAAAGCCCAACTGCCTCAACGACCGGATTCTCTGCAGGCGGCCAAGATCCTCGGCCGCGTAGAGACGGTGCCCCGCCTCGGAGCGTTGCGATGGCGATAGCAGGCCGATCTCCTCGTACCAGTGCAGGGTCCGGACAGACACCCCGGTCCGCTTCGCCACTTCGCCCACACGCCAGAGGCTGGAGCGCATCATGAACCTCCTTGAAGTTGTCGTTCGTGCGCACGAACGACAAGTTACGACCTCACGTTACGTGAGAGGCAAGAGGTATTTTGCCGGACGCGGCCCCAAAGGGTGAACAGGCATAGCGTTCCTCGGTCAGCGCTACTACCGCCGGTCCTCGCGAAGGAAGACGCCGCTGTTCGCGTAGTCAGGTCTGGTAATCGTCGGTTCCTCTCCGAGTCCGGTCAGCGTATTTACGAGCTCGACTCCCTGCATGAAGCTGTGGTCCTGGTTCGAGACCTCGTATTTCCACGCGCCGAAACGGCCGCGAGAGAAGATGCGACGCTCTTCGAGCAGCGGCTGCACGACGTTCAATGCCGAGTCGCGGTTCGTGGACGGTACCGGATAGCCGTATTTTTCGGCGTGATACCAGCGACTGACGATCTCTGCATCGGGGCCGATGAGGTGGTCCTCACGGAGCGCGCGCACGACGCAGTCGAAGATCGTCGTGGCGTCGACGGGCTTCACCGCGGTCTCACTCACCTCCGCCATCAGAGACCAGTAGCCGTCGCCGTCAGGCACGTTGCGCGGCGAGTAATGCGAGAATATCGTGACGCGATAGTAAGGGCTGTTCGCTTCCGGAAAATACATCCAGCACTTCTTCTCGAGCGCATCCGGGCGGCCGTAGCGTAGCCCGATGCCGAAGATGTGCGAAGAGGTGAAGACGAGCGACTCCGCCGCGCGCAATCCGTGTTCCGGGAACCCGTCAATGAGGGGTGCAAGCTCGATGAGCGGCATCGTGTTGATGAGGAGGTCGTATCCAAACGTGCGTCCGCTCGCCAATCGGACAGTCTTCGCATTCGAATTGATCGCGGCAACGCGATCGCCATAGATGAAGCGTTTCTGATCGAGCCGCGATGCAACCCCCTTCCAGATCGCGCCGGTGCCACCGGTGAGCGGAAAACGGAACCTGGTGTTCGGTCCCCAGCCGCAGTCATCATGCTGCTCGCGAATGTTGCGGCGGATTTGCTCGAGGTCCGGCACCGCGACGCGCTCACCGACCCATCGCGTCCCCAGCACATCGAGCGGATAGCCCCAGACCTTGAGGTTGTAGGGCGTCATGAAAATGTCGGCGAGGCCGGAGCCGAACATCGAAACGGTCCATTCGTGAAAGTTTTCCGGCTTCGGTAGAGACGGCCGGAGTTCCGCCGCGGCTTCGAGCCCTCGTAACGCGTTCTCGCGATCATCGGCGTCGAGACGGTGGATGTTGTTCTGGAACGGGTAAGGGATGAAGCGGTCACGTATCCAGACCCACGACTCGCGCTCGTGGTGCAGCCACTCGAGCCCCAGGGCGTCGAGGACGTCGTCATAGTAGGAGTAGTGGCTGAACTGCACGTGACCGCCGATGTCCCATGTGAAGCCCTGGCGGTCGACGACGCTGGCCGCGAGTCCGCCCGGCCCACCGCGGCCGTCGACCAGAAGATGATCCGCGTGCGCGAGCTCCTGCAAGCGGGATGCGACGCCAAGACCGGTCGGGCCGGCACCGATAATGACAATGCGGCCAGGATCGTTCATTTTGCCCGTCGAAATGCGACTCTCGCCGCATCGATCACCGCACGGACGGCGAGGTGCCCAATGCGACTTAGATTGAGCGAGCTCGCGCCGTGTCGCCGCGCCTGGGATGGCACTGGCGTCGCAAAGACGCGCGACCTCGTCTTCGAGGCGAGACCGGTGAGAATGATATTAGGAACCGCTGCGCCGACGGGGATGAGCGGCAGTACGCCGCGCAGCCACTCGCCACGCATGAGTCGGTATGGTGAATTGACGTCGACGACAGCCCGACCGAAGAGCAGTGCGACTACGGCGCGCGAACCACCGGTCAGCACCTTGCGGTGCATCGATGACAGGCGCCCCTCGCGCTCGCCCAGCAGAAAGTCGTATCGGTCGCGCACCGACCAGAGGCTCTGAAACGAGACCGCTCCCATCTCCCCATCGCTGTCCGTCTGAAACACCCACTCCCCGTGAGCCTCGTTATAGCCGCGCATGATTGTCGGGCCGTGCCCGCTATTCTTTTTCGCGGTGGCAATGATCCTCGGATTGCTCGCGGCCAGCCGCTGAAGGACTTCGGCGGTGCCGTCGCGTGAGCCATCGTCGTAGATACGCATCTCGTAGTCGATGTGCTCGCCGTCCAGCATCGTTACCCATTCCGCAACGACCTGCTCGAGCGCCTCCGCCTCGTTGTACACGGGCATCACGATCGAGAGCGCCGGCGACATGTTCTCCGCCGCCATCAGCAGCTCGTCGCCTTGCCCATGCGGATCGCGCCGGCGAAAGCTGCCGCCGTCCAGATCATTGTCCACGCGACGCCGATGCTGAATGCGTTCACCGGTCGGGCCGAAGCGGTGTGATCGACGAATGACGGCAAACCCCATATGGGGGCGAGCGTGATCGGGTTTAACTCTTTTAAGCGAATGCACCAGTACTCGGCGTCGATACGGGCCCGAATATGCTGGGTGAGCTCATCGCCGGAGATCGGCGGCTGCAGCTTCGCCCAGAGGCAGAATCCGACGAGAAGGAGGGCTACGAGAAGGAGCGAGCTCACCGCGGCCCTGCGGAGCCGCGGTGTTGCCGGCGGGAGCGGTGCGACGACCGGCTCAGCGCGACGAGCGATGCGGAGCAGGGTCACGGTGAAGAAGGCGATTGCGATCAGCGGAATGATCAGGTTGCCGCCGTAAAACACGATTAGGGACCTCTGATGAAGGTCCGTCAATGGTGGAGCGAGCCATGCCAAAGCGCGCAGCGGCGAGTACGTGCCGAGGTTCTCTATGTTGCGGCCGCCTGTTCCGGGGTTGCGATAGAACAGCAGCAGAACGATCCCGCTGAGGAAGTTGTACAGCGCGGCGAAGACGAGATCCCCCGACAGCATCGCGAACGGGACGATCCAGCTCAGATACTGCGGAGCGGAGCCGCAGATACCCAGCACGAAGGCGAAGAACAAGAGAATCGCCCGTTCCCGTGAGAGGCGACCCCGCCAGTACGCCGGAAGCAGCGCCACGAAGGATAGAAGCCCGATCGTGCGAGGCAGGCCGAAGTCGTGCAACATCGGTAAGCCCATCAGCTGTACCCCGTGCTGCGTGTAGGCAACGATTTCGCGGACCTCCGCGATCCCCAGCGGCGAATGCATCGCCACCAGCAACAGGAGATAGGCCAGCGTCGTCGTCCCCATCGCCAGGATCAGGATCAACGTCCGCATCTGCGCGTTGCGTTCGCCGCGTCTGCCGAAGACCAGCCATGGCGCGGGGAAGAGAAAAGGGATGAGCGGCGCAGCGACCGGCTTGGCGACGACCGAAAGCACGAACGCGGCGCCGGCAAGGAGGTCGCCAACGCGCGTTCCCAGCCTAAGGAGGAAATTCGATAGGATCAGAAAATAGAGAAACACGCCATCCCACTGGCCTTGCAACGCCATGACGATCACCGGGACTGGAGCCAAGGCATAAAAGTAGCCGAGGCAAAGCGAGCGGGGACGGTCGACGGGCGACAGCGCGATCAAAACAGCGATCAGGCTGTCGAAGAGGCAGGGGAAGATCTTGTAGCAGAACGCGACCGGAAGATGGCTGCGAGCAGCAAGCTGCCCGCCGAGCCAGAGGAAGAGGTGGACGCCTGGAAGATATGGAACGCGGGCGCTGAAGACGGTGCCATGGACGAGGCGAGCGCTGTCGAGCGTGTCGTTGACGATATCGACGGAACCAAAAAACAGGTATGCGACGATAAGGCGAGAGACGGCAGCAACGATGAAGATCGCGACGTACGGAAGCAGAGCGTTAGTTTTCGGCGTACCGATCGTCACCTTCGTATTCCTCGCTCGCCTTTCTCATCTGCCACAACAAATGACTGAGATGCGGTCGCCGCGACTCGCCGGTCGTCACGATCAGGAGCTTCGTGATCTTCAGCTCCAGCGGATCCGTGAGCAGCAGGATGAGCATCTCGCGGATGAAGTTCGTGTTCAGCGTCACGTCGTTGTCGGTGCCAACGCCGAGCCGCAGTCCCTTTTTTTCCCACCACGAGAACGGATGATGCTTGTAGTCAGACAGCGCTCCGGTCAGCTTCTTGTTCGATGACGGGAGCGCCACGAGCGTCAGACGCTTGTCGATCATGCGGTTCAGGACGTCGTGCTGGTAGTGCTCGACCTCACGGGCGTGGTGGAACTTGGTCTTGGTGGCCAGGGTCGTCTCCCCATCCGTGAGCGGCTCGCCGTTGAGGAGCTTGTCGCGGATCGCGTCGCGCCCGTACCAATCCATGTCCAGAAGCTCGGCGTGCTCGCGCGTGCCGCGGATGACGGCTTCGCCGCGGATGTTCGCGCTCAGCACCCGTTGCAACATGCGATGGAAGTAGAAGTTCGGGTTGATGCCGAGGGAGAGGCCGTGCTCGATCGCATCGACATACCAGATGTTCATGGCGTTATCGACAGCCTGGATTCCCTGCCGCAGCGTGTTCCAGGTCTCGCCGTGATGGCTGCGGGTGCGGAACCCGTACGCCTGCAGCTTGCGGAAGCCGACGCGCATCTCCTGAAAGTGCGCTTTTCGATAGAAGCCGCGTTCGTTGCCGACGGTGTCGACCTCGGTGACGACGTCGCAAAGCTCGGGATGATGTTTGAGGAGCTCGATGATCTGCCGCACCTGATCGTCGAAGCTTGCGCGTTTGGACGGATAGCGCGCGGCATCGTAGAAGCCCGGCTCCTTACGAAAACTCGGCGAAAGGATGAACCGGAACGCCGGCACTTCGCCTTGAAACCGGCGAAAACCTTCATACAACCCCACCATGACGTCCTCTGCCGTCAGATCGCCGATGCCGGGAATCTGTTCGGTTGAATCCGTCGTCTCGCGAAAGAGCGTGAACTTCAGCCGGATTGAACCGACGTTCGCCTGTCCGTGCAGGCGTTTGGCCATGTGATAGGCCGCCTCGCGATGAGCCTCTCTCGTCGTCAGGATCAGCTTGGCCAGGTAGAGGATCTTCAGGTAGCGGTCGAAACGATCGTCATCGCCAAGGCGGATCAGGCGGTTGACATCGTCAACGCCTCGAATGGGCAACGAGCCGGGTCCATAGACTTCGGCGATTTTCGACTCGTACATCGCCCGGTGCGGGCCGTCGAGAAACCTCGCCAGGCGCGGCCAGATGAACTCCGCATCGAGCGAGCCTGTGAGATGGATGTGCTCGTCGCGAAAGGGAAGCGGAAAGGCGCGAAAGAACTCCGCGAGCGAACGCGCCACGGCGTGATCGAGGAGCAACTCGATCGGTGCGTCGTCGATGCGGAATCGCCCCAGAAGAACACGGAACTCGCGGATCTCGTGCGCGAGCTCGCCATCCGCGACGATCTGCGGAGCGTTCTCGGCAAGAACGAGGGTATCGGCCAGCGACAGCCCGCTCGTCTCGCTGATGAGTTGCGTAAAGAACTTCGCGAGTCGCCGTACAAGGTTCATTCCAGTCAGCATGCTATCGCGGCCGGCGGGCAGCGATGACGATCTGAAACGCCAGCAGCGACGGCCAGAGATTGCAGAGCATCTCCTCCGCCGGCTCGACCACCCGCTGGTACAACCGGAACGCGCGCGAGCCTGTCAGTACCAGGTGATCGCCAGCCTCCAGCTCCTCGGCGAACTGTCTCCGCAACAGTGGCGCGGCGGACTGGACGATCGAGGCCGTACCGCGCATGGCCGCAATCTCGAATCCGCAATAGGCCAGTAGCCGCCGGATCGACTTGCGCGTGTAGAAACGGAGGTGGGTGCGGTCGTAGAGGCCGGACCATGCGTAGTCGAAGCGTCCGGCGAGCGTCCGCAGGCGGTTGTACCAGACACCAAAGTTGGGCACGGAGATGATCCACGTTGCGTTTCCCAGGTGCGGTAATGCCGCTGTCGTCCGCAGCCACTGCACCGGGTCGGCGATATGCTCGAGAACGTCGCTGAGAACGACCACATCGACAGCGGGGATGTCGCCTCCCGATTCGATCCATTCTTCGAGCGTACCGTGAAAGACGCGATGGCAAACCTCGCTTGCCGCCTCCGCGGCCTCCGCGTTAGGCTCAATGCCGAGGACTCGGGCTTCCGGCCAGCGCGCACGGACGATCCTGGCATTCGCGCCGCAGCCGCAACCGACGTCAAGGATCGTCGCATCCGGCCGCGCACGCAAAACGTTGCGCTCCAACAAGGCAAGCACGCTTCGGTTCGGACGCTCGAGGTACGAGTAGGCGACGCGCTGGAGGTCGAGCGGGTAGTCGTCGCTCATCAGCTGGGATCGTATCGCACGGCCGTTATACTCCCTTCGAATGTTCGGTACACATCGGGCAACTCTCGTCATTCCAGCGCTGAACGAGGAAGACGGCGTCGTCGCCACCATCGAGCGTGCTCCCGATGGCATCGACGAGGTCATCGTTATCGACGGCGGTTCTTCGGATTCGACAAAGATCAACGCCGAGCGGGCCGGCGCCGCTGTATTTGTGCAGCTCGTTCGCGGTTACGGCCTGGCGTATAAGACCGGGTTCATCGCGGCGACCGGAGACATCATCATCACCGGTGACGCGGACGGCACGTATCCCGTTGAGCTGGCACCGGGGATCGTGGAAGAAATGGATCGTCGCGGACTCGACTTCGTCTCCTGCTCGCGCTTCCCGCTGGCGGACCGCCAGAGCATGGAGTCGTTGAATCAGTTCGGCAATCGTTCTCTCAGCCTCCTCGGCAGCGTGGTCTCCTTGGAGCACTTTCGCGACCTGTTGTCAGGGATGTGGATTTTCCGCAAGAGCGCCCTCGCTGAACTTCGGCTCGTCTCGAATGGCTGGAACTTCAGCGCGGAGATCAAGCTCGAAGCCGCGCACAAACTTGGGCGCCGCTTCGCTGAGGTACACATCCCCTATCGGGAGCGCGTCGGCATGACACACAATGTGCGGCCGTTTCGCATTGGCGGCGAGAACGCCCTGTTCATCGTCTACAAACGCATCTCCCAGCTTTACCGGGCCTATGTCATGCGAAACAGCGAGGATCAGATCCGCGCCCGGCACGGGGACACCCGCTCGTGAGTGACGCGGCCGAGAACGAGAAGCTGTGGGGCAACTACTCGCTCGCGAATGAGCTCAGCCCGGCGCAGCGGCACCGATGGCGACTGGTGGTCCGCGAACTTCAAGGCCTGCCCGATCGAGCGGTCGTGGTCGATCTCGGTTGCGGCAGCGGCGCACTGCTGGAGCGTATCGGACGCAAGCAGCCAGATGCCCTCCTGATCGGAATCGATGTGGAACCGTCAGCCCTGGAACAGGCAGCACGACGCTTACCGGAAGCGGAGCTTGTGCAGAGCGATCTTGATGGTCATGGCGCCGCCGTTGCGCGGCTTTACCGGCAGGCAGACGCTGTCGTCTGCAGCGAGGTTCTCGAGCATCTTGACGCTCCGGACCGCGCTCTCTTGCTGGCGCACGACCTTCTCCGTCCCGGCGGGAGGCTGGTTGTCACCGTGCCGGCCGGTCCAATGAACGATTTCGACCGCTCGATCGGTCATCGAAAACATTATCGCCTCGACGAATTGACTCGGCTCTTGTCGAGTGCAGGATTCGAGCTCGTGCGCGCCGCGGCCTGGGGGTTTCCTTTCCACACTCTGTTTCGCATTGCGTTGGCCGCGGTACCGCAGACTACAGGCGGCTTTACCGATGATCGGATTGGCCTCGCGCACCGCTCGTTATTCGCGTTCCTGGACGCGCTCTTCTACTTGAACGTCCGCAGCATCCGCGTTGGGCGGCAACTCATCGCCACGGCCACCCGGTCCAGTAAGAGGTGATCAATGAACGCGTGACCAACGCGTCCGGCAGGAAAACAAAAAGGCCCTCGAGTTTCCTCAAGGGCCTTTCGCAAATTTTATCCCGGCGGCGTCCTACTTTCCCACACAGTTGCCCGCGCAGTATCATTGGCGATGAGAGGCTTAACTGCCGTGTTCGGAATGGGAACGGGTGTGACCCTCTCTCTATGACCACCGGAAACTTGATTTCGGTGTTTAGGTGAACTGAATACGGGTTGCAGGGATGCACACTGCAGACAACATCAAATCAAGGCATTTATGGTCAAGTCAAACGACCGATTAGTACTGGTCAGCTACGAGCATCGCTGCTCTTTCACATCCAGCCTATCAACGTGGTCATCTACCACGGGTCTTCAGGGAGAACTCATCTTGTGGTTGGCTTCTCGCTTATATGCTTTCAGCGATTATCCTTTCCCGACGTAGCTACCCAGCGATGCCCCTGGCGGGACAACTGGTACACTAGAGGTCAGTGCTTCCCGGTCCTCTCGTACTAAGGAAACCTCCACTCAATTCTCCTCCGCCCACAACAGATAGGGACCGAACTGTCTCGCGACGTTCTAAACCCAGCTCACGTACCGCTTTAATCGGCGAACAGCCGAACCCTTGGGACCTGCTCCAGCCCCAGGATGCGATGAGCCGACATCGAGGTGCCAAACCCTGACGTCGATGTGAACTCTTGGTCAGGATCAGCCTGTTATCCCCGGCGTACCTTTTATCCTTTGAGCGATGGCCCTTCCATA